>CAZBUJ010000061.1:0-35171 GCA_964495075.1 uncultured Phycisphaeraceae bacterium
CCTCCCGGCGCACCCGAGGCGGGCCGAACGGAAAAAGATTTCGCCTTGCAAACAATTCTGGATCCGTTACTTTCCTGTCGATGGAACGGATTGCCCGCGGGCAATCCGGCCGCTCGCCGGCGGAGCCGAACCATGAAAACCGAGGCCTCCCGAAAGAAACTCGCCGAGATGGCCGCCGAGATCTTCGAGCTGACCATGCTCAGCATACTCGCCCGGGCCCGAGCCCGGTCCGCCGCCAACCGCGACGAGCCGCATCTTACTGAAACGGAGTTCCTTGCGCTGGACTCCCTCGTCAAGCACGGGCCGATGACGGTCGGCGATATCCAGAAGACCATCGGCGTCCTGCCCGCCCAGATGTCCCGGGTCATCCGCGCCCTGGAAAGCAAGCCGGGGGGTTCGTTCGTTGACTGTAGCATCAACCCGGATGATCGCCGCCGGGTCGATGTCACGATCACCGCGGCCGGCCTGGCCGCCCGCGAGGATTACCGTAACCTCCGGCTGACCATGACGATGGAAGTCCTTTCCGGACTGCGCCCCGAGGACCGGGACGAGTTCATCCGCATCCTCCGCACGATTCGGGCCCATATCGATAAACGCCTGAAAGGCAAATAGTTACCTAACGTCCCGACGCCGCCGGCCACGCAAATCGTTAGCATCTGCTAACTATTCTCACTCGGACAGGGTCTACACCGGTGGGGACGCGGGCCGCGTGGCCCGCTCCGGGCAACTCACCCGACGGATATGGGAGGCGTGTGATGGGCCGTAAGTTACATTTTTCCGTCGCGTTGATCGGGGCCGGGATGGGGGGGCTGCTCGCCCCGTCAACGGCGAAGGCCGGCAGCTCGTTCGAGTTTTCGTTCGCGTACGGATCCGGTTCCTGTGATCGGGGCCGGCCCCGCCACGGTGGGCGTTACTGGGGCGCCCGCGTGATGCGGTCGACCTCCTACGTCGAGCCGCTGCTCGTGTCCACTCCATACATCGTGCGGGCCCGCGAGCCGGTGGTCTATGTGCGTCACGAAGGTTACCGCTACCGATCCGATGGCCACCGGCGTTGTGGTGAGTTCGTCCGCGTGTCGCGCCGATGGCGATCCGCGGGCGTCACCGTGGTACCCTCATTCAGCACGCTCGACGGATGCCGCGATTCATGGAGCCGTATTGACATTCCGCACCGGGCCCGAACCTCGTACCGGCTCGGCTGGCGCCACGACGACTGCCAACGCTCGCGCGTAACGCGCCGGGTGTTCGCCGCGCCCCTACCCCACGTCCGTCGGCTCGACCTCCTCCGGCCCGTACGGCATCACCCGCACAGGGGCGGCCGGTACGACGGGTCCCACCGTTCGCGGTCAGGCGGGTGGCGCGGTGGACGGCGGTAGACGCGCAGACGGCGGCCGAGGTGAGCCGTGGAGCGGCGACCTGCGGCGGCGAGCCACCCGTACTTCTCAGAGCGGGATAAGTCCCAATGGCGTGCCGCTGGGTGCGTAGCCCCGGGACAGGCCCGGACCGGCTGCGGCGACATCCCCCCGCGTCGCCACTGCGATTGGGGCTTATCCGCTCGTATTTCACAACCGCCTGCTTCTGTGCTGGCCGGACCCTGACTCGCTTGAGGCATAGTGGGGTTTCGCGTTATGATGCGGCCTGTGTCGGCATGATTTATCGGGCCAACGCCGGCGAGAGGTGGCAGCCATGCTGCGAGCGTCAGTTCTACCTCAGTGAAAGGGAATCGGTCATGAAACGTGCCAAAATCACCGTTGTGGGTGGCGGCAATGTCGGGGCCAGTTGTGCGGTTTGGCTGGCCCAGAAAGAACTCGGGGATGTCGTCGTGGTGGACATCCCGGACATGGAGGACAAGGTCAAGGGCAAGATGCTGGACCTGATCCAATGCGGTCCGATCGATCGATTCGACAGCCGGATCGTGGGCACGTCTGACTACGAGGCGGCCACCGGCAGCGACATCGTGATCATCACGGCGGGCCTGCCGCGCAAGCCCGGGATGAGCCGCGACGACCTCGTCCAGACGAACGTCGGGATTGTCAAGAGCGTGAGCGAGAAAGTGGCACAGGCCGCACCCGACGCCATCCTCATCATCGTGTCGAACCCGCTTGACGCGATGGTGTACACGGCGTGGAAGACAACGGGCTTCCCCACCCACCGCGTGATGGGCCAGGCCGGCTGCCTCGACATCGCCCGTTTCCGGGCATTCATCGCGATGGAGGTCGGCTGCAGCGTCGAGGACATTACTTCCTTGCTGATGGGCGGTCACGGCGACGACATGGTCCCGTTGCCGCGTTACACGTCGATCGCCGGAATTCCGGTAACGCAATTCATCGCCCGCGAGCGGCTGGATGAGATCATCCAGCGGGCCAAGATGGGCGGCGGCGAGATCGTCAAGCTTATGGGAACCAGCGCCTACTACGCGCCCGCGGCCGGCACCGTCCAGATGGCGGAAGCGATCGTCAAGGACAAGAAGCGGATTCTGCCCTGCGCCGGTTACTGCGACAAGGAGTACGGGATCGGCGGCTACTTCGTGGGCGTCCCGTGCGTGCTCGGCGCCAACGGGGTGGAGAAAGTCATTGAGGTAGAGCTCGACGCGAATGAGCGGAAGCTGCTCGAATCGAGCGCGGCGCACGTGAAGGAACTCGTCGCGTTGGCCGAGAAGTTCCTGTAATCAGCCATCTGCCGCACCCGCAGAACGTATCCATCCGGCCCCGGTTGCCATCCGTGGTGTCCGGGGCTTTTTGCGCGTATCGGGTACGCTTCGGGGCGGTGGCCGCCTCTCAATGTGCGAAACCCGTACGTGAAGTTCCCCGTTGGGGCAGGCCCTTTTTTGGCCCCGGCCGCAAACATATCGTACGCTACACACCGCCTTGGAGTGGGACGACGGTCCACACGCGTAGGGGAAACTCCGTGCTGACAACACGCTCGTAATTCGACGCCGTGCCCGACAAGACCCCGCCGTCTGTCCAGGGCCGGTACCGGCGCGCCCCGTGGGCGCCGGGTCGTTCGTACGGATGTTTCTCACGGTAGGGAGGTAACGCCACGATGAAGAGCGCAGGACACAAAGGACCGATCGTTTCGCAGAAGCGGCCCGTGAACAGCCGACGCCCCCGCGTCGCGATGGCCACGGAGTCCCACGCCGGGACCCGCGTGCCGGCCCGCACGGCCGGCCCGATGCACAGGGCGGCACGGCACCACACGGTGTGACGCGACGGCGAACGTAAGCCCCGACCGCGGGGACCGTTCATTACGCGACGGCCACGATGCAGGCGCCGCCCCCCGCGGCGCCGGGAACGTCGGCAGCGTTCCACTCCAACCGCAACCGGCGCCGAGTCCGCGCGGCGCGACGATCAGTACGTCATCATCTCGCGCAGCGTCCCGCAAGCGTGGCCCCGTCCATGGTGAACAACGCGCACCGGCAATCAAAAAGGCCCGCCGCCGCGTTCGCGGCCGAAGGCCGCCGCTCCACGGCTCCACTGATGACCTGCTCGCGGCCGCACGACAACGGAAACCGGCCGGATTGACAGAGAAGCGCCTGGGCGTTTCGCCGACCGGAGAACGGCTCCCCACGGGCGTTGACCAAGACCGGCGCTCCGAGAAGCGACGACTGGTACGCGGTAGACCCGCACGCTAGCATGCCGCCATGAATGACCAAGGCGACTTCATCGACCCGACGGACGTGGCGGGGGTGAACGAGCGAATCCGGGCATGGGCGGGCGAGGGGGGATCGATCCACCCGGTGACGATCGGGCGGGTGGTCGTCGACACCGACGCCCTCGACGCCCTCGCCGACGTCGTCCGGGCGGCCAGTGGCGGCGGCCCGGTGATGATGGTCGTCGACCGCACGCCGACGACACGCGGCGGCGATGACCTCAAGGCGCTGATCGAACGACGCCTCGCATCGACCGGCCCGCTGACGGTCCGCCGCCTGCCCGACGACGAGCGGTGCCCTTTCCACGCCGATATCAAATGGGCCCGGCAACTGGCCGACCACATGCGTCAACACGCAGCGGTCGTCTCCGTGGGGTCAGGGAGTATCACCGACGTCGCGAAGTACGCGCGACACCTCACCGCCGAAACCCAGCCCGCTCCGGCCGCGGCGATGATCAGCTACCCCACGGCCGCCAGCGTCACCGCCTACACCTCCGCCCTGGCCGTCCTGACCGTCGATGGGGTCAAGCGAACATTGCCCGCCCGCGCCCCCGACGCCGTTATCTGCGACCTCCGCACCATCGCCGACGCCCCGGCGGCCATGACGCGAGCGGGGTTCGGCGACACGCTGGCCCGAAGCGTCGCCTATGGCGACTGGTTCCTGGCCAGCCAACTGGGCATGGACGATGGATTCAGCAACGTGCCGGCCCGGCTGCTGGGCCGCGCCGAGCAGGCGATGATCGACCGGGCCGACGGCGTCGGGACCGGCGACCCTGCCGCGATCCGTACCGTGCTCGACGGCCTGTTGCTGGCCGGCATGGCGATGTCGATCATGAACCAGACCGCACCGGTCTCCGGCTGGGAGCACGTGATCAGTCATTTCCTCGACCTGACCGCCGCGACCGACGGCCGCTTGCCGGCCCTGCACGGCGAGCAGGTCGGCGTGGGCACCCTGGTCGCCGCCCGGGCATACGAGCAAACATGGTCGACATTGGCGCTGGAACCGATCCTGGAGGACGCGGACCCCGCTCAGATCCGCAAGCCCATCGAGGCCCTGTTCAGCCCATACGACCGTACCGGCGGGCTGGTCGCCGAAATCTGGCGTGACCTGGAGCGCAAACTCGTCCGCTGGAACGGTGCGATCGCCGATCGCCGGCAGTTCGTGGCTCGCAAGAAGGCCGGGGCCTACGAGGAGTTTATGCGGACCCACGTCCGCCCCAGTCACGCGGTCGCGGACGCTCTTCGCCGGGCGGGCGCCCCGACGTCCTTCCTCGCGCTTACGCAGCCTGTGCCGCCATCCGCGGCCAGGGCGGCGGTCACCGGCAGCCACTTCATCCGGGCCCGCTTCACACTGGGAGATCTGCTGTGGCACACCCACTGGCTCACGGACACGACCGCCGCGGCCCTGATTGACGACATGATCCAGCCGGCGGCGCCGGTTCAGGTCCGGAATCGAACGATCCCGCACGTGTGAGACGCCGCGGCCGTGCGTGTACGCATCACTGCGGTGGCGGAGCGTGCGCTCGCCACCGACCGTTCCAGGAGGTTTGGCGTGCGCCGACGGAGCCGACCTGATACAATGTGCGCATTCGGAGGTCGGCTGCCTGGTGGATACTACCCGTCCGAGTCTGCTGATCCGCATTCGCGATCGTTCCGACATGGCCGCGTGGCAAGCGTTCGACGCCATCTACCGGCCGATGCTCTACCGGTTCGCGCGGGGGCGGGGTCTGGCCCACGACGACGCGGAAGACGTGGTTCAGCACTGCCTGGCGGCCATCTCCGATCACATCGAGGAGTTCACCTACGACCCGGCCAAGGGTCGGTTCAAGAGTTGGCTTCGCACGTTGGTGAACAATCGCGTGCGCAACCTAGCCCGCAACCGCAAAGAGCGGCAGGGCACATCCAACGAGTTTCGAGGCCTGGTGCAGCGGGAGCCGGAGCCGGCCGAGGAGTTCGATCGGATTTGGATGGAGGAGCATCTCTGGCACTGCCTCCGCGAGCTGCGGTGCGAGGTGGAGCCGAAGACCTACGAAGCGTTTCGCGCGTACGTGGTCGAACAGAAGCCGGTCGACGAAGTCTGCGCCGCGCTGAATCTGAAGCCAAACAACGTCTACACCATCAAATGGCGAATGACCGAACGCGTCGCCGCAAAGATGAAGGAACTGCTCGGTGGCGATGAATGACCAGATCCTCCACTCCTGTCCCAGCGAGAACGAGCTGGTGCGGTACCATGCCAAGGAGATGGCACCGGCGGAGGAGGACGCCATACGCGCGCACATCGCCAACTGCGAGCTGTGCGCCACCCGGTCGGCTCGCATGATCGCGGCCCACGACACCTGGGTGGACCGGATCCGAACGGCCGGCGTCCCGCCGCCCCGCGTCACCGCCCCTCCCGCCGCCGAGGACGTTCTGGGCAACGACGAGATCCCCGGCTACGAAATCCGCGAGGAGATCCGGCGGGGCGGGCAGGGGATCGTATACCGGGCGTATCAGCAATCGACCAAGCGGGAAGTGGCGATCAAGGTGTTGCGCGAAGGTCGGTTCGCCTCGGACGGGGCGCGGCGACGGTTCGAGCGCGAGGTCGAGCTGGTGGCCGGACTGCGGCACCCCCACATCGTCACCGTGTTCGACTCCGGCCGGACGGCGGACGGCCGCCCCTACTTCGTCATGGACTACGTGCGCGGGCAGCGCCTGGGCGAGTACATCGCCGGACGGCGCCCCGGCGGGCGGGCGGCGGAGTCCGTGTCGGGCGGCCGCGGGCGGCTCGACGAGGCGTTGGCCCTGTTCGCCAGGATCTGCGAGGCCGTCAACCACGCGCATCAACGCGGGATCATCCACCGCGATCTGAAGCCGTCCAACATTCTCGTGGACGAGGAGGGGCAGCCGCACATTCTGGACTTCGGCCTCGCCCGCGAACTGGACAGCGCGGATGCCACCTTGATGACCGTGGCCGGTCACGTGGCCGGCACCCTGGCCTACATGTCACCCGAGCAGGCCCGCGGCCTGCCGGACGCCATCGATATCCGCAGTGACGTCTACGCGCTGGGCGTGATCCTGTACGAACTGGTGAGCGGCCGGTTTCCGTACCCGGTCGACGGGGACACCATCGAAGTGTTACGGCACATCGCCGGCACGGAACCCGCCGACATCGACAGCACGGACGACGAACTCGCCACCGTGGTCCGCAAGGCTCTCTCGAAGGAACGTGAGCGCCGGTATCAGACAGCGGGTGACCTGGCGCGAGACGTCGATCACTACCGACGCGGCGAGCCGATCGAGGCCAAGCGGGATAGCGGCTGGTACCTGCTGCGCAAAACCGTCCGGCGCTATCGGGCGGGGGTGGCGGTGGCGTGCGCGTTCGTCATGTTGATCACGGCGTCGGCGGTCACGTTCGGGTTGATGTACGCCCACCAGGTCCGGCTCAGCGAGGAAGCGACGCGTCAGACGGAGCTGGCTCGCACCGCCGAGACCGCCGCCCAGAAGCGATTCCAAGACGTGCGCGCGTTGGCCAACGTGTTCATCCTCAAACTGGACGGCATGATCAAACGGCTGCCCGGCTCGGCCCCGGCCCGGCAGACAATCGTCGAGAACGGGTTGAAATACCTCGACGCGCTGGCCGCCGAGCGAACGGACGATCCGGAACTGCAACTCGAGGCCGCCGCCGCGTACATGACGATGGGGGACGTGCAGGGCGAGATCGACGCGTCCACGCTGGGCGACCTGCCCGGCGCCGTGGACAGCTACGACAAGGCGATCCAGATCCTCGAGACGGTCATCCGGAACAACCCCGACCACGCGAATGCCTACGCCGTGCTCATGCTCGCTCTGCTCAAGCTGAGTGACGTCCACGGAACACTGGGGCACAACGACACGATGGTCAGCAGCCTGGAGCGCGTGGTCGCCATCGGGGACCGGCTGATGGCCGGGGGGAGCGATACGACGGCGGTACGCCAGCACCTCGCCGCCGCCCACGGCCGGCTGGCCCACGCGTACCGGCACCGCGGCGACCTCGATGCGGCCCTTCGGCACCTGGAAACCGGCGCCCGGCTCGCCGCCCGCGTCGAACCGAACCAGATCCCGGAGGTGGAACGGCTGCACAACCAGGCCGTGTACCATGCCAGCATCGCCCAGATCCATTACGCCAAGGGCGAACTCGCGGAGGCGCTGGCCGGGTATGAGCGGTTCCTCGTGTTGGTCAGCGAAGCCCGCAGAGTGGCACCGGACGACATCGTGCCTCGCCGGGACCTGGCCATCGGCCACCAGTGGGTCGGGATTATCCAAGCGGACATGAAGAACCACCAGCCGGCCATCGAGAGCTTCGAGGCGTCGGTCGACGCGCTGGACACACTGCTGACCATCGCGCCGGACGACGCCGACGCCCAGAACCTCCAGATCACGAACCTGATTCGGCTCGGCGAAGTGTACCTCGCCCAGCAACGGATGGACGAGGCGGAAGCCGCCTTCCAGCGCGTGGTGCGTTTGAGCGACTCGCTGTCCGAGCGTCAACCGGGCATGTCCGCCGTGCTGCGCAACAAGGGCGTCGCGTGCTACAAGATGGCCGAATTGCACCGGGCACTGGCCCAGGCCGCCGGGACCCCGGTGGCCGAGCAGGCCGCGCACCAACGGTCGACCTGCGATTGGTTGAGTCGATGCCGGGACATCTTCGTCGACATGCGCGACCGGGGCATCCTCGGCCCCGCGGACGCCGGCGTGCCGGATGAACTGGCCGCCGAACTGGCCGAATGCCGCCGACAGCTCGGCGAATCCGACCCACCGGCCCGCTCGGAGTGACACGAACGCGGCCTCGGTGGAACCGTTTTACATCGCCTTAATGGAACTGACCTCGATTCCCTGCTACGCTTGGCTGTGGCGGCCGCACGATTCTGCCGGCCGGCGGGATGTCCGCACGACCCTCGAGGTAAGCGAATGGCGAAAGGACGCGGCGTAACGCGACGGGAACTACTCGGCGCCGGCCTGGCCGCCGGCCTGCCCTGGCCGGCCGCCCTCGCGAGTGGGCGGGTGGGCCAACCCGTGGCCCAGGCGAGGGACGACCATCCCAAGAACATCATCTTCATGGTGTCCGACGGGATGAGCGCCGGGGTGCTGTCGCTGGTCGAGCCGTTCTCGCAGCTCGTCCGCCGCCAAAGCACCTGCTGGTATCGACTGCTGCAAGCGCCGGAAACCGTCCACGGCGGCTTCGAAATGCACTCGCTCAACTCGATGGTGACCGACTCGGCGGCCGCGTCGACGGCCTGGTCGAGCGGCAGCCGCGTGTTCAACGGCTCGATCAACGTCCTGCCGGATGGCACGCGGTTGACGCCGATCGCCCCACTCGTCCGTGCCACCGGCCGACGGATCGGGCTCGTCACGACGACCCAGATCTGCCACGCGACGCCGGCCGGATTCGCCGCCGTCCAGCCGCGCCGGGATGACATGAACGAGATCGCCCCCCAGTATCTCGACCTGGTCGATGTCGCGTTGGGCGGCGGGCGCGAGCACTTCGTTCCCGCGCTGCGGTCCGATCACCGGAACCTCGTCGAGACGTTCGAGAAGAGCGGATACGTGCACTGCGCCACGCGTGACGAACTGCTGGCGGTTCGGTCGTCGGACCGGATCCTGGGCCTGTTCGGCCAGGGACACGTGCCGTACACCATCGACCGCGACAACGACGCAGAGTTGAAAAAGACTGTCCCGACGCTGGGCGAAATGACCCGGGCGGCGTTGCGTGCGTTGTCGCACGGCGACCGCGGCTTCCTGCTCCAGGTGGAAGGCGGGCGGGTGGATCATGCCGCCCATGCCAACGACGCGGCAGCCATGCTGTGGGACCAGCTCGCCTTCGACGACGCGGTCGGCGTGGTGCTCGAGTTCGTCGAGACGAACCCTGACACCCTGGTCGTCGTCACCACGGACCACGGGAACTCAAACCCCGGGCTGAACGGGATGGGCTCGACGTATCGCAACAGCAACCAGTGTTTCGAGCAGCTCGCGAAGGCGCGGGCGTCGTTCGGCGTGATCCGGCAGCGGCTGCAGGCCGCCAGGGCCGGGACGTCGGCCGAACGCGTGATCGAGGGCGTCCGCGAATGCACCGGGATCGAGCTGACCCGGTCGGAGGCCCGGGTGGTTGCCGCCGCGCTGTCGGGCGGACCGCTGAACGAGCTGAACCGGCAGCACGCCAACTTCGTCGGGACGCTCGGTCAGGCGCTGGGCAACCACAACGGCATCGGCTGGACGGGCATTACCCACACCGCGGATTTCGTCGTCTCGATGGCCATGGGGCCCGGCAAACACCAGTTCGCCGGCCTGCTGCGCAACGTCGACGCCTTCGGTCGCCTGACCGCTCTGGCCGGTGTATCGCACTGCAACCCGGCTCTGTCCCCATCGGAGGCCAGGCGATTCGCGGTCGCCGAGTCCCCCGCCACCGCCTGGCACACCAGCCCCGCGATTGCGTGATTCGACAGACCACCACCAACGGGATGGGCAGCGAAGGGAGCGCGGGTGAGCACCGCCCGTCCGCTCATCCTGCAACCGCCCCGCCTCCAAACGCGAACGGTGGCGCGTTGTCGCGATTGTTCCATCGGGCCCGCCCAACAACGCCGGCCGGCGTGATCGCCCGAGGTGACCACGCCGACCGGAGCCGGATTCGAATCGATTGCAAGGCCGGGTCAGTTCAGCCGTGCTTGGCCAGGTAGCTGGCCACACCCTCGGCGTTCGGCTTCATCGAGTCCTCGCCGGGATGCCAGTTGGCCGGGCAGACCTCGCCGTGCTTCTCCGTGAACTGCAGCGCGTCCAGAACCCGGATGGCCTCGTCGACGTTGCGACCGAGCGGCAGGTCGTTGATCGTCGCGTGACGCACGACGCCCTCCTTGTCGATGAGGAACAGGCCGCGCAAGGCCACCGCCCCGCCGAACAGCACGCCGTAGTCCCGAGCGATCTTCTTGTTCAAGTCGGCGATGATGGGGAACTGCACGTTGCCGATTCCGCCCTTCTCGCGCGGCGTGTTCTTCCACGCGAAGTGCGAGTACTTCGAGTCGACCGACACGGCCAGCACTTCGCAGTTCCGCTTCTTGAACTCGTCGAGCTGCTTGTCGAAGGCGATGATCTCCGACGGACAGACGAACGTGAAGTCCAGCGGATAGAAAAAGAGGAGCACGTACTTGCCCCGCAGCTTCGACAGGGTGATCTCGCCAAAGTCGTTCTTCGGGAGCACCGCTTCGGCGGTGAAGTCCGGTGCCTCGTTGGTTACCAGCGTTGCCGTTTCTTTCCGACCCTCGATCGCCTGGAGGACCGCATCGCAGAGCGCACAATTCGCGCGTTCGTCAGTCATCTTGATAACTCCTTGCGTTTCAACGCAGGTTGAGTTTGCTCATCAAGCTCTCGTTGGGCACACGGCGTCGATGGGATCGTGATGCACCCAGGCCGAACCGGCCGCCCGGGCCGGACTGTTCCCGGCGCCGGGCGACCCGGACGGCTACGCGACTAATCGCCGCTGACGCCCCCCGCCGCGGACGGGGTCCACTGTCGCTTGCCGACGTGGCTGTCCAGGTAGAGGACGCCCTGCGGACGATCCTTGACCATGTTCAGCTTCTCGAGGATGCCGGCCACCGTCGACTCCTCTTCGATCTGCTCATCGACGTACCACTGGAGGAAGGACTGGGTCGCCCAGTCGTTGCTCTCGGCGGCGAACCCCATCAGGTCGTTGTACGCGGCCGTCACTTTCTTCTCGTGGGCCAGCGTGTCCTCGAACACCTCGTGAATCGAGCCCCATTCGCGCTGGGGCTCGCCGATCGCCTGCAAGTGCACGTGTGCCTGCTGGTCGTTGATGTACTCGAACAACTTGATGCCATGCTGCCATTCCTCAGCGGCCTGGGCCCGCATCCAGTTGGCAAACCCGTCCAGCCCGACCGTCTCGCAGTAGGCGGCCATGGAGAGATACAAGTAGGACGAGTTGAACTCCAGGTTGATCGCCTGGTTCAGACGTTTCTCCATCTTCTCACTGATCATCTCGCGTCTCCTGCTGTTATTCGCACTGTCACGCCGCGTCTTCATCGCGGCTCGCTGTCATTCTGGGCTCTTCCGTTACCGTTGTATGAGTATCTCCGCCCCACGGCGAAGCCGCTTTCAAGGTTGTTCCGTGCTGTCCGTTTGGTGCGGATCGGGACTCGGCCGCGGATCGCTCCCCCGCCGCCGACACGCCGGACAGACCCCCACGAACTCCAACCGATGCCCGACAATCTCGTAGTCCGTCCGATCGCGGAGGCGCTGCTCGACGTCCCGCATCGGCGTGACGTGGGCGTCGTCCAATCGACCGCATCGCAGACACCGGATGTGATAGTGGTTCGACGGGTCCCCGTCGTACCGGCGCTGCGAGCCGGCCGACTCGTACTTTCGGATCAGCCCCTGGTCCGCCAGCGTCTCGAGGTTCCGATAAACTGTCCCCAAACTGATGCGCGGCAGCCGCCGCCGCACCATTTCGTATATTCTGTCCGCGGTGGGATGCGTGTCTACCCCCCGCAGTTCCTCAAGAATCACTTTCCTCTGCGAAGTCATTCTGAATTTATGGTGATTCGCCACCTCAGTCGCTCCTATCATTCAATAATAGTAATCATTATTACTATTGTCTAGTTCATTTGCGATTTTCTTTTGTTTGGTGTATGTTGGGGTATCCGGCCGCTGCCGACGCCGGGCACGACCGGCGTCGGGTATCCGCCCTGGACGAACCGTGGAGTGGCAGAATCGCCGCTCGTCGAGCGATGGACACACGAATCCGCCAGACCGAAATCCGCCGGGCGGCGATCCGGCAATCCGAAATCGATCGAGCCGGGCCGTCGCTTCGCTTTCCGAACGTCACCCTGCCGGCCGACCTGAACGATCGCGAGCGGCCGGCCCCGCGGCCGCCGGCCGAGGCGCCGGTGCGCGGGCCGCGGCGTGCCGTTCGCCCCGGGCCGGGCTACGCCGAACTGCATTGCAAAAGCAACTTCTCGTTCCTGCGGGGGGCGTCGCATCCGGACGAACTCGTGCTGCGGGCGGCCGAACTCGGGTATACGGCGCTGGCGATTACGGATCGCAACACGCTGGCCGGCGTAGTCCGTATGCACATGGCCGCCAAGGAGCACGATCTCCCGCTGCTGATCGGGGCGGAGATCCACCCGGTCGACGCGCTGCCCGTCGCGTT
The DNA here is from genome assembly GCA_964495075.1 of uncultured Phycisphaeraceae bacterium. Taxonomy (GTDB): domain Bacteria; phylum Planctomycetota; class Phycisphaerae; order UBA1845; family UBA1845; genus JAFGJQ01. Next base: position 12,818 of record CAZBUJ010000061.1, read on the forward strand.
GTACGCCATGAACCGCCGCGGTTACGCCCGACTGGCCCGGTTGATCACCCGCGGCCGACGGCGGGCGGTCAAAGGGGCGTGCGAGATCCGGTTCGACGACCTCGTCGACCTCCATGAGGATCTGATCGGGACCGTGTTTCCAACGCCCGAAGCGGGGAGCGACGGTCCCCTGACCGTGGACGCGGCGATCGGATCGGACGTCCGGCGTTACCGTGCCCTCTTCGCCGATCGCCTGTACCTCGGGGCGGAGGTCGGGTACGGGTCTGACGATGCCACTTACCTGGCACGGATCGACGACCTGGCCCGGCGGACGCAGGTTCCGATGGTGGCCGCCAACGACGTACACCACCACGCGCCCGAGCGCCGTTTCCTCCAGGACGTGCTGACGTGCATCCGCGAACGTTGCACGCTGGAAACGGCGGGCAAGCGGCTGTTCGCCAACGCGGAGCGGCATCTCAAACCGGTCGACGCCCTGGCCCGCCTCTTCGTCGAGCATCCGCGTGCCCTGCAGCGTACGACGGAGATCGCGCAGCGGTGCACGTTCAGCCTGGACGAATTGCGTTACGAGTATCCGGAAGAGTTCCGGCCGCTGGACCGGACGCCTTCGGAATACCTGTCCGACCTGACCTGGCGCGGGGCCCGGGATCGGTTCCCGGACGGCGTGCCGCCGAAGGTGGTCAAGCAGATCAAGCACGAACTGGCCTTGATCGCCGAGCTGTCGTACGAGCCGTATTTCCTGACCGTGTGGGACATTGTCCGCTTCGCCCGGTCCAGCGGCATCCTGTGCCAGGGACGTGGCAGTGCCGCCAACTCGGCCGTCTGTTACTGCCTGGGGGTCACGGCCGTCGACCCCGACCGGATCGACGTTCTGTTCGAGCGATTCGTCAACAAGGAGCGGAACGAGCCACCCGACATCGACGTCGACTTCGAGCACGAACGGCGGGAAGAGGTCTTTCAATACATCTACGACAAGTACGGCCGCGACCGGGCGGGCATCGTGGCGGAGGTGATCACCTACCGCCCGCGGTCGGCCGTCCGCGACGTGGGCAAGGTGCTGGGCTTGTCGCTCGACCGCGTCGACGTGTTGGCCAAGACGCATGAATGGTGGGACAGTGCGCCGGCCTCCGACCAGCGTCTCCGCGAGGTGGGTCTCGATCCGGACGAGCGAACGATCCGGTGCCTGCGAAAGCTGGTGCAGCAGATCGTGCGGTTCCCCCGCCATCTGTCGCAGCACGTCGGCGGGTTCGTGATCACGCAGGGGCCGTTGTGCGAGTTGGTGCCGATCGAGAACGCGGCCATGCCCGATCGCACCTTTATCGAATGGAACAAGGACGACATCGACGCGCTGGGGATCCTGAAGGTGGACTGCCTGGCCCTGGGCATGCTCACGGCCATCCGCAAGTGCTTCGACATGGTTAACGCGGGATCGACCCGCGCGGCGGCCGATCCGCCACCCGACGCCACGCCGGGGACGGCGGGACCCCCCACGCGGCAGGAATCGTTACGGCGAAGAGTCAATGCGAAAGGACACGACGATGAGCACGACGACGAGCGTAAAAACGAGCGACCCGAAATCGTTCCGGGACCTGGCGGTCTGGCAGAAGGGGATGGCGATGGCCAGGCAGGTTTATCAGGCGACGCAGCGGTTCCCGGAGACGGAGCGGCTCGGTCTGGCGTTTCAGTTGCGGCGAACGGCGGTGTCGGTGCCGTCCGGGATCGCCGAAGGCTACGCGCGGGGCAACCGGCCGGAGTACATCCGGTACCTGAAAACGGCGAAGGCGTCGGTAGCCGCCCTGCTGACGCAGATGGATCTCGCCGGGGAGTTGGGGTTCCTGCCGGAGCCGGCGGAGGCGACGGCGGAGGCGGCGGAACTGGATCGCATGCTGGCGGGGTTGCTGCACAGTCTGGAGCAGCGTCGGGAGGCGAAACCTCGCACGGCACGAGCGACGTAAGCCTCGCGGGCGGGTCCCCGTCGCGCCCGGACCGGCTGTCGCTGCATTCCATTCCGCCTGAGGATCCGGCGGTATACGAGATGATCTCACAGGCCGACACGGTCGGGGTATTCCAGATCGAGAGCCGGGCCCAGATGAGCATGTTGCCTCGGCTGCGACCGCGGACGTTTTACGACCTGGTGATCGAGGTGGCGATCGTCCGCCCGGGCCCGATTCAGGGCAAGATGGTGCACCCCTACCTGCGCCGGCGGAACGGGGAGGAGGCGGTGGTCTACCCGACGCCGGCGATCGAGGCGGTTCTCCGCAAGACGTTGGGGGTGCCGCTGTTTCAGGAGCAGGCGATCCGGATGGCGGTGGTGGCGGCCGGCTTCACGCCGGGCGAGGCCGACCAGCTTCGCCGGGCGATGGCGAGCTGGGGTCGCTCGGGCCGGATCGAGACGTTCCGCGTGAAGCTGGTGGAGGGGATGCTGGCCCACGGGTTGTCGGCCGAGTTTGCCGAGCGGGTGTTCGAGCAGATCCGCGGGTTCGGCGGATACGGTTTCCCGGAGAGCCACGCCGCGTCGTTCGCGTTGCTAGTGTACGTGTCGGCGTGGCTGAAGCGTTATCACCCGGCCGCGTTCGCCGCGTCGGTGATCAACTCGCAGCCGATGGGTTTTTATGCCCCGGCCCAGTTGATCCGGGACGCTCAACAGCACGGGGTGGAGGTGCGGCCGGTGGACGTCAATGCCAGTGGTTACGACTGCACGCTGGAGCCGCGGCAGCCGGTCGGCGGAGCGGGGATGGAAGCTGGGATGGGAGTTGGGATGGGAGCGGGGATGGGAGCGGGGAGGAGGTGGAGGGGTGAGCCGCATCCATTGCCGCCCGAGCGATGGGGGTGCCACGGTCCGGCACTTCGGCTCGGTATGCGGCTGGTCAAGGGGCTCTCGCCCGACAAGGTGGCCGGGATTGAACGGGCCCGTACGGCGCGGCCGTTCACCAGCATGGCGGAGTTGTGGCGTCGATCGGGCGCGTCGCGGAGGGTGCTCGCGCGGTTGGCCGCCGCGGACGCGTTTCGGTCGATGGGGCTCGACCGTCACCAGGCGTTGTGGCAGGTGCTGGCCATCGACGAGAACCTGCCGTTGTTCGCCGGGGTGGGTGACGACGAGCCGCCGGCCTCCCTGCCGGAATTGTCGCGGGAGCGCCAGGTGGTGCAGGACTACAGCACGACCGGGCTATCACTGACGGCGCATCCGCTCGAACTGGTGCGGCGCGAGTTGTATCGTTCGGGCGTGATCACGGCGGCGGCGTTGAAGACCACCCGGCACGGTCAGGCGGTGCGGGTGGGTGGTCTGGTACTGGTGCGTCAACGGCCGTCGACGGCGTCGGGGATCGTGTTCTTCACGTTGGAGGACGAGACGGGGGTGGCCAACCTGATCGTTCGCCCTGCGGTCTACGAGCGATTCCGGGCGGTGGCCCGCACCGCGGTGGCGTTGATCGCCGACGGTCGGATCGAGCGACAGGGCGAGGTCATACACATCCAGGTGAATCGGTTGGTGGACTTGTCAGAACACCTTGGAACGATGCGGAGTATGTCGAGAGACTTTCATTAATCACCCATTCAAACCCCATCCCAGCTTGCTTCGCCTGGTCGGCGAAGGGCCACGGGTGGGCCGAGGACTTCCTTGAGCACGATCGCAAGGCGGAGGTCCTCCGGCGTCAACGCGCCGATGCGGACACTCGGTCTAAACCGCTCGCCTTCCCTCGTCACGGTCGCGAACCGGGTGAGTTGATCCGCGTGCAAGATGCGCTGCCGTCCCGACTCCACCAGGTCCCCACTTGCTCCTGGCCCGGTCGGCTTGCCCCAACCCGGCGCTGGTGCCGGACGAGTAACGGGCGGTGTCGCCGGTCGGACCGGCGTCCGCGGCGGGGTGGTCAGCCGGGCCGGCCTCGCACGAGCCGGCGGGGGCGTTGGCGGCGTCGAGACCGGACGAGCCACCATCGGCGGCCCGGGGGGGCCCTGCGACGGAGGCGGACCGGTCGGCCGCTGCGGGGCCGGGGTCAACGGGCGGGCTCGCGCCACGGGCACGCGTCCGGGCGGCTTGCCGGGCTGGACGATCACTACCTCACCCGCGGGCGCCCCAGAGGCCCCCTCCTCCCCCTCTTCTTCGCCGCCGATGTACTTCTTGCGGATCCACGCCCCGAAGTGCCCCAGGGCGGGAAGGATGATCACCAACAGCAGGTAGAGCAGGTCACTCCAGCCGCCCTCGGGCTGGTCCTGGGCCAGCAGTTGTAAACCGGACGCGATCATGGGCATTGCGTTCACTCTTTGTTCAACCGTCAAACCTCGTGGGCGTCGCGCATCCGGCCCCTGGACTTCGGCCGCGCTGGAGTGACAGACTGATGTCACTCGCCGCCGCTCCCGGGCGACCCGGCCTCCCGGCCGGCTACTTGCCGGACTGTTCGTCCTTCGGCTGGCTGCCGCCCCCGCCGATGGCGGTCCGCATCGCGGTATCGGACTCGATGTTCCGCATGCGGTAGTAGTCCATGATACCGAGGTTCCCGCTCTGGAACGCGGCGGCGATGGCCAGCGGGATCTGGGCCTCATTCTCGACGACCTTGGCCCGGTTCTCCGCAACGAGGGCCACCATCTCCGCCTCGCGGGCGCGGGCCATGGCCGCCCGCTTCTCCGCCTCGGCCTGGAACCGCCGCTTGTCGGCCTCCGCCTGTTCGGCCTGGAGCGATGCGCCGACGTTCGCCTTGTCGGCCACGGCCGCCACGCTGACGTCGGCGATGTCGACGGACACGATCAGAAACGCCGTGCCCGGGCTCAAACCGCTGTCCAGTGCCTTTCGGGCGATCCGGTCCGGATTCTCGAGCACTTCCTTGTACGTCTCGGCCGAGCCGATCGCGCTGACAATCGCCTGCCCCACGCGGGCGATGACGGTTTCTTCCGTGGCGCCGCCGATCAGGGCCTTGATGTTTGTCTTGACGGTCACCCGCGCCTTGATGAGCATGCGGATCCCGTCCTTCGACACGGCGTCCAGCCGATCGATGCCCGTCTGCGGATCGGGCCGCGGGCAATCGACGACCTTCGGATTGACCGACGTGCGCACCGCGTCGACGACGTCCCGACCGGCCAGGTCGATCGCGCAGGCCACCCGCCAGTCCAGGTCCAGCTTGGCCCGATCGGCCTGGATGACCGCCCGGCACACCGCCCGCACGTCGCCGCCCGCCAGGTAGTGCCCTTCCAGGTCGTCGACCGTGACTTCGTGGATGCCCGCTTTGACGAGGGCGACCTTGTTGCCCACGATGACGCCCGGATTGACCCGGCGGAAACGCATGGTGATCAGGCTGATCAGCCCGACCCCCGCTCGCGTCAATACCGCCTGCACGTAGAGCCCCAGGACTTGCGCCGTGAATGCAAAGGTCATCAGCACGATGCCGATGATGACAACGGCGATCACCACCGAGGTCACGGTGATTTCACCCGGGGCGAGATTCATGAAACTCAGCATAGCGTCAGCCTTTCAAGAGGGTACGCGGCTCGGGCCACTCCGACACCATGACTCCGACGCCATCACTCCCACACGGTGCACGTCACGCCGGCTCACCGGGAACCGCACGAACGATCAGGTCCTTGCCGTTCAGCCCACACACCTGGACGGGCATTTCTTTGTCAATCATGCCGCTCTCGGCCACGCAGTAGACGCGCTGGCCGTCAATCTCACAATCCCCGATCGGACGAAGCGGTGTCAACGCCCGCCCCCGCTTGCCAATCCACGCCTCCAGTTCCGGGTCCGGCTGACCGGCCGGATGATCCCGCGACGGCGGATTGGGCGGCGCCATGTATCGGCCCATGGGCAGACGATGGATGTTCTTGATCACGATGAGAATCGCGGTCGGTACGGCTACCGTGCATGTCGCCGCCGCGGTCACGCCGGCCGCCGTCCCGTAGCGGAAGGTGATCACCACCGCGATCGCCAGTACGAGCACCGACGCGACGGTGAGCAACCCGCCCGACGGAATGAACAACTCGGCAATCAGGAGCATCACGCCCGCTCCATAGAGCAGAATCAGAATGGCAGATCCGTCCCACATACGATTCCCTCTGGGCGGCGTGGGCCTCCGGCCGGCCGCGCCGATGTTCCCGCGCACCTTCTCCGGCCGACATCAATCGGGCGTCTTCCGGACGGTGACGTTATTGCCCCGCCGCTCGATCACTTCGACCTCGGTACCGGCGTCCAGGAATTCGCCCTCCGTCACCACGTCGACCAGCGTCGCGCCGAATCGCGCGCTGCCGCCCGGCCGGAGCGGCGTTTCGGTGATCCCGATATCCCCGACCTGGGCTGCCCCGCGGTATGGATCGGCGATCTCGACCGTCTCGTGGGTCGGGTTCGCCGGAGCGGCCAGCTTCAGCAGCGGAATCCGATGCAGATACTTGCTCAACAGCACCGCGCCGATCAGCCCACCACCCAACCCGATCGCGATAGCATAGAGCCCGAATCGCAGGCCCCGGAACGACTGGTCGAGCGATGGCCAGTAGAGCGGCCAGTCGCGACCGGGCTCCTCCGGCACGAATGTGGCCAGCACGCCGACCAGGACGAACAATACGCCCAGTACGCCGGCCACCCCGAACCCGGGGAGGATGAACAACTCCACCGCCAGCAACGCCACGCCGAGCACGATGAAGATGATCTCCCACGCGTTGGCCAGCCCGGTCACGTACGGCGCCCCGACGAAAACGCCCAGGGCGATCAGCGCGACCAACCCGGGCACCCCCACCCCCGGCGTGTTGAACTCCACGTACGCGGCGAGCAGGATGATGATCAGCAGGAAGATCCGCACCGGCATCGAGGTCAGCCATCCGGCCAGCTTTTCGAGTCCGCTGAAGTCGATTCGGCGGAGCGGACCCGTCACCTTGAACCGCGCCTCCAGGCCTTCCGTGTCACTGACAATCGCCGTGGCGAACCCGAAGGCATAGGCTTCGCTCTGGGTCATGGTCAGCAACTCGTTGGCGCCGACGACCGGGTTGTCAATGTAGGCTTCCGCGTTGGTGATCGGATCGATGTAGTGCTCCACGAGTTTCCACGCCGGAGCCGCCGGGGACACGTCGGGATCGCCGACCGGCTCCGCCTCGTCCGAGCCGACCAGCTTGTCCTTCGTGGCGGTGTCCACAAAGCGACGCTGCCCGGTGTCCACCCGCTCGATCCACCAGACCTCCCGCTCCTTGATGACCATCGATTCGCAGAGCAGGCGATTGTACCCGTGGCGGGTGGCCGACTCCCGGAACTCGGCGAGCACCGGCGCCTCGGCCTTGGCCCGGAGTTCCTCGGGCACCGCCTGCGGGCCGGTGGGGCCGCCGAGAATGACGCCGCAGTCACCGATCGTCGATCGCGAGGACATCACGATCTCGTCGCAGGCGAGCGAGATCATCGACCCCGCGGAGTACGCTTGCGAGTGGACCCACGCCACCGTCTTCAGGTCGGTCAGCCCTTTGATGTAATCGCAGATGTCGAGCGCACTGGTGACCATCCCGCCCGGCGTGTCCATCTCGAAGATGATCACGTTCGCCCCGGCCTCGCGGGCTTCCTCCACGCGGCGCTTCACGCTTTCGAACGTCACGTCGGAGATGGCGCGGTCGATGGTCACGATGGCACCGCGCTGGGCGGGCGGGTCGACCGCGGGTTGTGTCCGCGGCCCGGGCGCCGCATTCGCGCTGACTATCGCCATCAGCGCCAGCGCGGGAACCAGCAGCCAACGGATTTGGGGGCGGTTCAGGATCATGATGACCCCCTGCCTGTCAAGGCGTTACGGGTGGGGCGTCCACGGCGGACCCCGTTGGATTTTAAGCACTGCCCCCCGCAGCGGCAACCCGGGCAACGTCGGCCCGGCGGTCGCGTACGGTGCTATTCCTCGTCCGGGTCTGCGTAGACGAACGATTTTTTGTAGAGCAGGAAGGGGCGGTTCTGCGAGACGCTGATCAGCAAGCCGACGCCGACGAAGTTGGTGAGCAGGCTGCTGCCGCCGTAGCTCACGAACGGAAGCGTCATCCCGGTGATGGGCATCAGCCCCTGCGTCATGCCCACGTTGATGATGACCTGGACCGCGATCACCGTAACCACGCCCACGGCGAGCAACCGGCCCAACGGGTCCGGTGAGATGCCGGCGATCTCGATGCCGGCCACCACAATGGTCACGTAGCACGCCAGAACGACAAGGCAGCCGACCAGCCCCCACTGATGACCGACCAGCGCAAAGACCATGTCGTTGTGGCGATCCGGCAGGAAGTTGTACTTGACGTACGTGCCGTGTCCCCATCCCTGCCCGAACGCGCTGCCGCTGCCCAGCGCCGCCTTGGATCGGACGAGTTGCATGCCCGAATCCGCCGCCCATTCCAGCGCCTGCCGCTTCGAGCAACCCAGGAACTGGTACTCGTCCGGGTCGTCGATGATCTTCTGCCGCAGCGGCTCATGCTGCAGCAGCAGCCCGACGATGCGCATCCGCTGGTAGTCCTGCATCTTGTACCAGACCACCGGCGCACAGAGCACGCCGGCCACGACGACCAGCATCAGGTGCCGCTTCTTCGCGCCCGCCATGAACAGCATCACGAACGGCACGGGCAGCATCAGCAACACCGTGCCGAGGTCCGGCTCCAGCAGAATCAACGCCATCGGCACCGACACCAGCACGAACGGAACCAGCATGCCGAAGAACGTGCGGTAATTGCGGCGGAAGCGAAGGTACCACGCCAGGGCGAGGATACACGCGATCTTCATGAACTCCGACGGCTGCAGTTGAAAGCCGGGCAGCGTGATCCAGCGGTAGGCGTTGCGGCGCGCGGGGACCAGGCCGCCGAAATCGAAGTGCAGAACCTTGGCCGCCGCCAGCAGGGCAAGCATCGCCAGCACCACGAGGAAGAGCAGGTTCGCCTGGCGGGCGATGGCCTGGTAGCCCGCCCACAGCACGAACAGGGCCGCCGCCACGGATCCGAGCAGGTACACGCACTGCTTCATCGTGTTCCATGGCGGACCCGGCTCGTTGCACTCGGTGGCGTAGATGCACAGGATGCCGACGAAGCACAACACGGCCACGGCGGTGACGATGATCCACCCCGGTTGTGTCAGCTCGCGCACCGGCCGGCTCATTCGTCCACCTCCGCTTCCTCGGCGTCCGACTCGGGCTCGACCTCCGGCACGGGATGGCCGTCCGGATTGAGAGCGGGGCCGAGTGTGTCCATCAGCAGCGGCACGAGTTGCTTGGCGAACGGCCCGGCCGCCCGACCACCGCTGCCGCCGAACTCCACGAGGATGACGAACGCGATTCGCGGCTTGATGTGCATCATCGGCTGACCGTCCACGTCGACCGGCTGGAGAAAGCCGCCGAACCAGGCGTGGGCGTACTTGCGATCCTCGTCCGGCGGCCAGGCTTCGTGCTTGACCACGGCGTCCATATCAAACGTCGCGTCGGGATACCGGCGTCGGAAATCGCCGACGGCCTGGCTCTTGCTGCCCGCGGGCATGATAACCTCCGCCTCGTTGCCCGCCGCATCGCGGTATGGCACCCGGTACGACAGTGGCCGACGCGGAGCGGTCGCGCTGCCCGTCTTGCCGCAGATGCGGTAGCCCTCGCCGTCGTAGTACGCGTAATAGTTGGCCGTCCCGTGCTTGCTGTTGACCACGCGATACAGGCCTTCGCGCACGGCGTCCCAATCCCGAGGGTCGCCGGGCAGCTTCCACTCCGGCGTTTCCGCGACGAGCCCCTTGATCAACGTCACGGGTTTGTGGATGCCGCTGGCGTACTGGGCAAAAACGTTGGCGACCTGCAACGGCGTAACGGTGAGCTCCGCCTGGCCGATCGCCAGCAACCGCCCCGTGCCGTTGGTGATGGGGCGATGGTGCCGGGCCATCCAGTTGGGTGTCGGGTTGATGCCCCGGGCCTCTTCCCGCAGTCCGATGCCCGTCGAGCGGCCGATGCCGAACATGTCGAAGAAGCTGGTGAGGTAGTCGACCCCCACCTCCTCGCCGACATGGTAGAGGAAAACGTTGCAACTGCCCTCGATCGCCTCCACCACGTTGATCGTCCCGTGCGCCTTGCGGCCCCAGCCGCCGCCCACCTGCCAGCACCGCCAGCGGTTTCGCTCGTTGGCAAACATGTAGCCCGTGCAGGTGAAGACCGTTTCCAGCGTGATGCGACCGCTGGACAGGCCGGCCAAACACGCAAGCGGCTTCGCGATGGAGCCCGGGGGGTACTGGTTGGCCACCGCCCGGAACCGCAGGGGCGTGCTCAGCGTGTCGGCTCGAAGCTCGGTGTAGTCCTCCTCGAACCGACTGGGTTCATAAGACGGATACGACACGAGGGCCAGCACTTCGCGGGATGGGATGTCCAGCACGATCACCACCCCGCCCGTCGCGTCCGCCGTGTCCGGCGACGTGGCCAGGTATTCGCCGAACGCATCGTAGAGGCGCCGCTGCAGGTCCGCCCGCAACGTCAGATACACGTCCTGCCCGTCCTCGGCGGGGATGTCCTCCAGCACACGGCCGGCGAGGTTCTCGCGCAGCCGGCCCCGCCGCCCGCGAAGCATCTGCTCCGCCGCCACCTCGACCCCCGATTTCCCCGCCAGCTCGTTGGGTAGGTACTTGGCGCGATCGTCCTCCCGCCGTGGATCGTCCCGGATGTCCTCGGCATCCACCGGCCCCATCCGACCGAGAATATGGGCGATCGGAATCGCCCGGTGGAACACACGTTTGGTCGAGTCTTCGACGGCGAGCCATGGATAGGCCGGCACCAGCCGGAGCCGGGCGCGAACCTGCTCCTGGTCATCGAGCCCGGACAGGATGGCGTGAGGGATTCGTTCCTCCCGCACTGCCGCCTCGAATCCGCGGCGCCGTTTGACCGCGTCCCGGATCCGCCTGACGCGATCGCGGATCGCCGCCACGCGCTGGTGGATCTCTTCGACCGGCTGGCCGGCGAACACGGACAGGTCGACCCACATCTTCTCCAGGTCGGCCATCAGTGCCTGCCGGACCTCGTCCGTACTCAGCCCCGCCCCGTAGTGCTCCTCCTTTCGCAACCGGCGCACCAGTCGAGCGAGGTACGTCTCGTCCATCGCCAGCAGACCGTAGTCCGCCTGCACGTCCCAGCTGGGTTCCTCGCTGACCAGCACCTGGCCGGTCCGATCGAGGATCCGACCACGCACGAACGGTAGGGCCTTGGGCGGCAGCAACAGCACCTCCTTCGCCCGGGCCCGATAATAGTCGGAGCGCACAATCTGGAGTTCGACCAATCGCCCCACCAATACCGCCAGCGCAGTGGCCCACACTCCGATGAAAATCTTCAGACGGGTATGAAACACGATCGGCTGGTCCCGACAGAATCCGTTCCTCGGCGTACCGTTCGATTGTAGTGCCGGCTCCATCCCCGTCTACCAACATCGGCCAACCCGCAGACCATCCTGCGTGCAATTCACCGCGCCGCGGGCCGGCCGGCGGTCGGCCCAAGGGGCGGTCGCCGCCCCCCGCGGCCCGGGCGGGGATTGATTTTCGCCGTGGATTCGGTCCTACTAGCGACCGAACAGGCCCCCGCGGCCGCCGGTTGAGAAGCGGGCCCGAGCACCGACGATCGTGAAGGAACCCAATCCGGACAGCACGGCAAACCCGTTCAAAGCAACTCTGGACGGCCTGCGGACCATCACGGTGCGGTTCGAACTCCCCGTCCCGCACCTGCGCCGAAGCCAGTTGTCCATCCTCGACGAGGAGGGGCGACCGGTGGCGTTCGCGGAGGTCCGCCCGCTTCGGAAGACCACCGGCCGCACGGCCCGGATCTATGCCGTCAAGCTGGTCGAGCCACCCAGCTTCGAGCGCCGCTCCCTCGAAATCGAACTGGACGGGTATGCACCGCAGCGGGTGCAGTTGGGCCGGGTCCTGTCGAACCGGAGATTCCATGACGCCGAGGCGCGGCTCGGTGCGACCTACTCGCCCCAGGGCACCTTGTTCGGCCTCTTCGCACCGCACGCGGACGCGGCCGACCTCGTGGTGGCCAGGACGGGGTCCGGACGCAAGCTCGACGTCTACCCCATGAGCAAGAATCAGCGCGGCGTGTGGTCGGCCGCCGTGCAGAAGGATCTCCATGGTCAGTTCTACGCGTTCAAGGTTCGCGGGCCCGGCCACGATCCGGACCGCGAGGTCACGGACATCTACGCCCGGTGCGCCCAGTACCCCAAGGACCGGGCCATGATCGCGGACCTGTCCGACACGGACCCGCCGGGCTTCCAGGCCGAGAGCCGGATCGCCCTGGGCCTCCCCACCGACGCGATCCTCTACGAACTGCATGTGCGCGATTTCACGATCGCGGCCAATTCGGGGGTGACCCACAACGGCATCTTCCTCGGCCTTGCCGAGTCGGGCACGCACCTCCCCGGGGCTCCGTCCGTCAAGACCGGGCTCGATCACCTGGTCGACCTCGGCATCACCCACGTGCAGTTGATGCCCGTGCAGTGCTTCGAGCACAACGTGGGGTACAACTGGGGCTACATGACCGTGTTCTTCGACACGGTGGAAGGCCGCTACGCCACCACGCGAAGCGGTGACGCCCGCATTCGCGAGTTCAAGCAGGCGGTGCAGGCCTTTCATGACCGCGGCATCGGGGTGATCCTCGACGTGGTGTACAACCACACGTCCCCGCAGGCGACCTTCGACCGGCTTGCCCCCGGCTACTACTACCGCCGGAAGCCGAACGGCGAGCCCTGGAACGGTTCGGGCTGCGGCAACGAACTGCACACCGAGCACCCGATGTGCCAGAAGTACATCCTCGACTCGCTCAAGTACTGGGTGAGCGAGTTCGGCGTGGACGGGTTCCGGTTCGACCTGATGGGCCTCATGGGCATCAAGACGCTTGAGTTGATTCGCGACGGGCTTCGCGCGATCCACCCGTCCATCCTGTTGTACGGGGAGCCGTGGGCGGCCGGCCCTTCCGGTCTGCGCAAGCTGAGTGACAAGCAGGCCGTGCGGGGCACCGGCATCGGAGCGTTTAACGACAACTACCGCAACGCCATCAAGGGGGACCCCGACGGCCCCACGCCGGGCTTCATGCAGGCGGGGGATCGCGTGGACGCGGTCAAGCTCGGGATTCGCGGGGCGATCGACGACTGGGCAATGCACCCGTCGGACACCATCAACTACATCGAATGCCACGATAACCTGACCGCCTGGGACAAGCTGCGGGTGTCTGCGCCGGTGGCTTCGAACAACGAGCGCCAGGGCATGCAGAAGCTGGCCGCGCTGTTGATCCTCACCTCGCAAGGCGTTCCGTTCATCCACTGCGGGCAGGAGTTCTGCCGGACCAAGCACGGCCATCACAACACGTACAACATGCCCGACGAGATCAACCAGGTGGACTGGTCCGCCAAGCAGGCGAACCTGAACGTGTACGAGTACTTCCGTGGCTTGATCGCGCTGCGCAAGTCGCATCCGGTCTTTCGACTGAGCACCCGCGAGGAAGTGGAGCACCGCGTCCACCTGATGAACGATGTACCGAGTCCGAAATGCATCGCGTTCGCGCTGGACGGGCGTGGCGTGGTCGGCGAGTCGTTCTCGACCGCTTTGATCCTGATCAACGGCGACGACGGCGATCACACGTTCCCCACCGGGCCGGGTCGCTGGCTCCTCGCCGCCGACGCGGACCGCGTGCGACAGCAGGCCATCCGCGAGGTGCAGCACGAAATCGTGGTGCCCCCGCACTCCGGCGTCATCCTGCACAAGTAATGCATCGCGAGCCGCGGCTCGCCCTTGCATCCGCTGCCCACCGCGCATACCCTGTTACTGGTTTCGCACCGGGCGATTAGCTCAGTTGGCTAGAGCGCCTCCCTTACAAGGAGGAAGTCGGTGGTTCGAGTCCGCCATCGCCCAGTTGACAGGAATGCTTCAGGTGTTCTGATTGTCGGACGGACAGACGAGGTGATCAGGGTCCCACCACAGCACCTTGAACACGTCACACGAGAGAAGCTCAGCTCGGTAACAGGTCTCGAATCTCATTAACAATCGCGACAAGCACGTCTTGCGGAACACTGCCCAGTTTTCTGATGATCACGGTGTCGCTAATCGTCATGGGTTTGGACCACCTTACGGTCGACGACATTCTAAGCTGCGTGGATGCAAAGAAGGGCTCCGTGTCTAAAACGTGATAGCCGTACTTCTCGTTCTTGTCCACGCGACTACTTATCGGCACTACCACGACATCTTCGCCGTGGTTGAACTTAGTTCGAGAAACGACTAGGGCTGGACGCACTTTGGCAGATGTCCCATCGCTGAACGGATAGTGGATGAGAATAATGCGCCCAGGCTCAAGTGGCATCACCGTCTTGCCCACTGTACTGATCTTCTGCCGGGTCGTCCCAGAACGACAACGTCCCCGAGGCCTCCACGATGTTCATTTGATCTTGCGTGCTTGCGTCGGCAGGACTCACGATCCTCTCCGTGTAGCTGTTGTAGCCCGTCTGCGTTTCCACTTGGTCTTCAACAGCCGACGTAAACTGTAGTGGCTGGTCTGGCACGGCCATCATCTATTTACCCCCTTTGGCTTGCACAAGATTGAACGGCCTCATCATCACCAAATGCTCATTTCCCCAAAATCTCAAGTAGTATATTCCCGGCTCCGGAAACACGATGTTGTTGAACACAAAGTGCATATCTACAACCGAAACCGCATCCGTACCTTTCGGGAATGAGCCAGACGCAGATACAATGACGCTATCATCCTCGGCGTGGACGATTTCGAGTTTTGCCGTAGAGCCCTCTCTAACTCCAGTAACTGACGCGAAGATTCCCATTCGCGGATGTTTTGCTGGAAACTTTTGCGCGTTAATAGAGTTAAACAACCCGACTAGCGCCACCTTGCCTCCCGGTTCCTGATAGATATTGTCGCACACAACCAGTGCAATTGGGGTTGGTTTGACTTGGCTCGTCATAAGATTAGCCTCTTGGTGACTTTCCTGCGTCGACGGGCTGCTCGCCTATTGCCTGTTTAAGGGTGATACGAATCCATACCGACAGGTCTTGATTGGCAGTCTTAGCGGCGAGTTTGAAGGCCGCTTTCTCTTCTCCACTAACACGCACGTCCAAACGCTGCTCGAGCCGTTCCTCGGCCGATTTCTTGGGCCGCCCACGCTTCGATCTTGAACGCTCACGCTGCTTTGCCATGGCTGAATTGTACACACAAAAATTGTCGGAGGCAAATACGCAGGGCTTGATACGATCAAGGCCCATATTCGCGTTTTCCTCAGCATGAGCCACAGTTAAAGTAGCGATGTATATTCATCGAGGGCCCGGTTTGAGGCCGGAAAGGGAGCCGCCGCGATACCTCGCGCGCCATCTGCCCCCCAGCCATGGCATCGCCGTGGGTGGTGCGCCGAACGCATCCGAGGGTGCGCTACGCTTATAAGTGACGTATTATCAAACACGTACAGTATTGCTTATCTCCGCTACAAGGAGGAAGTCGGTGGTTCGAGTCCGCCATCGGCCAGTCCGGCCGGGATGGGTATCTCACGCCGCAACACGTCAGGTCGCACCGCAGGTCGGGGATGCCACCGCGGCCGGCGCGGGTCACACCGCTTCCAACCCCGGCCCCGCGGCTAGCGGGGCGGCGGATGGTCCGGCATCCCCGGGCCGCGGAGCAGCTCGAGGAACTGGTTGTCCGTCGAGAGGATCAGGCGGGTCTTCGCGTCGAAGGTGGCCTGGTACGCCTCCAGCCGGCGAAGGAACGTAAAGAACTCCGGGCCCTTCGACAGCGCCTCCGCGTAGATGCGGATGACCTCGGCGTCGGCCCGACCCTGGATCTCGGCCGATCGCTGTTCCATCTCGCCCTCGATCTCGTCCAACTCTTTGCGGGTGTTGCCCAGAATGCGGTTGCGCTCCTCCTGGGCCTCGGACTCGAAGAGGGCGGCGATCCGGTTGCGCTCCGACTTCATGCGATCGTAGACCCGGTCGCGCACGCTCTCCACGTAATTCACCCGCTTGATGTGCACCTCGGAGACTTCCATGCCATACGTCTTCCGAAGGTCGGTCGAGCCGGCCACCGATTCGAGCATCTTGTGCTCCAGCTCACTCCGCCCGATGGTGATCATCTCCGCCACACGATCCTGGTCCGGCTCGAACACCTCTTCCTCGTACCGCAAGGGCTCGTTCGTCGTGCGGACGCATTCGATCAGGTTGTGGGCGGCCACCACGTCACGGACCGACGAGTCGACCAGGTCGTCCAGGATCTTCTGACCACCGGCCACCGTGCGGCAGGCCTTGTAGAACTGGAGCGGGTCCACGATCCGCCACCGCGCCCACACGTTGATGAAGATGCTCTTCTTGTCCTTGGTCACCATGTTCTCGGGAGCACCGTCCCACGGGAGGAGACGCTTCTCGAGCACCTGGGCCTCCTGTATCAACGGGACCTTGAAATGCAGACCCGGAGTGTCGACGACCTGCTTGGGCTCGCCGAACTGGGTGATGATGACCTGCTCGGCCTCGTTGACGGTGAACGCCGATCCGCGGAGCAGAACCAGGACAATCGCGAGCACGCACGCCATACCGAGAAACGCTCTCATCGCTTGCCTCCCTTCCCGCTCTCGGGCGTCAGCGTCTGATCGCCGAGGTCCAGCAGCGGCAGCACGCCGCGAATCGACTCGTCGATCACGGTCTTGCGTTCGACCGAGGCGAGCAGGTCCTGC
The DNA here is from genome assembly GCA_964495075.1 of uncultured Phycisphaeraceae bacterium. Lineage (GTDB taxonomy): Bacteria > Planctomycetota > Phycisphaerae > UBA1845 > UBA1845 > JAFGJQ01. The sequence continues at coordinate 29,459 of CAZBUJ010000061.1, forward strand.
ATCGCCTCCAGGTAGAGCCGCATCCGGGTGATCTCGGGCGCCTTCTCATACTCCGCCAGTTGGGACAGGAACGCGTTGGCCCGACCGGTGGCGGTGCGGACCACCCGCTCGCGATACCCTTCCGCCTCCGCGATCGCCCGATCGCGCTTGCCGCGGGCCTCGGGTATCAAGCGGTTGCGTTCGCCGCGGGCCTCGTTGACCACCCGCTCCTTGTTCTGCCGCGCCCGGTTGACCGAGTCGAACGCGTCCTTGACCGGGTCGGGCGGCGAAACCGACTGGAGCTTGACCGTCACGATGGTGATCCCGCAGTCGAAGCCGTCGATCAGTTCCTGCAGTTCGGTCTTGGCCGAGCCGGCGAGCCGGTCGCGACCGAAGGTGAGCACCTCGTCCACACTGACGTCGCCGACCAGCCTCCGCATGACGGTCTCGGAGGCGTCTCGGATGATGTCCTCGATGGCCTTGAACGGGTTGGGGTCGCCACCGATCCGGAAGAGGAATTTGTAAGGGTCGGCGATGCGGTACTGAACGATCCACTCGACGTGCCCCAGGTTGAGGTCGCCGGTCAGCATTTCCGCCACCCGCTGATCCTCCGGCGTCGGCATACGGTACTGCGTCACCTGCCCGGCCTGAAGCGTGGCGAACCCGAACTCGAGGCCGCGAACCTGTTGCGTGGGCACGTTCACGACTTCGTGGACGGGCCACGGCAGCTTGACGTGCAGACCGGGATCCGTGGTCCCGATGTGCCTGCCGAACTGCAGCAGCACGCCCTGCTCCTCGGTGTCGACCGAATAGAACACCGAATTGGCCAGCAGGAGCCCTACCAGAAACACGACCACCGAAATCACCTGCTTCCGGTAGCGGCGGTACCCGTACCGCACGGCGAAGACCAGTTGATTGAAATCCGGCGCATCAGACATGGCTTTGACCTCGCGTCGTTCCAGTGCGTTGCCGCGATCGACCGCCCCCAAAGGCTAACACGCATGGACGATCAGGCCAACCCTTCGCGCCGGAAAGGCAGGCGGCGGTACGAGAGAGCGTCGTTCAGGGAGCGGAACGGCCCTCCCCGACGGCCACTGCGTCTACACGGACGAAGCCGATTGTGTGCGACGCCTTGGTGACTTTCAAGGGGAGCACACCACCTGCTGGACGGTCGAGTGCCCGCCGCCGTTGGGGACGATGACGTTCTGACCCGTCACGCCGGCTGGCGTGGCGGGCAAACCTGTCGCTGTGGCCGATCCGTTCATCCCGGGGAACGCGCCGCCGGAGACGAACAGCGCGCGTCCGCCCGTTGCCCACGACCTCGCGTTCACATGCCCACCCGTCGACCGACGCGAGCCTTGACCCCCGTTCGGCCCGTCAATAGACTCGCGCCATGCCAATGAGTCACTGGAAACGACGCATCACCGGCGGGTGGATCGTCGCCCAGGCTCTCGCGACCGCCGTCGCCCTGACGCTCGTCACCGGGTGCGATCGCGCGAAACGCGATGAATCGGGGGCCGCCGATCCCCATCGTCCGAGCGTGATCCTGATCACCATCGACGCGGTGCGGGCCGACCGGTTGGGCTGCTACGGCCATGACACAACGCAGACGACGCCGATCGATGAACTGGCCGCCACGGGGGTCCGGTTTGAACAGGCTTACTGCACTGCACCGTTGACGCTCGCTTCCCACGCGTCGATCCTGACCGGATGCTATCCACCGACCCACGGGCTGCAGAAGGATGGCCGGGGCACGCTTGCCCCGAACGTGGCAACCCTCGCCGAGGCCTTTCGGAATCACGGCTATCGAACCGGGGCGTTCGTGGGGAGCCGCACCCTCGACTCCAGCTTCGGACTCGACCGGGGCTTCGAGGTGTACGATGATTACATCGACTCCGCCGGACAGCAGCCCTGGCTGCGACAATACCGCAGCGCCGCCGACGTCAACGAGGCCGCCCTCCGATGGTTGAACCAGATCCCCAGGCAGCCGTTTCTGCTTTGGGTACAGTTCGCGGATCCGGCGTTCGCGTACACGATTCCCGCGTCCACCACGGCCGAGGCCGTGGCCGCCTACGAGGCCACGATCGCCTCGGTGGCCCGGAAAGTCGCACAACTGAAGGCGTGGCTCCGCAAGCACGGTCGCGACGGCAATACGCTGATCGTCGTCGCGGGTTCGTGCGGTGAAGCCCTGGGGGAGCATGGCGAGGTCGGACACGGTCTCTTTCTGTACGACTCGACGATCCGCGTGCCACTGATTCTCTCGATGCCGCCCCGCGTCGCCGCGACGACGCACTCGGCCCCCGTCAGCCTGGTGGACATCGCCCCGATGATCTTCGACTGCCTGGACTGGCCGCCGGCCTCGTCGGCGGACGGGACAAGCCGGTTGACCGGCGACTCGTCCGGGGCGGAGGAGCCGCCGCCCGTGTACGCGGAGACGATGTACCCGCGTGCGTCCATCGGCGCCGCTGCCTTGCGATGCATCATCAATCCGCAATGGAAGTACATCCACGCCCCCAAGCCGGAGTTGTACGACCGGGCCGCCGACCCGAAGGAAACGAACAACGTTGTCGCGGAGCATCCGGACGTCGCGCTCGCCCTCGACGCGGAACTCGAAGCGATGCCGGCACGGCCAGACGAGAGGAACGCGGCGGCCTTCGCAGCCGACCTGCCGCCCGACCCGAAGGACCGGCTCGCGGTTTACCAAGCGGCAATCGTCGGTCAGCGGTTGAACGAGCGGCGTGCCTACGACAAAGCCATCGCGGTGCTGGAACCGGTGGCGGCACAAGCCCCGGACGCGGCCGCGGTACGCGCCGCGCTGGGAGACGCCTACCTGCGGCTGGAGCGATACGAAGACGCCGTTCGGGAGTACGATGCCGCCCTGCTCGCGCAGCCGGATGACCCGCTGCTGCTGTGCCGCGCCGGTGACGCCCTCCTCGGGCAGGGGAACACCGAGGCAGCCAGGAACCGCTTCGAGCAGGCCACCAAGGACGCGCCAGGGTATCTGCCCGCCCACAACCGGCTGGGTGCCCTGCACTTCCGCGCCGAACGCTATGAAGAAGCGGTCGCCTGCCTGCGGCGATGCCTCGCGATCGCGCCCCAATCGCCGCGCATCCTCACCAACCTCGCCAGTGCCTTGCCCCACGTGGGCGGGCACGGCGAAGCGGTCAAGCGATTGCAGGAGGCGCTGGTCATCGATCCGACCTACGGACCCGCCCACAGTCTTCTGTATCAGGTGTGGGTGGCCACCGGCCGGAACGAAGACGCGATTGCGGCCCTCCGCACCGCGAGGGCCGCCCTGCCGGACCACGTCGAGTTCAAGCGAGAGCTGGCCAGGCTGCTGGCCACCACGCCACCCACGTCGCACCAGGCAGCGGTCGAAGCCATAAAGCTCGCCACCGAATGCTGCCAGGTCGAACCGGATGTGCCCGATAATCATGAGGCGCTGGCCATCGCCTACGAGGCGGTCGGCAACTTCGCCAGGGCGGCGGATGCCGCTCGGACGGCGCTGCAACGCGCCGAGGAACAGGGTAACGAAGCCCTGAGTGAGTCCCTCCGCGGACGGCTGGACGCGTATCAAAAGGGCCGCCGTCCGTAATGCACTACGACGCCCGACTCCGCAGTCCGTTATCGGTCTCGCCCGCGCCGTGGACCGGCCCCCTCGCAAGGCCTACAATCGTCCAACGCAGGAGGGAGAAGCGGCGATGGGCCTGGTCAAAACCGTCATCCATACGCATACGGACTATTCGCTCGACAGCAACACGACGCTGGACGCACTGGCGTGGTCGGTTGCCAACGAGCGGATCGGCTGCATCGCCGTCACTGACCACGACACGATCCAAGGCGCTCTGCGCTTCCGCTCCATGACGGACGCCACCGTCATCGTGGGCGAGGAAATCTCCACGCAAGGCGGGCACCTGATCGGGCTGTTCCTGCACGAACGCGTTCGGCCGGGCCTGTCCGTCCGCGATACCGCGCTGGCCATCCGCGAGCAAGGCGGACTGGTCCTCGCCCCGCACCCCTTCGTACGGTTCTACGGGTGCGGCCTGGGCAAGCGCATCTGGGCCGTCGCGGACCTGCTCGACGCGGTGGAAGTGAACAACGCTCAGAACATCCTCGGATACCCGGACAATCTGGCGAGCCGGTTCGCGGACCAGACGGGGATCACTCGCTACGTCGGTGCCGACACGCACCGGTCCGGCACGCTCGCCCCCTGCTACCAGCTCCTTCGCCCGTTCGACGGACCGTTGGACTTCCTGCACGCGCTGGGCACCGCTCATCTGGTGGCCGGCTACCACTCGCTCCGCTACCGCGCCACCATGGTCTACACCGCGGTTCGTGCCATTACCGGACTGGGGCTCCCCGGCGACTGCGGCGCGAACGCCCGAACTCCCGCGCGGCGGGGTGGCCACCGCGCCCCGTCCGGCGTGTCCACCGCGTCACTCGAACCGTGACCCCTGACGCGCGATCAGACGCGTTGTTATCGGGCCCCCGCGCGAGTTCCTGCCCGATCCGCCCCATTTCGAACCGGCGCCCGTCGTCGGAATCGGCGCTAACGCCCGTAGCGCTTTCGATCGATGTTTGAAGCAAGGGTGGCTGATGTACAGCCGGGGTCGGGTCAAGGGGCAGGGACAAGCACGGCGGGCCGTCGACGACGGTAGTCTCCACGGAACCGCACATTCGATGCCCATCATCCGACCCCTCCGTGCACGACGGTGCGAACAGAACGTTCAGGATGATGATGCGGAAAGACTCGCAGCGTGTAAGACTGATTCCCGCGACCATCGCGGGCATGATGCTCGTTTTTATGCTGACGCTCCTCATCGCGGGCGTGGTCGCACCGGAAGCCCCTGTGCCCATTCACACCGTGCTGGTCACGCTGGCCGGATTATGCGGCGTGATCGGCGTCCTGGCCCTCGCCGTGTGCCGGCAACAGCAAACCGAAGCGCATCTGCAACGAGCACTGACCGATAAAACGGAGGCGGAAGCGAGGCTGGCCGACGTCAATCGCGAACTGGAAACCTCCATCCGCCAAACGCAGGGTTTGGCGGCCCAGGCGCACAGCGCCAATCATTTCAAGAGCCTGTTTCTGGCCAGCATGAGTCACGAGATTCGGACCCCGCTGACCTCGATCCTCGGATTCGCCGAGAACCTGGTGTGCATGGAGCTGTCGGAATCGGAGACGAGAACCGCGTTGTCCGCCATACGCCGGGCCGGCGAACACCTGCTCCAGATCATCAACAACGTGCTCGACCTGTCGAAGATCGAGGCGGGCAAGTTCGAGATCCATACCGCGCCGTGCTCGCCGCGGGCGACCGTCGAAGAAGTCGTCGCGCTGTTGCAGACGCTGGCGGAGGACAAAGGCATCGATGTCGCCGCCGCGTTCACGGAACCACTCCCGACCCAGGTGGAAACCGACCCGACGCGCTTGCGACAGATCCTCATCAACCTCGTCGGGAACGCCGTCAAGTTCACCGAGAGCGGCAGCGTGCGCATCGTCGTTCGCAGCGAAGCCCAGGACGGCGAGAAGGCGCGGCTGCGGTTCGACGTAGTGGACACCGGCATCGGCATGACCGCCCAGCAGGCCGCGCGGGTGTTCCAGGAGTTCGAACAGGGCGACGTGTCCAAGTCGGCCCGGTTCGGCGGCACGGGGCTGGGCTTGACCATCAGCCGGCGTTTCGCCCAGCTCCTGGGCGGCGATATCTCGTTCGAGACGGAGCCCGGCGTGGGCACGACG
>CAZBUJ010000062.1:0-34763 GCA_964495075.1 uncultured Phycisphaeraceae bacterium
GGCGACGGCCCCCCGCAAATCGCGGGGCGCCGCGGGGGGCGCCCGGAGATTCCGTTTCTCGGCGCCATGTGATCTTTCCCGTTCCCCTGGCGCTCCTGCGCCGCACCGCCGCGGCGGAGTGGCGGCGACGGCCCGATGCCGACACAGAGCAGCGTTGAGCGACCGAGGAGTCCGATGACTGACTCGCCACGAACCTGCCCCCATTGCGGATCGAAACTCAAGACGTGGCGGGTGCCGGACGAGGCGACCTGGGTGGAGGAGTTCTTCCTCGTCTGTTTCAATGATGAGTGCTCCTATTACAGGCGGGGGTGGGACTGGATGAAGGAGCAATACAACCAGGTGGCATCGTATCGGTACGCGTTCAATCCCAACACGGGCGACTCCCTCATGATTCCGGTCTGGTCGGACGCCGCGACGCGGGAGATGATCGTGGAGGACGAGGAAGGAGATCACGAATGAGCGACAACGGCGCCCCGCTTCGCCGGGACCCTACGGAGCAACTGCAGGAAAAGATCTTGGCGGAGTACGACCGGCTGGGTCCGGACGACACATTCCGATTCGCTTGCCATCCGGGGGTCTCGTGTTTCAACCGGTGCTGCCGCGACGTCAACATCTTCCTGTCCCCGTACGACGTGCTGCGCATCAAGAACCGCCTGGGCATTCCATCGGGGGAGTTCCTGGAGCAGTGCGCGCTGCTGCCCGTGCAGAAGGACATGAGGACCCCGGTGGTCGTACTGCGGATGAACGACGACGAGGCCAAGACCTGCCCGTTCCTGACGGAAAAGGGGTGCGGCATCTACGCGGACCGTCCGTGGCCCTGCCGCATGTATCCCCTGGGGCTGGCCGCCTCCAAGGACACCCCGGACGGCTGGCAGGGCGAGCGGTTCTACTTCCTCCTGCAGGAGCAGGGCTGCCAGGGCTTCGACGAGCCGAAGGCGTGGACGGTTCGCGCGTGGCTGGACGACCAGGGGATCGACGAGTACGACGTCTGGGGCGAGCAGTTCAAGGAGGTGTCGCTCCACAAGTTCTTCGAGGAGGGCGGCGTTCTCTCTCCCGAGAAGATGCACATGCTGTTCACCGCGTGCTACGACCTCGACAAGTTCCGGGAATTCGTGTTCCGCAGCACGCTGCTGCGGCGGTTCGACGTGGACGAGGACTTCGTTGAGCAGATGCGCAGCGACGACGAGGCGTTGCTACGCTTCGCGTTCCTGTGGGTGCGGTTCAGCCTGTTCGGGGAGCAGACGGTGCGAGTAAAGCCGCACGTCGCCGAGGCGTTCAAGGGAAGTCTCGACAAGGGCCGGCTTTTCGCCGGCAAGCAAGGCGGGGTCTCTGAAGGACAGACAAAGTGAGTGGAAACGGCGAAGCCAAGAGGATACTCGTGATCGGCGGTGGGATCAGCGGCATCACCGCGGCGATCGAGGCGTCCGAGGCAGGCTGCGAGGTGGTGCTGGTCGAGAAGGACCCTTACCTGGGTGGCCGCGTGGCCCGGTCGCACCAGTATTTTCCCAAGCGTTGCCCGCCGACCTGCGGCCTGGAAATCAATCTTCGCCGTATCCGGACGAACCCGCGCATCCGGTGCCTGACCCTGTCCGAGGTCGAGACGGTCGCGGGCGGGCCGGGGCGGTACCGGGCGACGATCCGGCGCCACCCGCGGCGGGTCAACTCGAAGTGCACGGCGTGCGGGGCCTGCGTGGAAGCGTGCCCGGTGGAGCGACCGGACGCGTTCAATCTGGGAATGGGCTCGACCCGGGCCATCTATCTTCCATTCGCGTTGGCCCACCCGATGCAGTTCGTCATCGACGACAGCGTGTGCCCGGGGACCGAGTGTGGCAAATGCGTGCCTGCGTGTCCCTACGACGCCATCGATCTCGCCATGCAGCCCGAGGTCGAGGAGGTGGAGGTCCAGGCCGTGATCTGGGCGACCGGCTGGGAGCCGTACGACGCGGGCAAGATCGAGGGGCTGGGGTTCGGCACCTACCCGGACGTGATCACCAACGTCATGATGGAGCGGCTTGCGGCGCCGAGCGGGCCGACGGGAGGGAAGATCCAGAGGCTTTCGGACGGGAAGGAGATCGAGTCAATCGCGTTCGTGCAGTGCGCCGGCTCGCGGGACGAAAACTACCTGAAGCACTGCTCCGGCGTCTGCTGCATGGGCTCCCTGAAGCAGACGCGGTACGTCCGCGACCAGTACCCGGATATCCCCATCTACGTTTTCCACATCGACATCCGCGCCCTCGGCCGGCTGGAGGACTTCTACGCCGCGGTGCAGAAGGATGAGAACGTCCGGCTGATCAAGGGCAAGGTGGCCAAGATCTCGGAGGATTCGCCCGGCGGGGATCTGGTGGTCGCGGCCGAGGATACCCTGACCGGTCACCGGGTCAGCCAGAAGGTCAGCATGGTCGTGCTGGCGACGGGCGTGGTCCCGTCGGACGCGGCGGTGCGGGTCGACGTCGACGGGGGACTTCGGAAGGACGAGCACGGGTTCCTGACGAGCGATCAGCCCCAGGCCGGTCTGCTCGCGGCCGGCTGCGCGAAACGGCCGTTGGATGTGGCGTCCTGTGTACGGGACGCCACGGGCGCTGCCTTGAAAGCCTTGCAGAATTGCGTGGGACATGCCGGTGAGTAACAAAGAGAAGAAAACAGCCGTTTGGATTTGCCAGGGTTGTGACATCGGCACGTCGATTGATGTCGAAGCCCTCGAGAAGGTCGCGGGCGACGAGTGCAAGGTGGAGCTCTGCCGCTCCCACCCGTTCCTGTGCAGCGACGAGGGCGTCGAGGGGATCCGCAAGGACGTTCAGGAGGGCGTCAACGCGCTGGTGGTCGCCGCCTGCTCGCCCCGGTTCTGCGCGGATACGTTCCTGTTCGACGGGTGCCTGACCGACCGCGTCAACCTGCGCGAGATGGTGGTATGGAGCCATCCGCCCAACGACGAAGACACGCAGATGCTCGCCGAGGATTATCTGCGGATGGGCATCGCCCGCGTGCGGAAGGCGGAGGTTCCGGAGCCGTTCGAGACGGACATAGATAAAACCATCCTCGTGGTGGGCGGCGGGTCGACCGGCATGGCCGCGGCGCTGGAGGCGGCCCGGACCGGCTACGCGGTCGCCCTGGTCGAGAAGGAAGCGGAACTCGGCGGCTGGATGCGGCGATTCTCCAAGCAGTTTCCAATGAAGCCGCCCTACCGGGAACCCCAACCGGTCGACCTCGAGTCGCGCATCCGGCAGATCGAGCAGAACGACCGGATCACGGTGTATACGGGTGCGGCGGTGGAGAGCATCCACGGCCAGCCGGGCCAGTTCGACGTGTCGATCCGGACCAACGGCACGGCGACGCAGCTCCGCGCCGGGGTCATCATCCAGGCCACCGGGTGGAAGCCGTACGACGCATCCCGGCTCGGCCACCTGGGTTACGGCCGCTGCCCCAACGTGGTCACCAACGTCGACATGGAACAGCTCCTCGCCGCCGGTGCGATCAAGCGCCCGTCCGACGGGCAGCCCGCCCGGCGGATCGCGTTCATCCAGTGCGCCGGCTCCCGGGACGAAGAACATCTGCCATACTGTTCGGCGGTCTGCTGCCGCGTCACGATCAAGCAGGCCCTCCAGGCCCGGGCGCTCGATGCCGAAGCCGAGGCGTACGTCCTCTACAAGGACATCCGCACGCCGGGGCAATACGAGGACTTCTACCGCCGGGCCCAGGAGGATTCGGCGATTTTCTTCGCCAAGGGCGAAGTGGTGGGCGTCGAAGAGACGGAGAACCACAACCTGCGGGTGGAGGCGGAGAATACGCTTCTCGGAGAGAAGATCCACATCGAGGCGGACCTGGTGGTGCTGGCCACGGGAATGGTGCCGGTGGCCGCCGACGGCGAGGCCATCCGGCAGTTCCGGGACGCCCAGGCGGTCATCGCCAAGGGCGAGGCCGGCGCGCAGCTGGAGGCGGCCAAGAAGACGGTCGAGCAGCTTGCGTCCCACGAGGGCACGGAGATTCTGCACCTGGGGTACCGGCAGGGGCCGGACTTGCCGCTGCTGCGGCACCGCTTTCCGGATTCGCACTTCATCTGTTTTCCCTACGAGACGCGGCGGACCGGGATTTACACGGCGGGGTGCCTTCGGGCCCCGCTCGATTCGGAGATGTGCGAGGATGACGCCGCCGGGGCCGTGCTGAAGGCGATCCAGTGCGTGGAACTGGCCAGCGAAGGCAAGGTCGTTCATCCGCGATGGGAGGACACGTCGTACCCCGACTTTTTCCTCCAGCGGTGTACGCAATGCAAGCGCTGCACCGAGGAGTGCCCCTTCGGCACGCTGGACGAGGACGCGAAGGGCACGCCCATGCCGAACATCACGCGATGCCGCCGGTGCGGCATCTGCCTGGGGGCATGCCCGGAGCGGATCGTCTCCTTCAAGGACTACTCCGTCGAGATCATCTCGTCGATGATCAAAGCGGTCAACGTTCCCGACGAGTTCGAGGAGAAACCCCGCCTGCTCGGCCTGTTGTGCGAGAACGACGCCTACCCGGCCCTCGACATGGCCGGCCTCAAGCGATTCCAGCACAGCGCCTGGATCCGGTTCATCCCGGTCCGGTGCCTGGGGTCGGTCAACGTCGTGTGGATCGCCGACGCCCTGTCGCGGGGTTTCGACGGCATTCTCCTGGTCGGCTGCAAATCGGGTGACGACTACCAGTGCCACTACATCCGCGGGAGCGAGCTGATGGGCACCCGGGGCGAGAATATCCGCGAGAAGCTCAAGCAGCTTGCCCTTGAAGAGGAGCGGGTTCGCGTGGAGGAGCTGTCCATCGCGGACTACGAGAAGCTCCCGCGAATCATCAACGAGTTTGCGGAACAGATCGAGGAAATCGGGATGAACCCGTTCAAAGACTGATGCGCGGTTGTTAAGGAGTCTGCCAGGGATGTCCGATTCTTGCTTGCTGAAGCCAGACCGGGAGTTTGTCGCCCGGATCGTTGGATCGGGCGGCGATGACCTGAAGAAGTGCTTCCAGTGCGCCACGTGTTCGGTGGTCTGCGAGTTGGCCCCGGACGACCGGCCTTTCCCTCGCAAGGAGATGATCTGGGCCCAGTGGGGTCTCAAGGATCGGCTGGTGGCCGACCCGGACGTCTGGCTCTGCCACCGGTGCAATGACTGCAGCACGCGTTGTCCGCGGGGCGCCCGCCCGGCCGATGTGCTCGCCGCCATCCGGGAGCAGAGCGTGGAGCACTACGCAGTGCCTCGTTTCCTCCCGGCGTTGGTGAATCGAGTCCGGTATCTCCCGGTGACCCTCGTCATCGGCGTCGCGCTGCTGGTGCTGGCCCTCCTCGTCCGCGGGCCGCTGGAAAGCGTGCTGCCCGTCGGTGCGCCCCACGGCTTTTACGCCGAGTTCTTTCCCCACTGGCTTTTGATCGGCTTCTTCTCGTCCTTCACGGGCCTGGCGTTTGTGGCCGCCTTGATCGGGGTCGTGCGTTTCTGGCGGGCCATGAAAGCGGCCGACGCGTCCGCCGACCGGACCACGCCGGCTCTCGGCGTTGTTCCCAGCGTGGTTCGCGTTCTCAAGTCGATCGTCACCCACGACAAGTTCGGCCTGTGCCGAAGCGCCTCATCGCGGCGGCTGGCCCACCTGTCGGCGTTTTATGGTTTCGTGGCGTTGTTTGTGGTGACGATATGGGCGGTGACTGATCTGTACATAAACCCCCTTCTCGGCATCGAGTCGGCGTATCCGTTCAAGCTTCTGCATCCGATGAAGATCGTGGCAAACGTGGGCTGCCTCGTGCTGATCTTCGGTTGTGTGAAGGCGATTCGTGACCGGATGGGCGGCAAGCTGGAATCGGGGGCCAGCACGCCGTTCGACTGGATCTTCCTGTGGCTGCTGTTGAGCGTGGCGGTGACGGGATTGACTACCGAGATCATGCGGTTCACCGCCGAGTCAGGGGCCCAGGCCGCCGCGACCGCGGGGCGGTCGGGGCTGGAATACGCGGCGTTTGCCGTCTACTTCGTGCACTTGGTGCTTGTTTTCGAATTGTTGGTTTATCTGCCGTATTCGAAGTTCGCCCACATCGTGTACCGGACGGTGGCCCTGGTTTACGCCGAGCATTCCGGGCGGAACCGGCGGGCTCACCCGCTTCCGGCCCCGGGCGTGGGCCGCGGTCGGCAGGACGTTCCGGTCGTCGAAGCCGGGCCGCCGGAGCCCGCGCTGGCTTCAATGGAGGCCACGGACGCCAGCGCGATCGGTGCGAAAGCGTGACCTCGGGAACCGAATAGGAAGAAAGGAAAGTCTCATGAGCCAGTTGGTCAAGCCACATGGTTCCGACACGTTGAACCCGCTCTATGTCGCGGATGATGCGAAGCGCGCCCAGTTGTTGAAGGAGGCCGAGGGGCTGCCCAAATTACTCGTTTGCTCCCAGGCGGCAGCGAACGCGGTGATGCTGGGCAGCGGCTACTTCAATCCGCTCACCGGCTATATGAACCTGAAGGATTCAATGTCCGTGGCCGAGAAGATGCACACCACCGGTGGTCTCTTCTGGCCTGTCCCGATCATCAACGTGGTCAAGAACGCGTCCGCGATCAAGGGAGCGAAGCGCATCGCGCTGCTCGACCCGAACGTCGATGGAAACCCGGTCATCGCCATCCAGGACGTCAAGGCGATCGAGGAAGCTACCGACGACCAGATGAGCTTCATGGCCGAGAAGATCTTTGCCACCACCTCGATGGAGCATCCGGGCGTCAACAACTTCCTCTCGGTGGGCAAGGTGTTCGTCTCCGGACCCATTCAGGTCCTCAGCTACTCCTATTTCGCCGACGAGTTCCCGGAGACGTTCCGCACCGCGGTCCAGATCCGCGACATGATCAAGAAGAACGGCTGGAGCAAGGTCGTCGCCTTCCAGACCCGCAACCCGATGCACCGGGCTCACGAGGCCCTGGTCAAGATCGCCATGGAGCGGGTCGGCGCCGACGGGGCCGTGATCCACATGCTCCTTGGCAAGCTCAAGGCGGGCGACATTCCCGCCGACGTGCGCGACGCCAGCATCCGCACGATGGTGGAGCTGTATTTCGAGCCGAACACCTGCGAGATCACCGGTTACGGGTTCGACATGCTCTACGCCGGCCCGCGGGAGGCGGTGCTGCACGCCGTGTTCCGGCAGAACATGGGCGCCACGCACCTCATCGTCGGCCGTGATCATGCCGGCGTGGGCGACTACTACGGGCCTTTCGATGCCCAGGCGATTTTCCACAAGGAGGTCCCGGCCGGGGCGTTGGAACTGAAGATCTTCGAAGCCGACCACACCGCGTTTTCCAAGGTGGTGGGTGACGTGATCATGATGCGCGAGGCGCCCGAGGGGCACAAGAAGGAAGACTTCGTGTTCCTGTCCGGCACGAAGGTGCGGGAGATGCTGTCCGCCGGCCAGGACCTGCCTCCCGAGTTCGCGCGACCCGAGGTGGCCAAGATCCTGATGAACTACTACCAGTCGTTGTCGTAGTGGGCGATTGATCCAGGACATGCTGATGGACCTGATCACCGTTGAGAGAAAGTCGGGCTTCGAGTTCGGCGTCCGCGTGCGCGGCCACGAAGTGACGTGCGATCTGTCGCCGAAGGAGGGCGGCCGCGACCAGGGGTTTTCCCCGGTGGAACTGCTGGCCGGCTCGCTCGGGGCCTGTATCGGGATGATGGTCCAGACCTATTGCCAGCGGCACGGCCACGACGGCGACGTCGGCGTCAGCCTGACGCTGGAACTTGCGGACAAGCCCAAACGCGTGGCCGGCATTGTCGTGGACGTGGAGGTCCCGGACAGCGTTCCCGAAGACAAGAAGGACACCATCCGGGCCATGGCCAAACGGTGCCCGGTGCATGAAACGCTCGCGGCCTCACCGCGAGTCGACATTGAGATAACGTAGGCCGCAACCAGGCCCGCGATGCTCCAACGCCAGTGCATCCCCGGCCTGAGGGCAAGGAGACATTCGATGGAACAGAAGGAATTCGGCGGCAAGATGATCGAGATCGACGAGGACGGGTTCATCCAGGATCCGGACGCCTGGGACAAGGCGGTCGCGGCCGACCTGGCGAGGACCGAAGGCGTCGACGAGATGACCGACGATCACTGGAAGGTGGTCAACTACCTTCGGGAGTACTACATCGAGTTCAACATGGCGCCGATGATCCGCAAACTATGCAAGACGACGGGCTTCAAGCTGAAGGAAATCTACGTTCTGTTTCCCAGCGGCCCCGCCAAGGGGGCGTGCAAGGTGGCCGGCCTGCCGAAACCGACCGGCTGCGTGTGATCGGCGCGGCGGGCTGCACGAACCCGCGCGGTGCGGCCGTTGCCTCACGCGCCCAGTGCAGGCCGCATCCGGTCGGCGGGTCCGGGCGGGCGAACATGCGATTGTGATTCCCGTGCGAAGGATCGCCTGATGACATTTGCGGCACGGCTGCAAGACAGGAAGGAGGGCATCGCCCGGCGGTGGCTCGAAGGTATCCTGGCGACCTACCCCGACGATGGCGCCATGGCCTTCAAACGCCAGAGGGACCCGTTCGCTAATCCGGTCGGCCACGCCCTGCGCGAAGGAACGCGAGAGATTCTGGAGGCGGTGCTCGACGGCATGGATGCGGGGCGGATCGACCGATCCCTGCGCGACATCATCCGGATCCGAGCCGTCCAGGAGTTCTCCCCCTCGCAGGCCGTCCGCTTCGTCTTCCACCTGAAGGAGGCCGTCCGGGCGGAGCTGGGCGACGAGTCAGGGAACCCGCGGTTCCGGGCGGACGTGATGGCGTTCGAGGAGAAGGTGGATCGGCTCGCCCTCGCCGCGTTTGACGTTTTCGTGGAGTGCCGGGAGCGGGTGTGTGAGCTTCGGGTCAACGAGGCGAAGCGCAAGGTGGCGTGGCTGGTTGACAAGCTGAACCGAGGTGAGGTCGATCCGGCGGTGGCCGGCGGCGATCCGGCGCGAGAGTACTCAGGCCATGAACGCGCGACGTGAGAGGCTCCGATGAATTTCATGGTTGCCCTGGCGGCGGTGGTCGGCATCTTCCTCCTGGGGCTGCTCGGCGCAGTGCCCGGCGCGGGGTGGATGCTCGCCGTGGTGTTTCCGTACCTGGCCATCGTGCTCTTCGTCGGTGGTCTCATCCACCGCGTGGTGAGCTGGGCCCGTGTTCCGGTTCCGTTTCGGATACCGACCACCTGCGGCCAGCAGAAGTCACTCGCCTGGATCCGCAACGACCCGCTGGACAACCCCCCCAACGCGCTCAGCGCGGCGGGCCGAATGGCTCTCGAGATCCTCTGCTTCCGGTCGCTTCTGCGGAACACGAAGTCGAAACTGGTCAACGGCTCCCGGCTTGTGCACACGACCGACCCGTGGCTGTGGCTGGGTGCCATGGCCATGCACTGGTCAATGCTGATCGTCCTGATCCGGCACCTGCGCCTGTTTACGAATCCGGTCCCGGGGTTCGTGACCTTCGTGGAGAACGTGGACGGATTCCTCGATATCGACGTCCCCATCCTGTTCATGACGTCTCTGATTTTCGTGGCCGCCGTGGCTTATCTGCTCTTCCGGCGACTCGCGTCGCCCAACCTGCGTTACATTTCGCTGGCCGGTGACTACTTCGCGCTGCTGCTGATGCTGGGGCTCGGCGTCAGCGGGGTGTGCCTGCGGCACATCGCCAAGACGGACGTCTCCAGCATCAAGGAGTACGTCCTCGGGCTGACGACCTTTTCGCCGGTTGTTCCGGACTCGCTGAGCTGGCTGTTCTTCGGGCACCTGATGCTGGTCTGCGTCCTGCTGGCTTACCTGCCGTTCAGCAAGCTGGTCCATATGGCGGGGGTATTCCTGAGCCCGACGCGAAACCTGGCCAACAGCAACCGGCGGGTCCGGCACGTGAACCCCTGGGACTACCCGGTCAAGGTGCATACCTACGAAGAGTACGAGGATGAACTCAGGGACAAGATGAAGGCAGCCGGCATACCGGTTGAGAAGCAATAGCCATGTCGACGACCCCGGATCAAGTGGAGCATTACCAGCAGGCGGCGCTGCTGAATTTCAATAGCCATCCACCGCGCACGGGGTGGATGCGCACCCCGGTGGACCTCCGGCCGGGCACGTTCATCTATCCGGGCAAGCCCAAGAACCTGCGCATTCTCGACCTGCCGAACCCGCGGGAGTGGGCGGTCACCGACGTGGACTGGAAGCTGCCGGACAATTGGAAGAAGACCGTTCTGGAGGGCATGGCGGAACGGCTGAAGAAGTACCGCAGCTTCAAGCTGTTCATGGATATCTGCGTGCGGTGCGGGGCGTGTTCCGACAAGTGCCATTTCTTCCTGGGCAGCGGCGACCCCAGGAACATGCCGGTGTTGCGGTCGGAGTTGCTGCGTTCCATCTACCGCAAGGATTTCACCGCCCTGGGCAAGGTGTTCGGCCGCCTGGCCGGCGGGCGGGAGTTGACCGTCGACGTGATCAAGGAGTGGTTCTACTACTTCTTCCAGTGTACGGAGTGTCGGCGTTGTTCCGTCTTCTGCCCCTACGGCATCGACACCGCCGAGGTCACCATGATGGGCCGGGAGCTCCTGGGGCTGCTGGGGCTGTACGTCAACTGGGTCATCGAGCCGGTCGCCAACTGCTTCCGCTACGGCAACCACCTGGGGATCCAGCCGCACGGCCTGGCGGATACGCTGGAGTTCATGGTCGATGACATCGACGAGGCGACCGGCATCCGGGTCGAACTTCCCATCAACAAGAAGGGGGCGGAGATCCTCTTCGTGACGCCGTCGGGCGATTTCGTGGCGGATCCCGGCATCTACACCTGCATGGGGTACATGCTCCTGTTTCACGAGCTGGGGATCGACTACACGTGGAGCACCTACGCGTCGGACGGCGGCAATTTCGGGCTGTTCACGTCCCACGAGATGATGAAGCGGCTCAACGCGAAGATCTACGCCGAGGCCCGGCGGCTGGGCGTCAAGTGGATCCTGGGCGGCGAGTGCGGGCACATGTGGCGGGTGCTGAACCAGTACATGGACACGATGAACGGGCCGGCGGACTTCCTGGAGGTGCCGACGTCGCCCCTGACCGGCACGGTGTTCGAGAACGCCCGCTCCACCAAGATGGTGCACATCATGGAGTTCCTGTCGGACGCGATCCGCCACGACAAGCTCCGGCTCGACCCGTCGCGGAACGACCACATTCGCGTCACTTTCCATGATTCCTGCAACCCGGCCCGGGCCATGGGCATTCTGGAGGAGCCGCGATACGTGCTTCGCCACGTGTGCAACCACTTCTTCGAGATGCCCGAGAACACCATCCGCGAGCAGACCTTCTGCTGCGGCGGCGGGGCCGGGCTGGGGACGGACGAGAACATGGAGATGCGGCTGCGGGGCGGACTGCCCCGGGGCAACGCGGTACGGTTCGTGCAGGAGAAACACGGCGTGAATCAACTCGCGGCGATGTGCGCGATCGACCGGGCGACGCTGGTGACGGTCTGCGACTACTGGGCCCCCGGCGTCAAGGTCACCGGGATCAGCGAACTGGTGGCCAACGCGACCGTCTTCACCGGCGAGAAGAAGCGGACCCACAACCTGCGGCTGGAGCCGATCCCGGGTATGGCGAGTGACGACGAGGCCGGCGATGGCGACGCCTCAGGGGGTGACGGCGATGCATGACTCGGGAAAGATCGTGGTCGGGCTCGTCATCTTCGTTGGCCTGGTGACGTTTCCGGTCTGGTACAGCTTTGGGTCGGGAGCGGACACGGCGCGCCCGGCACTGGTCCTCCCCGCGGGGGCGTCCCGGTGCGTCGAGGACAAGGAGTACATGGCCGCGAACCACATGGATCTGCTGGACGATTGGCGCAATGCAGTGGTTCGCCAGGGCCGGAGGGACTACGTGTCGCAGGCGTTCGGCACGACGTACGAGATGAGTCTGACCGGGACCTGCCTCGGTTGCCACACCGATCGCGAGACGTTCTGCGACCGGTGCCATACGTATTCAGGCGTGGAGCCCAATTGCTGGAATTGCCATGTGGAACCGGATAAGGGAACCGAGCGATGAGTGAGGACCGGCGCCGTTTTCTGAAGACCGCCGGCTGCGTGGGCCTGGGCCTGGGCTGCGGTTTTCCCCTCCTGGGCGCGCTACGCCGCTTCCTGCAGGAGGACGAGGCCCACGCCCCGTCCTCCTCGAGTCAATGGGGCCTCGTGATCGACATTCGCAAGTGCATGAGCGAAGATGTGCGACGGGCTTGCGCCGAAGCGTGCCACCGCGAGCACAACGTGCCCGAGATCCCGGATCCGCAGGAGGAGGTCAAGTGGATCTGGAGCGAGAGCTACGAGAACGCCTTCCCGGATCAGGCACACCAGCGCACGGCGGATTCACTGAAGGGCAAGCCGGTGCTGGTGCTGTGCAACCATTGCACACGTCCGCCCTGCGTGAGGGTCTGCCCCACCCAGGCCACGTGGAAGCGGGAGACGGACGGCATCGTCATGATGGACATGCACCGCTGCATCGGCTGCCGATACTGCATCGCGGCCTGTCCTTATGGTGCGCGGAGCTTCAACTGGCGGGATCCGCGTCCGCCCCTGGCGGGCCGAATCCGGCCCGAATTCCCCACGCGGACGATCGGGGTGGTGGAGAAGTGCAACTTCTGTGCCGAACGGCTCCGCGACGGGCGCGAGCCCGCCTGCGTGGCGGCGGCCCGGGAAGCGTCCGGTGGCGACGGGGCGTTGGTGTTTGGCGACCTCTCCGATCCGAACTCGGACGTGAGCCGACTCCTTCGCCAGGAAAACACGATGTGCCGGCGAGTCAGCCTCGGGACCGGTCCCAACGTCTTTTACGTAGTGTGAGGTCGCCATGCTCGAGTATGCATTCCGAGGTAGCAGACGATACTGGATGCTGCTCGGATTCTGGGCGCTGATCATCGTGGTCGGCCTGGCGGCCTACGGTCGCCAGTTGACCGAGGGGCTGACCGTCACCGGCATGAGCCGGGACGTGTCCTGGGGTCTGTACATCGCCCAGTTCACGTTCCTGGTCGGGGTGGCGGCGTCGGCGGTGATGGTGGTTCTTCCCTATTACCTTCACAATTATCGTGCGTTCGGGCGGATGGTCATCCTGGGTGAGTTCCTGGCGGTGTCGGCGGTGCTGATGTGCGCCCTGTTCATCTTCGTGGACCTGGGGCAACCGCGGCGGGTGCTCAACGTGCTCCTGTTCGCCACGCCCCACTCGGTGATGTTCTGGGACATGATGGTGCTGATGGGCTACATGCTGATCAACCTGGTGATCGGCGGCGTCACCCTGGAGGCGGAGCGCCGGCAGGCTCCGCCGCCCCGGTGGGTCAAGCCCCTGATCTACCTGTCCATTCCCTGGGCCGTCAGCATCCACACGGTGACGGCGTTCCTGTACGCCGGTCTGGAGGCCCGGCCCTTCTGGTTGACGGCCATCCTGGCCCCCCGGTTCCTGGCGTCGGCGTTCGCGTCCGGGCCGAGCCTGCTGATTCTGCTGGCCCTCCTCCTCCGGCGGTTCACCCGGTTCGATCCCGGCAAGGAGGCCATCCAGAAGCTCGCGGTGATCGTCGCGTACGCGATGGTCCTCAACCTGTTTTTCGTGCTCGTCGAGCTGTTCACCGGGTTGTACAGCGACATGCCGCATCACATGCACCATTTCGAATACCTGTTCGCGGGGTTCCACGGCCACGCCGCCCTGGTGCCGTGGATGTGGGTGTGCGAGCTGCTGACCGTCTGCTGTGTGCTGCTCCTGCTGGTCCCCAGCGTGCGCCGGCACGAGGGTTACCTGGCCGTTCTGTGCGGTGCCGTGATCGTCGCCATCTGGATCGAGAAGGGCGTCGCCATGGTGGTGACCGCGTTCGTCCCCTCGCCGCTCGGGCATGTCACGGAGTACGCGCCGACCATTCCGGAAATCGCGATTACCTTGGGTGTTTATGCCATAGGCTTCTTCGTGTTGACCGTGCTGTACAAGATGGTGTTGACCGTCCGGGAGCGGTTGCAGGTGACGTGAGCGAAGCCATGGAGAAGCCAGACTGATTGAGACGGCATCATTCCGAAAGGAGATAGCATGGCAAACAAAGGTGGCAACGGGACCCCGCTGCTGGACCAACTCGAGTCAGGGCCCTGGCCGAGTTTCGTCAAGGAAATCAAGGCCAGGGCGGCCAAGAACAAGATGTGCGAGGACTTGCTGGGGCAGCTCGAGAAGTCCTACCGCGACAGGATTGGCTACTGGAAACATGGAGGCATCGTCGGCGTCATGGGTTACGGCGGCGGTGTGATCGGGCGTTACTCCTTCCTGGCCAATGAATTCCCCAACGTGGCCCACTTCCACACGCTGCGGATCAACCATCCCAGCGGCTGGTTCTACACGTCCCAAGCGCTGCGGACGCTGTGCGACATCTGGGAGAAGCACGGTTCGGGCCTGACCAACATGCACGGGTCGACCGGCGACATCGTGTTCCTGGGCACGGTGACCGACGAGCTGGAGCCGACCTTCAAGGAGCTGACCGACGCCGGCTTCGACCTGGGGGGTTCCGGTTCCGATCTGCGGACGCCCAGCTGCTGCGTGGGGCCGGCCCGGTGCGAGTGGGCCTGCTACGACACGCTGCACATCACGAACAACCTGACCCATCACTTCCAGGACGAGCTGCACCGGCCGGCGTTCCCCTACAAGTTCAAGATCAAGTGCGCCGGCTGTCCCAACGACTGCGTCGCCTCGGTGGCCCGGGCCGACATGTCCATCATCGGAACCTGGCGGGACGACATCCAGGTCGACCAGGCGGCGGTCAAGGAGTACGTCGACAACGGCCTGAACATCCACCGGGACATCTACGCGAACTGTCCTACCCGGTGCATCACCTGGGAGAACGAGCAGCTCAAGATCGACAACGTGAACTGCGTCAAGTGCATGCACTGCATCAACGCCATGCCTAAGGCCCTGAGGCCGGGCAAGGACCGCGGGGCGACCATTCTCCTGGGCGCCAAGGCGCCGATCGTGGAGGGGGCGCTGCTGTCCTCGGTGCTGGTGCCGTTCCTGAAGCTCGAGCCGCCCTACGACGAGCTCAAGGATCTGATCGAACGGATCTGGGACTTCTGGGGCGAACACGGGAAGAACCGTGAGCGAGTGGGCGAACTGATCCAGCGGGTCGGCCTGGGGAACTTCCTGGAGGCCATTGAGGTGGAGATGGTGCCCGAGATGATCGCGCATCCCCGAGACAACCCCTACGTCTTCTACGAGGAGTACTACGAGGAAGGGGACGAGGAAGAGGGCGAAGACGAAGGGTAGCCTGACGAAGGGTACGGACACCGGATCCGCCGAGGCGGAATCATTAGAGCAACAAACCTCCAGTCGCGGAGATAGTCGATGGTAGCAACGGAAAGAAAAACGGACATCGGACCGCCGAGCTACGAGCAGTTCCTGCCCCCGGTGGTCAAGAAGAACTACGGACAATGGAAGTACCACGAGATCCTCAAGCCCGGCGTGATGGTTCACGTGGCCGAGTCGGGTGACAAGCTCTTCACCGTGCGGGCCGCGTCGCCCCGCCTGGTGAGCGTCGATCGGATTCGCCAGTTCGCCGACCTGGCCGACAAGTACTGCGGCGGCCATCTGCGGTTCACCAGCCGCAACAACGTCGAGTTCCTGCTGACCGACGATTCGAAGATCGATTCGCTGATCGCCGACCTGAAGGGCATGGGCTTCCCGGTCGGCGGAATCGGCCCCGCGATCTCCAACATCGTGCACACCCAGGGCTGGGTGCATTGCCACTCGGCGGCCACCGACGCGTCGGGGGTGGTGAAATGCGTGATGGATGACCTCCACGAGCATTTTACGGGCAAGGAGCTGCCGGGCAAGATCCGGATCGCCCTGGCCTGCTGTCTCAACATGTGCGGGGCGGTGCACTGCTCGGATATCGCCATCCTGGGCATCCACCGCCGGCCCCCGCGGATCGATCACGGGAGCCTCAACAAGGTCTGCGAAATCCCCAACGTGGTGGCGTCGTGCCCCACCGCGGCCATTCGGCCGACCACTGTGGGTGGCAAGCCGTCGGTGGATATCGAGGAGGAGCGGTGCATGTTCTGCGCCAACTGTTTCTCGGTCTGCCCGGCCCTCCCCCTGGCCGATCCACTCAACGACGGTGTTTCCATCTGGGTTGGCGGGAAGGTGTCCAACGCCCGCAGCGAACCGACGTTCTCCAAGCTGGCCATCCCCTTCCTGCCCAACAACCCGCCGCGGTGGCCGGAGGTGGTGGAGGCGGTGCGGAACATCGTGGACGTGTGGGCCAACAACGCCCGCAAGTTCGAGCGGATGGGCGAGTTTATCCATCGCATCGGCTGGCCGCGTTTCTTCAAGCTCACCGGCATCGAGTTCGCCAAGGAGCATATCGACGATTACAAGTACGCGGGCCTCAGCTACAAGCGGTCCGTGCAGCTCAGGCACTAGGAGGTGTCCAATGGCTGTCACTGTTGAACAAGTGGCCGACGCCATGTACGCGATGGTCAAGGAGTATGCGGGCAAGAAGAAGTTCAAGGCCGGCGACCTGACCAAGGCGATGATCCAGCAGTTCGGCGAAGCCGACTGCGACAAGAAGCTGTGCAAGAGCGCCATCCGCACGCTCATGGATTCCGGGCGGTGCGTCTACACCTACTTCGGCGGGAGCTTCATCGAGATTCCGCACAAGGAAGGCGCCGCGGAAGACGCGGGCGGTTAGCGGGTTGTTGCGCGGGAACGGACCGGCGCGGGCCGCCCCTACACGGTGCGCGGCACCGGGGCGATTATTGAGGTGACTATGGCAATCAAGAAAACCAAGAAGAAACGCTTCGGGGCGGGCGGATTCTCCGCCGGGTCGAGGTCACGGGAGCAGTCGCCCCTGCGACCGTACAACGTGGAGAAAAAGCCCCCGTGCCGCGATACCTGCCCCAGCGGCAACCACATTCGCGAGTTCGTGACTGCGATCGCCCAGGCCGAGCGACGGGGCGAGTCCTTCGAGCAGGGCCTGGAGCGGGCCTGGGAAATCTACACCGACACCAGCCCGTTCCCGTCCGTCTGCGGCCGGGTCTGTCCGGCCCCGTGCGAGACGGAGTGTAATCGAAAGGACCTCGAAGGCGCGATCAACATCAACAAGATCGAGCGGGCCCTCGGCGACTACGGCGTCGAGAAGAAGCTCCAGCTCAGGAAGCTCACCGAGGACAAGCGAACGGAAAAGATCGCCGTCATCGGCGGCGGGCCGAGCGGCCTGTCCTGCGCGTACCAGTTGGCCCGGCGGGGCTACGGCGTGACCGTGTTCGAGGCCCTCCAGAAACCGGGCGGCATGCTGCGGTGGGGCATTCCCGGCTACCGACTGCCTGAATCGGTACTCGACGCCGAGATCCAGCGCATCCTCGACGTGGGCGTGGAACTCAAGTGCGGCGTCAAGGTCGGCCGTGACATCACGCTCGACCAGTTGAAGGAATCCCATGACGCCATCTACGTCGCCCTGGGGGCCCAGCAAGGCGTCACGCTCGGTGTGGAGGGCGAGGACGCCCCCAACGTCTTCTCCGGCGTCGACTTCCTCAGCCGGTTTCACCACGGCGAGAAGCTCGACCTGGGCAAAGACGTGGTGGTGACCATCGTCGGCGGCGGAGATACCGCCGTCGACGCCGCCCGGATCTGCAAGCGGTTGGGGGCGAACGTCACCATCCTCTACCGGCGGACCCTGAACGAGATGCCGGCCATCAAGGAGGAGGTCGAGGAGGCCATCAAAGAAGGCATCAAGATCGAGTTCCTGGCCGCCCCGATCGGGTTCCGGAAAGAGGGCGACCGCGTGGTGGCCATGCGGTGTATCCGCATGGAACTGGGTGAGCCGGACTCTTCCGGGCGCCGCCGGCCGGTGCCCATCGAGTGCTCCGAATTCGAGCTGGCCGCCAGCGCCGTGATCTCGGCGATCAGCCAGCAGCCGGAATTCGGCGGCTTCGAGTGCCTGATCGAGGGCCGGGACTGGGTCCGCGTGGACGACCAGGGGGCGACGAAAGTCGACGGCATCTGGGCCGGCGGTGACGTGGTCAGCCTGGACCTGGTCACCACGGCGATCGGTCACGGCCGGCGGGCGGCGGAAGCGATCGAGCGGCGATTCCTCGGCCGGCAGCGCGAGGAAGAGACGATGGAGGTCGTTCGGCCCGCGCGAATGCGCCTCGATCACTATGAAAAGAAGGAGCGCCAGGAACCGACCGCCCTCGAGATCGACGCTCGTATGACGGGCGTCGATACCGAAGTGAACCTGGGGCTCGCCGCCGCGCAGGTTCTCGAGGAATCGCGGCGCTGTATGAGCTGCGGACGCTGTTTCGACTGCGAGAAATGCTGGCTGTTCTGCCAGGATCAGGCCGTCGAAAAGCCCAAGCAGAAGGGCATGCTCTATACGTTCAAGCTGCAGAACTGCACGGGTTGCAAGAAGTGCGCGGAAGAATGCCCGTGCGGCTTCATTGACATGCGGTGATGCCATGAGCAAGGCCCGGATACTCATCGCCGGGCTGCGCGGAGGCTGTGGTAAAACGCTTGCATCCTTGGGGCTGTCGGCCGCATGGTACAAGAGGGGCCGCCGCGTAGCGCCGTTCAAGAAAGGGCCCGACTACATCGACGCGGCCTGGCTGTCGAGGGCGGCGGGCCGGCCCTGCCGAAACCTCGATCTCTTCCTCATGTCCCCGCAGGTCATCGAGCGGTCCTTCGCCGCCGGTACCGGGCAGGCCGAGGTGGCCGTCATCGAGGGCAACCGCGGCCTGTTTGACGGCCTGGACGCCGAAGGCACGTACAGCACCGCCGAGCTGGCCAAGTTGCTGCGGTGCCCGGTTGTTCTCGTCGTCGACTGCACCAAGTCGACACGCACCGTCGCCGCCATGGTTCTGGGGTGCCAGCGTCTCGACGCACAAGTCCTGATCCGGGGAGTCATCCTGAATCAGACGGCCGGCGCGCGGCACGAGACGGTGCTGCGCCAGGCCATCCAACAGGATTGCGGTCTCCCCGTGCTGGGGGCCATCGTCCGAACGGACGGGCCGCTTCTGCCGGAAAGGCATCTCGGTCTCGTGCCACCCCAGGAGCATGAGCACGTGACCGGCGTGATCCAACAAATGGCTGACATGGCCGAGCGGCACCTGGACCTCCAGGCTATCTGGGCATTGGCCCGAGAGGCTCCGACGCTCGAGCCGCCCGCCCCGGATGCTGCCCCCCCGGACGTCTCGAAGCCGGAAACGGTTCGCGTCGGCGTGTTCCGGGACGCGGCGTTCCAGTTCTACTATCCGGAGAACCTCGAGGCGCTGGCTCGGGGCGGCGCGATTCTGACCGAGATCTCTCCACTGCGTGATCCCCTATTGCCGGACGTGGATGCCCTGTACATCGGTGGCGGATTCCCGGAGACGCTGGCGCCATCGTTGACAAAAAACGCGTCGTTCCTCGGCTCCCTGCGCCGGTCAATTCAGGATGGCTTGCCGGTGTACGCCGAGTGTGGCGGTGCCGTCTATCTGGGCGAGGAGCTTCGCATCGATGACCACTGCCATGCGATGGCGGGCGTGTTGCCGGTGGCGTTCACCTTCCAGCAGCGACCTTGCGGACACGGCTATACCATGCTCGAAACCGTGGCGGAAAACCCATTCTTCTCCGTGGGCGATACCTTGCGGGGGCACGAGTTTCACTACACGTGCATGCAGTCGTCCGCGGCGAGCGACCTGGCGTTCGCATTCCGCGTGCGGCGTGGCTACGGGTTTGACGGGCAACGGGACGGCCTGTGTCGCTACAACGTGCTGGCCTCTTATACGCACCTGCACGCGCTGGGGACGGAAGGGTGGGCCCCGGGAATTATCCAGGCCGCCATTCGACACCAGTCGCGTGTTGGCCTCCGCCGTCACGGGCACGCGCCTTCGGGCGGATGCGCCGGATGCCGCGAGTAGCGGTCAGGTGATTGCACAAGCAGTCTGTAGCGGGTTGCCGAAGACAGCACGCTCGACACGGTCACCGATCCGCATGTGCCATCGGTGTGAGCGGACGCCCGGCTCTCACGCCGGGGGCCGACCCGGGAGGCGCCCCGGGCGGTTTTGGGGGGTCGATCTCGCCCGGTGGGATCCCCGCCGCGGCCCGCTGGGCATAGCGGCGTACGGTGCCCCGGTCGATGCCCAGTTCCCGGGCGATCCGCCGACGCGACCATCCCCGCTCCAGAAGCGTGTAAATCGTGTGTACCGCAGCCATTTTGAGCTGGTTCGCCATGACGCCTGTCCTCCCGCGAATGATTCGCGGGGCACCGTACGCGGCGAATCCCTATCTACCAAAGTGGCTGGGTTCGGGGGCGCCTCCGGGTGGCTGCATCTGGGCGCCTTATGACAAGCAGACCGCAACTGTCCCGCGGTGCATGCGCAGGGGCGAGTATGTGGCGCGGTTTGGGAGGATCGGCGATATAATGGCGAGTTGCGTGGTCGGACATCGCGGCGAAAGTCGGCCGGGCGGTGAGGGGCCGCCCGCCCACGGTGTCAGCCCGCGACTCTGGACGTGCGACGCGCCGGCGTTGTCCGTTTCCGGCCGGAAGGAGGGTGTACTGTGCGAACGGCATTCCATGCGGTTTCTCTTTCGATGATCGTCTTGTCGGGTCTGTTCAACGTCGAGGCCGCGGCGCAAGCCCCGGAGTTTTTGCCGCCGCAGCAGGTAGGCACGGTGGAGCATGCCGCGATCGACGAGGCTTCCGGCATGGCCGCCAGCCGGGCCAACCCGGATGTCCTGTGGGTTCACAATGACTCGGGCGACACGGCTCGCGTTTTCGCCATGAATGTCGAGGGGGTCCACCTGGGCATTTACCGTCTCGTGGGGGTGTCGGCGACGGATTGGGAAGATATGGCGGTTGGCCCCGGACCGGTGGCCGACCAATCATACTTGTTTCTTGGCGATATCGGCGACAACGCCGCGGTGCGGCCCACGATTCGGGTGTACCGCGTCCCGGAACCGGCAGTCAGCGCATCACAGCCGCCCGTCGACGTGGACCTCCCTGGCGTTGCCACGATTACCTTGCAGTACCCGGACGGTCCGCGCGACGCCGAGACGTTGATGATCGATCCTGCAACGCGGGATCTGTACATTATCTCGAAGCGAGAGAGTCGTTCCCGGATATACCGCGCGCCCTATCCGCAGTCGACCAGCCAGACGGTCATCATGGAATACCACGGGCAACTGCCCTGGGGCGGCGCCACCGGTGGGGACATCTCACCCACCGGGGGCGAGATTCTTGTCCGCCAGTATTCGGAAGCGTCGCTTTGGCGCCGTCCGGCGGGCACGACGGTGTGGGAGGCGTTGGCTCAGCCGGGTTACAGCGTGCCGCTGGCCGTCGAGCCGCAGGGCGAGAGCATCAGCTTCGATCGAACCGGCAGCGGTTACTACACGGTGAGTGAGGGGACGTCGCAGCCGATTTACTACTACGAGCGCGTCCCGCTACCCGGCGACATCGACGGCGACTACGACGTGGACATCGACGACTTCGTTTTTCTCGTCAATTGCCTGGCCGGACCCGAGACGGCACCGGCGCCGGACTGCGAGCCCGCCGATCTCGGCCCGGACGGCGATGCGGACCTCGGCGACGTCGCGGAGTTCCAGCGGTTGTTCACCGCATCCCAGGGAACGTGAAGATCGCGCCGGCGGTTCGAGATCGGCCGGCCGGGAGGGTGGTTCGCGGCCGGCCACGGTTGCGATGGCCTGACCGGGTCGAGGTCCTTGTACGCCGCCGGCGCCGCGGCGGTAGGCTTCGATCAGCACGTGAAGGCGCCCCGCGGCACTCAGCGATCGTTGTTGCCACCCCTCGCCGGACACGACCAGACCGGCCGGTTGGCGAATCAGGGCCCGTCGACTTCCGGGGAGTCGAACTGGCGGCGCAGCGCCCACAGTGCCAGCCCGGGATGGGATACGAAGAAAACCCGCTCTCGGCCCACCGTGTTCCATCCGTCCGTCAGCGCGGTGGGGTTGTAGCGGGCTCGAATCTCCCCGGGCTCCGCGTAGCCGAACCCGACGCCCTGGACCTCCGCGCGGGTCAGCCGTTCCGGACAGTACGTGACGTTGAACCGCCCCTCGGTGGAGCCGTGGATCAGGTGGGCGGCCGCGGCGAGGTTCTCGGCGAGGTCGGCGTGCTCCGCCACGAATCGCAACGTGGGCTCGGTGCCGTGATAGCCGTATTTGCGAATGAGCCGGTCGATCGCCGCGTCTTCTCCGAACGCCTCCACCCCGGGCGCGATCACGATCAGTTCACCGCCGTCCGCCATTGCCATGCGCAGCCGGTAGATGGCCTTGTTGCCGAGCCAGGTCGATTTGAATTCGGCCGGGTCGAGGTACACGATGGCCTTGCGAATCGGTTCGTCGAGCAGATTCATGTTCACCTGCCGGCAAAGATCGGCGCCGCGCCGGAAGCAGGCCTCGTCGTCACCGGCGAACAGCCCCCGGGTCACCAATGAGCCGGAATCGTCCCGATCCCGCACCGTCAGCAGGTAGGTGACGGGAAGCGTCGGCGCGATGCGGCGCGCCATGTAGTCAAGCACCGCCCGGACGGGCGTGTCGACCCGGCCCATCGCTTGCTCCATCCCGCAAACCGCCCCGAGGTAGTGGGTTCGGTGGATGGTGTCCGGCCCACCCGCGCCGACGAAGACGTTCTTTGCGTGGTTGGCGATGCCGGCCACCTCGTGAGGCACCAACTGGCCGATCGACAGGATGTGATCCCACCCGCCGTCCGCGAGCCGGCGGTTCACTTCGCAGCGGATGGGAAAGTCAAGTCGATGATCGGACAGCTTGCGGATGACGGCGGACGGCACTTCGCCCAGTTGCACGAGATCCCGGCGCCAGTCGTGGATACGGAACGCGTGATCGGGTATGCCCGGAAACATATGTTCGCGTTGCGATGCCGTCATCGGTGCGTGCGTCCCCAGCGCCGGCATCACTTCCACGTGACCGCCCGCGGCGAGCAAGTCGAAGAGAAGGGTGGTGAGCTCGCCGGCCCCGGAATGCAGACGGGTGTAGTCGGGCGGAAGCAGCAGCACCCGCCGCGCGGGGCCCAACGCGTCAACCAAGTCGGCCACCAGCCGGCGCGAGCGGTCGCGCTCGATCACGTCCGTCGGCGATCCTTCCGCAAAGTAGAGCATGGCGATTGGCGGCTCCTTGTCCGCAAAGGCTAAGCGCGCCACGGTGGCAGTTCGGGCAGCAGCGACTCGAACTCCGACACCCGCTCGGATTCATAGACGCCCGCGTACTCGCCGGCCAGAAAACGCGGCAACGCCTCTGCGTGGAATCGTTCCCACGATGCGGTTTCCGCACCCGGGTTGATCGGGTAGAAGAGGGCGCCGTTCGCCCGTGCGGCTTGCCGGTCACCTGGCGCGTCGCCGATCATCAGGACGCACCCGTCCGCGTACTTGCCACCGGCGGCCAGCCGGAGGTGCTCGCGCTTGGTGCCCATCTCTTGGCCGGCGATGACCGCGACATGCCGCGCCAGGTCGTGCTCGATCCACTCGCGCCGCAACGCCTCCTGCGGTGTGGCGGAAACCACGACGATGTCAGCGCTTCGCGACGCCCGGGCCAGGCTCTCCCGCACAAAGGGAAACGGCGGCACGCCGGCCACGGTGTCAGCGATGGCTCGGTTGACCGCCTCGCTCCAGGCCAGTACCCGTTGCAGTTCGTCGCTCTCGTGACCGTGGCTCGATTGGATCACCGATCGCAGGGCGGGCTCACCCGGGGTCTCTTCCGCCCGCAGCCACGCCCGCGTGGCGGGCAGCGACGGAACCGCCGCCGCGCGGTGCCGCACCGCGGGATGCTCGGCCAGCAGATCGAGGGTTCGGACCAGGGCCGGGAACCGGTTCGCGCCGCGCCACGTCGAATAGAGATTGACGAACTCGGCCGTTTCGCGGGCGTACCGGGACACCGCCTGGAGCCCGAAGTGCCGCACGGTGGTGGGGATGAAACACTCCTTGTGCTTCAACTCCATGGTGTCGAACACGCAACCGTCGGAGTCCACGCCGATGAAGAACCGGCTGGTCGGGCGCATCTCCACGAGCGGTTGACCGGCATCGATGTTCATGTTCAGGCCCCACGCGATTCGGCGGTCGGTTGTCGTTCCTGTGCCCGCATCATACGCCCCCGAAGGCGGAATAGCCGCCGTCGATCGGCAGCACCACCCCGGTGACGAACGCGGCGGCGTCGGAGCAGAGCCAGAGCGTGGCACCCGCCAGTTCTTTCGGGTCGCCGAATCGTCCCATCGGTGTATGGGCGATGATCGCCCGGCCTCTCTCGGTAAGCTCCCCCGTCTTCTCGTCCGCGAGCAGATACCGATTCTGATCGGTCAGAAAGAAACCCGGGGCCAGCGCGTTGACGCGGATCTTCGCGTCGTACTCCCGGGCCATATGAACCGCGAGCCACTGCGTGAAGTTGCTCACCGCGGCTTTGGCCGCCGAGTAGCCCGGCACCCGGGTGAGAGGCAGAATCGCACCCATCGAGGAGACGTTCAGGATGACGCCGCCGGTGCCGCGCTCCACCATGGACCGACCGAACACCTGCGACGGCAGGATCGCGCCACCGAACAGGTTCAACGCCACCACGCGCTCCAGCGCGTCCAGCGGCAGATCGAAGAAGGGGCGATCCGCCGTCGTGGTGGCGGCCGGCGCGTTCCCCCCGGCCGCGTTCAGCAGGATGTCGACGGCACCGATCTTCTTCGACGCCGCCTCGATCGACGCCACGTTGAGCACATCGACCCGCAGCGCGTCGGCGGCCAGGCCCTCCGCGGAGATCGCCGCCGCGACAGCCGTTGCCCGGGCCTCATCGATATCGGTCACCCAGACGTGGGCGCCGGCTTCGGCAAGCGTACGGGCAAACACGGCGCCGAGAATGCCGCCCCCGCCGGTCAGAATCGCGGTCCGCCCGTCCAGCCAGAACTCTTCCAGTGCGTGCGTCATTATCGGTACCCCAACCAGCCCGGCAGCAACGTAGTGATGCCGGGTACAAAGGTAATCAGAATCAGGGCCGCCACCATGGCGACCCAGAAGGGAATCATCGCCGCCGCCACCCGCGGAATACTCGTGTTCCCGACGGAGCAACCGACGAACAGACACGTGCCCACCGGCGGGGTGCACAGCCCGATGCACAGGTTGGCAATCAACATGATGCCGAAGTGCAGCGGGTCGAGGCCGAGACGCGTCGCCACCGGCAGGAAAATCGGCGTGAAGATCAGCACCGCCGGCGTCATGTCCATGAACGTGCCGACCGCCAGCAGCACCGCGTTGATGATCAGCAGCAACGTCACTTTGCTGCCGGATATCCCCAGTAACCCTTCGCTGATCGACTGCGGGATGCGCTCGTAGGCCAGAAACCAACTCATGGCCTGGCTGGTGCCGATGAGCAACATGACGATCGCGGTCGTCTTGCCCGCCTCCAGGAGCAGTCGCGGTACGGTCGCCAGCGCGATTTCCCGATACACCACCACGCCCAGGGCGAACGCGTACGCCACGGCCACCGCCGAGGCCTCGGTCGCCGAAAAGACGCCCCCCAGGATGCCGCCCAGCACGATGACGCCCAGCAGCAAGGTGGGGGCGGCCTCCCGTGCGGTGCCCAGCACGAGAGCGATCGTGGTACGCGTTCCGGCGCCGTAGCCGCGCAGACCGCTGACGATGCCACACGTTAACATGATGCAGATGCCGATCAGGATCCCCGGAAGAATGCCGGCCACGAACATGGCGGCGATTGAGATGTTCTGGGCGACGACCGCGTAGACGATCATGATGTTGCTGGGCGGGATGATCAGACCGGTCGTGGCGGCGGTCGCGGTGAGGGCCACACTGAAGTCACGGTCGTACCCGTTGCGGGACATCTCGGGAATCAGCGGTCCGCCGATCGAACTCACCGCGGCCACCGCCGACCCCGAAATCGCACCGAACATCATGCAGGTGAGCGTGTTCACGTAGGCCAGCCCACCGACGAACGGCCCCACCAGGGCGTTGGCGAATGCCATCAATCGACGGGCCATCCCGCCGGCACCCATGAATACTCCGGCAAGAATGAAGAAGGGGACGGCCAGCAACGGGAAACTGTCCACGCCATCGGCGATGCGCTGCGCGATGATGTAGTGCGCGGGCACTTCGCCCAGCGCCAGGATCGCGAGAAACGTCGATATCCCCAACGCGAACGCGATCGGCGTCCCCATCAGGAGAAGCACGACGAAACTGACCACCAGGATGAGCGCTTCGCTTCCCACCGTGTTACGCATCCATCGCGACTGTTTCTTCGCGCGGCCGCACGATGTGGCCGAGCAGTTCGCCGACGGCGGCCAACGTCATGAACGCGCCGCCGGCCGGGATTGCCAGATAGATGTAGCCCTTGGGCCATCCCAGGGCGGGCAGGGTCTGCCCCGCGTCCAGTGTCCTGGCGACTACGGTGCCCCCGCCGTAGAGCAGGACGACCACGTTGAAGATCAGGATCGTCAGGTAGATCGCGAATCCCGCGATCCGCCGGGCATCCGGATCCAACTTACGTACGAAGTAATCGACGCCCAGGTGTCCTTTCTCGCGGAAGACCAGGGCCGCGCCGAGCAGCGTCAGCCAGATGAGCAGGGCGGTCGCCATCTCGTCGGTGCCGCGGGCCGCGAAGAGCGTCACCCCGCCCACCTGCAGCCGCGATCCCGCGAGCCACACAAACGCATCCAGTCGCGACAGATACCGAACGACGATTCCGGCCAGCACGTCCGTGACGAGCAGGGCGGTGATGAGCATGACCGCCCACTCGAGGAACCTTTGCAGCATGCGTTCGGTTGTCGCCAAAGCTCGGATCATCGGACTATCGCGCCTCTCGAATCTGCGCGAGCAGATCCCCCACCTCGGTCCCTTGGTACTGCCGGAGCATCGGCTGCACCTTCTGGATGAAGGCCGCCTTGTCCGGGTAGTACACCGTTACGCCCTCGTTCTGGATGGCCTGCAGGGCGGCCGCGTTTTTCTCCGCCCACAGCCGGCGCTGGTAGCGGCTCGATTCGTCGGCGGCGCTCTGCAGCCACTGTTGCACCTGCGACGGCAAAGCGTTCCAGACCGTCGTGTTGATGACGAGCATGTCCGGCACGCGGGTATGCTCATCGAGCGAGAAGTGTTTGCACACTTCAAAATGGCGGTTGGAATAGAAGCTCGGCAGGTTGTTCTCCGCTCCGTCGACCATCCCCTGCTGAAGGGCAGTGTACAGTTCGCCCCATGCGATCGGCGTCGGTGTCGCCCCCAGCGCTTCCACCATCGACATGGCCGTCTCGCTCTTCTGCGTCCGGATCTTCATGGCCGTCAGGTCGTCGGGCCGCAGGATCGGGCGGCGGGTGGTGTAGAAGCTCCGCGCACCGGCGTCGTAATAGCAGAGTCCGCGAAGGCCGCGGCTGGTGCCCGCCTGCAACAGCCGTGCCCCCAACGGGCCGTCGAGCACCCGCCAGCAATGCTTGTCATCACGGAACACGTACGGCAGGCTGAAGACGGCCAGGCACGGCACGAAACTCTCCAGCGGTCCGGTTGACGACTTCGTCATGTCCAGGGCCCCGCGCTGCACCTGCTCCAGACATGAGGTCTCGCCACCGAGTTGGCCGTTGGGGAAGACCTGGATCTCGACGCGGCCGCCCGATTCCTCGGCCACCCGCCGGGCCATGAACTCCATGGCCAGGTTGACGGGATGCCCCTGATCCAGCCCGTGGGCGAGCTTGAGCACCCACCGATCTCGCTCGCCCGGTGTCGATCCGCCCCGCCCGCGCACGTACCACGAGAAACCGCTCACGCTGATCAGGATTCCGAGCAGCAGTCCGAGCGCCAGAAACGATAGGGCTCGCCTGTCCATCCGATTCCTCGTGGCGGCCGGCTAGGACCGCCGAAGCGCGGCCTCCTATCTGACGAAGTGCTCGCCGAGCACTTCACGATAGACGTCCGCATGCCGCTGGGTTGTTCTCTTGTGCGGTGCTTGCTCCACCGTCATCATGCCGCGAATCGATGCGGGACCACGGTCCCGCCGCCTCCATCAAACCGCCGCCGGCCCCACCGCCACGCCGCTGAATGTCACGAAGTTGTCATGCAGCAGCAGGCGCGCGTCGCGATTCATCTGCTCCGGCATGACGCGGTACCCGGACTGCTCCAGCAGCGCGTATTTCTCGGCCAGCGCGGCCGCGATCGCCGAACGCGAATGGGCCCACTTGTAGATCAGTTGGTCAAGCACGCGGGCGTCGGAATGCTGTGGCACGAAGCTCGTCCCCAGCAACTCGAGCCGCTCGCGCGTCATCTCCCCGATGATGGACGGGTTGTTGAGGTACCACCAGCAACCGAACGGCATCAGGTTGCCGAACTTCCGCGCCGCCACGCATAACTCGTGCTGGTTCTCCCGGCTGAGCAGGGTCACCAGGAAACGGTTCGCGGGGAACGCATGGCACAAGTTGACGAGGCTCGCCACGTCGGCCTGGCCGACCGTGTCCCCCGCTTCCCGCAACGACGGGTTCACGCCGATTCGCCGTCCGATCATCAGGGCCCACGGGAGTCCCCGCTCAGCCAGCACGGGCACGAGCACACGCTCGATGAACGCATCACCCGTGGGGTTGGACGCGTCGGGATAGCGGAACGTCGGCGGCAAACTCGTGGCCACGTAGATGACCTGCATCCGGTCAATCCAATCCCGCAGGAATCGGGCCGTCTCTTCAATCGCACGCTGGGTGAGCTCCAACGTGACTTCGTAGCCCCAGTCGCGGAGGCACGCGACCGCCGCCGGCCAGTTGCGGAGCAGCGGGTCGATTCGCAGGACCGTGGCAAAACGCGGGTCACGGCCGACCTCCGGTCGGGACAGCCAGACGGCACGCTCCTGATCGTTGAAGACCTCGTTGGTCATGGTGATGCGCGCGACGTTGGCCAATTCCATGACGCGATCGACGTAGGCATCCGCCCGCTGCGCGGCGAACCACCGGCGATACCCGTCCAACGATTTCTCGTTCGGGTCGAGCCCGAGTTCACTCAGTGTTGTCAGCACGCCTCGGCACGCCTCGGATAGCGGCGTTCGCTTCACGAACAACTGCGTCCAGATGTGGTCGGCCCGCGCACGCGTGGGCATGGCCCAGAACCGATCGTAGGGCAATTCGGTCGCCGGGACGACGCGGAACACCTCGGCCACCAGGTAGTGATAGGTCACGAGTTCATCGATGCCCCAGTGGAGCAATCCCCGGCCCGTCCCGTCGGCCGAATCGCCGAACGACGGTGCGTAGCAGTGCGTATGCATGTCGAAGACCGGCTGCCTGCGCAGCACGGTCTCCACCCGGCCTCGAACGTCGCGCGTCATGCTCGACCTTTCGTGCTAGCGAACATCGTCTGCCTTCCGTTCCGGCTCAGCGTCCTGCGCGTCGATGGCGTGGATTTCCTTCAGCACGTCCGCCGGCAGTTCGCGCAGGATCGTGCCGGTGGTCGACGTCGTCGAGTCCTCCACCGTTTCAAGCAGTTCCGCGTGGGCCTGTCGCAGATGCGCCGCCATGGCATCGTGAGCGGCCGTTTCGTTGCGGTCGTGCAGCGCGTCCAATATTCGCCGATGCCCTTCGACGGCTTGCTTCATCGCCGCCAGGCCGTGCGAGCGTTTCACGCGGAACAACCTTGACGGCATGTCGATCTCCTTGAAGATGCGAATCATCCGCGTGTTCTCGATGGCTTCGATGATCAGCAGATGAAACGCCAGGTCGGCGGCGAGACACCGGCGGAGCGCGTCGCCCTCCACGACGGTGCGGCCCGCATCCTCGGTGGCCTCGCATCCGCCGCTCATCGCCCGGCAGTACCGTTCGAGCTGGACGAGGGCGTCGGACGAGATGCATGTGGCCGCCTTGGCGGCCGCGTACGGCTCGAGGGCCTCGCGTATCTCGTGAATATGGACGAGGTCTTCGCGGGTGATGCCGCGCACGATGGTGCCGACCCTCGGCAGTTGTTCGAGCAACCCCTCCTCCGCCAGTTGGCGGATGGCCTCTCCCACCGGCGTGCGGCTGACGCCCAGGGTGCGGGCGACCTTCGCCTCCGAGATGACGGCGCCGGCGCGGAGCGATCCGGTCAACACGGCCTCCCGGATGTGGCGGTACGCCCGTGTGGTGAGCGACTCCCGGGCCACGTGTCGATCCTCCTCATGCCCCGCTCGCGGGCCGGCCGCCGGCTCGCGAATCCGGGTCATGGCGCAGTGACGTCACCCCGGCGCCGGGGCGGACGTGCTGGAATCCATCTGGAATCCCAGCAGTACACCAACAAGCTACCACACCGCCCCCAACGCGTCAACGGCCCGGCCGGCACGGGGGCCGCGGGGCCGCAGTTTGTCTCCGTTCGTCCCGCTGCCGCCGCCTGATCGGGCCGGTTTTTCCGCGTTCACGGCCGGGGTGATGCGGGCTCGCGACAGGGAGTCGAAACACTGCTCGTGCACCACTAGGCCGCGGATGCGTCGTTCCTGGGCGCCCGGTGCACGACCTGGCGCCTTCGCCGGACGGCGCGCGTATTCCGGAACGCATCGGCCGCAACGAGAATGTTCGCCCTGTGGGCGAAGGGGGTACGGGCGCCGCATACGAGGGCTGCCCGGCGAATCCGCGTCGCGGTCAAGGTGATTCGCTCCGGCATTCCCACGCCGGAGTCGCAGCGACGATTCGAATATGGGGCGGCGATCCTCGAAGGCTATGATTCTACTGCGAGGGTGTCCACCCCGCGGCGCGGCCAGTGAGCCGCGCCCGTTTTTGTCGTCAACGATGGCGCTTTGGTTACTGCACAGCGGTGGCCGACGTCGTGGGACGAAAGGAGGTTTCGGGTGCGTGTGAACTACGCGATTGTATTCGTGAGCGATATGAAACGAGCCGTGTCGTTCTATCGCGATGTGCTGGGATTACCTCTCAAGTTTGAGACGCCCAGCTGGACCGAGTTTGCCACCGACGGTGCGATTCTGGCGCTCCATGCCAGTGAAGGGCCTAATCCGAACAAGGGCGAATCGCAACACCTTCCGGCCGGACGATGCCGTCCCGGTTTCAGTGTTGCCGATCTTGATGCGTACCACGAGAGGATGGTTGCCGCCAACGTGCCCTGCATCCAAGCGCCGAAGGAACTGTTTGGCGCGCGGATCGCCCAATATGCAGATCCCGACGGTCTGGTACTTTCTGTCAGTGAGGAAAGGCGTACAGGTTGACAAGGCGGCGAAGGAGACGGTGTTTGCCATCGCCGCCGTGCGAAGGTCGTACCCGCCACGATTGCGCGCGATTCGCTCTCCGCCATTCAGCAGCCTACTCCCGGTCGATGACCGGCAGCGTGAGGCCGCGGCGAGCGTCGTTGGCGTTCGTGGCCGGACTCGGAGCGGCGCAGCCGGCCAGTGGCGTACCGGGCAGGGCGTGGGCGGCGGCTTCGCCTTCCACGCTGCGCATGGGGATGGGGCTGCTTGGTGACACGTCGACGCGGCGGATCTTGCCGCCCATGAGGCGTACGGCCCACCCGATAGTGCGGCGAACCGTATGCCCCAGCCCCCACATGCCGATCACTTGCGCGAGCGCGTCGGCCAGATATAGCTTGCTCTTCGGCCGGACCAGGGCGTACGCGAAACGGAGCGGGTTATAGAAGTACAGGTACGCCACCATGATGTTGAGTTGCTTCTTCCAGGGCTGCGGATGCTGCGACGCGACGACGTAGTTCGCGTCGAGCATATGCGATTCCACCCGCCGGCTGCCCACACTTTCGTACACCCGACCAGACTCGTAGGTCGGGGCATACAGCTTCGAGCCGGTGGCCGGCGTGATCATGAGCACCTGCAGATTGATCGCCCCGACCTTGCGGAGGATCCGGGTCTGATTGATCAACCCATACGGGCTACCCGGCGTCCACAGTGGCTGCGAGTCGTGGTGGATCATCATCGGCATGGGGCTGATGCCGTGTTTATTCAACAGCAGGAACGCTTCCTGGGTCTTGTCGACGCTCTGGCCCTTCTTGACCAGGGTGGCCGTCATGTCCTCGACGCCCAGCCAGAGCGCGCGGATGCCGGCCTGTCGGGCCAGCGCGAGGTGATCCCGCATCTGTAACGTGTCGTGAACGGTGACCTCGGTTCCCCAACGGATGGGCCGCTTGCGCAGCGGGACCCCATCGATCTCCGTGGCGGCCAGTGCCTCCAGGATGTCCAGGGTGCGTTCTTTGCGGTTGAAGAAATTGTCGTCCGCACCGAAGAAATAGCGAAGGCCGTACTCGCGGTACAGGCTGACGATCTCCTCCGTGATACGCGAACCACTCTTGATGCGGAACTGGCGCTGATTGTACGCGGGGATGGGGCAGTACGGGCACGCGAACTTGCAGCCGAACGTCAGCACCAGCGACCCGATCGGGCTGTGCTTGCGAACCTGGCTCGCGGGGAGGGCGTGCGTTCCCAGCGTAGGTTTTCGGCTCGGCGGTTCGAGCAGCTTGAAACCGAGCACCGGGTTGGGCAGTTCGTCCAGGTCGCCCAGCAGACGTTGGATGCCGGTATCAACGAGTTCCTCGGCCACGCCGTGGCCGGTCGATTGCGCGTAGACCAGACCGGGGATGTCGTCGAGCATGCCGCTGTTGCGGGCGCGATGAAACGTGCTGCGCAGCGACTCGTTCGCCGACCGCATCGACAGCAGGACTTCCAGCAGGCTCAACACGACGAACTCTTCGCCGGTGACCGCGACGTCCGCCCCCCACGGATCCTCCGGATCCGCACCGAAGACGCCCCAGGGTTCGTAAATCGTCTTGGGCCCCCCGGCGATGATCAGCGGACGCCGGGCCGGATCGATCCGGCACGCGTCGCGAATCAGCGCCTCGCAGGCCGAGGAGTGAATCTGCATGCTCGACACCATGAAGATGTCCGGCACGCGGCCATCTAGGCGCATCTGCGACGGGCGGAAACGGGGGTTCCACTGTTGCAGCACGATGCGCGTCTTGTCGAATCCGGCATCCACCATCGCGGTTCCGATGGCGCGGACACCGGCCGGGGCCATCCGCGTATCCGCATAGATGAACGGCAGCATGCGGGTGCGGTGGTCAAACGCGCAGGCGATCAGCGTGGTAAGGTCGTGTTGGCGGGCGATGTTCCGCAAATGATGGGCGAGGCGCAGATACTCGCCGGGTCGCAGCAGCTCATCACCTTTCGCGCGGCGTGGAAGTTCCATGCCTGCTTCACTCCACCCAATCGACTAATCCCGGAAGCATGCCACGAACCGCCCTCTGTCCTCCGGAGGACGCGGTCGACCGTGCGGGCTCCGGTGTCGCGTTCTGGCACGGCCGGGACGCCGCATGCATTCCCGGCATGATGGAGCGGCGCGATGGCATCGGGCTCGCATTCATCATGCTGGGCCGTTCGGAATATGCGGATCCGTGGTCGGGTCTACGATGTCAGCCGGACGATCGCGCCCTGGCCGTCCAGCCCGCCCACCGGGCATGTTCGCATCGCCATCTGCCCCTGGGCAGAAAACCGCGGCGCCGCGACGCTGACGGTCATTCACCACGGCCGACCAGGGCCGTGTCGATCGCGCCATGGGATATTATTGCCCGCGAGGAGGTACGAATCCACCGTTGCTGTGAAAACAGGCACCGATGGGCGTGATGCGGTTCGCGCGGCGCTGCCTCGCTTCGGGGCAGCGCCGCGCGAGTGTCCATAAACCCCGAGGATACGGGATTCAGCCTACCAGCGCCGTCCGCCGCCACTGCGGCCACCGCCGCCACCCGTCGGCTTCGGCTTGGCTTCGTTGACCTTGATCGTGCGGCCGCCGAAGTCCTGGCCGTCCAGGGCGGCAATGGCCGCCTCGGCCTCTGCATTCGAGCTCATCTCGACGAACCCGAAGCCTTTGCTCCGGCCAGTGGCGCGGTCCATGATCACGTTCGCGCTGTCCACCGTGCCGTGGCTCGCGAACAGTTGTTCGAGATCCTCGTCTCTCACGTCGTACCCAAGATTCCCAACATACAGTTTCCGACCCATGTGAGTCTCCTATGGCCCGAGGTTGGAGTCTGCGCCCGTTTCTACTGCTGCGCGCTGTCGAATTGACCGCTTCGAGCGTCCAACGCGCCGCAACAAAGAAGCGCAGCGGGACTGACGTTTGTGTTCCCGACACGATCGGAGCGATGCCGTGAAGCGAATACAGAGAAATGGGGAAACTGGATTCTCGGGCTCTCTTAAACAGTGCGGCCTCAACCGCAATCCTCAACCCGGCGTGAACGTGGCGTTGGCGATCGCCGTGCGCACGCTCCGTCGGGCACCACGCGAGCCTCAGTGACCCCTCCGTTCCGACAAAACCCGCCCGCGATCGCGGGCCGTCTCTGCCACACAGAAGCGATCAGCGAAGATCGTAACGCGGCGAAGAATAGCCGCGACAAGCCCGCGGGGCAACCGTGAAATCCGGAACGTGGCGGGTGACCGAGCTGCCGGTCGTCGTTCCCGCCGAGGCAAGGTCAGACGTAACTGCATTAAAATAGGCCAGTTACAAGCGGGGCCCGCCACCGGAGGCGGTCAGGGGCGACCCCGATGAATACGTCGCCGTCCTGGACCCGGAGGGTCATCGGCTTGCTGAGCACCCCGGTGTGATCGGAGGAACGGGTGTTGATCCACGATCTCCAGGAGGCCTATCGCACCGTCGAACGCCGAGCCTCCGAAATCCAACACCACGCTGAACAGGCCGTCGGTGACCAACAGGTCTTCCACGTCGATCCGCCCGGACACCACCTGGTCCCGGTCATCGTACAACGCGAACGGAATATCGTACGACCCGTTGGCGGCCAAGCCGAACTCAGCCGGTTGTCCTCGGTAAGTGAACGCCGACCCCGCGGCCTGCACCCACGTTATGGC
>CAZBUJ010000063.1:0-34425 GCA_964495075.1 uncultured Phycisphaeraceae bacterium
CGCGAACGACGCGCCGCCCAACACACCCGTCAGGGCGACCATCGACAGCACCGCCCACTCCACGAGGGCCAGGGCCACCCGCGTGTCCTGAATCGCCCC
This sequence comes from uncultured Phycisphaeraceae bacterium, assembly GCA_964495075.1. Taxonomy (GTDB): domain Bacteria; phylum Planctomycetota; class Phycisphaerae; order UBA1845; family UBA1845; genus JAFGJQ01. Next base: position 100 of record CAZBUJ010000063.1, read on the forward strand.
AAGGGCCGGCAACACAAACGGGATCGCGAGGGCCAACGCCGCCAGCCCCAGGTCCACCCCGATCAACCGGCGCCACGCCCGTCCCGGCGCCACCGTCCCCGCCGCCAGCCGACACCCGAGCACCAGCCCGCCCATGAACACCGCGATGATCCACCCGATCCGCTGGTACACGTACCCGTACAGGTTCTGAAACGCGAACAGCCACACGAGGCTCAACGCCATGGTGGCGAAACCCGTGGTGGCCACCGACCACAGCACCGCCCCCGACGACACCCAGGAACGCTCCGCGCCGCCGCGAACCCGTGCCATCACGTAGACGCCCGCCCACGTCAGCCCGCCCGCCGCCAGAAGCACCGCCACCACGCACGCCCATCCGATCGACCGCAGCCGGGCCACCACGTGCGTCGCCCGGTCGCCCGTCATCCGGTCCCACAGGTCGAGCCGCTGAATGTAGATCGTCGGCTTGAGATCGGTGCTGATGTCAGGCCGTGGCACGGCATCGAGCTCCCGCTCGCGCTGGGCCAGCTTGTCCGGGTCCAGGGTCTCCTCGAAAAGCAGCGGGTGAAACAGCTTCGTCGCCACGCCGCGGGCGTCGAATCGTCGCGTCAGGGCGTCGATGTCCGTCAGGAACAACCCGTCCGAAGTGGCCGCGAACACGTGGGCGGGATCGCCCCACGACACGGCCACCTGCGGAAACGCCGCCCACAACGCCGCCCGAACCGAGGCCACGTACTCGCCGGACAGGGCCGGCAACTCGCCCGGGGCCGCGGTCACCGTCATGCACAGTACCGCCCGGTCCGTCATCGCCCGCCGCAACTCGCGAAAAAACTCGACCGTGTAGAACCGCGCCCGCAGGGCGGACGTCGGCTCCGGCAACCGGGCGATCACCAGGTCGAACCGATCGCGCTGCGTCTTGACGTAGTACCGGGCGTCCGCGTGGTGCACCGTTACCCGCGAATCGCCCAGCGCCGCCCGGTCCCCCGCCGTCAGAAACGGTTCGATCAACTCGATCTGCCGCGGATCGACCTCCACGTAATCCACCCGCTCGACCGGATGCCGCAACACCTCCACCAGCAACCCCTCCACCCCGCCGCCCAGCACGAGCACCCGACGCGGCGCCGGGTGCTGCAAACACCAGAAATGAGCCAGCGGCCCGTACCCGTGCGGGTCCGGAAAACTCGATACCACGTGCCCGTCACAGAACAGCGAGTACTGCCCGCCCAGTTCGAGAACGGCCAGGTTCTGGTACCGCGAATCCGCCTCCGCCACCAGCGCGTAGCCCGGCGCGATGTCGGCCCATCGCCGCTGCACCAGCCACTCGTTCAGCCGGTCGCCGCCCAGCACGACCATCGCGATCCCGCACCCGGACACGAGTGCCAGCACGAAGGCACTCGTGCGATTCCGAACGGACACGGCCAACAGCAGGGCGAGGGCGGCCGCGCACACCGCACCGCACAGCACGATCGTCTCGATCGACGCCAGGTGATCCACCGCCCAGAAACTGAACGCCGCACCGCCGATCAGGCTCCCCGCCGACTCCCACGCGTAGACGTGGCCCAACGGGCCTACCCCCGTCGACACCGACGGCGCCGGCCCGGACGCCGCCCGGCACGCGAGCGGAAACGCCACCCCGACCAGCAGGCTCACCGGCGACACGATCAGCAGGGCCACCGCGGTCGACGTCGTGAGCGGGATGAACTCCCCCGGCGCGATCCCCAGCCACCCCCGCGCGCCCCGAAGCCACCACAACTCCGTGCACGTCCCCACCGTAAGGAGCATCAGCACGACGGCCAACCAGACGTGCGGGCGCCGGACCCGGTCGGCCAGCCGCCCGCCGACCGGTCCACCGACCGCCACCCCGAACAACCACGCGAACAACACCACCCCCCACGCGAACTCGCTGCCGAACATGAGCACCAGCGCTTCACGCACCAGAATGGACTGCGTGACGATCGCCTGAACGCCCCACGCCAGCACGACTCCCCGCAACGCCGTCCCGTGCGGCTTCGCCCGATCACGCCAATCGCGTTCGCCTTGGCTCATGGGAACTCCGGGTGGTCCACCGCCGGGCCGTCACGCACGGCGGCGGCTAGTCCTGCACGGGAGGTACAACGTCCGCCGCCCCGGTCAATTGCCGAAGCCGCCAACGGGCGAGATGGTACTCGTTCATCGGGTCCAGGTACGGACCGCTCATGTCGATCGGAAGCGCGGTGTCCACGCACCCGCGGTAGAACCGCACGGCTTGCGCCGGATCATCGTTCAACAGGCAGACTTCGCCCGCGTAGTAGAGGGCCTCGCACCGCCGCTCGTCGCTGACCGGGCCGAGCCGTTCGGCCTCGGCGAGCAACTGGTCGGGTCGCAGGAGGCCGGTCAGGCACCCCAGGACCTTCCGCAGCCAATCGTCCTTGGTCTTGGCCAGAGCCTCCCGCGCCACGGGCTCGGCCTCCTCGTCCCGCCCCTCGTGGCGCAGAATCAGAAACAACCGAGCGTCGGCGAACGTCGGAAACCCCCGCCACGCGATGAACGTCCGGTAGTCGGCGATGGCTTCTTCCGTGTGCCCGGTGATCCACAGCGGCGTGGCCCGGTGGTAGTACTCCCACACGGAATGCCGCCCATGCCGCTCTGCCGAATGCGTGAAATCGGCGATCGCCTGGTCGTACTCGGCCAGGCACAAATGGGCGACCGCCCGGCACCGGTACGCCGGTTGCGCGGCCTTCGTGTCGATGCCCTCATTCAGCTTCTCGAGGGCTTCGTTGTAACGCCCGTGCCGGACCAGGACCCGGCCCTGAAAGACCACCCACTTCCACGGTTCGTCACTCAATTCCACCAGCCGTTGCGCGGCGGCCAGGGCGCCGTGCGTGTCCCCGGTTTGCATGCACAACGACGCGAGCCGTTCCCAGGCGAGCTTGTGCCCCGGATCGAGTTCCACGGCCAGATGTGCGCACTCGCGTGCCTCGTTCAGATCGAGCGTCGCGTACGTGCGCACGTACCACGCTTCGGCCGAATTCTCGACGTCCCGCCCGTACTGCTCCGTCAGCGGCTGCATCGGCTGCGGCGCCGCGCTCGCCTGGACCTGCTGCAGTTCGTCCAGCAGTGCGCGAAACGCCTCCGGGTACGCGTGCCGCTCAATGCCCTGTCGCAGGTCGGCCATCGCTTGCCCGGCGATGCTCTGGTCACGCTGCTTGAGGGCCATGCGATACCGCGCGTGCGCCCAGAACAACCGAGCCTCCGGCAGGTCCGCGTACTTGGTGCCAACCACGCGGCCCGCCCCAAGCCAGTCTTCCTCGGTGCCGACCCCTTCCTCCATCTTGCATTGGCATCGCAAGACCTGCCGTCGTCCGGCGAGCCGCGCCTGGGCCTCGGCCTCGGCACGCTCCCGCGCCGCCACACGCCGACTCCATCCGATGCCCGCCCACAAACCGGTCACGCCGATGATCAGCACCAACGCTACCACCGCCGCGTATCGCCACCGCTTGATCAGCCTCTTGCCCAGCGCGTACATGCTGCTCGGCGGTTGGGCCAGCACCGGCTCGCCGCTGAGGTACCGATCGAAATCGTCCCGCAACGCCGCCACCGACTCGTATCGACGCGGCTTCTCCTTCGCCAGGCACTTGAGGATGATCGCTTCCAGCTCGCGGCCCACCCGCTTCGACACCGACGACGGGCGCCGCGGCGGCTCCTCCCGGATCCGCTGCATGATCTCGCTGGGATGGCCCGACGAGTCGAACGGCAGCGTCCCCGTCAGCGCTTCAAACAACATGACGCCCAGCGCGTACACGTCTGAAAGCGCGTCGACCTCTTCCAACTCACCGGCCGCCTGCTCCGGTGACAGGTAACGCAGCGTGCCCATGATTTGACCCGGGACGGAAACGGCCAGGCTGACCGAGTCGTCCGTGCCGGAACGGTCGATCGCCTTCGAGAGCCCGAAGTCCAGAATGTGCGGCTGCCCCGCCGCGTCGATCAGAATGTTCGCCGGTTTCAGATCGCGATGGATCACGCCGTGCCTGTGGGCATGATCGACCGCGTCGCAGATCGTGCGGAACAACCGGAGAATCACTTTGACCGCGGGACTCGAGCCGGCCAGCCACCGATCGAGGTGGACGCCCTCGACGTAATCCATGGCATAGTACTGTTGACCGGTCGCCGCGTAGCCGCTGTCGAGAATCCGCACGATGCTCGGATGCTGACAGCGGGCCGCCAACTCCACCTCACGCTTGAACCGCCGCTGGGCATGCGGCGAAGCGAACCAGCCGGCCAGCAGGATCTTGACCGCCACGATGCGCTTGGCGTGGGTCTGGCGAGCCCGGTAGACCACCCCCATCCCCCCACGCCCGATCTCGTTCAGAATCTCATAGCCGGCCAGCGCATCGGCGGGCAGGGCGGTGCGCTGGACCGATTCCGCCAGCAAAGCCGCCTCACGCCGGGCCGCCTCCGCCAGCGCCAACTCATGATCCAGGACAGGGTTGTCGTGCTCGGACTTGCCCGTCATGCGAATCCCCGACCCCCGCACGCGTGCGAGGACGCCGACGTCAGCCGACCCGGGCCTCGCCACCCGCCCCTCGCCCCTTACGTCGTGGTCAGGTAGCTCGAAATGTCGCCCATCAACGCCCGCAACCGCCGCAACGCCCGGGCCCGAATCATGTACGCCGCCCCCGGGCTGCGTTGGAGGGCCTCGGCTACCGACGCCATGGGCTGGCCCCTGATATCGTGAAGCTCGATCACCATGCGGTAGGCGTCCGGCAATTGCTCGATCGCCGTTCGTACCGCATCGCACGCCTCCGCCCGGGCCGCGTGCCGGCTCGGCGTGCTCCCCGTCACGCCGAGCAGTTCGGTCAACGCCGCCATGGAATCATCGGCGGGCTGCGGTTCGATGCGCCGGCGTCCCTTGCCCCGCTTCTCCGCGTCCAGCATTCGCACCGCGTCGATCAGGTTGCACCGGGCCAGCGTCATCAGCCAGGACGTGAACGACTGACTGCCGTTCGGGTCGAAGCGATCCATGTACACGAACGCGTCCGTGTACGTCTGCTGCATCACGTCGTCCACCGACAGGACCGACTGCCACTGCCGCGGGATCTTGTCGGCCAGCCGGCGCCGCACGACGAGCCCGTGTTGTTTGACGAGCCGGGACAGCGCGTCGTGATCTCCTCGCGCCGCTTGCAGTAATACGTTTGGATCCGGATCGCTCATCGTGCGTCCCTATCGAAATCGTTCGATTGATGACAGAGGACCGGCGGCAGATCGACCCTAACCTAACATATTACATAGGTTTAGCGGATTCATCAACCGCGGAGTGCCCCGATCGACACCCTTTGACACGGGGCCGCTCCGACCCGCCTGCGGCGCTGGGATCGCGCATTACGAGGCCGTGCTGGAACTGAACCCCCACGACAACCAAGGCTCATCGGACTGACGCTAGGACGTCGGAAGGGTGAGAACGAAGCTGGCGCCGCCTTCGTAGTCCTCGTTCAAGTGAAGGTCGCCGCCCATGCTGCGGGCGAGCCTCCGACAAAGGGCAAGGCCAAGGCCTACGCCCGGCGATGAGTTGGCGGCATCCTGGGCGGACTTGCAGAAAGGCCGGAACAGCCGGCGTACCTCTCTCTTCGATATGCCCGGACCGTGGTCGCGAATCTCGATTACGGCCTGACCGGTCCGATGGCTGACTCCAAGATTGATGAGCCGGTCCGCGCCCGTTGTGGCGTACTTGCAGGCGTTATCCACGAGGTTGAACAATATCTGCTCGACAGCGGAACTGTCTACCCGCACGCGTTGCTGTGCGGCCGAGTCGTCGACCTCAACGAGCAGCCTCATTCCAGCCTGGTCAGCCCGTGCGGTGAGACGCTCCTCCGAACGATCCGTCAATTCACGCAGCGTGAGCGTCTCAAGACGCCGCTTGTCCCGGCTCCGTTCGAGGCGGGCGTACGCGAGGACGTTCTCCACGAGACGGCTCAGCCGGTGCGTTTCCGTCTGCAACGTGGTCAGGTATTGCCGTCGCTTCTCCTCGCTCGGGATCATGTCCTGGAGTAGCATGTCCGTATACATGCGGGCGGTGGTCAATGGCGTTCGCATCTCATGGGTGACCGCCGAGACAAAGGCCGCCCTTCGTTCGCTCAACAAAACCGTCCCCCGCAACAGAATCGCAACGGCAGTGGCGGCAAGGAGTACGCAGACCCACGCGATTACGAGGGAGACTCGGATTAATGATACGCGGTCTTCAAAGCGGACCGGCAGCTCGCCGGGGACGAGTCGTGCCGGGAGCGCAGCCAATTGCCGAGGATCGGTGGCCGACGAATCCGGTGCCGCCGGTTCCAGTTTCATGTTTGGCAGGAGATCTTCCGCTTCCTCCCGGAGCCATCTCTGGATCCCGGTCCAGTCGAGCCAGCAACCTTGGATGTATTCGTCTCCACTCACCCATACACGCCGGGCAAGGAGCAACACTTCGCCCTGCCAGATAGCCTGGATCGCGCCGCCATACACGTCGGAGACCTTCGGTGGCCCGGTGGTCGCTATGTTGAGCGCGTTCGCGACCTGCTGTTCGATGCGGGCCATTTGCTCTACCGCACTACGCTGCTGTTGCGGCTGCACCTGGCGCTCGAGTGACTGTGCCGAGAAGTCGCCGTCTTCTGCCGGCCATCGTCCGAGGCTCTCATCCCGCCGCACCCAGGCCTCTGCCTGCAATGTCGGACTGGGCAGTTGTCTGCGGATTGCGCTCGTATCCAGCCAGGGTGTCAATTCGGATAACCGAGCCCGCGATCCTTCGATCTTGTCCCGCGTCGTATAGCCGGTTTCCGCGAGGTCGCGCATGTTCCCGTCGGGAACTTGCGGCGACGTGATACGCCCGTTCGGTTCAATCTGAAAATGAAGGAGAACGAGCGGGGGTTTCGTGGTCAGCAGGGTAGACGGTACGAGGACTTCGCCGGGGGCAAGCTCGCTGAACATGCGGGTGTACGCGCGCTGCGGTGCGTAAAAGGGACTGTAGGCGAAGTAGGGACGGCCGCTCTCTTCGGCGATCAGGGGGGACAAGGCGGACTCCATCCGCCACAAGGCCAGGCGGACACGCTCTTCCAGCTCGGCATCGCAACGCGTCGCCTGCTCGGACCGCTCAAGCCGGACGGCAATCCGGGTGATCCAGCCCATCGCCGTGAGCACAACGATCAGGCAAACACCGTAGGCCACCCAGGTCTGCCAGGGGCGGCTCATGACGCCGCCTCCTTCGCGGCGAACATGTAGCCCTTGCCTCTGACCGTGAGCAGAATCCGGGGCTGGTCCGTGTCATCACGGAGCTTCTGACGCAGGCGACCGACGTGGACGTCAATCGTCCGTGTCGTGACGCCACGCGGCTCAAGGCGCCAAACGTGCGACAGGATTTCCTCCCGCGAGATGGCTCGGCCGGAGTTACAGGCCAAGTACCGGAGCAGTTCTCGCTCACGCTCGGAAAGCTCGGTTCGTTCGCCATCGCTGAAGCAGACTTCGCACCGGGCCAGGTTCACGCACCCCCCGGGAATGTCGATCTCGCGGACATCACTGGGCCGTTCCGGGGATCGTCGGAGCACCGCTTCGACGCGAGCAAGAAGCTCGTCGACACCGAAGGGCTTGACAACGTAATCATCGGCCCCCAGTCGAAGTCCGGCGACACGGTCTTTTTCGTCGCCACGGGCGGTGAGGATGATGACGGGCATTGTGGGCCGCACCGAACGCAACTCGCGAAGGATCTCGAGCCCGTCGCGGCCGGGCAGAATCAGGTCGAGGAGGAGCAGGTCGTATTCGCCGGATACCGCCATCCGCGTGCCGGCACGACCGTCGGCTGCCTCCAAAACGGCGTAGCCTCGGTACTGAAGGGCATCGACGATGCCCGCGCGGATCGCGGCATCGTCTTCGACGACCAGAATCCGTAACTTCGTCATGGGACCTCGTCGCTCCGCCGGTTCTCGCCTCGGTTCCACGTAATCCGTCAGGTGCACCCGGCTTTCCGCCAGGGCATCAAGACTTGTCCCGAGTATAGGATCGAACCGGCGGGCGAACCAGCCGCAGACATCGGCTGTTCCATCTCATGCCGGCCGGCGGTTCAATCGGTGGAATCCACGCCGTCCGGTCCTTGAATCAGGACCAGCTCGCCGTCAACCGTCATCAAGATATCGCCGCGAAAGGCAATGGAACCCTGCCGATCCTCTTGTGCCAAGCGTTTGGCCAGCTCACGAAACGCATCGGACCCGAACTGGATGACACGCTTGGGCTGGGCGGTGCGCTCCTCGTTCACGATCCGGCTATCCACCCATCGACCGCCACGGTTGTAGAATGCCAGGTCGTTGACCTGCTGAACATTCGCGATGGAAACACGATTCATGTTCTCATCCCAGATCATGTTCGACGCGTTCAATTGGCTCTGGCCCATCATGTAGACGCCGTTTGCGCTCTGATTGACGGCCCCCAAACCGGAACGGGTGTTCATCGCCCGATTGACGAAATTGCTGCTCGCCTCGGCAAGAACGCTGTCGTAGTCGGACAAGTCCGTCCCCTCACGGGCCAGGAAGGCGGTGTACTCGGTCAGGACGCCGAACCTGGTGCTGAGTCGAAGGATCTCATCCACAAGTTCCTTCAGTTTCGGATCCTCGACCGCCGCGCGCTGGATGGTTACAGGGCTTCCGTTGGCGCCCAGTTGTCGAATGGCGTCGATCAGCACAGCGATCTTCCTGCTCGCCCACAGCCGGGGCACAAAGGCGTTCTTGCGAGTGGCCTTGTCAAGACTGAACGTATACTCAAAGCTGCGCTGCTCGCCCAGGTAATTGCCGCTCACGCGAATGGACAGTGGATCGTTGCCCACATACTTGCCGAGAACGACGAGCTGGCTCCCGTCAAAGAGGTCCGGCATCACCGCTGGCACAAGGTCGCGCACCCGTGGCGTGGAATCCTCGCGGCCGATTTCGAGCGTCGCGTCAGCGAGGATCGGGCCGGTCAGCCGCCGGAAGACCTGGCCGACTTTTACCTCAACGTCTTCACCGGGAAGGACATAGGCTGGCGCGGCCCGCGTTTCCTGCGCGATCTTATCAAGAAGCGGTGCGTTGACATCCACGCCCACGCCGAAAGTGAAGATCCGGCGACTGTGAGGGTTCGATTTCATCGCGAGGTCGCGGATGGCCACCTCACTCGTTTGCCCCACCGTGGGAAGGCCGTCCGTCAGGAACAGCACAATCGGCAGCATGCCCTCAAGCGGCGCGAGGCGGAGGGCTTCGCCGAGCGCGTCGTAGATATTGGTGCCGCCTTGAGCGGTGATCCCTTGCAGATACTCCCGAGCACTCTTCGCACTGGCGCCGTCCTTTATGACCGGCTTATTATTGAAAGCCTCGATGGAGTCATTGTAGGTGATGATGCTGAAGGCCTCACCGTCGTCGAGACCGCCAATGATCTGGAGAGCGGCCTCGCGGACCTGCTCGATTTTCTCACCGTTCATGCTGCCCGAGCGGTCGAGCACCAGAGTGACTTCGCGCTTGATGCCCGGCCGGTTATGATTCTCGCTCAGAGATGCAGGCAGCCCTCCGAGCAAGAGGAAGTAGCCGCCGTCCCCGCTGCTGTCCGGATAGGCCATCAAGGAGGCGGTCATCCCGTTGCCCTCCAGAAGATAGGACAGGCGGAATGCGCCGGGATCCATTCCCGCGTGATCCGTAAGACGGACGGATACGGTGTTCTGGCTGCGACGAACGGTTTCCAATTCGTGGCTCGGCGAATAGACGGTCGCGATGGGGCGCTTCGATTTGATCCGGACAGTCACCTTCCAGGGCACGCCATAGTCAAGCGACTCGCTTCGCGGCAGCACGTAGTCGACCCGGTCGCCGTCCGCCGGCAGCAGATGTTCGTACGTCAGTCGGGCCTTCTGGGTCCCCCCCGGCTCCACCGGGAACACACTGGAGCGGATCAGGTTGTAGCCGAGAAACTCCAGGAGGGCAGGATCACGAAGCCTGGCCACGATCGCGTCGTACGTTCGACGTGCCTCGTCTTTCAGGAGAATGCGCGCCGTCGGTTCGTCAGCGGACCCCTGGAACGCGAAGCCCCGCACGACGGCCCCGTCTGGAACCGGAACAACGAGCTCCGCTTCCGTCCGCGAGCCACTGTTGTTCCGCAGGCTGATGTCCATCGTGGTCGTGGCCACCTGCTCGACCATGACCACGCCGACGGTGATCTGCGTGATCTCCAGAGGGGCCGCCTGATGGACGGTGGAGCGCAGCGCTTGGGGTACGATAATGTTCGCGGCCAGCGGGCGTTCGACGGCCCGGCCGAGTTGGGCCGAGCTGCTCGCCATGAACGACAGGTCGATCAGCATTGCAAATGCGACCCCCAGGGCCGTTCGCGAACGTGTCATTTGACACCTCCCTTGCTCTTGGATACGGCGACTGATCAATCTCAAGCATACATCGCGTTCAACGTCCGGGCTGTAAGCAGTTTGTAAACTCGGACGGCCGTATCCACCCATAGCAGCCGTCATCCGGTGAGGCTGGAGCCTGTGACGAAATCAAGGTCGTCGGGGTCAAAGGTCCGGCTGCATTCCGGGCATCGCGGTTCAGAAAGCCCTCGAAGGCCATCGCCGCATTCGAGGCAAACCGCCATGTCCGGCACATTCACTTGGCTCCTCCGTGGCCGTACCCGTCGGCGGGATCGACAATGAGAGAGACAATGAGAGAGAACGTATACTCGCGACGACGATACACAGTTAGTGGGCTGGGCCGCACCTGCCCCTGCTCGGCTCCGCGCAAGGGCTGGGTGCGGCTTGTTCGTAAGGGCGAGCACACAAGCCGGGATGGGTGGGTCGGGATGGGTGGGCCTGGGATTGCTCTGGGAAGCTGGCGAATCATCATCGGTCTCCGGGGTTGAGGTGGGTCCTGTCCATGAAGCCGTCGAGGATGCCGCGCCGCTCCTCGCGGGCATGTCCATTGTGGCTCTCTGGCGGAACATCAGCGGTGGGACGAACGCAGCCAGCTTCGCCAACTCAAGGGCCTCTGAACCCGCGCTGATAAGGTGTCTGATCCGTCGTCGGGTCTCGTCAGGATCGTCCACGCCGTCCAGTGCGGTCTGTGGCCGACGAGCCACATTCTCGTCCTTGGTGCCAGGGTGGACTTTCGGGTAAAATCGTTTGCCGTTCCTCGTGACGGGAATCGTCGTGTACATCAGCCCGTCGTGGCTATCGGTCTTGCGGACTTTGTGAGGTCGTCCCATGTCGCTGATCTCTCGGTTGAGCGTGGCTGCAAGCGGGCTACCGGCAGGGATCAGCGACGGGTGGAGTATTCTCCCAAATAGTCTCCCAAATCGCAGAATCGCCGTTTCCGGCGGCTTGCGGGGAGGGTCGTAAGCCGTTACGCTGTAAGACGATACGAATAGTCAGCGCTCGTAGCTCAGCCGGATAGAGCATCGGTTTCCTAAACCGGAGGTCGCAGGTTCGAATCCTGCCGGGCGCGGTCATCCGGAGGGCAGGCGGTCGCTCGCCTTCGCGACCCCGTTCGGGAATCTCGCCCTGAATGTCAACTGACGTGCTGCCGCCCGGCCCGCCCGGCCCGCCGCGGCGAGGCCGTCGATTCGGCATAAGGTCCGCATTCCGGGTCCACATTCTGCTGCGGGCCCGATTCACAGTTGGTGATCCTCGGTGTGCCTGCTACCATGATCCGTGGCGCCGGGCATCTCGTGTTCGACCGGCGCGTTGCTACAAAACCGGGTCTGCCCCGGCAAGGGCCTTACGGGTGGCTGCGGAATTCAACAGCATGCGTTTCCTTGCACTGGTCGTGACGATCGCCTTGCTTCTGACGATCCCCGCCTGCGGCGTGTTCGAGCCGGCGACGCCCGACGAGATCGGCACCGAAAAGGACCTGATCGATGCCTGGAGCTTCGTCCACGCCGCCAGCGGGGCCACCATCGGGTACGTGCTCAACAGCAACGAGTTCGAGAAAGGGCTCGGCCTGCTGATCGGCTGGGAAACGATCGAACCCTACGTCTGGCCTGGTTGGGACGAAGCTCCCCGCAACCAGATCAGCGATGTCATCATCGGCATGCTCGCCCTGTCCGCCGTGATCTGAGCACACCGAACAACAAACGCCAACCGGCAGCACCAGGAGCGCCGACCGAATCCCGTTGAACACGACGGGCGCCCTCCACGCGACACGCGGTTTGGACCGCCGCCCGCACCGTAGCCCCGGCGCGGCGACCGCTCAAGCCGACCGCCTTGCCAACCGCAGGGCGGCCGGATACTTTTGGTGGAAGGGTTATTGAGTGCATAATCGAGGGATCATCATGCGCACGTGCGGAATCCTGTTGTGTCTGACGTCAATCGTCACCGCGGCGGCCGCCGAGCCGCCGGCGTTCAAGCTCGGCCCCAAGGGATCGGTGCTGTGGGGTGAGCGGCCCGTGCTCCAGTACGTGGACGTCTCGGGGCCGGAAGGCACCACCTGCCCGCTCGAGGACGACGTGCTCGTGCTCAAGAGCAAGTTCCCCGACACGGGCGCCGGTCCGGGTGCACAGGTCAAAGTACGCCCCTTCGTGAAAGACCCGACAACCGTCTTCGTGCCGCATCTGGCCCCGGAGCCGCATACCGTCATGGGTGATCACTCATTCCGATCACCGGCTATCATCCTGGCCGACTCCGGAATCGTCATCGCCGTCGTCCCCGACCTCGACGACGTGGCCGCCGTCTACCGCGCGGGCTGCCGATCCTGGCTCGACTACGATCATGAGTCGCGCACCATCACCATGACCGCCGGCTACTACCGCGTCGTCAGTCACGTGTTCTACCAGTCGGGGCGAGTCGGCTACCAGGGGCAGGACATCCGACTGCGACTGCATGTTCTCGTCAGCGACAAGCCGGCCGACATCGCCGACCCCTACGGTTTCGCCGCCCGCTTCCTCTGGCAACGCTGGGGCCATCCCTTGCTTGAAGCCAAAGGCGCCCAGTCCGCGCCGTTTGAAGCGTACAACCGTCACATCATCAAGTGGGCCTTCGACGTCTACGGCTGGCTCGCCATCCTATGGCAGGAATTCGAACTGGACGGCAAAAAGTGCGGCGGGCCCACCTTCATCGTGGACGTCTTGCAACACCCGACCATCCCCCGCAGCGAACGGCGCTGGCGCGAGCCGCGCGGCATCTGGAATCAGGCCTGGTTCTCCACGCAACGCTGCGCCGACGGCCTGTACCGCTACGCCCGACAAGTTGGCTCAGACGATCTGAAGCGCCGGGCCCAGCTATGCACGAACACCGCCCTGGCCGCTCCGCAGACCGACGGACTCTTCCCCGCCGTCTACGAGGTCCGGCCCGTGAACTGGAAACCTTACACCCGCCAGGTCGAGCTGGGCTGGTGGGACGACGCGGCCTGGGCCAACTCCGATCGCCGGCCCCCCGACGCCTCCGGCAACGCGTGCCACATCGTTGACGCGGCCTTCACCTGCCGCCAACTCCTCGAGTGGTACCAGCTCACTCACGAAAAGGCGGCCCTGGAATACGTTCAGCGGTTCGCCGACCGCCTGTGCCGCCTCCAGCAACCGAGCGGCGCGTTCCCCGGTTGGGTCGAACCCGACGGCAAGATCGTCCCCACGCTGGCCGAAGGCCCCGAGTCGGCCGTCGGAGCTACGCTGCTGATGGAACTCGCCCCCCTCGTAGCCGACGGCCACCGCTACCGCGAGCCCGCTCATAAGGCGCTCGACTACCTCGCCGAGCACCCGGTGGCCAAAGGCCGCTGGGAGGACTTCGAGACCTACTTCTCCTGCTGCCGGTGGGGCTATCCCGACCAGATCGGAAAGCCCGTCGCCCGCAACGGCGTCTACAAGAGCAGCACGCTCTCGATGTTCTGGTGCGCCGAGGCGTTCCTCGACGCCTACCGCACCTTCAAGAATGACAAATACCTGGCACTCGGACGCCGGTGTATCGACGAGCTGTCCCTCTACCAGCAGGTGTGGAACCCGCCGTTCATCCATGCCCCGTGCCTCGGCGGATTCGGCGTGATGAACGCCGACGGCGAGTGGAACGATGCCCGCCAGAGCCTGTTCGCCCCCCTCTACTTCGAGTACGGCCTCGAAACCGGCGACCCCGAGTACACCGAGCGCGGCATCGCCGCCCTGCGGGCGTCGTACTACATGCTCTATTGCCCCGAGAACCAGCAGGTCCGCGGCGAGTACGAGGAACGCCACAAAGGCTTCGGACCCGAAAGCTACGGCTTCGAGATGGAGAACATCGCCCACGCCGGGCCCGCCCCGCCCGGCGGCGCCAGCATCGGTTCGTTCACCATCTTCACCTGGGGCAACGGCTCCGCCCTCGCCACGTCGGCCAAGGTCCGCGATCTCTACGGTGACGTGCTCGTCGAGCCGAAGCGCGGCCAGGCCTTCGGCATCGACGGCTGCCATGCCGTGGTCAATGGCGACGAAGTCGAGATCACCGACCCGTTCAATCGAAAGGAGCTCACCGTCGTCTGGCGCGACCAAAAGGTCACCAACCACCGCAAGGTCGAACTCAAAGACGGCAAGGCAACCGTGCCGCTGCAACCGGCACCGGCGGGGAACGAGGCGGTGACTACGACGAACGAAGCACCAGTGACGAAAGAGGCGCCGTGACCGATCACTCGGGATTCGGCCGGCCCAAAGCGGACCGAGGTGACAGGTCGTTGAGGGGGCGGGCTTCACCCGCCGAACGATGCGCGACGCCTTATCAACCTCGGGATGCCCGGCGCACGGCGTGGATTGCCTGACGGCGATCCAATCGCGTGCACCGAGGAAGCCTGCGCTACCACCGACCACCCACTTCTCGGTGCGATGCGCGGTTCAACGCGTACCCCTCTGGTTGCCACCTGGAATCGTCGGGTGGAGCCCGACCGACAGGTGCTCGCCGCTTGCTGACCGCGTGCGTGACAGAGAGACACGGCGACGTCACCGCGGCCACCAGGGCTTCCATGCCGGTACAGTGCGGATCAATACTCCCCTTGGCGTGGGGCAGCGAAGCGGGCAACGCGGGACGAGACAATAGGTTAGGACTGTTCCTGACCGGACGGGGGTCTGACTCCGCTCAGCCGGCGGTACACCGTGTGTCCGCCTCCGAGCAGGGGACGGGGCAACATGCGTCAAGTCCGGCGACAACGTGTGCCGATATTCTCCAGCGCTGAAACGACGGGTCGGGCGCCGATGGCGCGGACGGGGAACCACGACCGCGCAAGGCGAGGCCGCCCGGTGGGGCTGCCATGAACGAGCCAACACGTGACAATGATGTGCCGAGATCCAGCCCCGATTCACGACGGTCCGCGGCCGCCGCGCGCCGTATGACCCCGCCCGATACCACCCACGCCGACGCGCTCGAGCCCGTCGTGCACATCGTCGACGCCGAAGCACACGACCGGATCGACATCGCCAACCTCGTCACGAAGGCCGGCCTGACGGCCCGGCTCCACCCCGACGCCGAGGCCCTGCTCGACACCTACGACCCCGACCGGCCGGGTTGCGTGGTCACCGAACTCCGCCTGCCCGGCATGAGCGGGCTCGAACTCCTCTGCCACGTGCGATCCCTTCGTATCGATGCCTCCAACCCGGTGATTGTGGTGACGGCCTACGGCGATGTGACCAGCGTGCGGCAGGCACTCAAGGCCGGCGCATTCGACTTCATCGAAAAGCCGATCGCCAGGCCGTCATTCCTGCGCTGTGTCGACGCCGCCCTGAAGCAGGATCGCGAGACGCGGCGCCGTGACACGGACCGCCGCGTGATTCGATCCCTGATCGCCACTCTTACCCCGCGCGAACGACAAATCATGCGCCTGGTCGTGGCCGGCCAAACCACCAAGACCATCGCCGCCACGCTCGATCTGAGCCCGAAGACCGTCGATTTCCATCGCGCGAACATCATGGCCAAGATGCAGAACCCGAGCGTGGCCAAGCTGGTCCGCATGTGCCTCACCGCCGAGCTGCCGTAAGCGCCGCTGGTCGAGGCCGTGATGATCGGCATCGAGGGGAACCGGAGCATTCATTCGACCGCCCCCGGCGGGTGGTCTTCACGTCCGGCGAGTGAACGACGCCCGTTGCCCCGCACCTCCGCGCCGTTCAGACGCAACCCGAAACCGGACCGGCCGTGAGTCCGCCGTGCTCGTGTAAGTCACGGGCCCGGCAGCGGGCCGAGGTCCGATGCCCGATTGTTGTCCCTCACCTGCTCCGGTGTTTTCGCGCCGGGGATCACCGTGTGGCGCGCCGGGTGCGTAATGCAGAACCGCAGGCTGACCTGTGCCATCGTCTGATCCGGGTGTCCGTCGAACAGCGGCTGCAACGCCTCCAGGCGGACCAGATACCCATCCAGTTTCTCCGGCGACAGGTTCATCTGGCGATGATCGTCGTCGCGGAACCGACTCTGACGGGTGAACTTCCCGGTCAGCAGACCGAACAGCAACGGGATGCGAACGATCACGCCGATTCCGTACTGTTCGGCCTTCGGAAACAAGACCTCCTCCGCTTCGCGCTCCAGGAGGTTGTAACGGACCTGAAGGCAGTCGAGGAGTTCGTGGTGCCGGTCCAGCACGGGTGCCTGCGCCGTCTCCTGAAACGACTGGACGCTGAGCCCGCCGTGCCTGATCTTTCCTTGCCGCTTGAGTTGCTCGAGGGCGGCCCAGGGACCCTCACGCTCCAGGTTCTCCTGGTCCGGACTGTGCAGTTGGAGGATGTCAATGCACTCCACCCGCAGCCGCTTCAGACTCTGTTCCGTGGCGAAAACGAGGTAGTCCTTGTCATACGTCTGGCGAATCGGGCCGTAGCCACAATCATCTTCCGCCTTCGCGTTGTAGAAGTCGTTGCCGGCCTTCGTGGCGACGACGATACTGTCGTCCTTGCGTTCCGCCAGCACATCGGCGATCAGCGCCTCCGAGTGCCCGAACCCGTACACGTCGGCCGTGTCGATCAGCGTCACTCCCTCGTCCAGCGCCGTGTGCAGGGCACGCTTCGACACCGCGTCGTCGGTCGGGCCCCAATTCATGCCCCCGATGGCCCACGCCCCGAACCCGATCGTCGATACACGCGGTCCCCTCGCGCCCAGTCGAGTGTATTGCATCACTGCCCCCTCGCCCGTGAATGGGTCGAGAAAGGAGTATTGTTGCCGCATTTCGCAGGGGTGCAACGGCGAACGCACGATCGGACCGGGACGGTACAGCGACCGGCCGGCGGCGTCGAGGCGGAAGACACCGCGATCCACCGCCGACGCTGCACGGGTCAACTGTCGCTCGATCTCGACCCAAACGACCCGCCGCACAGGCCACCGCCCATCTCCCCTTGGACGGTGACCCGGGCGGGCCTGCCCCCGCGACGCACCCCCCCATCCAGGCGTCGTCAGGGGCGAGCGAATCAGCTCCGGTGTCGCTCCCTCTCCCTCCCATCCCCCAGTGCTTTTCCCCGCTGATTCGCTCTGCTCTCATATGCTGATCCGTATCATCGCGCGTGCCAGAACCGCGTTCGCTGACCCCATCGAGTACTAACGCATTTCCGGGTCGACAATTACGTCCGATTCTGCAATCACGCGACCCCGGCGTCCGCCAGAAAAGTGGGAAGGGTCGGCCGCAGGTGGGCAACCCCGGCCGGGTACTATTGCCCAATAGACCCGCCCACCACATAATCCGCCGACGGAAGATGCAAACCCGACTCGGCCCGCACGAACGGCTGACTGCCACGTTGAGGGAACCCCGCTATGAGAGCCATGCTGCTCAAGAAACCGAACCCGGTGGCCCATCGCCCACTCAATCCCGATGAACTGGACGATCCGCAGCCGGGGCCCGGTACCGTGCGAGTCAAGGTCAGCGTCTGCGGCGTCTGTCACACGGATCTGCATACCGTGGAGGGCGAGCTCGGCTCGATGAGCCTGCCCGTCGTCCCCGGCCACCAGGTCGTGGGAACGGTGGACGCGCTCGGCCCCAAGGTCCGCGGTGTCAAGATCGGGGCTCGCCTCGGAATCGCCTGGCTCCACGACACCTGTGGGGCGTGCCGCTTTTGTCGCCAGGAGAACGAGAACCTGTGCCCCGACGCCCGGTTCACCGGCTTCCACGTCAACGGCGGCTATGCCGAGTACATGACCGCGGACCCCGCCTACGCGTACACGCTGCCCCGCCGGGTCAGTGACGAACAAGTGGCACCATTACTCTGCGCGGGCATCATCGGATACCGGGCCTTGCGACTGTCGGGCATCCGACCGGGCGGGCGACTCGGACTGTACGGATTCGGCGCGTCGGCCCACGTGGCGATTCAGATCGCCCGACACTGGAACTGCAAAGTGTTTGCGTTTTCGCGGGGAGAATCCCATCGCGGACTGGCGACTGAACTCGGCGCCGCCTGGGCCGGCCAGGCCGACGAAACCCCGCCGGAGAAGCTGGACGCCGGCATCATCTTCGCACCGGCCGGTAACATCGTTCCCCATGCGCTGGCACACCTGGACCGCGGCGGGACGGTCGCTCTGGCCGGCATCTATATGAGCGAAATACCCCCCCTCGATTATGAGCGGCACATCTACTACGAGCGCACCCTGCGCAGCGTTACCGCCGCCACTCGCAGTGACGGACGGGAACTCGTCAAACTCGCCGCGGCTATCCCGATCCGTACGACCGTCCAGACCTACCCGCTCGAAGCGGCCAATGATGCACTGCTCGACCTCAAGGAAGGGCGGGTCAACGGTGCCGCCGTCCTCGCGGTCACACCGGCAGACTGACCCGGCACGCACGTACCGCGTTTCGGCATCCCCGGCCCGTCGCCGTTGCTGGCATCCGCGCCCCGGCCACCTACGCGCCCCCCTCCGGACGGCACGCGGTCGGCAATCCCGGTTCCGCCATGCTGACCCCCGCACCACGCGGCGCCGCGCGTCACGGCGCCGTGAACGTCGTCGCCGACTGGGTTTGCAGATTCCCGTAGCGGCGGTGGTTCTTGATGCGGATTTTGTAGCTGGTGCCGGAGGTCAACGCGTTCGCCCCGGTTCGCCGGAAATATGCCTGAATGTTGCCGTCCCCCACGAACACCGTCTGATCGGCGGGGATGAGAGTCGCGCCGTCCACCGCCCACGCTTCCGGGCCGCCAAACGCTTTGCCCAACGCCACGGTACCAGCCCCCACGCCCGGATACAGGTTCGACCCGAACACGTGCACAACCACCCGGTTGGTGAAGAGGTCGATGCCAGGCGGCGAGAGATTGGTGATATTCGGCGTCGTGGCGCCCGGCGCAGTGGCGGTCACGTTGGGGATCGTGTGCACATCGTCTCCAAACGGGTCCCACGCCTTGACCGTCACGTTCGGACCGGTCAGCACCCCCGGCGTCTGCGTCTCGAGCGGAATCACGATGTCCCGCCTTTTCAGCGGATCGGCCGTCCAGCTCGCGGACGCCGACCCGCACGGCTGCCCGTCAATATCGATCACCGCGCCGGTCATCCGGTCCCCTTCGATCGTCACTGTGGCCAGGCGCTGCGTTCCCAGCGGCGGCATCGACTTGATCATCTCAATTTCCGGTCCGCAGCCGGCGACGACCATCACCGCCCCCACCAATGCGAATTGATAGTACGCGCGCATGCTCATCCTCCTTGAAATCGTGTGTTGTTGAATGGGCTCAAATATCACGTCGACCCGCACCACGGCGCCGCGCGGGGCGGGCCACAACCGGCCGTTCCGCCTTCATTGTCAGACCGGCTCGGCGGAAAAGTCAAGACTTAATTATTGGTGTGATGACGGATTCTCGAGCCAGGCCATTGGAGGCAACCGGGTTCGCCACGCGGCCGCCAGGCCGCGACGCCCGCACCGCCGGAGGGTCGCGATGCGCGCAAAAAATGCCCGCCGGCTACGCCGCCGGCGGGTTACACGCGCAACACGTACGTTTCGTACGAGCTCTATTGCCGCGGACCGGTCGCTTTCGCGAGCTGAAGGGCGCCGTAGTCCAGCAGGTCGATGTCACCGTCGCCGTCGTAATCGGCGGCCGTGCACTCCGACGAAACTGGCCGTTGCCCCGGTCCGGTAAAGCAGCTAAGCAACAGATCCGCCGGGCGATCCGAGATCACCCGCGGCGGGATCGGGTTCTGCTGAGCGATCGGAGCGAGATCCACCGTGGTCCCACCACCGAACTCGAGTGTGCCGAGCACGGCGACAAACGCCAGGCATGCCGCCACCGGCAGTCCGATCAACGCCTGACGATGACGGGCGACCCACGACCGCCGGTCAACCGCCGCATCGGTCACCACTGCGGCGATGTCGAGCTTGGTCCGACCAAACACCCCCGCCCGCTCGGCGTCCCTCGCCTCAACGAGCATGGCCTCGAGCTGCATCTGCTCGATCCGATCCCGGTCGTTGGGCTGATCCGGATTGGGGGAGGTGCCACTCATCAGAACGTCTCCTTCCGACACCTCAGAAGTCGCCCCCTGCCGGCCGCCGCGCGAACGATTTTCACTTTTTTTGCCCCATCGCCCGCCGAAGACGGTCCAGAACCCGCTCCCAACGGGACCGAAGCGTCGATTCCGCCATGCCCAGCCGCTCGGCCGCCTCCTTCCAGCGGCGGTCCGCGATCAGATGAATCTCCCCGCACAAGCGCTGATCCTCGTCCGATAGGCGCTTGATGCAGGCCCGCAGCCCCGCCAGCTCTTCCAGCCTCGCGGCGGAATCTGCTGTATCCTCATTTTCATCAACGATTTGCGAGATGTCGTGATCGCCGGCCGGCCCGATCCGGTCCGCCAGGGCCTGCGCGATCCGCAGCGCATCCCGCACTTTGTTCCGGGTGATCCGGACCAGATAGGCCCCCACGTCCGCCGGGACCGACCCGCCCGGACGCCGCACCGACCGAATAAAGCCGGTCCACGTCTCCGAGGCGCGGGCGTCCAGCCAGTCCGGTTCACGCTGACAGCGGTCCCGGGCCGCCCGAAAGACCGTGTAGCGCACCAGGCGATCGTACCGGTCCATCAGTGTCCGAACCGGGTCCGACGCGCCGTCGCGGATCTGCCGAACCAGGTCGGCGTCCGATTCGGGTTGGTCGTTGCGTGTTGGGTTGATCGACGGCCCCTCACTCTCAACGTCGATCGACCGAGCGCTGTGGCCGATCACCGTCATGGACGCATTATCGGAAACGTCGTGCCGTCGCGTCAACGCGAAACAACGGACGACGAATCCGGGGCACACCCGTTCGACCGCCGCACGCCAACGCCCCGCCGCCGTCACGCCGACCGGGCCGGCGCCTCCGCGGCTTCAGCCCCGTCCCACGGCGGCCGTCCGGCCACCACATTCTCGTACAGCCGGGCGTGGCGTTGCGCCGCCTTCGGCGGGGCGAATTGGTGCTCCGCGTCGGCTCGCGCCGCATCGGCCGCGTCACGCAGCGCGTCGAGTTGAACCACGGCGCTGGCCAGCCGCGTTGCCAACCGCTTGGCGGGCCCCGGTGCGATCAACCAGCCGTTCACACCGTGCGTGATCAGCTCGCGGACCGAGTCGACCGACGTGCCCACGACGGGGACCCCCGCAACGAGCGCCCACGCGAGCCCGCCGGGCGATGTCTCCACGCTCGACGCCACCACCACCGCGTCAGCGACCGCGATCAACTCCTCGCACGCTACGCCGCTCGTCGGGCAGATCAACAGGTGATCCATACCGAGTTGCCTCGCCAGTCGCTGAATGCGCGCCTGCTCACGCGACCGACCGGACACCACGAGCCGGATCCCCGGGTCCAGAAACGACCGGATCGCCGTGAGCCAGAAGGCCGCGAAGTGCCCCGCGCCGGGAACGATCGGCTCCGGGGCGGTGATGAGCGTGTGCTCGTCGGTCAGCCCCAGCCGCTCGCGTATCCCCGACCGTCGGGCCCGTTCGATCGTCGCGACGTCGGCGGCCGGACGAATCACCACGCACCGCGTGGCATCCACGCCGCAGCCGATCAGCCGGCGGCGCGCCGCGTCCCCGCCGCAGATGATCGGTCGCGCATGCGGATCCCCCTCGCGACGTAAGTGCCGCATCCCGCGGGCGTCGACCTGCGAGTCCCACAGCGTCAGCGCGACCGGACGGTGCATGGTATGGGTCGCGTACTCCGCCACGGCGGCCGCCCGCACGCCCCACGCGTGGATCACGTCCGCGCCCGGTTCCACCAGGTAACGCCGCAAGGCCCGGGGGGCGTCCAGCACGTCCAGGTCGAAGCGACGGGGAAAGAGCGGCGGCTCGTGCGAACGCAACCACCGGCGGGCCGTCGCATCCACGCATGCGACCGCGTGCGCGTAGCGGCCCCGCGGCAGGTGTTCCGTCAACTGACGCAGCGCGACGCGATCCTCCCACCGGATGGTGGCGTCGAACAAATGCAGGACCCGAATCATGAGTCGATTTCGATCGGGGCGACAAGGTCCTCGAGCTTGTGCTCGTAGAACAGCCGGGCCACTTCACCGGCCAGCTTCTTCGTGAGCGCCGTCGCAATGGCACGCCGTCCCTTCACCTTGCTCACTTCGTTGGCCGACAGCTCCGCTCTCACCGGGTGTCCGTCGCGGCTCGCCGGCCACAGCCGGACCGTCCCGTCACGATGCGTACCGTGCGGGTTGATCACCTTTACGGTGACGGCCATACGCGCCGCAGCCGTCAGGTCGCTCATCTGCTCGGACGCGAAGAAATCGGCGACCTCGAGCCACAGGATCTGATCGGCCCCGACCTTGCGGCCGATCTCGTTGCAGTACATGTCTTCAAAATCGGTGTGGGTCTGGCGCAAACGCCGCAGCGCGTCCGGCGACAGCACCTTCTCCGTGGCCCCGTGCGACACCAGTTCCACCGCCACCGCCTGTTCGAGCAGGTCGGACGCTTCGGGCCAGGTCACCCGGCTGTTGTAATCGTCCACGAAAACGAGAATCGGTCCGCCGCTGAGTTCGAACTGCGGCGCGACCTTCTCCCTCCTCCCCATATCGGTGAAATGGTACAGGAAAGCGCCGCCCTGGGGCCCGCAACTGGCGCCGGCGAGGGCAAGGCAAAGCAACCCGAAGCCGGCCGTCGGCCGGGCCAACCGACGAGACGATCGACGTCGATCCCGACCGGGCTCTCCGGGGTCGGACCGGTCACCGGGTCGCCGCCCGATACGGGACGGGCAGCGAACAGGCACGGGCATGGACACCGCCGAATCCATCTATTCGATGATCTCCTCCCACGCGTAAAACTTCCGAGCCACCACTTCGGCGAATTTCAGGTACGCGTCCCGACGGACCTGCACGACGTTCCCCTGGGACATCAGCCGCGGTTCGCCTTCCGGCTCGGTAATGTGCACCGGCGTCAGCTCGTAGAAGCTGGTGTCGTCGGGATCGACGGTCAGGTCGTGGACGCAGACCGACGCCCCGATGCGGGCCTGCACCAGGTCCGGCACGTCCGGGTCTCGGATCTGGAAATCCAGGAGTTCGAGATACACGACCATGTCGGCTTCAAAATGCCGACCGATCTGCTCGGGCCCGGCGTCGCCGCCCAGGGTCCGCTCGAGCCGGTCTTCGACCTGGATCGGTTCGACGAGGACAATATCCTTGACCTTCGCCCGCAGCTTGTCGGCGATGTAAGTCGACAGCTCCAACCGCACGTGCGGGTAGTCGAACAGCGTCTCCGGCTCCGCCCAGACCAGGACCAACACCCGCTTGCCGACCAGCTTGCCGAACTCCGCCGGGTTGGTGCGCTTGTGCTCCGTCATCAGAATGCCCGGGACGAGGAGGTTGCACCCCGCGACGATCACGACGCAGGTCCACGCGATGAGGGTCAGGCTGACACGTCGCATTCAGTCTCTCCCGTGGGGAACGGGTTCCAGGTTTGCCCATCACCGCCGTCAACCGTGCAGGCGGACGGCCGCGATCTTGTATGCCCACGCAGCGAGGAATAATACCACGATCAACGCCATCACCCAACCGGGCGATACGCGGTACCAGTTGATCCACCACGCCTTCCCGGTGAGCAGGGCGGCCAGCGCCAGCCCGGTCGCCGCGAACGCCCCGAACGCCAACAAGGCGCCGAAGGGCTGAGTGACGATCGCCGCGCCCGGGTGACCGCGGATGGCGTGCGAGAACGCGGTCGTCATGCCGCACGTCGGGCACGGCGTGCCGGTGGTGACCATCAATCCGCACGGGGGGAAGCCCAACTGGCGGTGCGTACCCACGCCGGACGGATCGGGACTCAACCACGCCGCGACGGCAAGCACCGCGGCCGCGCCGCCCAGCACGATCGCCGCCCGCGACCGGACGCGGTTGGGGACCCGGTAGAGGACCGGACCGAGCGGATGAATGTGCGCCCGCCGGGCACGCGGTGGTCGCGGCGCGGGCGGCACGGAGTCGGACGACCCCTGGCTGGACGATGCGCTGCTCACACCCAGAACCTAGACCCGCCACCCGGCAGGGTCAAGCCACCCCGCTCGCGTCCCCCATTACGTTCGCTTGACCGGGCCCCAACCGGTTTGTAACCTCTCAGCACATCGGCGCTCGCGTGGGTCATCCATCCACCGGGACCAGGCATCTGAAGAACCCGTCATGGCGCTGCGTAGAAAGGAACGGTATCATTGTGTCGGACGTTTCTGACGACCCACGCGGCATCGGCGACGCGACTCATTTTTGGATTCGCCGACTTCACTCGCTGACCGGGATTATTCCGGTTGGCGTTTTTTTGTGCTTTCACCTGATCATCAACGGAACCGTCGTGCTCAGCAAGAGCGGTGAGACGTTCCAGAACGCGGTGATCGCGATCCATGCCCTGGATCGCCTCGGCGTGCTCAGGATCGTGGAGGTGCTCGGCATCTTCATACCGCTCGCCTTCCACGCCGTCATCGGCGTGCAGATCTGGCTGAGCGGGAAGCAGAACGTGGCCACGTACCGCTACGGCGGGAACATCCGCTACACGCTCCAACGCTGGACCGCGATCATCGTCTTGCTGTTCATCCTGTACCACGTGTGGCAGATGCACTGGCTGGGCGCCGTCTTCGGCGGCGGCAAGTTCGATCCGCACCACGCGCCGTACACGGCGGCGGAGACGCTTCAGGCGGCCTGGTGGATCGCCCCCATCTACGTCATCGGGATCCTGGCGGCGGTGTTCCACTTCTGCAACGGTATCTGGACGTTTCTCATCGTCTGGGGCATCGCCATCGGGCGCAACGCGCAGGCCCGGCTCGGATACGTCTGCGCCGGCGTGGGCATCGTGTTGACGGTGGTCGGCCTGGCCGCCCTGACCGTGCTGCGGACCTGTCCGCTGGCCGACTATGCCGCGCCGCCCGACCAGGCCGAGCATCTGGCGGTAACGTACGAGGCGGACGCCGGGTTGCACTGACGCCCGGGACCTTCAACGGCGGAACGACGCGTCGCCCCGCGCCGTTCCCGGACAAGCGAGTGTCACGATCGCACTGTCTCTCACCACGGAAACACATCCATGGCAGCCAAACCAGAGGTGATTGTTATCGGCGGCGGGCTGGGCGGACTGTGGGCCACGCTCCGCATCGCGGAGCAGGGCGTCCCCGTCAAAGTCTTCTCCCTCTTTCCGGTGAAACGCTCCCACTCCTGCTGCGCCCAGGGCGGGATCAACGCGTGCCTCGACGTCAAGGGCGAGCACGACTCGACCTGGCAGCACGTCGTCGACACCATCAAAGGCGGCGACTACCTGGCCGACCAGCCACCCATCCGGAACCTGTGCGAGGAAGCGCCCGGGCTCATCCGCACCTTCGACCGCATGGGCGTGACCTTCAGCCGCACCCCCGAAGGCATCATGGATCAGCGGCTCTTCGGCGGCGTCAAAAACCGGCGAACCGCGTTCGCCGGCGCCACCACGGGACAGCAACTGCTCTATGCCGTCGATGAACAGGTCCGGGCCAACGAAGCCCGCGGCCTCGTCACCAAGTACGAGGGCTGGGATTTCCTGTCGCTGGTGCGCGACGAAAACGGCGCCTGCCGCGGCATCACCGCCATGAACCTCACCACGTCCAAGGTCGAAGCGTTCCCCGCCGAGGCCGTGGTGGTGGCCACCGGCGGACTCGCCCTCATCTACCACCTGTCCACCATGTCGAGCAACTCGACCGGGGCTCCCGCCTCCCGCGTCTATCAGCAGGGGGCCCTCTTCGCCAACGGCGAGTTCATCCAGTTCCACCCGACCGGCATCCCCGGTCACGACAAGAACCGGCTGATGTCCGAAGCGTGTCGTGGGGAAGGGGCCCGTGTCTGGGTGCCCCGCAAGGCGGAGGACACCCGCGACCCGCTCGAGATTCCGGAAGACGAGCGGTTCTACTTCCTCGAGGAGTGGTACCCCGCCTA
Source organism: uncultured Phycisphaeraceae bacterium (assembly GCA_964495075.1). Taxonomy (GTDB): domain Bacteria; phylum Planctomycetota; class Phycisphaerae; order UBA1845; family UBA1845; genus JAFGJQ01. The sequence goes on from CAZBUJ010000063.1 coordinate 26,315, forward strand.
CGGCAACACCGTGCCCCGCGACGTCGGGTCCCGCGCCATCTGCCGCGTCGTCCGCCACATGGGGCTCGGGGTCGGCGGGCAGGACATCGTCTACCTCGACTTGACCCACAAGCCGCATGACTTCCTCGAACGCCGGCTCGGCGGTATCCTCGAGATGTACGAGACCTTCACCGGCGAAGATCCCTACACCCGGCCCATGAAGATCTTCCCCGCCACCCACTACTCCATGGGCGGACTGTGGGTTGATTTCGAGCTGGACAAGAAGACCGGGGCCATGGCCCGCGTCAGCCCCCGGAACCATGCCACCAGCATCACCGGGCTGTTCGCCGCCGGCGAATGCGACTTCGCGTACCACGGTGCCAATCGCCTCGGGGCCAACTCGCTGCTCAGCGCGTCCTTCAGCGGTCGCGTGGCCGGCGAGTCGGCGGTGGCGTTCCTCAAGGGCAGGAAGGGCAAGAGCACCGACGGGGTGCCGTCCAGCCTCCTCGACGCGGAACGCAAACGGCAGGAAGATATCAACCACACCATTGGTGCCTCCCGCGGCGGCGAGAACGCCTTCACCCTCCATCGCGAACTGGGCGACGTCATGCGACGCGACGTGTTCGTCGAGCGCGACAACGCGGGCCTGGATCGCGCCCTGGACGCCCTCGGCCGGCTCAAGGAACGAGCCGCGAAAATCGCACTCGATCACCGTGGACCGCGGATGAACCAGTCCCTGTCCTGGGCCCGCCAGGTGCAGGACATGATCGTCCTCGCCGAGGTCATCGCCAAAGGGGCTCGACTCCGAGACGAGTGCCGGGGATCGCACTACAAGGCCGAGTTCGAACTGAAAGTGCCCGAGGGCAAGTTCGAAGGCGATCCCGAATACGATGAGTACAAGAAGGCCTGGAAAGCCAACAACGAAAAATGGCTCAAGCACACGATCGCGAGACACTCGCCCGACGGCCCCAAAATCGATTTCAAACCCGTTGACGTGAGCGTGTTGCCGCCCGAACAACCGCGCGATTACCGGTAGACAGGCCCGGATCGCATGCCGGCAAGGAGAGTTCAGCAAGATGGTTGAGCAGCAGATCCACTTCAAGATCAAACGACAGAACAGCCCCGACGAGTCCGCCTACTGGGAGGAGTTTAAAATGCCGTACTCCCCGGGGCACAACGTCGTGTCGGCCCTGATGTATCTGCGCGAGCATCCGATCAACGCACATGGCGAGCGGGTCGAACCGGTGGTCTGGGACAGCAACTGCATGGAAGAAGTGTGCGGTGCCTGCTCCATGATCATCAACGGACAGCCGCGACAGGCGTGCGCGGCACTCATCGACACCCTCGAGCAGCCGATCGTCCTCGAGCCGTTCACCAAGTTCCCCGTCGTGCGCGACCTGATGGTCGATCGCCAGCGCATGTTCGATACGCTCCTCAAGGTCAAGGCGTGGGTGGACGTGGACGGCTCATGGGATATCCATCTGCACGCACCACGCATCTCCGCCGACCTGCAAACCGCCCGCTACACGTTCTCACGCTGCATGACCTGCGGCTGCTGCATGGAGGCGTGTCCGCAGTTCCAGGTTGACAACCTGTTCGTCGGACCGGCTCCCCTCGGCCAGGTGGACCTGCACAACTCGCACCCCACCGGGAAGTTCCTCAAGGCGGATCGACTGCACGCCATCATGGGGCACGGTGGCCTCACGGATTGCGGCAACGCGCAGAACTGCGTCGAAGTGTGTCCCAAACACATCCCCATCACCGACGGAATCGCCCGGCTCGGGCGACAGACCACCGTCCAGTGGCTGCGGGACATATTCGATTGATCCGGGACGGCCCCGGCGATCCGACACGTCGATCGCCGCCGCGCCGCGAGCGCACGACACCCCACGTCTGGCCGCAGGACAATTTCATACGCGCGCCCCGTGACAGGATCCTTCGTCCGTTGCTATCATGGCCCAGAGAACACCCGGGCTGGAATCTCGAGCAACAACCATGGCGAAGAAGAAAGTGGTCGTCGTCGGCGGAGGGTTGGCCGGTTTGGCCGCCACCATGCGACTGGCCGAAGCCGGCGTGCACGTCTCGCTGGTCAGCCTCGTCCCCGTCAAACGGTCCCACAGTGTGTGCGCCCAGGGCGGCATCAACTCGGTCAATGAGCTGACCCGCCAGGAGGGCGACTCCGAGTGGATCCACCTCGACGACACCGTCTACGGCGGCGACTTCCTGCAGCACCAGCCGCCCGTCAAGGAGATGTGCGACTGGGCACCACGCGTCATCGATCTGATGGACCGGCTCGGCGTGCCGTTCAACCGGACCGCGGAAGGGTACCGCGACCACCGCCGGTTCGGGGGCACGCTCTACAAACGAACCGCCTTCGCCGGCGCGACCACCGGCCAGCAACTGATCTACGCGCTCGATGAGCAGGTCCGCCGCTGGGAGGCGGCCGACCTCGTCCTCAAGTATGAGTACCACGACTTCATCGCCCCCATCCGCGATGACCATGGACGCTGCTGCGGGGCCGTCATTCAGGACCTCATCACGATGGGCCACAAGGCACTGCGGGCCGACGCCGTCGTCCTCGCCACCGGCGGCTGCGGAGTCGTCTTTGTACGCTCCACCATGTCGACCCAGAGCGTCGGCTCGGCCGCCGCTCGCGCGTTTCGCGCCGGTGTCAAGTACGGCAACGGGGAGTTCATCCAGGTCCACCCGACGGCCATCCCCGGCTCGGACAAGCTTCGCCTGATGAGCGAGTCGGCCCGCGGCGAGGGCGGACGCGTGTGGGTGCCCCGCCAACCCGGCGACACCCGCTACCCGCTCGACATCCCCGCCTCCGAGCGATACTACTTCCTGGAAGAACGCTACCCGACCTACGGCAATCTCGTGCCCCGCGACATCGCGACCCGGGAAATCTTCGACATCTGCGTGAACCAGGGCCTCAGCGTCGAAAAGGACCAGCTTTGCGTCTATCTCGACCTGACCGAAATGCCCGCCGCCACCCACAAAAAACTCGAAGGCATCCTCGAAATCTACGAGAAATTCAAGGGCATCGACCCCCGCGCCGAACCCATGAAGATCTTCCCCGCCGTCCATTACTCCATGGGCGGCCTGTGGTGCGACTACGAAAAACGGGAATCGACCGGCGGGCTGGAACTGGGGTCCCCTCGGAACCACCAGACCAACGTGCCCGGCCTGTTCGCCATCGGGGAAGTCGACTACCAGTACCACGGCGCGAACCGGCTGGGGGCCAACTCGCTGCTGAGTTGCATCTTCTCCGGCCTGATCGTCGCCCCGTCCGTCGATAACTATATCGGCTCGCGGCCCGGCGGAGCGACCGACGCGCCGGATACGCTGTTCCAGCAGGCGGCCGCAAACGCCCAACGTGAGTGGGACGACCTCCGCCAGGCCGACGGCAGCGAGAATCCGTACCAGATTCACCAGGAACTCGGCGACGTCTTGTCCCGCAACTGCACCGTCGTGCGATACAATAAGCCGCTGCAGGAAACCATCGCCAGAATCGACGAACTCGAAGACCGCTACCAGCGGATCGCCGCCCCGGACGGCGCCAATTGGACCAACTACAGCCTTTCGTTCACCCGCGCCCTGCGCGACATGATCCTGCTCGCCCGGATCATCGCCCAGGGAGCACTCCTCCGCGACGAGTGTCGCGGCGCCCACCACAAGCCGGACTTCGATATCCCGGCCCCCGACGCCGACGACCCGCAGACGCTGCGGCGGCAGGCCGAGGAGTGGTGCCGACAGTTTCAGGCACGAAACGACAAGTGGCTCAAGTCCACCATCGCCGAGTACACCGCCGCGGGCCTGAAGTTCACCTATGAGCCGGTGGACACCTCGCTCATCCCCCCGCGCCCGCGAACCTATGGCCTCAAAGGGGCCGAGATCATCGAGGAACTCTGGCGATCCAAATACGCAGCCCCGGACCCGGCCGCCGGGCCGGCCGAACGGCGGCGGTCGGTGTGAGGAAGACCGATGCCTGAAAACACCAAAGTCACAATCGACGTGCTGCGGCAGAACGCACCCGATTCGACGCCGTACTGGGAGCGATTCGCCGTGCCCTATGAACCCGGTATAAACGTCACCGCTTGCCTGCTCCGCATCGCCGCTCACCCGGTGACCGTCGAGGGTACCCGGACTACCCCAGTATCCTATGACAGTGGTTGCTTGGAGGAAGTTTGCGGCTCCTGTACAATGCGCGTCAACGGCAAAGTTCGCCAGGCTTGCACCGCCCTGATCGATCAGCTTTGGGAGGCGGACGGTCAGGTCATTCGATTGGAGCCGATGACCAAGTTCCCGACGATTCGCGACCTGGTCGTCGACCGATCGCGGCTGTTCAGTGCGCTCAAGAAAGTCAAAGCGTGGGTGGATGTGGACGACTACGTTGATCGGGGGCCCGGGCCTCGGATCAGTCCGGCCCAACAGGAGGAGCACTATCCACTTTCGCGGTGCATGAGTTGCGGCTGTTGCCTTGAGGCGTGTCCGCAGTATAACGACAAGACGGATTTCATGGGCGCTCACGCGATCAGTCAGGCGGTGATGTTCAACCATCATCCGACGGGGGCGCTGACATCGGCCGACCGGTTGCGGGCGTTGGTGGCGCCGGGCGGCATCGCCGACTGCGGCAACGCGCAGAATTGCGTCGAGGTGTGCCCGAAGGAGGTTCCGCTGACCGATTCCATTGCCCGGGCCGGTCGAGACACGACCGCCTTCGCGATCAAGCGATGGTTACACACGTGATCGCGTGATGGCGGTAGAGGGTGTCCGGCCCGCGTCCGGGACACGGAGGCTAGCCGTGCTGCGATTGTGGTTGCTTGCCGGTTTGATCGTGCCAACGCTTGCCGCGGCCATGGTCGCGTCCGGTGTCCGCATCGACCCTGACGATCCGCCCAAGGGACGATTCATCGATGAATGGTTCGTGGTGCGTTTCGGCGGGGCGGACGCCGGATGGGCCCACACCACGCTCACACGGACCGACGACCGGGTCGACTCCCAGATCGACATGAAACTGACGATCCGGCGAGCCGGTCAGAAAATCGAGATGCTCACGTCCGAGAGCACGACCGAGACCGTCGCCGGCGAGCCGCTCTCCTTCGATCTGTCGACGAAGATCGCGGCCTTCGAGATCAACGTCAGCGGGAAGGTCGAGAACGGCAAAGTACACATTCGGTCCAGCCAGTTCGGCAACGTCACGAATCAAACGTACAACTACCCGCGGGACGCGAAGATGGCCTGGGGCCAGCTCGCCGAGCAGTATCGGCGCGGGTACGCGCCGAACACGCGATACACCGTGCAGGCTTACGCCCCGACGTTGCGTGCCGACGGCGCCGTGCTGACCCACACCGAGGTGCAGGGGAAGGAAACGATCGAGTTGCCCGGCGGCGTCAAGAAAGAGGCCATACGGGTGCTGACCTCGATCGAGGTCCCGGGTGGCTTCGCGATGGGCCAGTTGAGTTCGACCGGCTGGCTCGACGAGGACGGCACCATTCTCAAGTCGCAGATCCCGCTTCCCGCCTTCGGGATGATGGAACTGGTGCGGTCGGACCAGGTCACCGCCCAGGCAGCGGGCCGGACCGGCGCCGAGATTTTCATGTCCACGCTCATCCCGGTCCCCAAGCCCATCCGGTGCTGCGAAGCGGAAGCGATTACTTACAAACTGCGGTACACCGGACCGGCCGATGATGACCCGCCGCCCATCCCGGTCACCGACATGCAGAAGCCGGGCCCGTGGAAGGAGCGGTCGATGACGCTGCGGGTGGCCCGGATCGACTGCGACAAGATCCGCCGCGATTGCGAGCGGGTCCTCGGGGCGCCGGCCGACGCGGGGCCGGAGGATCCGACGGGCGAGTTCCGGGCTCCCAACGTCTGGGTCAACTCCCAGGATGCGGTGATCGTTGAGATGGCGAAGGAAGCGCGCGGCGACGAGACCAACCGTTACCGGATTTGTGACCGGTTGCGCCGCCACGTCACCGACGTGATCAAGAGCAAGAACCTGGGCGTCGGTTTCGCGTCGGCCAGCGAGGTGGCCCGCAACAAGGAAGGCGACTGCAGCGAGCATGCCGTGCTGCTGGCGGCCTTGGGCCGTGCGTTGGGTGTGCCCTCGCGAGTGGTCACGGGGCTGGTCTACGTGCCGCGATTCGGCGATGCGAAGGACGTTTTCGGGTTTCACATGTGGACGCAGTTCTACATCGCCGGCCGCTGGGTCGACTTCGACGCTGCCCAGGGCGAGAGCGACTGCAATCCGACGCACATCGCCCTGGCCACCAGTTCTATGCGCGACGTGACCATGGCGGAGTTTGCGTTCCGCCTGCTCGGCGTGATCGGCCAGATCGAGATCAACGTCGAGTCGGTCGAACGCATCGAGCGATAGATGGAGCCGGGTCGGGCAACGCCGGCGCCGTTCGGGCGAACGCCGGCTTCCGGCGCGACGGGCCTCTATTGTCCCACTTGCCTTGACCCTAGAATGAAACGACAGCGGTATTGGTTGGTCTCCGGTCCCCGGCGCGGCGGGCCGGTTGGTTACGATTACCCCCATGTGTTTGCGAGGAACAGACTTATGATCACCCGCACGAGTTGGGCGTTGTGCGTGCTGGCGCTGGCGGTGATGGCGATGACGGGAACGGCCTGCACCACCAGCGTGGCGCCGGCCACGGCCGGCGGGTCCGCAGGTGCGTCGGCAGAGGAGCTGGCCGAATACCGCCTCGACGGCACCTACCCCGATCTGGATGACGACATTGCCGCCCTGACGGCCGCCTACAACGAGGCCCTGGCCTGCATCGGGCAGGAGAACATCAGCTTCACCGAGCAGCAGAACCTGGATGCCTTGAAGGCAGCCTTCGACGGCACCAAGGACGAGTTCCCGGCTTTCGCAGCGTCGGCCCGCGACACGCTCGAGCGGGGCAGCGACGACGTGTGCGGTCTCGCGCTGGGTGACGATCCGGACCTCGACGTGACGGTCGCCCTGATCACCGATCAGCGGAATCGCGGTCGCGAGTGCCGGGGCGATGACCCCACCATCGACGACGAGAACACGTTCGCGTTTCTGAAGCAGCGCTACGTGCAGCAGATGCTGGCGTTCGCCGGGCTGTCCGAGGCCGCCACCGCGCTGCTCAACGACGCGACCCAACTTGCGGATGACGAGTGCGGCCAATAGCCGGCCTGTGTAACGGCGGCGGTTACCGTGGCCGACGTCCGACCGCCCGCCTTCCATTCGGCGGTGACCGGACTACAATGGCGCGGTGTGATCGCGCTGGCACGCTGGTGTGCCGGCGGGGCGGGCAGGCGGGCGGAGTGTAACCGGCCCGTGTCCTGGGAATCGTGGTGCCGCGGAGCGGTCTTGCCGGGGAGTTCGACGTGAACAAAGCCATGGTGCCGGTCGCGGCCGGCGTGATCGCCGCCGTCGTGGGGTTCGGGATCTTCGCGGCGGCGCCCATGCTCCGTAGCCCGCAAGCGGTGGTTGATGCCGAGGCGGGCAAGTTGATCGAGGCGTCGCGGCGCACCTTCTGGCAGTTCAGCGCCGAGGAGGACCGACTCGCCACCGTGCTGCACGAGTTGCGGGACGTTGGCGTCGACCTGTCGCTGTCCGACGAGCAGATCGAGGCCGCCCTCGAACGATTCCAGGACGAAGACGCCGACTTCCTGACCGACGAGCGGCAGTGGCTCGACGACCTTACCGCCGATGGGCGTCCCGCCCACCAGCAGCTCGAACGGCGCTACCTGCAAACCCGGTACGGGGCCGACTGGGAGGAACATGCCGTCGACCCGCTCGCCGAGCTGCGTCCCAGCGCGGAAATCATTCGCAGGGGACGCGACGAGCGTGCCGAGATGCTCGGCGAGAACGCGCAGTGTCTGGCCAGCGCGCTGCGTTTCGTCGATCAGGCCATGGCCGTGCAGAAAGGCGACGTCTCCGGCGCCGATCTGGTGGAGGCCAACCAACTCAAAGGCACCATTCTCTACCACCAGGCCTTGGCGTCCCAGCGGCGAGCCCAGTCGCTGCGAAGCCAGGCGGTCCAGGCGGGTTTGCGCCTGAACTCGCTCGCCTCGGCCGTGCACGCCGCACGGCCGCGACGGAGCGTGGTCGAAGATTATGGCGTCGACGAGCGGATCGCGATGGCCAACGA
>CAZBUJ010000064.1:0-34097 GCA_964495075.1 uncultured Phycisphaeraceae bacterium
GATTACGTCGGTGCCCCGTTGACCCCCCGCGGGCGGCTCATCTTCGGCGTGGGGGCGGGCGTGCTCGTCATGACGATCCGACTCTTCGGCGCGTACCCGGAGGGCGTGATGTTCGCGATCCTGATCATGAATTCGCTGACCCCGCTCATCGAGCGATGGACGGTGCCGACGCCTTTCGGAGGCCGGCCGGAATCCGCGTAGACCGGACGCGAGGAGCTATCCGTGGCCAAGTTTATCCAAGAATCGTGGTTGATCCTGCTGCTGGGCGTCAGCTTCACCGCGCTGCTGGCGGGCACGCAGGTGTCGCTGATCGATCGAATCCGGGAGAACCAGAACAAGGCGCTGAACGAGGCAATCAGCGAGGTGGTGCCGGACCTGGCGTCGACGGAAGAGATTTCGATCGACGGCCAGCGCGTGTTCAAGTGCCTGGACGCCGGCGGAGCGCTGACCGGCTGGGCCGTGCAGGCGAGCGGCAACGGATTCGTGGACAAAATCACCCTCGTGGTGGGTTTCAACGCGGCGGCCGACACCATCAGCGGGCTGAAGGTGATCGACCAGGTGGAAACGCCGGGTCTCGGCAACAAGATCAAGGAGCCCCAGTGGGACCACCAGTACGTCGGGCTGAAGGCCGATCCAAGCCGGAAGCTCGAGGTCGTCAAGCGGAAACGCGTCGAGGGCGCGAACGAGATCCAGGCCATCACCGGCGCGACTTGGTCGAGCCGGTTCGTGACCGACATCGTGAACAACGTGATCGAGAATGTGCTGCCGAAGCTGGAGGCGCATCGCTAGGTCCGGGTCGGCCCCGGGCCCGGCAGGGGAGTCTTGCCAATGGCCGATGACAACGGCTCGAATTTCAGTCAGTTCAAGGACGGGATCCTCTCGAACAACCCGGTCCTCGTCCAGTTGCTGGGCATGTGCCCGACGCTGGCCGTGACGAACTCGGTGGAGAACGCCGTGGTCATGGGGATGGCCGCGACGTTCGTCGTCGTGATGTCCAACCTGATCACCAGCGTGCTGCGGAACCTGATCCGCCCGCACGTGCGGATCCTGATCTTCACGCTGACCATCGCGACCTTTGTCACCATGGCCGATCTGTTCCTCAAGGCGTACGTGTACACGGTGAGCAAACAGCTCGGGGCGTTCGTCCCGCTGATCATCGTGAACTGCATCATCATCTGCCGGGCCGAGGTGGTGGCCTCCAAGAGCGGCGTTTTCCGATCCCTGGCCGACGCGTTCGGCATCGGCATCGGGTTCACCGCCGCCCTGTGCATGCTGGGCGCCGTCCGCGAGTTCCTCGGCTCGGGCACGCTGTACGGCGCGAAAGTGATGCCCCAGGCGTACATCGACGACCACACATGGGTGCTGATGGTGCTGCCGCCCGGCGCGTTTCTCACCCTGGGCGTGATGATCGGGATTTTCAATCACGTGCGGGCCCGTGGGAAAAAGGGAGGTGCGGCATGAGTTTCGGCGCGCTGATCGGCGTGTTCCTGGGCGTCGTCCTGGTGAACAACTTCGTGCTGTCGCAGTTTCTCGGGATCTGCCCGTTCCTCGGCGTGTCGCGGAAGATCGACATGGCCTTCGGCATGGGCTGCGCGGTGACGTTCGTGATGACGGTCTCGGGAGTCGTCACCTGGTTGCTCGTGCACGGGGTGCTGATGAAGGTCGGGGCCCGTCTGGGCGATCCCCAGGCGCTCTTCTTCCTCAAGTACGCCGCGTTCATCATGGTGATCGCGTCGATGGTCCAGTTGGTTGAAATGTACGTCAAGAAGTTCTTCCCGACGCTCTACACCGCGTTCGGCGTGTTCCTGCCCCTGATCGTGACGAACTGTGCGATCCTCGGGGCGTGTCTCTTCATCGACCTGAACCCGGCGTTCCAGAATACCCTGCTCGGCGCGGCGGTGTACGCGTTCGGAGGCGGGATCGGGTTCATGCTGGCCATCACGATCATGGCCGGCATTCGCGAGCACATAACCTTCAGTGACGTGCCGAAGTGCCTACAGGGCGCCGGGATCACGTTGCTGGTCGCTGCGATTCTGTCGCTGGCCTTTATGGGATTCACCAGGATTGGGCAGTAGCGCTTCGGAGACGTATGGATGGTACTGACTCTACTGCTGGCCGCCGCTGTCATGTTCGGGCTGACCTTCGTGTTTGCCGGCGTTCTCGGCGTGGCCAAGGAAAAACTGAAGGTCGAGGAAGACCCGCGGATCGAGCTGGTCAACGACGTCTTGCCGGCCGCCAACTGCGGCGGGTGCGGGTTCGCCGGCTGCGCCGATTTCGCCAAGGCGGTGGTGGAGGAGCGGGCTCCTTGCAATGGCTGCCCCGTCGGGGGCAGCAAGACGGCCGAGGCGGTGGCCAGAATCCTCGGGGTGGAAGTGGTCCAGACCTACCCGTATCGGCCCGTCATCCACTGCGCGGCCCGGACCGAGGACAAGCTCGGCGTCGTCCTGTACGAGGGCGTGGAAAGCTGCGTCGAGGCCAACGTGGTCGGTGTCACCCAGGCCTGCACGTGGGGCTGCCTCGGCTACGGCGATTGCGCGGAGGCGTGCGGTTTTGACGCGCTGCACATGATCGAAGGCCGACCCGTCGTCGACTACGACAAGTGCACGGGCTGCGGCGCGTGCGTGAAGGCCTGCCCCCGCAACCTGATCGAGCAGATCCCGTTCAAGCAGGAACGCATGCTCACCATCGCCTGTGCCAACAAGGAGCCGGGCAAGTGCGTCAAGTCCGTCTGCAAGGTGGGCTGCATCGGATGCGGCCTGTGCCAGCGGCTCTACAAGGAGATCTTCAAAGTCAAAGGCAACCTCTCCTACCTGGACTACGAGGCCTACACCGGTGAAGACGAAGGCGACGAGAGTCTCCAGAAAGTCATGCAAAAGTGCCCCGCCGAAGTGATGGTCTACTTCGGTAAACCCAGGCCCGAGTACGCCGAGCAGTTGGCGATGGAGGAAACGCCGGTCCCCGCGTAGCCGCGTCGCCCCCAGCGACTTACGTCACCACCGGCAGGGCGGGTGTCACCCGCCAAGGGAGGCGGCAAGGGTCGTACGAAGAGCGGTCTGTCGCAATCGTGTGACGCCGCACCAATGGACGGCCTTCCGTGTAACGGGCCCGCGGGTCGCCTCGCGGCGATCCGAGCAGCGGGCGGAGCCCCAGCCGCGTTCCGCCCCAATCGTCGATTCACGATGGCTTTTCGTCGGTCGAGTGTTCGCGGAAGGCTCTCGGGCGTAGCCCGGCCCGTCAGTCCAACACGTACGACGCGAACCCGGACGACGACGCCGTCTCCACCCCGTCGGCCGATCCCCGGAACCATCGGGCCTCGACGCCGTCGAGCTGCTCGACCAGCGGACGGCCCTCCTCGACCCTCAACACGCTGAGCGCGGTGGCCCAGGCGTCGGCGGTGATCCCGTCCGGCGCGATCACCGTGACGGCCGGGGCCTGGGCGGCCGGCCGACCGGTGCGCGGGTCGACGATGTGCGAGAACCGCTGTCCTTCGATGATGGAAAAGCGCTGCTGGTCGCCCGAGGTCGCGACGGCGCAGTCCACAAGCTTGAGCCGCCCGAGCAGGCCATTCTCGAACGGATGCCGGATCCCGATCCGCCAGGGTAGACCCCCCGCCTGTGTACCGAACGCGACCACGTCGCCGCCGACGTTCACCAGACCACCGACGGCCCCCGCCTGCCGCATGGCCGCGGCGGCCAGGTCGAGCGAATACCCCTTGGCGATCCCGCCAAGGTCGACCCGCACGGACTCCCCGCCAATGGTGACGGTGCGCGTCGCCGGGTCCAGGGCGGCCTGCTGCCACCCGACGCGCTTCCGCGTCGCCGCGAGCTCGGCGTCGCCCGGCAGCTTGTTGCTCTTGCCGGCCTGCTTCCATAAGGAGACCAGGGGCCGGCACGTGACGTCAAACGCGCCGCCGCTGGCCTGCGAGACCTCCGCCGCCTTCTGGAGAACGTGAAACGTCTCCGGCGATACGACCAGCGATTGCCCCGCCGCCAGCGCGTTCAATCGGCCGACCTCGCTGTCATCGCGATAGTCGCTCATCAACCGGTTCACGAGTTCGAGCCGATCGTATGCCGCTTCGACCGCCGCGGTCGCGGTGGTCCGGTCCGGCGCCACCGCCGTGACTTCGGCAAACGTCCCCATGACGACCCGGGATTGCTTGTAGGTCGTGGTGGACGACTCGTCCCCGCACCCGGCGCCGGCCAGGCAGATCAGTGTGATCAGACCGAGAGCAGGGCGGCGGCAGGGGAATGGTTTGTTCATCATGGGGCAGAGTGTAGCAGCCCCATCCGCCGCCAACAATCGGATCGGTGATCGCGGGTCGCGCCGGATGGCCCCGGTCGGGGCTAGAGCATGTCGAGTTGCAGTCTGGCCGCCTCGGACATCATGTCCGGCGTCCACGGCGGATCCCAGACGATCTCCACCTCGCAGTCCGCGACGCCGTCGAGCTCCCGGACCTCCGCCTCGACCTGCGGGGGCAGCGAGCCGGCCACCGGGCAGGCGGGCGACGTCAGCGTCATGGTGATCCGGGCGACGCCGGCGTCGTCGATCTTCAAGTCGTAGACCAGGCCCAGATCGTAAATGTTGACTGGTACCTCCGGATCGTAAATCGTACGAAGCACCTCGATGATTTCCGCGACGCGGACGTTCGATTCGATCGGGTCGATCGGAGATTCACTCATGGTCCTCGTCCCTTTCCGCCGGGTCGTTCCGGTCTATTCCGTGGACACGACCGAGCCCGCGTCGCCTTCCAGCGCAGCCTGCACCGTGTGCCACGCCAGCGTCGCGCACTTGACCCGGGCGGGGTACTGGCACACGCCCGAAAACACTTCGAGCTTGCCGAGCCCGTGCCCGAGGTCGGTCTCGACCTTCTCCCGGGTCACGAACTCGCGAAAGTTGCGAAACAGCGCCTTTGCCTCCTCCAGCGTCTTGCCCTTCACCGACTCGGTCATCATGGACGCCGATGCCACGGAAATGGCACACCCGGAACCCTCGAACCTGACGTCGGTGACGATCCCGTCCCGGACCTTCAGGAACACCTTCACGTGGTCCCCGCAGAGCGGGTTGTAGCCTTCGGCCGTTCGGTTGGCGTCCGGGAGCTCGCCGCGGTTGCGCGGGCTCTTGTTGTGGTCGAGGATGACCTCCTGGTACAACTCGCTCAGGTCGTCGGACATCAGGCGAACACCTCCAGCACCCGGTGAATGGCACCCACCAGGGCGTCAACGTCTGCCTCTGTATTGTAAAGGCCGAGCGACGCCCGGATCGTGGCCGGCACGCCGTATCGCTCCATGACCGGCTGGGCGCAGTGGTGCCCGGCCCGGACCGCCACCCCTTCGCGGTCCATAATTGTCCCCGCGTCGTGCGGATGCACGCCCTCGATGACGAACGAGAGCACCGCCGCCTTGTCCCTCGCTGTGCCGATCAACTTCACGCGAGGGATGTCCTGCACGCGGCGGGTGGCGTAGTCGAGCAGGGCCCGCTCGCCGCACGCCACGTTGGCCATGCCGATGGCCGTCAGGTAGTCGATCGCCGCCCCCAGCCCGATCGCCCCCGCGATGTTCGGCGTTCCCGCCTCGAACTTGTAGGGCAGGGCGTTGTAGGTCGTCTTCTCGAACGTGACCGAGGCGATCATGTCGCCCCCGCCCTGGTACGGCGGCATCGCCTCCAGCAGGACCCGCCTGCCGTAGAGCACGCCGATGCCCGTCGGGCCGTACATCTTGTGCCCGGACAGAACATAAAAGTCGCACTCCAAATCCTGGACGTCCACCGCCATGTGGGGTACCGCCTGGGCCCCGTCGACGAGCACGATGGCGCCGTGCTCCCGAGCGAGCCGGATCATCTGCCGCACCGGGTTCACCGTGCCTAGCGCGTTGGAGACGTGCACGATTCCCACCAGTCGCGTGCGCGGTCCGAGCAGTGAACGGTAGGCGTCCAGATCGATCTCGCCCCGCTCGGTGATGGGGATGACGCGGAGCACCGCACCCGTCTGCTCGCAGAGAATCTGCCACGGCACGATGTTCGAATGATGCTCCATCCCGGAGATCACGATTTCGTCGCCGCGGGCAAGCTGCGGTCGGGCGAATGCCTGGGCGACCAGGTTGATCCCCTCGGTCGCCCCGCGGACGAAGATCACCTCCTGCGGCCACGCCGCGCCGAGGAACCGCTGCACCTTCCCGCGGGCCGCCTCGTACGCGTCGGTGGCTCGCACACTGAGCAGGTGCACGCCGCGGTGCACGTTGGCGTTATCGTTCGCGTAGTACCGGCTCACCGCGTCGATCACCGCTTGTGGCTTCTGCGTGGTGGCCGCGTTGTCGAGATAGATCAGCGGCTTGCCCGCCACCATCTGACCAAGGATGGGGAAGTCCCGACGCGCGGCCTCGCGGTCCCAGGCGCCGGTCGTCGAGGGTGTCGATGCGGATAGGGTCACCGTTGTGCTCGTCCTTTGTCCCGAATCAGATCCCCGCGCGGCAAGCGCTCGAACAATAACTGCTCGAGCTGGTTCCGCAAGGGGGCGACGCGGATCTGGCCGAGACTTTCACTGGCGAACGCGTAGACCAGGAGGCTTCGGGCCGCCTCGGGCTCGATCCCCCGCGATCGCAGGTAGAAGATGGCTTCATCGTCCACCTGCCCGATCGTGGCGCCATGCGTGCACCTGACGTCGTCGGCGAAAATCTCGAGCTGCGGCCGGGACTCCGCCTGAGCGTTCTCCGACAGCAAAAGCGTCATGCTCGTCTGCTTGGCGTCGGTCTTCTGCGCTCCCTCGTGGACGACGATGCGCCCGCGAAACACGCCGCGGGAGTGATCGTCCAGCACGTTTTTGAAGTACTCCCGGCTGTTGCAGTGGGGCTTGGTGTGCTCCACGCGGAGATGGTTGTCGACGTGCTGCGTGCCGCCCAGCACGGACAGCCCGTTGAGCGTGCACTCGCACCCTTCGTCGTCCATGAACGCGTGCATGTTATTCCGCACCAGGGCGCCGCCCAGCGTGACCACGTGCGAGGTCACGTGACTGCTGCGCCGCTGGTTGACGTGCAGGTCGCCCACGTGATAGGCGGTCTCGTCCTCGCGCCCGATCTTGTAGTGATCGAGCACCGCGCCCTCGCCGGCCACGATCTCGGTCACCGCGTTGGCGAAGTAAACGCCCGAACCGAGGCCCGCGTGCGTCTCCACGATCGTCGCCTGGCTGTTCGCGCCGGCCACCAGCAAAAGCCGCGGGTGCGTCACCGTCGGCTCCGCCCCTGGCGTCGAGAGAAACACCACGTGAATCGGCTGATCGACCAGCACGCCGCGGGGCAGGGCGATCAACGCGCCGTCCTCGAACAGCGCGGTGTTCAACGCGGTGAACGGATGTGCGTTGTACGCGGCATGGCGGGCGAGGTGCTTTTTCACCGTTTCCTGGTCGGACGCGATCGCATTGGCCAGGTGCCCGACCGTCACGCCGCGGGGCAACGTACCGACGTCGGACAAGGGCGAATTGTACCGCCCGTTCACGAACACGAGGCGATGGCCGCCGGCACCGCCGAAATCGAAGACCGCCAGGTCCGGCGGGTCCACCGCGGGTGAACCGCCGCCCCGATAGGCCGGCAGAAACGCGGTGCGGGCGATCGGCGCGACGTCGGTGTACTTCCAGTCCTCGTGCCGCGTGGTGGGAAAGCCGAGCTCCGCGAAGCTGGCGATCGCCGCTTTCCGGATCGGCCTGAGCCAAGCCGGGTCCGAGCCCCGCTTCTCCAGGTCCTCGAACGCCGACAAGTACGTCTGTGTTTCGTTTTTGGTTGCCAGCATCGGCAGTTAACCCCGTTCGATCCTGCTGGGGGAGTGTCGTTCCGTCGAACTCGTTCTGCCCGGTGGCGCAGGTGAATGCGTCAGACGCCCGCGCCGGCCGAGGTCCCCGCCTCCAGCCACGCATAGCCCCTCTCCTCGAGTTCCAGGGCCAGCTCCTTGCCGCCCGACCGGACGATCCGCCCGTTCACCAGCACGTGAACGTAGTCGGGCACGATGTAGTTGAGCAGTCGCTGGTAGTGCGTGACCAGCACGATCGCGCGGTCCGGGCGGCGAAGCTGGTTCACCCCGTTGGCCACGGTGCGCAACGCGTCGATGTCGAGCCCGGAATCGGTCTCGTCAAGCAGGGCCAGCGTCGGCTCCAGGACCGCCATCTGGAAGATTTCGTTTCGCTTTTTCTCACCGCCGGAGAACCCCTCGTTGATGGCGCGGTTGATCAGCCGGTCGTCCATCTTCACGAGCTTCGCTTTCTCCCGGGCGAGCTTCAGGAAATCCATCGCGTCCAACTCGGGCTCGCCGCGGTGCTTGCGCACGGCGTTGAGGGCGGCCCGGAGGAAGTAGGCCGTGCTGACTCCCGGGATCTCCACGGGGTACTGGAAGGCCAGGAACACGCCTTCGCAAGCCCGTTCGTCGGCTTCCATCTCCAGCAGGTCTTTGCCGTGGTAGGTGACTTGCCCCTCGGTGATCTCGTACACGTCACGGCCGGCCAGCACCTGGGCCAGCGTGCTTTTGCCCGAGCCGTTGGGGCCCATGATCGAGTGGACCTCGCCCCGATTGACGGTGAGGTTGATGCCCTTGAGGATCTCGTGATCGTCGATTCGGACGTGTAGATCGCGGATTTCCAACATGGTCTGTCGTTACCTTTGTACTGAACCCACTCGTTTCGAGTTCGTGGACTATCGGCATATCGATGCCGGGCTTATCCGACGCTCCCTTCGAGACTGACCTCGAGCAGCTTTCGCGCTTCGACGGCGAACTCCATCGGCAACTCGCGGAAGACCTCTTTGCAGAAGCCGTTGACGATCATCGACACGGCGTCTTCCGTCGAGATGCCGCGCTGGTTGCAATAGAACAACTGGTCCTCGCCGATCCGCGAGGTAGTCGCCTCGTGCTCCATCTTGGCCGTGCTGTTCTTCACCTCGATGTACGGGAACGTGTGGGCCCCGCACCGGTCGCCCATCAGCATGGAGTCGCACTGGGTGAAGTTGCGGGCGTTGTCGGCCGACTTGCCGATCCTGACCAGGCCGCGGTACGTGTTCTGTCCGCGGCCAGCGGAAATGCCTTTCGACACGATCGTGCTTCGCGTGTTCTTGCCCACGTGGATCATCTTGGTCCCCGTGTCCGCCTGCTGGAAGCGGTTCGTCAAAGCCACCGAGTAGAACTCGCCGACCGAGTTGTCGCCCTTGAGCACGCAGCTCGGATACTTCCACGTGATCGCCGAACCCGTCTCCACCTGGGTCCACGAGATCCGGGAATCGCGACCCTCGCACAAGCCCCGCTTGGTGACGAAGTTGTAGATGCCGCCCTTCCCGTTCTCATCGCCGGGATACCAGTTCTGGATCGTGGAGTACTTGATCGTCGCCCCTTCGTGGGCGACCAGCTCGACCACCGCCGCGTGAAGCTGGTTCTCGTCCCGCATCGGGGCCGTGCAGCCCTCGAGGTAGCTGACGCTGCTCCCTTCGTCGGCCACGATCAGCGTGCGTTCGAACTGCCCGGTGGCCGCCGCATTGATGCGGAAGTACGTGGACAATTCCATCGGACACCGCACGCCCTTCGGCACGTAGACGAACGAGCCGTCCGTAAAGACGGCCGAGTTCAACGCGGCGAAGAAGTTGTCCCGGTAGGGGACCACCGAGCCGAGGTACTTGCGGATCAGGTCTGGATGCTCCTGGGCCGCTTCCGAGAACGAGCAGAAGATGATGCCGAGTGCCGCGAGCTTCTCGCGAAACGTCGTCGCCACCGAAACGCTGTCGAATACCGCGTCGACGGCCACGCCGGCCAGCGCCCCCCGCTCCTCCAGCGGGATGCCGAGCTTCTCGTAGGTCTCGAGCAACTTCGGATCGACCTCGTCCAGGCTCGTCGGCCCGTCTTTCCGCCGGGGGGCCGAGTAGTAGATGATGTCCTGGTAGTCGATCGGCGGGTAGTGTACGTTCGGCCACTTCGGCTCCTTCATGGTCAGCCAATGCCGATACGCGCGCAGCCGCCACTCCGTCAGGAACTCCGGCTCTTGCTTCTTCGCCGAGATCAGGCGGATGACGTCTTCGTTCAGCCCGGGAGGTACGCTGTCCGCCTCGATGTCCGTGACGAACCCGTACCGGTACTCCTGGCTGGTGAACTGCTCGATGGTCTTCGTGGAATCGGACATATCGCGTGCTCCGTCTGCGGGGACCCTCATGTCCGACGCTAGGCCGAAAAGCTCTTGCCGCAACCGCACGAGCCGCTCGCGTTCGGATTCTTGAAGAGAAACCCCTTGTCCATGACGTCGTCCTTGTAGCCGATCTCCGTGCCGTCGAGGTACACCAACCCGTTCGGATCACACACGACTTTGACGCCGCCACAGTCGAACTCGTGGTCGTTCTCGTTCTTCTCTTCCGTGAAGCCCAGCGAGTAGCTGAAGCCGCTGCAGCCGCCGCCGGCCACCCCCACCCGCAGGTAACTCGTGCCCAGGTCCAGTCCCTGCCTGGCCATCGTGTCCTTGACCGCCTGGACCGCTTCTTGCGTCAGCGTGATTGCCATGGTTTTCCATGTCTCCCAAACGAGATCTCCATTCTGTCTGCTCCGCCGGGTCCCCGGTGGACGCGACGGCCAACGCTCCGTGCCATTCGGCACGATATGCGTCTCTGTGCTATATATAGAACTAGATTAGTGCTAATTCAATTGAAAACAACACTAAACAGGTGCGCTATTTTGGACCACATCGACGCGTTGTGTAAGCCTATTGTTGACAGTTGGTTATGTTCTCTCGCCCGCCCTCCGGGAGACCCGGCCCGGCCGCCCTGGGCGCAATGCGTCAACCGGTGGTCGCGGCGAACAGGTTCACCGGCCCCAGCCCCTCGCCAAGCCCCGGACCCGAGTCGATCGCCCGCGTGACGAACGCCTTCGCCTGCTCCACTGCCGACGCGAGCTCCTCGCCGCATGCGAGCCGCGCCACGATCGCCGCCGACAGAACGCAACCCGTCCCGTGCGTGCCTCGCCCGGTCAGTCGGTCGGCCACGAATGCGCGGGTCGTTCCGCCGGTGTACAGGACGTCGATGCACTGGTCCGCCAGGCCGCCGCCCTTGACCAGCACGTTCGCGGCCCCCTGGCGGGCGATACGCTCGGCGGCCGCTTCCATCGCGGCGCGATCGCGGACGTCCATGTCGGCCAGGGCACCCGCCTCGTGCAGGTTCGGCGTGACCAGGTATGCGTGCGGCAGCAGGTGCGTACGCAAGACGCGGCGGGCGTCCGGCTCCAGCAACGGATCACCGTGTTTGCTGATCATGACCGGGTCTACGACGAGCGGGAACGGTCGATCCGTCAACTCGCGGCCGATGGCCTCAATCACCGCCGCGCTGCCCAGGGCCCCGGTCTTCGCCGCGGCCGGCACGATGTCGTCGACCACCGCCCGCCACTGGTCCACCACGAAGGCGGGGTCGAGTACGTGAACCTCGCTCACGCTCCGTGTGTTCTGCACCGTCAGAAGCGTGACCACGCTCATGCCGTAGACACCGTGCTGATGGAACGTCTTCAGGTCGGCCTGAAGCCCGGCCCCGCCGGAAGGGTCACTGCCCGCGATGGTCAGCGCAACGACGGTCATTCCGTTCCTCCGAGGGGGGCGGAGAAGAAGTCCAGCTCGCACTGCATGGCGTAGCGGTAGGCGGCTCGCACCGCCGGCGTGTCCTCGGCGATGTCGTCGAGCAGGGTCTCCACTTCCGCGGCCAATTCGTGAAACTCCTCACCCGAGTAGGAATTGATCCATTCCTGGTAGGGATTGTCTCGAGGCGACGCCTTCGCCAGGGCCGAGCCGATGTGGGCATAGAGTCGCATGCACGGCGTCATCGCGGCGAGCGTGAGGCCCGGCGGGCTGTGCCACGCGTGGGCGAGCAGAGAGTCCACGTACGTCCGCGTGGCGAGGTACGGCTTCACATCCGACAGATTGATCCCCAATTGCGTCGCGTAAGACGCGTGCGTGTCCAGTTCATCCATCGCCCCCCGCATGAACTCGTAGAACAGTTGCATGTGTTCGGGTTTGGCGCACTTGGCGCCGGCCACGGCGTAGGCCCGGGCAAACGCCCGCAGGAAAAACGCGTCCTGGGCCACGTAACGCTTGAACGCTTCCTCATCAAGCGTCCCATCGCCCAGGCCCCGGACGAAGGGATGGTCGAGGCACGCGCCGGTCAGATCGATGTTCACCTCCCACAGCGTCTCGTGAAGCATCTAACCCTCCCGTGTCATGCTCCAGAAGTCGCACTCGTGCCGCAGCGTCGCATCGAACGCCGCCTGCTGGGCCCCATGCCGGTGCCGATCGACCAGCACCCGCAGCGACCGGACGTACTCCCCGAACGCATCGTTCGACCACCGCGTGATGAACTCGGCGTACGGACCCGACGGTGCGAGCTGACTCCACGCCACGAGGTAACAGACCTCGACTCCGAACAGAATGGCCAGCGACACTTCGAACGGCGCGGCGTACGCCGCGGTGACCAGGAAATCCACGTAGCGCCGGCAGACGGGATGCGGCGCCGCGCCGGCGTCGAGTCCGCGCTGGGACAGGTGCCGCTCGAACCAGTCCAGTTCCGCGTCAATCGCGACCAGCCCGGCGATCACCGGCTTGTTCGACGGCCGCGGGGTCTTGGCGGCCAGCACGGCCTGGAAGGCGATGAGCCCGCGGGCGAACTGGTAATCCTGCTCCAGCCAACGGTGAAACGACTCCGGCGGCAATGTTCCGTCGCCCGCGGCGGTCAGAAACTCCGCCCGGGTCGCCTGTCCCCATAGATCGCCGGCCGCCGCGATCAGCGGAACCTCGTTGAATTCCTGCATGGCACCTGATCCTGTTGTCTGAGGAATATCGACCCGGTCCACCGGGATGGTCGTCGCCCCCGACCGGAATTGCAAGTGTCTTGTGGCCGGCGTGCGCGTTTTCCAGGGACCCGTCGGGGTGGGGCAGGGCGACCGATTCCGGTACGATTCGGGTCCGCCGGGTGTGGCGAAGACGACGGTCAGGTGAATAAGCAGGGCGGATGATCATGAAACCCGCGAGCGACATGCCGGCCATCCGGCTGGTGATGATGCCCAAGGACACGAACGCGCAGGGCACCATCTTCGGAGGTGTGCTGCTTTCGTTGATCGACCAGGCGGCGTTTGTCGAGGCGTGGCGGCAGGCGCGGCTTCGATACGTCACCGTCGCCATGGACCGCGTCGAGTTCCATCAGCCGGTTCACGTGGGCGACATCCTGAGCCTGTGGGCGGAAACGACAAAAGTGGGTCGCACGTCGTTGCGCGTGCACGTGGACGTCTTCGCCATGGGGCGGGAAGCCGAGGCACGCGTCAAGGTTACGGAGGCCGAGGTCGTGCTGGTGGCCGTCGACGAGGCCGGTCGACCGGTCCCCCTCCAGAGCGATGCGTGATTCAGTGCTGCGGCGTGGGCAGGCAGTCCGGCACGTGTCCGCGGGCGAGAAGCCGCGCTTCCACGGTTCGCTCGAACGGTTCATCACGGCTGGTACGCACCCGGCGGATCGCCGCCGATCAGTCGTAACCCGCACGCCCGGCAGAACCGGGCGTGGCCGGGGTTCCGCTGGCCGCACCGGCGGCACACCAGGTCGGTTGCGGACGAGTCGTCCCGGCTCGCGGTCCGCATGAGCGCCACCGCGACCACGCATGCCGCGACCAGAAACACGAAGCAACTGCCAAAGGACGTCATATCGCAACTACGCCTCCTTCGTCTGGGCAAAGTATACTGCATCGAGCACGGACGGGCGTTTATAATGCCGGAGCCGGTTTGGAAGGCGAGCGGACGTCGGTCGAACGCCTGCCGGCGCACGCTATCGCCGTTTCAACCGCGGCTGCAATTCGCTGCCGTGAAGTCCTGGCCATTCGGGTCCCGGGACGGATGGACCCGAACTGCGCGTCGGGCCGACGGCGAGGTGCCCGACGCCTCACAGGATGCCGGACCCGTCCGGAGCGCTGAGGATGGAACGACCACACCAACACCACTCGCAGTCCGAACTGGTTCTCGCCCTGTTGATCGTCGTTATGTTGACCAGCCCGATTCTCGCCGCGGACTCGACGGACGCGTCGCTCGTGCCCACCGCCGAGCAGTACCCGGACGGGCTGCCCGTTCCATGACGCCGGAGGAGCGGCGGCTCCGGGCAGCGCCACCTGACCGCGAACCGGGCCGGGAACTCGGACGTGGACAGCGGCCCGGCCGCAGTTGCTCTCATGCCGGGTGCGCCGTAGGATCACGGAGGGTCCGGATCGCGGGACGGGCAGGATGGGCGGGAAGAGTGGGATGGGTTCATAGCGTACGGAGCGGAGCACGAAGACGTCGCCGGGACCGGTCGGACAGCGACTGCATCCAGGCGCGGGATCGTTGATTCAGGAGAACATGTCTATGTTGATGCGGAAAGCGCTGTCGCACTCGGCGACGGCCGTGGCGGTCGCGATATTGATGCTCGCCCTCGCGGCGTCGGCCCGGGAACCGGACAAACGGGAATTACATAAACAGGAGCCGGGCCAGAAGATCACAATCACCAGGCTCGACGACCTGCCCCAACACACCTACCCGCATGCCGGGCAGGTGACGGAGTTGATGAAGTCGGACGACCAGATCGCCAACCTCGCCGCCAAGGTCCGCGCGAGCATCGAGTCGGACCTGGCCAAGTATGACATCCAGGACCGCAGCACGTTGCAGCGCATGTACTCGACCTTGATGGTCATCGATCTGCTGAATGAGCAGTACGACAAGGCCATCGTGCGGCTCGACATGATTCGCAACCTGGAGGAGAAGGAGGCCAAGAGGCTGACCGTCGGCCTCACCACGCTGCCGATGATCGCGGCCCGACGCGCCGGCGGCTCGCCGGGCGATTCCGGCACCTACCGACAAACCTATCACGACCGGTTCGCCGAACGTGTCAACAGCCTGCCATGGGACGTCGTGCAGGACGAGATCGAGCAACTGAAAGGACACACGGAGATCCTCAGCGAGAACCTCCTGCTGGGCAGCGTCCAGGCTCGGCTGCAGCCCGTCGTGAGCAAGACCGGCGAGTTGAACGCTGAGCAGGCGGCCGCCGTGCTCCAACTTCACTTCGTGCTCAAATGGCGACTGCCGGTGAAAGACGTGATTATTACCGTCTGTAAAGCCTACATCGACGCGAACCGAAAAGAGAAGCCGGACATCTGGCAGACCCGGTCGATCACGCTCACCGACAAGCAGAAGCTCACCCCGGTCATGATGGCCGTGTGGGACTCGGGCGTCGACCCCGGCATCTTCAAGGCCCGGTTGTTTGTCAACCCGGCCGAGAAGTTGGACGGCCAGGACACCGACGGCAATGGATACATCGACGACGTGTACGGCATCGCATACGACATGAACGCCCGGCGCGCCACCGGTGCCTTGCAGCCGCTCGGCGACGCCGAGCCGCGAGCCATGCAGGCCATGAAACACATCAAGGGCTTCATGGACATCCAGGCCGCCATCGACAGCCCGGAGGCCAGCGCACTCAAGCAGCATCTCGCCACCCTCAAACCGGAGGATGTCAAGGGGTTCATCGAGGACGTGAGCCTGGCCGGCCACTACGCCCACGGCACGCACGTGGCGGGCATCATGGTCGAGGGTAACCCGGCGGCCCGGATCCTCATCGGCCGCCACGCCTACGACTACCGCACCGTGCCCGTCCTCCGCGACGAGGCGTGGGGCCAACGCGACGGCGCCAAATGCCGCGATACCGTCGAGTACTTCAAGAAGCACGGCGTCCGCGTCGTCAACATGAGTTGGGGCGAGGCCCAGAAGGACGCGGAAGACTCGCTGGAAGCCAACGGCGTCGGAGCCAGCGCCGAAGAACGCCGGGCCATCGCCCGCAAGGTGTTCGCGTCCCAACGCGACGGTCTGTACGAGGCCATCAAGAACGCCCCCGACATCCTGTTCGTCTGCGCGGCGGGCAACGCGGACAACGACGTGGAGTTTGACGAGTACATCCCCTCGTCCTTCGACCTGCCGAACCTGATCACCGTCGGGGCGGTCGACCAGGGGGGCGATCCGACCGGATTCACCAGCTTCGGCAAGACGGTGCAGGTCTACGCCAACGGCTTCGAAGTCGAAAGCTACGTACCGGGCGGCGAGCGGATGAAGATGTCGGGCACTTCGATGGCGGCGCCCAACGTGGCGAATCTCGCCGGCAAGCTGATCGCCTTGGACCCGTCGCTCAAGCCGCCCGCGGTCATCGCCCTGATCAAGAGCGGGGCCGACCAGAAGATGGGCGGCAACCGCAAGATCCTGCTGATGAACCCCAAGCGAACGGTCGAACTGCTGAAGGCGCAGACGCCGTCGCCGTAGGCTCGGAACGATACGGTTGGAAGACGCCGGCCCGCCATCGACCAGGGGGACGCGGCACGCTCGATGGCGAGCCGGGCCCGAGTTTTGCACGTCACGTCCACCTGCCGGGGCCGCTGCGAGTCGGCGGCTGGGCCCACGAACCGCCTTCCGTCACTTCGGTCCCGCCCCGAGCTGCGTCATCAGGAATGACCAAGTGTCGGTTTGCTCCTCGATGCGCTTGGACAACGGCTTGCCTTGCCCGTGGCCGGCCTTGCGCTCGACGCGGAGCAGGATCGGCCGATCACCACTCGTCGCGTTCTGCAATGCCGCCGCCATCTTGAACGCGTGCATCGGCTGCACGCGACTGTCGGACGCCCCCGTTCCGAGCAGCGTGGCCGGATAGTCCACGCCCTTTTGCACATGGTGGTACGGCGAATACGCGTACAGCCATTTGAACTGTTCCGGGTCCTCGGCCGAACCGTACTCCGGGATCCACAGGCGGGCGATCGCGAAGTTATGGTAGCGGATCATGTCCAGCAGCGGGACCTCGCACACGACCGCCTGGAACAGCTCCGGTCGCTGCACCATGCACGCGCCGACCAGCAGCCCGCCGTTACTGCCTCCCAAGATGGCCAGCCGCTTCTGGTTCGTGTACTTCATCGCGATCAGCGCCTCCGCCGCTCCGATGAAATCGTCGAAGACGTTCTGCTTCTTCTCCAGGCGGCCCGCCTCGTGCCACGCCTTCCCGAACTCACCGCCGCCGCGGATGTTGGCGACCGCGTAAACGCCCCCGGCGTCCACCCACGGGATGATGCTGCGGTCGAAATAGGGCTCCAGGCTGATGTCGAACCCACCGTACCCGTACAGGACCGTCGGGTTCTCGCCGTTCAGCTTGAGGTGCTTGTTGCAAACGATGAACATCGGCACCTTGGTGCCGTCCTTCGACTTGTACCATACCTGCCGGGTCTCGAGCGCGTCCAGGTCGGCCTTGACGTCCATCTGCTCGATCAGTTCGAGGCGACCCGCGGGAATGTCGTACCGGAAGTTCGACGGCGGGTACGCAAACGATTGGAACGAGAAGAACACCTCGTCGCCGTCCGGCTCGCCGCTCAACGAGCCGACTGTGCCCAGCGTCGGCAGCGGTATGTCGCCTTGCAGCTTGCCGTTCAGATCGTAGATCTTCAGCGCAGAATGAACGTCCTGCATCATCGTGACGAACAATCGGTCGCCACTGATGTGAAAATCTTTGATCACGCCCGACTGCTGCGGGATGAGATCTTGCCAGTGCTCCGGCGTGGGATTCGCGATAGCCGTGACGACGATCCGATACCGCGGCGCGCCGACGTTGGTCAGCAGGAACAGCTTGTCCTTGTACGTGTCGCCGTTGATCTGCCCGTCCAGCCCCTTGGCGATCGTGCGGAACGGCTCGTCGGAGCCCAGCGGCCGGAAGTACAGGTCGTTTCGCGCCCAGTCCACCGTGCGGGACAACATTACGAACCGATCGTCCGAGGTGGCCGACACGCTCAGGATCTCCTCCTTCTGCACGAGGTCACCCACCACCAGCCTGTCGTCCCGCCACGAATCGCCCAGGCGGTGATGGTACAGCTTTCGGTAGTAGTTCTCGTCGCCGTCGGCCACCGCGCCGGGCTCCGGATAACGCGTGTACAGAAAGCCCTTCATGTCCGGGTCCCAGGCGATCGAACTGTAACGCGTGAACGGGATCACGTCGGGCAGATGTTCCCCCCTCGCCACGTCGAGCACGTACAACGTGCTCTTCTCCGACCCCGACGCACTCTTGCCGTATGCGATCAACGAGGCGTCCGGCGTGGGCTGGAGCCAGTCCAAGGCCACCGTGCCGTCCGGGCTCCACCGGTTGGGGTCGATGACAGGTTTGGCCGGCGCCTTGTGACTGCCTTCCCGCACGTACACGATGGCGTGGTTCTGCGCGCCCTCCCGCTTGCTGAAGAGGTAGCGGTTTTTGTACACCCCCGGTCGGCTGGCCTGGGTCGCCTGGAGCAGCTCGCGGAACCGGGTGTCCAACGCGTCGCGGTAGGGGCAGTGGTCGAGATGCTGCCGGGCGTACCGATCCTGCTGCTCCAGCCACGCGACGACCTGCGGATCCTCTTCCTGCTCGAGCCATCGGTACGGATCGGCGACCTTTACACCGTGAATTTCCTCTACCACGTCCATGCGCTTCGTCTCCGGAGGTGCGTGGCCGGCCGTCGCCGCCGGCGATGCCATGCCGAGAGTGAGCACGATCGCACTCAACAGGCGCGTAGTCGATTCTGCGGTCATAAGGGGTCCCTCTGTTGGTTCATGGTGATCCATGCAGCGTAACCGGTTGCCGCTGGTGCCGATACCCCGGCGGATGGCCTCATCCCTGTGCGTCGTCGGACGCTGGGGCATGCCAGAATGAGACAATACGGTGACCCGGGGGCGAAAGGCAAGGGGACCTCGCCGGACCCCGCGCAATCCCGATGAAAATGGCCGGCCGGTCGTGTATTGTTGTATGCTGTAGGCTGACCGGGCGATGTCGCCCGCGGCACGCGTGCGGATCAGAACCGGGCCCGGAGGGCTTTGCCGTGAAAATCCTGCGTGAAAAGGACGCCAGGCCGGAGGTGCTGAAGGGCAAGCAGATCGCCATCGTCGGGTACGGTGCGCAAGGCCACGCCCACGCATTGAACCTGCGCGATGGCGGCGCCAACGTGGTCGTCGCCGACCGGCTCGGCACCGCCGCATGGGAACGGGCCGAAGCGGCCGGCTTCGACGTGGTTGAAACGCCCGATGCGGTACAGCGTGCCGCGGTCGTCATGGTCCTGATCCCCGACGAACGGCACGGCGCGGTGTACGAATCCGACATCGCGCCCAACGTGCGGCCCGGATCGTACGTCGGTTTCGCCCACGGCTTTTCGGTGCACTATCGCCAGGTCGTCCCCGCCGAAGACATCAACGTCTTCATGGTGGCCCCCAAGGCCCAAGGCCATATGCTGCGCCGCCGCTTCCAACGCGGCGGTGGCGTGCCGTGCCTGCTCGCCGTGCACCAGGACCCGTCCGGCGACACTCGCGACGTCGGGCTCGCCTACGCCTGCGCCATCGGCGGTGGGCGAGCGGGCATCCTGGAAACCTCCTTCCGCGACGAAACGGAGACCGACCTTTTTGGCGAACAAGCCGTCTTGTGCGGCGGGCTGTGCGAACTCGTTCGGGCCGGCTTTGAAACGCTGACCGATGCCGGCTACAGCCCGGAACTCGCCTACTTCGAATGCCTGCACGAGGTAAAGCTGATCGCGGACCTCATCCACATCCGGGGCATCGCCGGCATGCGCGAGGTGATCAGCACCACCGCCCGGTACGGGGACCTCACCCGCGGACGGCGGATCATCGGCCCCGCCACCCGGGACGTCATGCGACAGGTGCTCGAGGAGATCCGGTCGGGCGAGTTCGCCGATTCGTTCATCGCCGACTGCCACGCCGGCAACGCCGCCGCCCGACGACTGGCCGCCCGGGACGCCGACCACCCGATCGAGACCGTCGGACGACAATTGCGGGACACCATGTCACTGGCGCCCCCGAACGATTGGCTCGACCCCGCCGCCGCCCTCTGACAAAAAAACGCGCAATTGCTGTATGTGATCCATCCCCCGCGTGTCTAATGGGGCGGTGATGACGCACGGCATGCCAATCGCGGGCAGGGCGACCGACCCGGTGCGGGACGCCGACGAGGACCGGTTGACGACCGGCCTGGTCGCCGGCGACGCCGCCATCTTCGACCAGTTGGTGTGGCGCCACCAGGACCGGGTGGCCCGGCTGGCCCGGCGACTGTTGGCCTGGCCCGCCGACGTGGACGACGTCGTGCAGGAGGTATTCCTGGCCGTGTGGGTGCACCGGGAACGGTTCCGCGGACGCAGCAGCCTGTCGACCTGGTTGACGACGATAACCGTCAACAAGTGTCGCAACCACGAACGCAATCGCCTGCTGCGACTCCGGCTCATCCGTCAGCCCGCGGTGGTCGAGGCCGGTCGCCCCACGAATCGGCCGCCCCCGCTGGACACCGGCGCCTTCGCGCGGGTCCAGGACGGCATACGAGCGCTGCCGCGCCGCTACCGGGAGGTCGTCGTATTGCGGTACCTGGAAGAGATGCCAGTCCGTGACATCGGCGAGGTGCTGGGAATCTCCGAAGGGGCCGCCCATGTTCGGCTGAGTCGGGCAAAGGACCGACTCGCCCGATCGCTCGAACCTCTGTCGAACCGGTGAGAACCATGGACGAACAGGAACTGAAAGCGCTTCTCCGACGGGCGGACGCCACCGCCGGGCCTTTCCGCGTTCGCGCGAACCTCGGCCCGCGGGTCCGGCAGTTGGCCTGGCGGCGACAGATCCTCCGGACCACCATCGGTGTCGCCGCCGCGGCGTGCTTCTTCATCGTAGTGGGTGCCACCTTGCTGTGGTCGGCTGATTCCGGTTCCGGGGCCGGCTCGCACCAACGCATCGCCAATGGGCCGCCGGCAGGCCCGCCACCCGCCGCCCCGATCATCGACGCGGCGTATCTGGAGGCGGAGATCGCGAGGCTCGAGGCAACCGCCGACGCCCACGCCGCGCTGATGGAACGGCTCGACAAGCGCCGCGAACAAAGGGAACGCATCGCGAGCCTCGAGCGAGAGCTGACCCGCCGCGACCCGCAGGCCCGCGCCCGCCTCCAACTCGAAAAGACCGCGTGCTTCCTGGTCCTGGAGGCGGACCGCCTCTGCGCCCGCCAGACGGAAGCCAAAGATTGTACCGACGCGTACCGGCGGGTGGTGACCCTGTTCCCGAATACCCAGGCCGCCGTGAAGGCCCAACAACGCATCAATGAACTTCAATCCGGAAAGGGAGGCTTATCATGAACATGAAGATGCTGACGCTTGCAATAATGCTCCTGGCCTGCGTGCCGATCGGCGCCGCCACGCCCGACGAGAAGCCGGCCGGCTCGGGCGTCGCCCCACGATCGTGCATCATGAGAATCGCCTGCGACCCGGCGACGCTGGAATTGCATCATGACTCCGTCCTCAGGCTCGTGACGACGGTCTGCGACAAGGTCTACGCCGACTACACCGATCAGGCCAGCGTGCCGGACCGCTGGGAGAACGTACTGCAACTCGACTGGTTGGGACCCCCGGACGATGAGCAGGGGGTCGACGGCGTGCTGATCGCCATTGCCCACGTGCCGTGGGATGCCGTGGGCATGGACGCCCCCCGCACAGGGTTCTGGCAGGCCCTGGCCGCGGAAGCCCAGATTGTTCTACAGCAGGCCAGCGGACTGGGGGTCGAGCGCCTCCAGGCACAGCTCGACGAGGCGGACGGAGTCATGAAGGCCAGCCTGGCCGAGATGCGTAAACTCCAGGATCGCTACCGCCAGATGTGCGATCAAGCCGAGATGAGCGATCTGTCCATGGACGGCGTGGTCAACGCCCTGCGGGAACTTGAGGAACGCCGTGAGGAAGACGCATTGGAGGTTGCGTCGATGGGGGCGAGGAAGGAAGCCATCGTCGCCCAGATCGCCGAGATCGGAGAGCGGGCCGCCACCGCGGAAGACCCCCTCGTTGCCGAAATGGAGGCGATCGTGGCGGGGCTTGAGGGCCGCGTGAAACGGGCGCAAGCTCTCGTCGACGCCAACCAGGCCACCGGGGACGAGATCCTGAAGGCCCGGGAACAACTGCTGCAGGCGCGGTTGCGACTCATGGAGCGACAGGAAGTACGGCAGCACCGGGCTGGTGGCGCGCAACTGGAACAGCTCAACGCCCAGCTCGCCGACGTGTCGATCAGCGCGCACGAGGCCGAATCGCGACTCGAATGGGTCACCCAACGGCTCGCGGCGTTGAGGGAGAATGAAGTGAGGACGCTCGCCCACGAATACGAACGCGAGATCGCGCTGCGCCTCCCGCTTCTCGAGGGCCAGGCCCGGGAGGCGCAGATGCGCATTCTCGATCTCAAGGAGAACCTGCAGTCGCACCGGCTCCCCACCGTCACCCTGTTAGGCTCCCAATGAGCCCAACCTCAGCGGCTCTCCTGAGCAACCGATCGACTGCCCCAGGGTATCCGGAGCGGCGAGCCCCGCTCGTCGCTCCGGGTGCCCCCGCTCGCCAATTCCCATCCCGGCGTCTATCATACTCCGGAATGAGCGATCCCCTGCCGAACATCTGGGAGGAAGCGCTGCCCATCTTCCCACTGCCGAACTGCGTGCTGCTGCCCGGCGGATTGCTGCCCCTTCACCTGTTCGAGGCACGCTATCGGAGAATGATGCTCGACGTCCTCAAACGCGATCCGGCCGAGCGATACCTGGCCGTGGCTTTGCTCCGAGACGGATACGAGCCGCTCTATCACACCAACCAGGCCCCCGTTCACCCGGTGGTGTGCGTGGGTTCCGTCGTGCAACATGAGCAGCTTGCCGACGGACGGTTCAACCTCATCCTGCTGGGTCGGACCCGGGCTCTGATCCGTGTGGAGGACCAGACCGGTCACTACCGCCAGGCGGTCCTCGCCGCCCTCGAGCCCGGCGTCCTCCCGGAGCCGGACGACGCCGCCGCGCTGCGGTTCGAGCTGCACCAGCTTCTGCGAGAAGCCGCCCAGGCCGGCGTGGCCGCCCGCGACGCCGTCGAACACATGTTCGATGCCCA
The DNA here is from genome assembly GCA_964495075.1 of uncultured Phycisphaeraceae bacterium. Taxonomy (GTDB): domain Bacteria; phylum Planctomycetota; class Phycisphaerae; order UBA1845; family UBA1845; genus JAFGJQ01. Next base: position 22,930 of record CAZBUJ010000064.1, read on the forward strand.
CGGCTCCATCGAGGCACTGCTCGACGTCCTGGCCTTCTACTTCATCCCCTCCGATGCCTACCCGCTCAAGCAACGAATGCTCGAGACCCGCGATATCGCCGACCGGGCCGACCTCGTGCGGCGCTGGATCAACGACCTGATTCGGCAAAGCCGCAGCGGGACCGCGAAGGACACCGGACGCGACTGGCCACCGCCGATATCCATCAACTAGAAGCCGTCCCAGAGCCGGAAAAACACCGGTGCCACGCCGGTCCTGGAATGGCTTTGGGCACGATTGCATCGCGTGGCGATTACCGGACGACGATCGGCGGCCATCACACCGTGATGCGATCGCCTCCCGCACTTTGCGTCGCCCGTCGCGGCCGCCTTCGACGTCCGATCATGAACCAGTGTCAACATCTTGACACAACCAGGTACGCGGACGCGCCGCCACGTCCCCTTTGGCGTTATCCAAAACGTATCGTAGATACCACTGGGCCGACCTCCCCGTCGCCCAAGGGGTTAACACGATGCGACTTCCGTGCACCCTCATCACGTTGGCCATCGCCATCGGTCTCGGGTGTGTTTCGGCCCTGCCGGTGGACGCCCCGGATCAGCGGTTCTCCGTTGGCGAGGCCCTGGTGGACAACCGGAGCGGCGGCCCGAAAGGCTGTGCGGCGGACACGGAGTCGTCACGCCGTCTCTCCGCGGAGCAGTTGGCCGCCCGGGTGCTGGCGGCCGTCGTCGACATTCACACCGACACGAATGCGTCACCCGCCGTCGCGACCAGCCGTCCCCAGGAAACAGCCAGGCAGTCTACGGGCAGCGGCGTGGTCATCGCAGCCGACGGGTGGATTCTCACCAGCGAACACGTGGTTCGAAACGCGTCGGTGATTGCGGTCGCGTTGGCCGACGGGACACGTCACCCGGTGACCCGGATGGCCGTACATCCCCAACTGGACCTGGCCGTCCTGCACATCGATTGCCACGACCTCACTCCCCTGCGATTCGTGAACCGACCCGCCCGGACGGGCACCCGCGTGATGGCGCTGGCCGGCGCGGCGTTCTGCGAGCAGGGGCCCGCGCGGACCGGGATCATCATCCAGACGCAGGTATCGCTTCAGCAGGAGTTGGATCCGCGACGGGTGAGGTGCTACGACCGCCTCATCGAAAGCACGACCCAGATTGAACCCGGGTTCAGCGGCGGTCCGCTCATCGATGGCGAGGGAAACGTGGTCGGGATCAACGTGGCCGTGTCCGGGGAAGGCACCGGTCCTTTCTGCCGCGGGTATGCCATTCCCCTCCACGCCGCCACGCGGAACACCGTGGCCGACCTCATCGACCGGGCCCATGCAGTGAGTGCCGGACGACCGGTCAGCCCGCCGTAGGCTCTCTATGTCGGCGGGTGGCCCGCATCCTCCATCTCCACCACGATCTCGCTCGCCCGCGTGTCACGAATCCCGGTGGGGGCCTGCCCCTCGGACGGAAACAGGACGGTAAACCGGGAGCCGCGACCCGGCTGCGAATGGACCCGAATCCGCCCGCCGGCCTGCTCCACGATCTCCCGTACGATCGATAGCCCCAGCCCGGAGCCCGGGATCCGGGCGCTCAACGCCGCGTTGCCACGACGAAACGCGTCGAACACGGAACCGGCGCCGGCGGGCCCCTCGCGGCCCACCAACGCGTCGGGATCGATCCCGATGCCCGTGTCGGTGACCGTGACGGCCACGTAGTCCCTGCGGTTGCTGCCGGCCGCCTGGGCGTCGGCCGTCTCGCGGCGCACGGCGATCATGACCTTCCCCGGCCCGGGCGTGTACTTGATCGCGTTCTCCACGAGGTTCATGACACAGTCGGACAGGTCCTGCCGGTCGACGTGGGCTATCAGGTTCTGCGCCGACGCGATGTCGCATTGCATGTCGAGGTTGGCGTCCCGGGCCACCACGACCTGACGGTGGTAGATATCCTCCACCACCTTGCCGACGTCCACCTGCGCGTTGCGGTGCCGGGCAGGATCGGTCTCCTGCACGCGGGCGAGCGTCAGCAGCTCGGTGACCTGGCCGATCCCCGCCTTGCAGCGATCGATGACCTTCTGGCACGTCGATTTCATCTCCGCTGGCGGCACGATGCCGTCGCGGATGAGCGCGGTAAGCGTCTGAATGCCGGCCAGCGGACTCTTGAGTTGGTGGGCCGCCGTCTGCATGAACCGTGACCGCCGATGATCGAGGTCATGGATGGCCTGCTGAGATTTCTGCAGCGCTGCATTGGCGCGGCGAAGCTGACGCTCGCCTTCGTCGAGCCGCATCGCGATCTGGATCATGAAATAAAGCGTGCCGAGAACCGCACACCCCATCACCACGATGGCCGCCACGACGTGCGGGAAGTGCTGGTGAAGGTTGATCTCCAGGCTCGACAGAAACGGATAGTGCGGCGTGATCCAACCGCACCACTCGCCCCACGCCAGCCCCGAGTACAGCAGGATCGCCCACAAACCCTGGAGAACCGCCTGCCACCAGCCGAGGACAAGCGACCCGATCGCCATGTGGAACAGGTAGAAAACTACCATAGGACTCTCGATCCCGCCCGTGTAGCGCAGGATCAAAGTCAAGACCAACAGGTCGACGCTTACTTGTGCGTTGGCGAAGACCTGCGACTCACGCACTGCCTTCGCTTCGCCTTGATCATGGGCGTCAGTCCGACGGAGAAGGAAATGGGCCACGGCCATCCAGATGGCGTTGGTCACCGCCAGGCCGATCAGCACGATGAGCAACCCGGTCGGCCGCTTGATGTCCGACAACACGAAATGGTCCACTGCCAGGGCGCCCAATCCCAACACCACGATGACCCAGCGTAGCCGGATGAACCAGTGCAACCGTACGAGGGAAACAAGGGCGCCGGCCCGGTATGGCTCATGAGATTCGAGCGGCGTGGACGGGGTCGCGCGATCTGGCGTGGCGGCCGGACTCACCGATTACTCCTGCGCGCGGAAGGGCTGTCGCATCGAGCGAGTTGGAGAGCTGACACGTCGCAACATGTACGTGCGATTCGCTCGTTACGCCTTGCCGTATTTAAGCATATGCGAAGCGCGGTCACAACCACGTGCCCATCGCCCGGCGTGCAGCGCACAACGCGCGACGGAAGCAACCGGTGTCGCCACGGTCATGTCGATCGGTCCACGCCGTCCGTGCCTGGCAACCCACCGCGCGCGAACATCCGCCGTCGGCCCGGCGCGCCAACGTGGACCGCCGGATCCGCTGGACCAAGCCGGACGATCGGCGGCGAACCGGTACCGCGTCGAGAACGACGAACGGCAACCGGTCCGCGACCCGACCGCGGGGCCCCGCGCCGCCCGGTCATGGCGACGACGGTGCGTCACTGCGTCCAGTCGTTCAATCGGCTCGGTCCATGTCGTAACGTCATGTTATTAAGAGGATTATCGCGTCCGTCCCCGCTGCCCGGCCCCGACGTCGCCCGGAATCGGCCAACACACGATCAAATACACAAGACACGATTACATTCTGACAGTGTAAGTGCTATGATCTGTCGGCAGGTGGGGATGACCTGCCCTGGTCCGGCGATTAAGCCGCAAGAACAGGGGGGGTTATGACGATGTCCTCGACGGGGCTGACAGCCCGCCCACCCGGTCAGACCCCCGGGATGAAGGGCGCGTCGGCGGGCCCAGGACAGGCAAGCACGGCGAGCACGGGCATGATCTCGGAATCCGGTAATACCCGACGTGTCAACAGGCCGCCGGCGGCCGCGCCGTTTTCGCCTCGGACCGCGGCCCGGGCGGACGCGCGAATGGACGGCACCCGGCCCCTGAGGCGACAGCCCACCGGACGTAACCGGAGCGGTATGCCCCTGCGCCTGTGACGCGAAAGGGGCAGAAGCACGACAAGCGCGGCGGCCATGACGCCGGTGGCGGACGCCGGCGCCGGGACCGACCTGGAGTGGAGCAAAATGCGGTTCGCAATCCCGTGCGACAGCAAAAACGCTGCCGAAACAATCGGCAAGGCTTCGCGCGTTGCCTTCCTGGACGTCAACCCCGTCAATGGGCACATCCTGTGGAAACACATCGCCGCCGTGACGCAGTCAGCCGGTGATTCGCTCACCCAGTGGCTGGCGGACCACGGTACGGACATGCTGCTGGCGGCGGACGTCAGCGTCCGGACCAGGGAGCAGCTCACGCACCGCGGAGTGCAGGTGGCATGCGCGGAACGAGGCGCTGATCCCGAGACGCTTGTCGAAGGATACCTGGGTCACTGATCCGTGATTGTCACGGACAGCGCCCCGTCGCCGTGCCCCGCTCGCGAACCGACGTCCCCCGCACCCGGCCCGGGGCGCCCGCGGTGCCACGCGGTGTGCCGCCACGGTCCAACCCCTGCCCCAACCCCCGCCCGTGTTTTCGTCCGGCCGTTCGGTCGGTAGGATGGAGGCGGTTCGGAGCCCGGTGCTCATGCCGGTCCGACGGAGTCCTTCACACTTCTGCGGGAGCCGAGACCGATGGGTAGCACGATCGCAATCTTCTGGCCGGGTGACTACCGTCCCACGCCGAACGAGCAGGCGTTGCCCAGCATCACGGAAGCCACCGTCCAACTGGAAACCGCGCTCGCCCGACTGGGACGCAAGTCCTACCGGATCGACGGGTACCTGACCAAGCCGCACGAAGCGATCGAGAAACTCGGCCCCGTCGACGACCCGATGATCGGCGTGTGCGCTCACTGGTTCTACGGTCCGCACACGACCGACGGCGTGGTGGGCAAAGAGAATCCGCTGCTGTTGGCCAGCAATTTCTCCGGCACCTGGCCGGGCCTGGTCGGACTGTTGAATACCGGGGCCTGCCTGGAGAGCGTGGGCCGGCGGTTCTCGCGGGTCTGGACCGACGCCGAGGAGTGGAGCACGGATGACACTTTCATGGCACGCCTTGACGAGTGGTGCACCACCGGGCGGATCGCCTACGCGGCGGACGAGATATCCTACGCCGCACCGGTTGCCCCGGACGCCCTGCGGATCGCCCAGTCCGTGGCCGACGCGATTCAACGACGCCGGGTGCTCGCCCTGATGCTCGGCGACACGTCCATGGGCATGATCAACGGCTACTTCGGCCCCCGGCTGCTGAACCCGATCGGGTTCACCGAGCACAAGGTCGACCAGGCCTGGATTATTGCGCGAGGCAAGGACATTGTGCCCAAACGCATCGACGACGCTTACGCCTTCGTCCGGGACAAGGGCGTGACCTTCCACTACGGCGAATCCGGGGCCCGGGACTTCGACGAGGCGGCCACCAAGGAGCAGTTGCGCGACTACCTGGCCGTCCTGGACCTCGTCGATGAATTCCGGGCCGATTGCATGGGCTGGCAGTATCAGCTCGGGCTGCTCCCGCTACGACCGCCGTCCGACTTCGCGGAAGGCCTGTTCAACTCCACCTGCCGACCGGAAGGGCACGGCGACACCATTATTGATGCCACCGAGGGCGACCAAGGCAACGTCGTGCCGATGGAACTCATGAAGCGGTTGCTCAAGGCCAAGGAACTGCACCAGGGCGTCATGTTCCATGATGTCCGGTGGGGGGCCCAGCACGACGGACGCTTCCTCTGGGTCCTCCTGAACTCCGGGTCGTGCAGCGCGTACGCCTTCAACCACGATCCGCTGACCCTCGAAGGCGTACATTCCTATCGCCAGCCGGCGGGCTACTTCCCCGTGCCGGGCGGGACCTTCACCGGCGAGAGCCTGCCCGGGCGGATCACATGGTCACGGGCCTACATCAAGGACGCCGCCTTGTGGATGGACGTCGGCCGAGGCGAGGTCGTCAAGCTCCCCGCCGACAAACGGGACGCCTGGTGGGAAGGGACAACGCGGGAGTGGCCTTTCATGGCGGCCGATCTCGGAATCACGCGGGACACCCTGATGGCCCACTACCTCAGCAACCATATCGCGGTGGCCTATGGGGACATCTTTGATGAGATGGTCGCGCTCAGCCAGATGCTCGGCTTCAAGGTCCGGGTACTGGGAGGCCGCGCTGCCTAGACGTGGCCGGACCGACGGCGGTCGCCGGGCCGGGGCCGCCCTACCCGTGGAGCCCGTCGACCTGTCCGGCGGGTGGAGGGGACTTTCACTGGCACTGTAGCGAGGGGGCCGGATCGGCCCGATGACGCGAATATGCCGTTTACTCGCCCCCGGCAATGCGGTACACTCACCGCGGTTGGTTTGTCGAACGAGGCGTGCACGAGACGCTGGACGGTCATGTCCCGATTCGCTTCGCATGGCTCGTCCTCCTTCCTGTGTAGGGCCGAAGGGCGGCCCCTTTCAATGACGACCCTGAAAGTGAACAGGTGGGTCGTACTGCCACCATCAGAGGAGATTTCGCGGTGGGCAAGAGACTGTATGTGGGGAATCTGAGCTACGGGGTGAGCAGTTCAGACTTGGAACAACTGATGTCCGAGCACGGCACCGTCACGAGCGCCGAGGTAATCAGCGATCGGGCGACCGGTCGCAGCAAAGGATTCGGCTTCGTCGAGATGAGCTCGGAAGACGAGGCCGAGGCGGCGATCAACGCCCTCAACGGCTACGAGCACGACGGACGCACCTTGACGGTCAACGAGGCGCGCCCGCGGCAGGGCCGGACCGGGGGCGGTGGCGGTTACGGGCGTCACTAGAACGAAACCAGATTGGAATCGCCGATAGCGGCAAGCGTGCGGGAAGGTCATAAGCGTGACCATCCCGCACGCTCGTTGTGGGCCGTTTGCCGTTCACGCCGACGCCGACGAGGAAGCACCCAGTGCCTCCCTGAACCAGGCCGGTGGGCGAATGGGACGGCCTGACGCGCCCGTGCAGGCATGAATCGTGTACCCGTCCACCACGGTCGCACTGCCCACCCGCTGGCAGATCCGCACGTCGAACCGCGCCCGCGCGTTTCCGCTCATCGCGGCGCGGGTGTGGATCTCGAGCTCGTCGTCGTATCGCGCCCGACCGCGATAGCGGAGGTGTGCCTCGATGACAGGCAAGTAGACACCCCGGGCTTCCACCTCCGTGTAGGGCAAACCGATCGAACGCAGATACTCGTTACGCCCACACTCGAACCACTCCAACGCCCGCGCGTTGTAGAATGTGCCCATCTGATCGGTTTCACTGTACCGAACACGGATGGTAGTAACCGTCTCGGTGTTGCCCATGCCACGCTCCCAACTGTGCCGGCCGTGAGCCCGCCCGCCGCACCCGAACGACGCGGGCCCGCCTGCCAGGATCGTTTAGCCGCTGCACCGCGCGCGATCAAGCGACCACTCGGGCGGCGGTCGTGCCGCCCGGCCGACACCGACGCCGACACGTCCTGTAATTTGACCCAACTCCTGCCACGATGTATACTTGGAGGTCTGCGCATGGATTGTGGGGGAGCGTGCTCCGGGTAACCCATGATTGCGTGTTCCATCGGTCTTCATCCGGTTGCGGTCTAGTTGGCGCGACCAGACAGCGTGGCAGCGGCGGCTAGAACGTATTTAGCAATTGGAAAACTTCGACGTCATCAAAGAACGAATCCGGCAGAGCGTCAGCCTGGTGGACGTCGTGGCCGAGCATGTGACCTTGCGACCGTCCGGGCGGTCGTTCAAGGGCCGGTGCCCGTTCCATCACGAGAAGACGCCCTCTTTCAACGTCTCGCCGGAGCGGGGCTTCTTCAAATGCTTCGGCTGCAACGTCGGCGGAGATCTGTTCAAGTTCGTGCAACTTATTGAAAACGTGGAGTTTATGGACGCGCTCCGAATCCTGGCCGACCGGGCGGGCATCGAACTGCCCCCCCCGGGGGCAGCCCGGTCGGGGCCCGGGGCGGCCGGTGACGACGGGCCCACCAAATCGGAGATCGCACGCGTCAACGCTTGGGCTGCCGAGGTGTTTCAACGACAATTGCGAGGATCTTCACCCACCGATCCGGGGTGGGCATTCCTTGCCGAGAAAAAACTGTCCGCCGAAACCGCCGGCGCGTTCGGACTCGGACTCGCCTCCGCCGACGGCAGTCAACTCTTGCAGGCTGCCGCCCGCGCGTCCGTGAACGCGAGGTGGCTTGAGGCGGCCGGCCTCGTCGCCGTCGGAGAGCAGGGGGATCGCTACGATGTCTTCCGAACCCGGCTCATGTTTCCCATACGCGATGCGACGAAACGCGTTATCGGATTCGGTGGCCGGACGCTCAGCGACGCCCGGGCCAAATACATCAACACCGCCCAGAATGCCCTGTTTGACAAAGGGACCAATCTGTACGGAGTGGACCTCGCCCGGCCGGCCATCGCCGAATGGAATGCCGCGATCGTGGTGGAGGGGTACACGGACTGCATGGCCGCACATCAGCATGGCTTCAAGAACACCGTGGCCACCTTGGGTACGGCCCTCACGAAGGACCACGCAAGGCTGCTGCGGCGGTACTGCGACGAAGTGGTGCTCATTTTTGATTCCGACGCCGCCGGCGACGCGGCCGCGGATCGCGCATTGGCGGTGGCGCTCCAGCACGGTCTCCGAGTGACGCTTGCCCGCGTCCCGGAGGGGAAGGACCCTTGCGAGTTTCTGCAATTATCGGGGGCAGAGGGGTTTAGCCACGTATTGAATTCGCGCTGTGACGCGCTAGGATTCAAATGGGAGCGAACGCTGGCCCGGTTTCACGCCCAGGAAGGCGGTCGCGACCGGCAGCTGGCGATGGAGGAGTTTGCCCAACTTATAGCGGACTTGGGCTCCATCGGAGGCCTGGGCGCAATTCAGCGCGGGCTGATAATTAATGACATTGCTCGAACGGTGAGCGCGCCCGCGGAGGAGATCCGGCGGCTGTTGGCCAGGGCGGGGCAGCGTCGCCCGGTCCGGGCGGCTGCCCGGGCCGGGGCGTCGGGTGATCAGCGTCGAGGTGGGGTTTCCGGAGCTGTTGTCCGGGACGGCGAGCAAGCGGCGCTGATGACGGTTGTGGAGGTTGTTCTCGCGGAGCCGGGGCTCTGGAGCGATGTGCGCGAGGTGTTTGACCCGCGGCGGTTTACCGATCTCCGGATGCGGTCGATCGGCGAGCGGTTGCGCGAGCACGCCAGCCGGCCCGGCGGTCTGGACGTCGGGGTGCTGGTCAGTTCGATCGAGAGTACGGACGAGGCGTCGCTCCTGACGGATCTGTTGTTCCGGGGCGAGGGGCGTGAGAGCCGCGCGGAGAGCCTGCGATCGGCGGTGTCCCGCCTGGAGCGAATACGCATCGCCCGCGGGGCGCGAAGCATGGCGCAGGGCATTCGCGGGGGCGAGGAGTCGGAGGGTGAGGCAGGGGATGCCACTCTTCGAGCGCTGGGCGAAACGTATGCCCACCTAGCCGGTGGCGGTCAGTTTGTCTCGCGACGTGCGGCGGAGGAGTACGGAGCGGAGCGAGGCGAGTAAGCGGGAGCGTGTGGGCGGAGGCGTTTGTGGAGGTTAATCGACGGATGACAATCACCGCAGAGACAGCCGGTGCGGGGAAAGACGCGATTGACGTGGCCGTGGACGAGTTGCTGGAACGCGGCAAGAAGCGTGGTTACGTCACGTGGGAGGAGATGAATGAACGGCTCCCCGACGAGGCCGTTTCTCCCGACAAGCTCGAGATGATCATGGTTCGCTTTGAAGAGGCCTCGGTGGAGATGCTGGACGAGGTCGAGGCGGAGCATCTCGAAGCCTCGCGCCACGGCAAGGGCGGCCCGGTTCGTTTTGACAAGAAACAGGCGGAACTGGACGTCGAGGAGGCCCGCCGGGAAGACCTGAGCGTGGTCGAAGGCACGGCCCGGCGCATCGACGACCCGGTGCGCATGTATCTGACCCAGATGGGCGAGATCCCGCTGCTGACCCGCGACGAGGAAGTCCGGTTGGCCAAGAAGATCGAGCTGACCCGGATGGCGTTTCGTCAGATGGTGCTCGAGAGTGATTACTGCGGGGCCCAGGCCGTGGAGGTTCTCCAGCAGGTGTATGACGGGCATCTTCCGTTCGACCGGACGATGAAGATCTCCACCTCCGAGCAGATGGCGAAAGCCACCATCCTACGCCGGATGCCGGGCAACTTGCAGACGGTGCGCGCATTGCTGGCCCGGAACGAGGAGGACTGGATGAGTCTTCAGCGTGGTCGGGTCTCGGCCGCGACGCGGAAGAAGACGGTATCGCGGATGAACCAGCGGCGGCGGAAGATCTCGAAGCTTCTGGAAGAGTTGTCGTTGCGGACGAGCCGGATCGCCCCCTTGATGAAGAAGCTGATCGGTCGTCACCGCAAGATGCGCATGCTGGAGTCTCGTCTGATGGAGGAGGCCCGGCGCCAGACGGTCCCGGACGAGGATCTGCAGGGGATGGAGGATGAACTCGCCGGCATCGAGTCGCTGGTGCTGGAGACGAGCGACGAGCTGCAGAGCCGGTTGCGATCGATCCGGCGGGTCTTCTCGGAGTACGAGGACGCGAAGCGGAAGCTGTCCGGCGGTAACCTGCGGTTGGTGGTGAGCATCGCGAAGAAGTACCGCAACCGCGGTCTGAGCTTCCTGGACATCATCCAGGAGGGCAACACGGGTCTGATGCGGGCCGTGGACAAGTACGAGTACAAGCGCGGCTACAAGTTCAGCACCTACGCGACGTGGTGGATTCGCCAGGCCATCACCCGGGCGATTGCTGATCACGCGCGAACGATCCGCATTCCAGTGCACATGATCGAGACGATGAGTCGTCTTCGGAACATCAGCCGGCAGTTGCTGCAGGAGTTGGGCCGGGAGCCGACGATCGAGGAGATCGCCCGTCGCGCCGAGATGCCCGTCTCGGAAGCGCGGCGCGTGATGAAGATCAGCCGGCACCCGATCTCGCTGGACCGACCGGTCGGCGAGAGCGAGGATTCCTACTTCGGCGACTTCATCGAAGACGACCGGGCGGAGTCGCCCATCTCGTCGGCGGGCAGCGAGATGCTGAAGGACCGGATCGAGGAGGTGCTCAAGACGTTGACGTACCGGGAGCGGGAGATCATCAAGCTGCGGTACGGGATCGGCGATGGGTACACCTACACGTTGGAGGAGGTCGGCAAGATCTTCAAGGTGACGCGGGAGCGTGTGCGGCAGGTGGAGGCGAAGGCGATCCGCAAGCTCCAACACCCGGTCCGGTCGCGCAAGCTGGAGGGCTTCCTGGAGAAGGACAGCGAAATGACCCACACCCACTGAGGTGGTTAGGGATAACCCTGGGTGATGAGC
>CAZBUJ010000065.1:0-33814 GCA_964495075.1 uncultured Phycisphaeraceae bacterium
GGGCCTGGTCCCTTGGCGAGGCGGGTGGCCGGGCGTGTCCCGGTTCGGCTCACCCCTGGCGGCGTGCGGTCGCGGGTGGACGTGCCCTCGGTCGGGCGAGCGGATGAAATCGGCGATGGCGCGTCGCGAAGGGTGATTCGCCGCGACAACCACCAGGTCGGCGTGCGGCTTCCGGCTGCCATCGCGTGTCACTTTTTGCGCGTCTGCTTGACTCGAGCGATAATGTGTGTACACTAGGATTGGCAGCGTAAGGATTATCGTCATGCAAACTCTACGAACAGCCCGAACGAACGCCCACCACGCTATGGGCATGCAGCAGGTGGCTGTATGTCTCATTGGCTGGGCGCTGTGCGCGTTCGACTATGGGCCGCCGTAGGGTTTGTTAGAGTTGACCACCAGCAAGCCCTGCGAGCCCGAAGCTCCAGGGTTTTTTTTGTGGGTTGGTCTTTTTTTTGATGGCCACACTGGTTTTGTCCGCGGCGTGTTGTCGCGGTTGATGGAACGATCCACAACCGACTCGTCCGCGTGCCGACAGGCGCTGCTTGCGCCCGAGGGTGGAGGGTGCGCGCCGGCCACGGCAACGCGGTGGAAAGGACTGGGATGACTGCAGCGAACGGCGAAGAAAGCAAGGCGGATATCCTGCCCTCGTGTGTCATACGGGGCGGCATCGTTGGACTGATAACTTTGGATCGCGATGCGGCCAAGATTGATGAACTGGCCCCTGATGCGAGCGAGTCGGAATCCGCCTCGGATACTCTTTCGTGAAAGGACGTCGTTATGTGGATGCGCGATACGCCAGACAGGAAGTCGAGAGTCGACCGCAACTGGAAGCCGTACAACGGAGAATGGTGCTTGGAGTCGCTACCGTGGGATGGCGTTTCGCGAAGGGTCGTCTCGGTCGGCTCTCGACTGCCCTATGCAATCAATGCCGCCGAGAATGAGGGATTGCGGCGGATGTGGGTGCGACGGCCTGAATCGGAGACGTGGGCGTCATGTTGGACCGCGGGTGAACCGGCGATTCGAGGTCCGCCGCGGCGTTCGGCCCAGAGCAGGTGAGCAGTGGAACGTGGAGCGGTTGAGGATCGTTCGCGGGCGGGGCCCGCCCGCAGCCGGTTCAACGCCGGTCAACTGTTCACCCGGTCGACGCGGCAATCGCCCGTCCGCTCGTTTTTGGTCTTCGCGATTCAGATGTCACCGCAGTGGTTTGCGGCCGGCGTCGGCCCGCAGGCGGTTGACATGGGCCCAGAGGGTGGGGTCGTTTTTCAGAAACGCAACAAGGTTGGCCGTCGACACGCCGACGAAGGCCGCCGCGGATGACACCTTCATGTCACAGGCGGCGAGCACGTCGAGGATCTCGCTGACCGCGAGGTTGTAGCGATGGTCCTTTCGACCCACCACCAGCCGCGCGCCGCGGCTGACGCATGCCGCCAGCAATGAACCCGGTTGATAGGCGTCGAGATCGACGCCCGCTCGCACGTGGAGGGCGAGGGCCCGGCGCAAACGGCGCAACGCCCGCGCGCGGTTCTCGTGCTGGGATCGGCTTTCGGTGGCGGTTACGATCAGGCCGGTCTGCTGGTGCCGCAGCCGCACGGCGGAACTCACTTTGTTGCGTTTCTGCCCGCCCGGCCCGGAGGCCCGATAAACATCGACATCGCACTGCCGCACCAGATCTGTGTCGGACAATTCCAGAAAGCGTTCCGCACCGCCGGTGTTCCTGCCGGTCATCCGGGTAGTCCTACTTTTATCGCCCCCATGATGCTTGTTCCCCGACGCGAGCGCGATAATCGCCGCCGCCAGCCCTTCATCCTCCGTGCATGATAGCGGGGAGTATTGCACACTCACAAGTAGTCATTGCGTCAAGCCGATATCGATGGGGAGCCCGCGGTGCACCCACCGTGTTACTGACTGTTTGTGGAGATGGATCATGAAAGCGTCGGTATTGCGGTACCTCGCCGCGGTGATCGTGCCGGTCATCGTGATTGCGGGGTGCGTGTCCTTGTCCGAACCGGCGAGGTCCGGCAACCGGGGCAGGGGTGGCAGTCGCGGCGGGGGGCGGGCCCCCCCCGCCACGCTCGGCGCGGAGATCGAAGACGGCGGGTTCTTCCCCGACGGCAGCCACGACAATGAAACGAGCACCCCGGTTGGCCCGGTGGTCGCGGACGATGTGGCCGTCGAGGGTGAAACGACGTTCAGCCACTTCCGCGCGATCCAGCTCGACCCGTTGCTCGAGGACACCGCCGGCCCCAAGTTCGTCGTGCCGGCCGACATCAACAACGACGGGCTCATCGACTTGGTCACGGGGTGGAACCAGTCGCAACCGGTGCAGGTGCATTTGCAGACGTGCGGCGACGGGGGAACCGTCGTCGCCCGCGACGATGACACCGTCAGTTCGATGCGGTGCGAAGGCCCGCCCGGGGCCATCGGGTTCGAGACCATCACGATCGCCGGCACGCACCCCTTCGCCGTGCTGGGCGGATTGAAGGTCGCCGACTTCGACGACGATGGCTGGCCCGACATCGCCGTGGCCATCAAGCACAACGGCGAGCAGGCGATCTGCGGCGACGCCCCTGTCACCTGGTGCGGGCTGGGGGCCGCGGCGGAGCCGAAGGCCGTTGCCGCGGACGTCGGCGAGGTAGGCATCCTGTTCAACCCGGGCACGGCGGACGCGGTCCGCGACGGGTCGATGTGGTCGTGGCTGCAACTGGCCGACAACGCGCGGGGCTGGTCGTCGCGGCTCGACGGCCGCCGCGACCAGAACTATGAAGTGGCCAAGAAGGCGCCCGAGTACAACAGCTACAGCAGCCTTGCCGTCGGAGACGTGACCTGCGACGGCTACCCGGACGTGGTGGTGTGCTTCAACCCGGCCGGGTGCAAGGAAGAGTGCGAGGAGTTCCCCGTCAATCGGGTGGTGATGTACGCCAACCCCGGACCGGCTCAGGTCAACACGTACGGTATGTGGACCGAGGTCTGGATCGATGCCAGCAGCCCGATCGTCAAGGACGTCGCGCTCAACGACGTCGACGAAGACGGTGATCTCGACATCGTGTTCACCAATCCGGACCAGGCGTCCCCGAACATCTCCTGGGCCCGCAACCCGTGTTTTAATGACCCGTCCGGCCCGGGCGGGACCGCCCGCACGCTGGTGGGTGAGTTGGAGCTCTGGTTCGGCGGCGCGACGCGGGCGTGGGAGATTCGCCCGGTCGGTCACGTGGACACCTACGCGGACGTGATCACCATGGGTGACGTGGACGGCGACGGGTACGATGACGTGCTCGTGCGCTCGAACAACGGCCGCGTGGTGCAGTGGTTCAAACGCCCCACCGACGACGGCACCGAACCGCTGTTCCCCGAGACGAACCCGCCGGTGCCCGATCGACCGGTCCAGCCGGCCGCCAACCTGGGCCCGTACGACCCGCGGTGGAACTTCCCGTGGGCCGTCTTCACGATCAAGGAGTTCCCCACGCGGAGTCCTGAGGGCATCGCCCTGGGCGACGTGACGGGCGACGGGCAAGTGGAAGCGATCATAGCGGCCGGCGGCGCGGTGTTCTGGTACGAGTACGACCCCGAAGTGGAGGAGGGGCTTTACGACGTGTGGCTGGAGAACTTCGTGGTCGACGACACCAAGGCCGAGGGTGAGACCGCCGACCCGGACGATCCGGACTTCCGCGACGCGGCCACCTACATCAACACCGTGGCGGTGGTGGACCTGGACGGCGACGGAATCAACGACGTGATCGCCACGCTCGACCGCCAGACGAAGAGCGGGTTGGCCGACGATTCGCTGATCTGGTTCCGCAACACCAAGCTCGATCCGCCGGAGTAGCCCGAGCCGCTCTCGGCGCGGCGTCGACGCTCGCGTGTCGTCCGCGAGGAGAACAAGCCGCCGGAAGGCGTGACCGAATCGGAGAAACGACAGATGAAACGGGTGCTGAACAACGGCCTGGTCGCGGGGATCGCCGCTACCGTTGTCGTGGTGGGGTGTACCTCGATGTACTACGACGGAGAAGGCGGCGGGGGCGGCTCGAGCGGCTCGGGCCAGGCGGACTTCCTGATCTCCGGCACGACGTCCAGCTTCTTCCGGGCGATTCAGATCGACCCGCGCAGCGAAGACTCCGCCGGTCCGCAGTTCGTGGACGTGGGGGACCTGGACGGCGATGGCCGCCTCGACCTGGTCAGCGGCTGGAACGAATCGCAGCCGATCCAGATGCATTTCCAGGACGTGGACGAGAGTGGCAACATCGTCTTCGCCACCGTGCCATTGGCCGGCACGACGCCGATCGCCCGCATCGGCGGACTCAAGGTCGCTGACATGGACGGCGACGGAAACCAGGACATAGTGGTGCTGGTCAAGGACACCGGCACCGTCGCGGTGTGCGATCCCTCCCGGCCGGACTGCGACCCCAACGACAACAACGGCGTGGTCGAAAACGCCACCATGGGCGAGATCATCATCTTCTACGCGCCGAACAACCCGCGGGCGGCGACCTGGGCGCCGTTGCGACTGGTCCAGTCCCAGTTGGCCGGTCTGAAGGTCGACGGTGAGCTGCCCGAGGAGGGCGGCTACACCGCCCTCGAGATCGGTGACGTGGACGGCATCAACGGGGTGGACATCGTGGTGGCCCTGAACTCCGGCGAGGGGGAGGCGAAAATGAACAGCATCGACTTTTACCCCAACCCGGGGGTGGGACGCCATCGCGATGCGGGTTCGTGGGATCGGACGGTGATCTGGTGGGATCTCCCCAAGGTCAAGGACTGCAAGCTGCTCGACGTCGACCGCGACGGCGACGTCGACGTGGTCTGCACCTACCCCGACGCGCGAAGCTCCAACGTCCAGTGGCTGGTGAATCCGCTCGATGGCGGCAACCCCAATGAGATTCTCCAGGAGTGGGGCTGGCCGGCGCCGATCGGGCAGGTGCACACGCATGCCGATACGCTGACCCTGGGCGACGTCGACCAGGACGGCATCACGGATGTTGTCGTGCGGTCCACCCAGGGCCGCATCGTGCAGTGGTTCAAGGGTCCGGCCTTCCCGTCGTTCGATTTCATCCGGACGCCGTGGCAGGTGTACACGCTGGCCGAGTTCCTCGATCGCGACCCCGGCGCCGTGGCCCTGGGCGATCTGGACGGCGACGGCACGATGGACGCGGCGATCGGAGCCCAGGGCGCGCTGGCGTGGTTCGAGTCCAGCCGGGCCAGCACCGTCTTCGACCAGTGGCTCGAAAGCATCATCATTGATGATTCGCCCCCGGATAACGATGGGGGGGGCGACGCGTCGGGTACCGACCAGTTGCTGCAACAGCTTCTGACCGATCAGCAGGCCCAGGACGAGCCCGACCTCAGCACGATCATCAACGCCGTGCTGGTGGTGGACATTGACGACGATGGCGACCAGGACATCATCGCGACCCTGGACCGCCAGGGCATGAGCGGGCTCACCAACGACGCCCTGGTCTGGTTCATCAACAACCGGGCCAATTGATGGACCGGCCCTGAAACCTGTCCCGTTCGGCCGATCCGGCCGGCACCAGGCAACCCGCCGCACCGGCACCGGCCGGTACCGCGGGTTGTGTTTCAACCGCGCCCCCGGCATGCGAGCCGGTCCGCATTGCATCGCGCCGCGTCGCGGCGATAATGGCCCGTCCGAACGGAGCGACGCCGATCTCCACGGGAACCGGGGGTGATCGATGAGTTTTCAGGCCCCGCGCGGCATGCGCGATTTCTACCCGGAGGACATGGTCTTCCGAACCCACCTGTTCGACGTCTGGACCGAGGCGGCCCGGTCGCACGGGTTCCTCCAGTACGACGCGCCCGTCGTCGAGCATCTCGACCTCCTGACTCGCAAGGCCGGCGAGGAGATCGTCGATCAGATCTACGCGTTCGAGGACAAGTCGGGACGCCAGTTGGCGCTGCGGCCGGAGGTGACGCCGTCCCTGGTCCGGCTGGTGGCGGCCCGCCGCAACGAGTTGCTCCTGCCGGCCAAGTGGTTCACCATCGCCCAGTGCTTTCGGTACGAGCGGATGAGCAAGGGGCGGAAGCGCGAGCACTTCCAGTGGAACCTCGATGTCCTCGGTTCGGAGGCCATCACCGCGGACCTGGAAGTGATCGCCACCGCCGTGGACGCGCTGGCTAATCTCGGCCTGACCGCGTCGGACGTGAACGTCCACATCGGCAGCCGCACGCTGGTCGGCGAGATGTTGAAGGCGATCGGCGTGCCCGATGACCAGCAGCTCGGCGTGTTGATGGCCCTGGACAAGCGGGGCAAGGTATCGGACCCGGTGCTCGTGGAGATGCTCACCGAGGCCGGGATCGCGGACGAGTTATCGGCGCGGATCATGGGCCTCTTCGAGGTCGCCGATCTGGACGACGCGGCGTCGAGACTGCCGGCTGACTCGGCGGCGGTCGCGGAGTTGCGCACGTTGTTCGCGCTGGCCGACCGGGTGGGGGTGGCCCCGTTCCTTCGTTTCGATATCGCGGTGGTTCGCGGACTGGCGTACTACACGGGCGTCGTTTTCGAGGCGTTCGACACGAAGCGGGAGTTCCGGGCGATCCTCGGGGGCGGGCGATACGATCGCCTGTTCGATTCGCTGGGCGAACCCGCGCTGCCTGCGGTGGGGTTCGGCTTCGGTGACGTGGTCATCAAGGAAGTCCTGGACCGCACGGGAGCCCCGTCGGCGCGCCCGCCGGCGCTGGACGTCTGCGTCGGGGTGTTCGATGAAGAGCACTGGCCGCAGGCGTTGTCCGTCGGCGCCGCGTTGCGGAGGGCGGGTCTGTCGGTCGATCTTGCTCTCGGGGCGGTTGGCCCCAAGCGGCTGTTCAAGTACGCGGACCGGCGGAACGCGCGTCACGTGGTGTTCATCGCGCCCGAGGAGCTGACGAACGGTCGAGCCGTGCTGCGCGACATGACCACCCGCCGGCAGCAAGCGGTACCGCTCGACGAGCTGGCGTCGACCGTGCGGGCTGCGTCGTCCACCGACGCGGGTTGATTCTCCCGATAACCACGGCCTTCCCGGTGGTCCGTTGGCGGCCACCGTTTTCGGACCATGCCCGCCCGCCCCGATCGATCGCCGTCGTTAATGGCGCGCTCCCTCTACACCGATATCAGTATTGGCATGCCCATGTCGGCGTTGGCTGGTGGGATTCGATTCCCCCGCGCCGCGGGGAGCGGCCTGACGCTCGAAGGATCAGAATCATGATCATCATCTCCATGATCGCAACCCTGTTGACGTTCGTTGTCAGCGCCCTGCTGAACCTCGGGGCGGGGCCGGCGTACTTCTGAGCGAAGCACGAATGGCGAATGACGAATAAGGCGGCCGCGCGATTGGCGCGCGGTCGCGCCGTCCACGCGAAGGGGCGCGTCCGCGCATTGGGTCGATCGCCGGGCGGGTTCCACTCCGCTGCTCAACCGTTCACGGCCGCAGGCCACACCGCCTTGTGCGCAGTGGCTGGCGTGGCGATGATAGGCGGCATGACCGGTGCGATGACGACCCTGCCGCCGGGCGAGATCGGCCTCGGGTTTGATCCGTGGGCGGCGGTGTGGCTCGCGCTGGTCGTGCTCGCGGTGGGCATGGCCACGATGATCGGCCTGCGGATGGCGCGGACCCCGTACGGGCTCGAGCTCGCGTTCTGTGCCGTGATGAACGCCGGCTGGGCGCGGGTGATGTACCGGCTGCGACGGGAAGGGCCGTGCACGGTGCCGGGCGACGGCCCGGTGATTGTGGTGGCCAACCACACCTGCGCCGCCGACCCGTTGATGGTGATCGCGGGCTGTTACCGCCGCCGCGTGCCGTCCTACCTCGTGGCGCGGGAATTCACCAACCTTCCGTTGTTGCGGTACTTTACGACCTTGAGCCGCTGTATCCCGGTACGGCGGGACGGCAGTGACGTGGAGGCCACCAAGGCGGCGCTGCGCCATCTCCGTGCGGGCGGCGCACTGGGTGTGTTCATCGAGGGTCGGATCCCCAAGCCGGGGGAGACGCGGCGTCCGAAGGACGGGCCGGCCATGCTTGCCCTGCGGTCTGGCGCGATGGTGGTTCCAGTTCACATCCGCGGCACGAAGTATTCGGAGAGTGTGTGGCGTTCGTTTTTCCAGTGGCATCGGGCGCGGGTTCGGTTCGGTCCGCCCGTCGATCTGCGCGAGTGGGTCGGCCGGCGGGACCGTCCGTCGGTTCGGCAAGCCACGCAGCGCATCCACGAGGCGATCCGGGCGCTCGCACCGCCCGATAATGTCTAGACGGCGACGACCGGTTCGGCCCGCCGCGCGGCGTCCGTCACCGCGCTTGCACGGCCCGGCGCCGGCGCCTATAACAGGTCCCATGTCAGGAATAGCGAAGATCGCCGACCTGCAGCACCACGTCGGCCAGATCGTGACTCTCCAAGGTTGGGTTTACAAGGCGCGCAGCAGCGGAAAAATCGTATTCGTGGTCGTTCGCGACGGGACCGGTCTCTGCCAGTGCGTCGTCCAGCAGAGCGAAGTGAGCGAGTCGTTTTTTGACGTGGCCAAGCGCCTGTCCCAGGAGTCCGCCGTCGAGGTCACCGGGATGGTGCGGGCGGACGACCGGGCGGTGGGCGGCCACGAGCTGGACACCACCGCTCTGCGGGTCGTCCACGCGTCGGTGGACTATCCCATCACGCCCAAGCCACACGGCGTCGACTTTCTGATGAAGCACCGGCACCTGTGGTTTCGCTCGTCGCGGCAGCACACGATCCTGCGGATCCGGCACACGCTCGTTGATGCCATTCGACGGTTCCTCAACGATAACGGCTTCACGCTGATCGATACGCCCATCTTCTCGCCGTCGGCCGGCGAGGGCACGTCCACGCTGTTCGACGTGGACTACTTCGGGGAGCCGGTGTACCTCGCCCAGACCGGGCAGTTGTACGTCGAGGCGGCGTGCATGTCGCACGGGCGGGTCTACTGTTTCGGCCCCACGTTCCGGGCGGAGAAGTCGAAAACGCGGCGCCACCTCACGGAGTTCTGGATGGTCGAGCCGGAAATCGCCTACGCGTCGCTAGACGACGTCCTGGCGGTGGCCGAGGACTTCGTCTGCTCCGTGGTCCAACGCGTGCTCCGCGATCACCGGGCCGATCTGGAGGCGCTGGGCCGTGACCTCGGCCCGCTCGACGCGATCGCCAAGCCGTTCGTCCGCATCACCTACGACGAGGCCGTCGAATTCCTCCATAGCGACGAGGCCCGAAAGCTGCTGGCGGATGACCTGACGGCGAAGACCCGCCGCATCGAGGAACTTACCGCCCGCATCGCGGAGCTGGAGGTGACACAGCGCACCACCACGAAGAAATGGCGGCAGGAGAAGGCGGCCCAGGACATCCAGGCGGCGCGGGAGGAGCGGGCCGAGCTGGAAGAGCAGGCCGGCAACATCCCACTGCACATGGAACTGGCGGCCGGCTTCCGGTGGGGCAGCGACCTCGGCGGCTCGGACGAGACGATCATCTCCCGCCGGCACGATCGACCCGTCTTCATCACCCACTACCCCAAGAAGGTGAAGGCCTTCTACATGCGGGTGGACCGGTCGCGGCCGGACCGGGTGGAGAACTTCGATACGCTCGCCCCGGAGGGGTTCGGCGAGATCATCGGCGGGTCGGCTCGTGAGGAGGACTACGACAAGCTGGAGGCCCGCATCAACGAGGAAGGTCTGCCCCGCGAAGCCTACGACTGGTACCTCGATCTGCGGCGGTACGGAAGCGTTCGACACGGCGGGTTCGGGCTCGGCGTCGAGCGCACGCTGGCCTGGCTGTGCGGCCTCAAGCACATCCGCGAGACGATCCCCTATCCGCGCATGATGGGCAAGATCTACCCGTAGCCGGCGGGAGGCTCGACTGGCGTGTCATGAGCCGCGTCGTCGTCGATTCCGTGCGGCGCGGTCACGGTTCGTCGAGCGGTGACTCCCCGTCCACCCGAATGTCGTCGAATCGGAAGTCGATGCCTTTCCCTTCCCGGGCGATTTCAATATCGATGGCCGCGGTGCCGTTCACGAAGCGGCCGGTGCGGTGGAGGATGAGCGTTTCTCCCACGGGAGGCTTTTCCATCCAACTGGGCTGGACGAACTCAGCCTCCTGCAACTGACCGTGTTTCTGCACGATGCCGGCGACCCACTCGGCGAACTGTTCCGGGGATACCTCTTGCCGGAAGCGTGCGGAACTCCATTCGTACGCGTCGGCGGCCGCCTCGGGGATGCGGGTACTGCTGGCCCGGAACGCCGCTTCCACCGGCGGCGGGAACTGCTTCATCTCATGGATAAAGTACACCACGAAGTAGATGAGCAGCCCCTGTCCCGCCATCACCAGCAACGAAATCGGAATGGCGGCGATGGCCAGGCCCCGGCCGCGGCGTTTCCCGCCGGCGGTCACCACGATGCCGACAATGCCGAGGATCAGTCCGACAATCTGGAAGACCGGAAAACAGACGACCAGGGAGGCGATGAACCCGATCAGGGCGGTGGTGGCGAGCGGCGGGGGCCCGTAGGACTCATGTCCCGGCTCGCCCGCCGGCGGGCCGACGGCGTCCGGTGGAGGTTCGAATTGGGCACTCATGACCGATATTAGACCGCTGGCCCTCCGCTCGTACAAGAGGATTTCCAGCCATTCTTACGATTCCGTCACGGTCGGCGCGTGATGCAACTGCCGGAGACCCAGAGGCTTGGGCAGTCTTGACGAGACATTTGCGCTGCAACTATGATGCCATCGGATCAGCGCGAGCGCCGACCGGATCGGCCGGTTCGGTTCGGTGCGTCAGCCGGGTTCCGCGGCGAATCGAACCGACCCGCGGGCAGCAGGCCGGCCCGAAGGCGGCGGCCGTTGCTCGGGGTGTTGAATCGACGTTACCCACCTTGCCGCGGATCGGCCGTACGCGAACCGGTCGGCACGCGACCTGCCCCGCGACGCGGAGGCTGCCCCGCCGTGAGAGTCCGAATACCGTCGCGCGAGCGGCGCCGATGCGGTTGAATCACCCTGGAGACTCGATCACCCAGGAGACGAGGCTGTTGATTCGCCAAGGAGAATCGTCAATGTCACCGTCCTGCCGTTCTGTCCGTCTGGCCCGACCCGCCTTCCTGGCACTCGGCGTTGCCGTGGCGCTGCTGTCGCTGGCCTGTCCGAGCAGCAACCCGCAGCGCGTGATCGGCCCTGTGGTTTTCGGGGACGAGGCGCCCACCATAGAGTTCGTCACCCCGAACGAGAATTTCTCGATCAACCGGGGTGAGTTGTTCACGGTGACGTGGCGGGACGCCGATCCGGACTCGGCGGCCGAGATCACGATCGACATGGTGGATGTCGGGACCGGCACCGCGACCACGATCATCACGGGGATCCAGGAGAACGACACGCTGGCCCCCGACGAGTGGACGATCAACACCAACCTCGTCGACGAAGGGACCTATTACATTCGCGGGATCATCACGGACGGGATCAACACCCCGTTCGTCGCCTTTGCGGAAGAGGCCCAGGGTGCCGGCTCGCGGGTGATTGCCACCATCACGCCGCCCGGGCTCGCCCCGTCCAACAGCCCGCCTCGCGTGGTGGTCACGGAGCCGTCGTTCAACCAGAGCGTGGCCCAGGACGACTCGCTGACCATCGTTGTCCAGCCGGTGCTCCAGCAGCCCGCGGCCCCGGAACCGCCGATTCCGTACGACGACGACAGCGATACGACGCTCTACATCCTGGTCGACCTGGATGACGACCCCACGAATGACAGCGTCCTGGCACCGGACGCCGGCGAGATCATCATCCTGCGCACGCTCAACGTGGCCGAGGGCGCGAGCGATCCGCTGCCGGACGGGCCGGTTGTCATCAGCCTGGCCACCATTCCCGCCCGGCCCAACGGCGAGCCCTACTACGTCCGGGCCACCATCGATGACGCGGTCAACCCGCAGGTGCACGCCTACGCGCCGGGCACCGTCAACGTGGTCCGGTCGGCCCAGGGCGAGGTGGACCTTCAGGAGATCGGCACGACCCAGGCGGGGGCGAAGTGGTTCGGTTTCAACCCCGGCGCGCAGCTCGGGTCGTGCATCGAGGGCGTCGGCGACTTCGACGCCGACGGTGTCGATGACGTGCTCTTCGTCGCCCAGTACGGGAACCCGCGGTCGCGCGGGAACATCGGCGAGGCGTACCTGCTGTACGGGCTCGACAACGTGCGGCACGGCAACGTGATCAACGTCAACAGCATCAGCCGCTCGATTGACGGATGCATCTTCGAAGCGCCGGCGATCACCGAACCCGGTCGCCGGATCAACGGATACACCACGCATCACACGTTGGGCATCACCGACGCCGGGGCCATGCCGGACGTCGACGGCGACGGGCGGCCGGAGTTGCTGTTCGGCATGCCCCACGTCGACGGCTCCCATATGTCCATGGACTTCGACCCCGGCGATACCGATGAAGATACGGAGGGCGGGCTGGGCTGCTATGCGGACCTGCTCGTCAACAACTGGTCGGACGACGAAGACGGCCTGCTGTCTGACGCCTACTTCCATTACGGTGGGTTCGCCACCGTCGTGAGCAGCCAGAACCGCGACGCGGCGGGGCTCATCGATCCCGACCGCCTCAGTCGGACGTCGGTCGGCCTGGAGTTCGTCGGGCAGACGGCGAACACCATCGTCCGGTCGTCGACGCAGGAGGCCCAAGGGCCCGAAGAGGGCCGGATCCACGGCCTGCGGATTCAGGCGGGCTGGTACGATTACATCGACGCCTTCATGCTGGAGCAGCCGCCGCTGAACGGGAACTTCGGCTGGAACGTCGAATGGCTGCCGGACTCGAACAACGACGACTTCGTGGAGATGGTGGTCTCCGCGCCGACCAACGAACGCGACATCCTGGACACGGGCCAGGAGTTTGGGTTCCTCTCCACCCACTGGGACTCGCGCGGCTTCTTTGGAAGCGTGATCGTGCTGGCCGCTACGGGCGGTACGTTTGGCGACAACGATATCTGGCGCGACAAGAGCGGGTCAGGGGGCACGAACACGATCCCGATTATTTCGGGCGGCGACTGTTCGGCGGACCCTCCGGACAACAGTCGGGGCGGTCCGTTGATCCCTCTCAACGAATTCGAGATCTTCGCCGAGGACGTCGACGACTGGCTGCACGACGGCGGTTATGCGGGCGACGTGAACCTGGACGCCACGCCGGACATCCTTATGGGCGCGCCGCTCAATGACCGGTCCGCCGCCCTCCCGGATACCGGGGCGACCTACGTCCTCTACGGCCGACCCTCCTTCACCGGTGGTGACATCGAACTGTCGCGGGCCGACGATCCGGAAACCCGGCCCCCCATGCTGCGGGTTCGCGGCGAGACCGCGGGCGATTCGATCGGCTGGAAGCAGGTGCGGGCGCTCGATGTCAACGGGGACCGGATCGACGATGTGGTGCTCGGTGCCCCGTACACGACGTTCGGCGGTGTCTTGCCGGAAACGTGTGGTGGGGACTACAACGGCGACGGCCTCGTCAATGACGTCGACATCAACCTCACCGCCTTCAACGCATGCGAAGCGTCGTTTGGCGAGGAAGTGTTCTTCGACGATGCCTGCAAGGCGTTCGACTACAACAATGACCGGATGATCGACGACCGCGACCGCGTCGTGGTCGAGTGCCTGGTCGTCGGTGGCGGGGTGGAGTGCTGCCCCAGTGCCAACGGGTTCGTCGGCATCGTGTTCGGCGGCGTGTCTCTCGACGGGGATCGCACCATCAGCCAGATTGGCACGCCGGACCTGCCGGGCGTGCGGTTCTACGGGACCGAGGTCGGCGATCTGGCCGGCTGGTCCGTGGCGTCGGCCGGCGACTTCAACCGGGACAACTTCGGTGACATTCTCATCGCGGCCCCGGGCGAGACCCGGTTCGACGAGAACGGCCGGGAACGACTGGGGGTGGCCTACCTGATCTTCGGCGGTACCCACCTGAGCAACGGGACGTTCTCGCTGGATCAAGTCGGGACGGGCAGCCTGCCCGGCATCGTGTTCGTCAGTCCGTTCGAGATCGAGCGCCCGAACGAGGCGCCCATCCTCACCGTGGCCGGCATCGGCGACGTCAACGACGACTCGTTCGACGACATCGGCATCGGCATCCCGCAGGCGGACTTCGTGGACACCGGCCTGCCCCAGGAGCCGGGCGAGCCGGGCACCGACCCGATTCTCGGCCGTCGGCCCGACGATGGGGCGATCTACATGATCTACGGCAACAATGTCGGCTCGAACCGGTAGCTGGTCGGCCGGTCGCCGCGACGGATACAAACGACCCCGGGGCCTGCCGGCTCCGGGGTTGTTTCGTGTGTGCCGGCGGTGTCCGCGGTGGGGGCCAGGACGCGATGGGGCCCGTGCGGCGGTCGGCCGGGCCGGGCGGGCCCGGGTCGGCCGCGGGCCGGCAGCCACGCACGACGCGGTGAGAACCGGGCAGGCGGGGCCGGAAGCTGCGACCGAGGGCAGGCCGCGGCAGCCCCCGGCGAAACGCCAGGGGCGAACCGGCGGGGATCGGATACGTACTACCGGTTGACCGACGGCGCTTCATGAGAATTGACGCCCGCCGTCTCCCTTTGCTATAACCTCTGGGACGAGAGGCGTTTGTGTGAATTGACGCGGTTCGGAGCAACCCATGGCCCACGATCACTTCAAGTCGGTGGAAACCAATACCCGCGGCACCAGCATCAAGCTGATCGCCACATTGATGGGCGGCATTCTGGTCGCCTGTTCGTTCGCCGCCGACTACCTGTTCCCCGGTACGACGGACGTCAACGGCGTCTACCGGAACGCCCACGCGGATATCATCGCCCTGGTCGGTGCCATCGTGCTCGGCGGGTGGATGTGCTGGCACGCACTGACCCACTTGCTGGCCGGCGAGATGCATATGGACGAACTGGTGGCGATCGCCATCATCGCAGCCGTCGCGCTGGGCGACTACCAGGAGGCCGGCGTCATTGCGTTCTTCATGATCATCGCCAGCCTGATCGAGCAGCGTACCGCTCTTGGCGCCCGCGCGTCGATCGAGGAACTGATCAAGCTCACGCCCACGTCGGCCCACCGCGTGAGACCGGACGGCACGGAAGAGGAGGTCGAGACCTCGGACCTGGGCAAGGATGATATCGTTCGCGTGCGGCCGGGCGAGAACATCCCCACCGACGGCATGGTGCTCGTGGGCGAGTCCACGGTGGATCAGGCCAACATCACCGGCGAGTCGATGCCGGTGGACAAGACGAAGTCCGACGAGGTATTCGGCGGCACGACCAACTTGACCGGCGCCCTGGACGTCCGCGTGACCAAGGTGGGGGAGGACTCGAAGTTGGGACAGGTCCAGTCGCTGATTCTCGAGGCGGAGAAGACGCGGATCCCGTTGATGCGGCTGATCGATCGCTACGCCGGCTGGTACACGCCGACAATTCTCATGCTGGCGGCCATCGTGCTCTTCCTGTCGAAAGACAAGGACGCGGGCATGGAGAAGGCGATTACGATGCTCATCGTGGCGTGTCCCTGCGCGTTGGTGCTGGCGACGCCGACGGCCATGGTGGCCGCCCTGAGCTGCGCGGCCCGGCTGAAGGTGTTCATCAAGAAGGTCAGCGACCTGGAACATGCCCGGACGCTGACGGCGATGGTGTTCGACAAGACGGGTACGCTGACCACGGGCAAGCTCTCCGTCACGCAGATGAAACCGGCCCCGGGCATCCAAGGGGCGGAGTTACTGCATCTCGCGGCGTCGGCGGAGCGATTGAGCAAGCACCCGGTGGCGGGTGCGGTGCAGGAAGTGGCGGCCCGGGCCCGGATCCGGTTGGCCGACGTGGAGCCGTCCGGTTTCGAGGAAGTCATCGGCCGCGGCGTGGTGGCCCGTGTGGGACTCGACCGGGTCATGGTCGGTCGATCGCAGTGGCTCGAGGAGCGCGGCGTGGACATGACGCTGCTCGATAACCCGGAGTATGCGGAGGTCGAGGGGCTGAGCGTGCTGTACGTCACGCGGAACGGGCGATGCATCGGCTGGATCGGGCTCGAGGACAAGACGCGTCCGGAGGCGCGACGGGCGATCGACCGGTTGCGGGCGGAGGGCATCCGGAATTTGACGATGGTGACGGGTGACAAGTGGTCGGTGGCCAAGCGGGTGGCGGCGGAGATGGGCTGCAGCCAGGTCCAGGCGGAAGTGCTCCCGGACCAGAAGAAACAACTGGTCGACGATCTTCGCAAGGGCGGGCATCGGGTGGCGGTGGTCGGGGACGGCGTGAACGACGCGGGTGCTTTGGCGGCGGGCGACCTGGGCATCGCGATGGGCGCGGCGGGCAGCGACGTGGCGGTCAAGTCCGCATCGGTGGTGCTGATGAACAACGACCTTGGCCTGCTCCCGTTCGTGGTTCGGCTCTCCCGCGAGACGACCAAGGTGATCTGGCAGAACCTGTTGTTCGGCGTGGCCTTCATCGTGGTGATGATGACGTTCGCGATCTGGGGCCCGCTCAAGCCGATCACCGCTGCGTTCTTGCACACGGTCATCAGCGCGGTGGTGATCTTCAACAGCGCGCGGCTGGTGCGGTTCGGCGAATCGGATCATCTGGACGCGACGCTCGCCGAAGCGGCGGCCGAGTCGGCGAGGCCGCGGTCGGCGCCGGTGGTGGTAACGGGATAGCGCGGGCTTCGCGAGGCGTGCAGGGCGGCGCGTTGGCGAGGCGGGCGGGCGGTTTTCGCAGGGGGGCGGTTCATGGATATCAACATCGTGGTGCGAGGTGTGGAGCAGCCGACTCGACTGCGTGAGTTTGCCGAGGAAAAGCTGGTCCGTGTGCTGACGCGGTTCGACGCGCGCATCCTCAGCGTGTCCGTCCGTTTGGAAGACGAGACGGGCCTGGGGAAGCACGGCGTCGACAAGAAGTGCAGCATCGAAGTCCGGCTCCGCACCGGCGAGGTGCGCATCAAGGAGCAGGGGGACGATTTTGAGGCCACGATCAACACGGCAATCGACCGTCTCAAGGCCGCCATCAGCCGTGAAGTCGCAAAAGCCAAACGGGGTATCGGCGAAGGTTGAAAGCCGGGCCCGCTTCCGCGGCCGCGTTTTACGGCCTGGAGCACTGGATCAGGTGATCAGGCGAGCCGCAGACCCGGGCGCGCTCGTTGCAGCCCGCGGGCGGCCCGCCTCGCAAAGCCGGCCTGACAGCATGGCGACCGCGCGCCATGCCCGTTTTCGCTGTTCGTGATTCACGATTCCCGCCGCGACTTCGAAATCGCTCGTTGCACTTCGGCGTGAACTTCCTCCGCCCGCCCGATGTGCACCCACGCCGAGCCGGCGGCTGCCGCGACGTCGGCAAAGAACTCGATGGTCCCCACGCCGGCCAGCCGTTCCTGGAGGTTGGCGATCAGCCGGGTGTCGCGGACGCGGGGGAGGGGGCACGCCCAGACGCGCGGTTTGCGAACGCCGTGTAAGCTCATGACGCGTCGATTGGTCAGCACGTAGAAGCGCGAGCCCCACCGCATCATGGTCACGAGCATGCGGGCTCCCAGCACGCCGAGCAATAGCTGCACCAGTGTCTCCTGGGACACGCCCAGCGAGCCCGGCACGGCGACCCACGGCAGACACGCCAGCACCAGGATGACGGCCGCCACCCAACGCAGCGGCTCGAGCAGGATGAACCAGGGCGAAGGCTTGATGGTCAGCAGGACGACTTCCCCGCCGTCGAGGAGATCGGCGGGCAGAGCGGCGGCCTGGACCGACAACCCCATCCCCCGCGACCGCGGGGACGCGGTAGCCGCCCCGAAACGCGGCGCGCGAATGGTCGGGATGCCGCAAACCGCGGTTGTCATGATCGGCTACACGCTCCCGGCGTAGACCTCCGGCTTGAGGACGGCAATGTGCGGGTAGTTGCGATAGTGGTCGTTAAAGTCGAGGCCGTACCCTACCACGAAACGGTCCTCAATATCGAAACCCACGAAGTCCACCGCAACGTCGGGCGGGTTCTTGGTGGGCTTCCGCAGCAGCACGGCGGTCTTGAGCGACCGCGGTTCGCGCTCGCGGAGCAGTCGCTTCACGAGCCGCAACGTGCCGCCGGTGTCGAAGATGTCATCGACGATCAGCACGTCCTGATCACGGACGTCGATGTTCAGGTCGTTCATCAGCTTGGCGCCCCGCGTACTCGTGGTCGCGCCGCGGTAACTGGAGACCGTGATCAGGCCGATCTCCATCTTTATCGGCATGTGCCGGATCAGATCGGCGAGAAATATCACGGCCCCGGACAGGATCGTGACGATCGTGATCTTCTCCTGGGATGGCGGGTAGGAAGCCACGATTTCTTCCGCCAGCTGGCGCACACGGGCCGCCAAATCCTCCTGGGTGATCAGGATGCGGTCTACGTCATCGTCCATGGCCGCAGTATACCCCCCCGGGACGAGACCGCCAGCGGAACATTATCGGGCCACCGCGGGCGGCCGGCGCTACTTGGCGGCCATCGGCTGGGCCGACACGTTGGTCAGCATGCGGTCCAGGGCGGTCAGCGCGAGTTGCTTCGTTTCCGGATCGACGGACACCTGGTTCACCACTTCGCCCGCCGCGAGCCGGTCGAGCGCCCACAGCAGGTGCGGCGGGCTGATCCGGTACATCGTCGTGCACAGGCACTGGATCGGGGCCAGCGAGCGGACGGTCTTGTCCGGCAACTGCCGGGCGAGCCGCTCGACCAGGTGGATCTCCGTGCCGACCGCCCATTTGGAGCCCGGCGGCGATGCCGAGACCGTCTTGATGATGTACTCGGTGCTGCCGGCCTGATCCGCCTTCTGCACCACTGACCAGTCGCACTCCGGGTGGACGATCACCTGGAACTCCGGGTCCTGTCGCCGAATCTCGTCGCATTGGGCCGCGGTGAACAACTGGTGCACGCTGCAGTGCCCCTTCCAGAGGTAGACCTCCGTCCGCTCGATGTCGGCCGGGGCGAGGCCGCCGTCCGGCTCGTGGGGGTCGTAAACCGCCATCGCATCGAGCGGCACGCCCATGGCGTAGGCGGTGTTGCGGCCCAGATGCTGGTCGGGGAGGAACAGCACCTTGTCCCCCTGCCGGAACGCCCACTCGAGGACCATCCGCGCGTTGCTGCTCGTGCAGCACGCCCCATCGTGCGCTCCGCAAAACGCCTTGATCGCGGCGGACGAATTGACGTAGGTGATGGGGATGATCTTCGCGTCGGCCGACGTCGTGAGCACGTCCCACGCCTCCTCGAGCTGGTCGAGGGCGGCCATGTCGGCCATGCTGCACCCGGCCGACAGGTCCGGCAGGATCACCACCACGCGGTCATCGGTCAGGATGTCCGCCGATTCCGCCATGAAATGCACGCCGCAGAACACGACGTACTCCGCGTCCTTCTGGGCGGCCGCGATCTGCGAGAGTTTCAGGCTGTCGCCTGTGAAATCGGCGAACCGGATGACGTCGTCCTGCTGGTAATGATGACCGAGGATCACCAGCCTCGGCCCGAACCGCTCTTTATGAGCGATCACGCGCCGGGCGTTTTCCTCCACGCTCATCGCGGCATACGACGACGGGATCGGTGGTTGGTAGGGCATACGTCCTCGGACCTCCCCGAGCGGGCACAGGGTCAGCGGGGCGAACCGACCGCCCGGTGGTATGTGGATATTCTAGCACTGCCGCCGGCGTTTTTCACGCGGGCGGGCCGCCGGGTTTGGCGGCCTCGCGCCGCCCGTGTACAATCCCATGCTCCACGATGGCGGGGGATGTCATCACAGGACACCATGCCGAACGTAACGCGCACGGCCAGACGGGACGAATCGAGCGACACGGTCCAGTGGTTGACCGTCGTCGGCGCTGCGCACAACAACCTCAACGAAATCGACGTCCACATCCCGCTCGGCCGTTTCGTTTGCGTGACGGGCGTCAGCGGCAGCGGCAAGAGCTCGCTCGTGAACGACATCATCCGTGAACAGTTGGCCCGGGATCTCAACGGCGCCGAGAAGACCCATCCGGGCCGGCATCGGCGGATCACGGGGGCCGAGCACCTCGACAAGGTGATCGACATCGACCAGTCCGCGATCGGCCGCACGCCCCGGTCCAACCCCGCCACCTACATCAAGGTGTTCGACGAGATTCGCGGACTGTTCGCCCGGCTGCCCGATTCGAAGGTCCGCGGGTTCCGCCCGGGCCGGTTCAGCTTCAACGTGCCGACCGGACCGAAGGGCGGGGGGCGGTGCGAGGCTTGCGAGGGCAACGGGGCCACTCGGGTGGAGATGGATTTTTTGGCCGACGTGTGGGTGACGTGCCCGGTCTGTCAGGGCCGGCGGTTCTCCCGCGAGACGCTGGCCATCCGGTACAAGGGTCGCAGCATCGCCGACGTGCTCGACATGGACGTACAGGAGGCGCTCGAGCACTTCGCCAACATCCCCAAGGTGGCCCGCATGCTGCAGACCCTGCACGACGTCGGGCTGGACTACCTCAAGCTCGGCCAGTCGTCGACCACGCTGTCCGGCGGCGAGGCGCAGCGGATCAAGCTCGCCCGGGAACTGGTCAAGACGTCGACCGGGCGGACGTTGTACCTGCTCGACGAGCCGACGACCGGTCTGCACTTCGACGACATCAAGCGGTTGCTCGCCGTGCTGCACAGCTTCGTGGACGCCGGCAACAGCGTGATCGTCATCGAGCACAACCTGGACGTCATCAAGACCGCCGACTGGATCATCGACCTGGGCCCGGAGGGCGGCGAAGGCGGCGGCGAGATCGTCGCCGAAGGCACTCCCGAGCACGTGGCGGAGGTGGACACCAGTTACACGGGACGCGTGTTACGCGAGGCCCTCCGGCCGCGACGCCCGTGGGCGGACGCGGGGCGGCCCTCGCCCCGGCGGAACGGGCGCAAGCCGCGCCCGGCTCCGGTCAAGGCGGTTACCGTGGTCGGCGCGCGGCAGCACAACCTGAAAGACGTGACCGTGTCGATCCCGCGCGAGAAGACAACCATTTTCTGCGGTCCGTCGGGCAGCGGAAAAAGCAGCCTGGCCGTCGACACGATCTACACGGAAGGGCAACGGCGCTATGTCGAATCGCTGAGCGCATACGCCCGGCAATTCGTGGGGCAGATGCAGAAGCCGCGGGTGGATCACGTGCACGGCCTGTCGCCGGCCATCAGCATCGAGCAGAAGACCACCGCCAAGTCGCCGCGTTCGACCGTCGGGACGGTGACCGAGATCTACGACTACCTGCGCGTGTTGTGGGCGCGGCTCGGGAGGCCGTTCTGTCCCCGCTGCCGCGTGCCGATCGGCAGCCAGACCGGCGACGAGATCGTTGACAGGGTGCTGGCACTTCCCGAGGGCACCAAGGTCATGCTGCTGGCCCCCATCGATCGGGCGGGCACCGAAACGTGGGAGCACCGGCTGGAGCGGGCCCGAGCGAGCGGATACCTGCGGGTCCGCGTCGACGGCGAAGTGCGATCGCTGGACGACGACATCGCGATCGATCGACGCCGTCAGCATCGCGTGGAGATCGTGGTGGACCGGGCCCTGATCCGTCCCGCGTCGGCCTCGCGCATCGCGGACAGCATCGAGCAGGCGTTGTCCGTCGGCAGCGGTGTGATGCTCGTGCAGATTGTCGGCGACGGCGGTGACCGGGCCGCCGGCGGTCGCCGTCGTGCCCGGAGGAAGGACTTGCGGTTCTCGCAACTTCACTCTTGTGAGCGCTGCGGGCGCAGTTACGAGGAACTCACCCCGCACCACTTCTCGTTCAACAGCCGATTGGGCTGGTGCCCGGCTTGCGAGGGGCTCGGCACGCAGCTCGGGGCGAGCCCCGCGGCCATCGTGATTCACCCGACCCGGTCCCTGATGGACGGAGCCATCGCCGGTTGGCAGAACATCGACCCGGACGGCCAGCTCGGTCACCTGATCCGGGCGCTGGCCGATCATCTGGGTTTCGATCCCGAGCGACCCTGGAGCGATCTCACGGAGACCCAGCGCCGACAGTTCCTCCACGGCGGCGGGGACGAATGGGTGGAACTCGGGCCGGGTTCGGGTGGCGTGCGGTTCCGTTGGCGTGGTTTTTTCCCGAGCATCGACCGGGCCACCCGCGTGAGTTGGCAGTATCGCAAGCGGCTGGAGGACCTGGTGACCGACGTGCCGTGCCAGTCGTGCGGCGGCAGTCGGCTTCGCTCGGACGCGGCGGCCGTCCAACTGGCCGGCAAGACCCTCCACGAGGTATGCGCGATGCCGCTGGGCGACGCTCTGCGGTTCTTCACGGACTTGCGGCTCGACGCCCGCCGGCGCAAAATCGCCGGCGAGCTGCTCCACGAGATTCGGGCCCGGCTGACCTTCCTGGTCAACGTGGGGCTGGGCTACGTGACGTTGCACCGCGGCGCGGCGACGCTCTCGGGCGGGGAGTCACAGCGGATCCAACTCGCGTCGCAGATCGGGAGCGGGTTGACCGGCGTGCTCTACGTCCTCGACGAGCCGACGATCGGCCTGCACCCGCGCGACACGGCCCGACTGATCGCCGCCCTCAAACACCTGCGCGACCTGGGCAACACGCTGCTGATCGTCGAACACGATCGCGATGTCATCGATCACGCCGATCACGTGCTGGACTTCGGCCCGGGTGCCGGGGCGGAGGGCGGCCAGGTCGTCGCCACCGGCACGCCGAAGCAGATCCGCCGGCGCGGGCGGTCGTTGACCGGCAAGTACCTGTCCGGTCGCGAGGCCATCACTGTGCCGACCAACCGTCGACCGGTGGTCGCGCCCGACGGCTACACCGAGCCGGATCCGGACAACGCGGACGCGCCGGCCGCCAACGCGGTGCCGGACCGGTGGCTCTGGGTCCTCGGGGCGCGGCACAACAACTTGCGTGAAATCGATGTTGCCTTCCCGCTGGGGCGGTTCATTACCGTCACCGGCGTGTCGGGCAGCGGCAAGAGTTCGCTGGTGACGGACGTTCTATACAAGGCGCTGGCGGTGCGAATTCACCGGGCCCGCCTGGTGCCGGGCGGCCACGAGCATATCGCCGGCGTCGAGCTGGTGGACAAGGTCATCAACGTCGATCAGTCGCCCATCGGCAACAGCCCGTCCAGCAACCCCGCGACGTACACCGGGCTGTTCGACCTGATCCGCGAGCTGTACGCGAAACTGCCGGTGAGCAAGGTGCGCGGCTACACCGCCAATCGCTTCAGCTTCAATCGCCCCGGCGGCCGCTGCGAGGCGTGCGAAGGGATGGGGCAGGTCCGCATCGAAATGCACTTCCTGCCCGACGTGTGGGTGACGTGCGAGAGCTGCGAAGGCAAGCGGTACACGCCGGAGACGCTCGACGTTCGCTACAAGGGAAAGTCAATCGCGGACCTGCTGGACATGCGGGTGAGCCAGGCCCTCGATCACTTCGACCGCATCCCGAAGATCCGGCGCATGCTCCGCATGCTGGACGACGTCGGGTTGGGATACGTCCAGCTCGGCCAACCGGCCCCCACGTTGTCGGGCGGTGAAGCCCAACGCGTGAAGCTCGCCGCCGAACTCGGTCGGCCGTCCACCGGCAAGACGCTCTACATCCTCGACGAGCCGACCACCGGTCTGCACTTCGACGACATTCGCAAGCTGTTGCAGGTGGTGAATCGACTGGTCGACCTGGGCAACACGGTCGTGTGCATCGAGCACAATCTCGACGTGATCAAGACGGCCGACTGGATCATCGACCTGGGTCCCGAGGCGGGCGACGGGGGCGGGCAGGTGGTCGTGGCCGACGCGCCGGAGGTCGTGGCCCGGTTCCGGGAATCGCACACCGGGGCGGCCCTGCGACCGGTGCTCGACGCGAGCGTGCACGCCGAGCGCGAGGTCTTCGATCCGGCCACCCGGTTCGCGGCCGCGTCGGAACTGGCCGGCCCGGTCCAACTGGCCGACGACGACGCCGATGCCCAGTTGCCCTGGCAGCGCGACGGCCGCCGCTGGCACCTGCGGGATCGCGCGAGTCGCGACGGCAAACCGGTCGAATGGAAAGCGGACGTCCTCGAGTGGCTGGTCGACGAAGTGGAGACCATCACCGGGTTCGCCCCCACGGATTGGAACGACCGGGCGCGGGTCCAGATCAAGGCGCCCGGAAGCAAGCACACGTGGTTCTTCAACGCGCGGACGCTCGGCCGCACGCTGCTGGACGTGACGTTCCGCGTGCCGCCCGGGACCTTCGAGCGAAGTCGGCTGCGCCGCGATCTCGACGTCAAACCGCTGGACGATCGGCCGGACCTGACGTCCTACGGGCAATGGGACCGCGTGGAACTGGTCGCGACGAACCCGAACTACCAGGACGTGCGGCTCCACCTGCACGACATGAAAGACGTCCGGAAGGCGGCGATGCGACGCGTGATCCGGCAGGCGGCCAACGCGTACCTCGGCATGATCCGGCAGGCCAACGCCGACCCGTCGCAGGCGGAGCCGTGGAAGAGCGACGGCAAGCAATGGCACCTGTCACAGCAATCGATCCTGCGGACCGATCGCATCGCCTGGAAACCCATGCTGCTCATCGAGTTCACCGGGCGCCTGAAGAAGATCGCCAAGGAGCTGGAGTTCGACTGGTCGACGAAGACGGCCGTGATGATCCGCCATCCCGGCACGACGATGCGCCTGGGCAAGATCGTGACGAATCAGCCGCAAGGGATGCGGGTGGAATTGGAGTCGCTGCCGGGCGGCGTGACACCCGCCCAGATCGAACGCCTGGGACGCCAGCCGGAGATCAGGCACC
Source organism: uncultured Phycisphaeraceae bacterium (assembly GCA_964495075.1). Lineage (GTDB taxonomy): Bacteria > Planctomycetota > Phycisphaerae > UBA1845 > UBA1845 > JAFGJQ01. Next base: position 24,652 of record CAZBUJ010000065.1, read on the forward strand.
ATCGCGGGCTGGACTGGATCCGTTTCTGGCTGCGGCAGTCGCGCGATTGCGACGTCGCCCAGTTGACCACCGTCGTGAACGCGAGCCTGGAACTCGTCGGCAAGGACCCGGCGACCGTCGTGACGGATTGGAAAGGGCGCCGACCGGAATGACGCGGATGCATCCGGGGCGCTTGGTGAGCCCAGACAGGGCAGGGCAATGACGTGTCGATGCTGATTCCCAATCGATTCCTGTTCGACTTCGAGTTCCCGCTGCGAAGACTCCGGCGGCCACCGAAACTGGACGGCAAGCTGACCGGCTGGACCGACGAGTACCGGCTCCCCGACTGGTCGGCCCTTGACGGCACGCACCCGTTCGGCACCGTGTGGGCCGGCTGGCACGATTCCGGTCTGTTCATCGGTTGCCGGGTGGAAGGCAAACGCCGGCCGCTCGCGTGTAATCCGGCCGCCTACTGGGAAGGTGACAACCTGCGCCTGTGCATCGACACCCGTGACACGCGGACCATCCGCCGGGCGTCACGGTTCTGCCGCCAGGTCTACCTGCTGCCCACCGGCGGCGGCCCCAACGGGAACCGACCGGTCGCGGGGGCCGGCCGATTCAACCGCGCCCGCGAGCACGCGCCGGATGCCCCCGCCACCGCGTTTCGCGTGGCCGCTCATGTCAGGCGAACCGGGTATACCGTGGAAGGCTTCGTCGGCGCCGCCGCGCTGCCGGGCTTCGACCCGGCCGAGCACCCGCGGATCGGATTCTTTTATATCCTCGAGGACGGCGAACTGGGACAGCAGTACTTGACCGTCGGCGACGACCTGTATTGGAACGTCGATCCCTCCACGTGGCCGACGGCCGTGCTGACGCCGTGACCCACGTCGTGCGGGGGGACGCTCAGACTCGTTCGAACGGCTCGAACAGGCGCCGGTAGTCGTCCTGGCAGAACCGGTCGGTCATGCCCGCGATGTAATCGCACACCACGCGGTGGACGCCCTGTTCGTCGACCCGGCCGAGGAACCGCGCCGGGAGCATCCGGGGGTTCTGCACGTAGGCGTTGAACAACCGCTCGATGAAGCGGTGGGCTTTGGCGTCCATCCGGACGAGTTGGGCATGGCGGTAGACTCGCTCGAACAGAAACGCTTCCAGCGCCGCGGCCTTGCCTTCCATCTCGGGGGACAGGCTCACCAGCATCGTTTCACACGCGCGAACGTCGTCCACCGAAGCCGGGTTCGTGCCCGCCAGTCGCGTGCCCGATTCGGCCACCGCGTCCAGCAGCATCGCGTTGAGCATGTTGTCCAGGACGGGGCGTCGGATCGACGGGAGGTTCGAGGTGGGATGGGCGGCCCGCACCGGCGCGGCCGCGGCCGACCAGAGCGCGATCTCGACAAGGTCCGATTCGTCAATCAGCCGGGCGCCGATCGCGTCCTCCAGATCGTGGCAGTCGTAGGCGAGCCGGTCGGCCAGGCAGGCGATCTGACCTTCGAGCGTCGGCCAGCGGCCCCGCGCCAGCAAATCGTCCGGCGGCGCGGCGCCCGCGGCGCCGACCCGCGGGTCGTCGTAGACCGTCTCGTGCTTGGCCAGCCCTTCGCGGACTTCGAACGTCAGATTCAGCCCGCGGAAGGGAGGGTATGGATGCTCCAGGTAGTCGACGACGCGGAGCGACTGCGTATTGTGTTCGAACCCGCCGTGGTCGGCCATCAACGTCTGCAGCGCCGCTTCGCCGGCGTGCCCGAACGGCGGGTGACCGAGGTCATGGGCCAGCGCGATCACCTCGGCCAGCGTCGGGTTCAAATCGAGCGCGATGGCCAGCCGCCGCGCGATCTCGGCCACTTCCAGCGTATGCGTCAACCGCGTGCGGTAGTGGTCGTCCTGAAAGGTGACGAACACTTGCGTCTTGTATTCGAGCCGCCGGAACGCGGCGCAACTGAGCACGCGGTGCCGGTCCAACTCGAATGCATCTCGCACCGGATCCGGCGGTTCGTGATGGACCCGCCCGCGGCTGGCCCCCACCGGCGCGGCGTACGCCGCCGTTGGTCTGGCTTGGCGCCCGGTCATGGTTCCGTTGGGGCGGACTCGGGCTTGTCGCGCAGTCCCATGGTGACCGCGTTCGCCACAAGCTCGGTGTGCAACGCGTCGAGGCTCTCGGGCACGACACGGACGTCGCCCACGATGGACATGTAGTTGGTGTCGCCCATCCAGCGGGGGACGACGTGAACGTGGTAGTGGTCCGGTACGCCGGCTCCAGCACAGTGGCCGAGGTTGGATCCGACGTTGAAGCCCTCGGGTCGGAGCGCTTTGCGCAGCAACGCCACGGCCCGCCACGTCAACGTGGTGATCTCCGATACGTCGGCCGGATCGAGCTGGAGCGGGTCGCCCTGGTGGGCACCGGCCGCCACCATCAGATGACCGCACGTGTACGGGAACCGGTTCATCATGACGAACCCGCGATGCCCGCGCCACACCACGTGGTTCTTCCTGTCACCGCCCGGGTCGGACCAGTAGTTGCAGAAGAAGCAGCCGTCCTCCCTCGTTTCGTCGACCAGGGAGCGGATGTACTCCATCCGCCAGGGAGCCCAAAGGGTGGTGTTGAAGTCTGCCATGGTCACGCTCGCGCTGGCGCCGAGTCTATCGTCGGCGCAGGCGGAACACAAGGTGCGGCCGCCCCAGGACGGGTGCGGCCGGCCGTCACTCGCGATCCCGTTGCATACGCCGCTGATCCGGATACACTGTCGCGTGTTCGTGATTGGAATCGGTTTGCGTCGAGAGGGCGAAGTCCCATGCACAGCGGCAGATCCGGCAACAGGGGTGGAGGTCGCGGCACCGGGGTGCTGCTGGTGCTCGCGGGATGTCTCGTCGTGTCCGGATGCCGCGAGGATTCGGCCCTCGTCGAGCGGACGGTCAACGCCGCCCCTGTCGACACCGCTACCGATCAGGGGATTGTGCTGGACGAGAACGCAACGCCGCGCAAGGTGGCCTACGTACTGCTACGGGCGCTGCGCGACGACGTGATCGCCACGACCCGTGACGAGCGCCGGGCCGCCCGCAAGCGGGAGCTCAATCTCGCCGCGCCCGATGCTATTCTTCGGATCAGCCGGCGCGCGTACGGCGCCGCGCCGATCGAACGCGACGAGATGGTGCGCAAGGCGGTCGACCTGTGGGCGCCCATCGTCGGTGCGTACGTGGATTCGTTCGACCTCGACTGGGAGTCCGCCGCCCCGCGACTGGTGGAGACCAGCGTGAGGGAGTCGTCGCTGGGTATCGGCGATGTCAAGTCCGTTCTGTTCGAGGCGGCGGACCCGGGCGGCGATCCGAACGCGTCGGTGGTCGTCCAGATCGATCTGGCCCGCGAGAACGGGTACTGGCGTGTTTACGGGGTCGGCTTCAACACCAAACGGCGACACCTGGGGGCGGCCCGATTGCCGGCGGGCGACCCGGGGGGGGACGGCGCCCGCGCGTAGGGCGGGCCATGCCGCGATCGACCCATGGAACCCACCGTCATCATCGTCAAGGGGGCACGCGAGCACAACCTCAAGAACGTGTCGCTGACCCTGCCGCGGAACCGGTTGATCTGTTTCACCGGCGTCTCCGGCAGCGGCAAGAGCAGCTTCGCGTTCGACACGCTCTACGCCGAGGGGCAGCGGCGATACATCGAGTCCCTCAGCTCTTACGCTCGACAGTTCATGGGACAACTGGCCAAGCCCGACGTCGACCTGGTGACCGGGCTGAGCCCGTCCATCTCCATCCAGCAGAAGACCAGCGGCTGGAATCCGCGCAGCACGGTCGGGACGGTGACTCAGATCCATGATTTTCTCCGCGTACTGTACGCGCGGGTGGGGACGCAGCATTGCCCGTCGTGCGGGCAGCCCATCACCGCCCAGACGCGGGAGCCGATCGTCGAGCGCATCCTCGCCCTGCCGGCCGGGTCGCGGCAGTTGATCCTCGCCCCCGTCGCCCGCGGGCAGAAGGGCGAGTTCCGCGATCTGTTCGAAGACATGCGGCGGCAGGGGTTCGCCCGGGCCCGTGTGGACGGGGAGATCGTGTCCCTGTCCGCCGATCTGCGGTTGGATCGCAACATTCGCCATGACATCGAAATTGTCGTGGACCGGCTGGTGATCGATCCCGCCGGTCGGGCCCGGCTCGCCGAAGCGGTCGAGACGGCGTTGCGGGTCGGCAACGGAAGCCTGATCGTGGCCCCGATGGACGCCGCTCCGGGGCGGACGAAGCGACGCGGTCAGCAGCACGACGTGCGGTTGTCGTCCGCCTACGCCTGTACCCGCTGCGACATCAGCTTCGAGCCGCCGTCGCCGCAGATGTTCAGCTTCAACTCGCCGGCCGGCATGTGCGTAACCTGCGACGGGATGGGTACGCGGTTCGACTTCGATCCGGACAAGCTCGTTCCGCGACCCCGCCGGTCGTTCATCGGCCTCGCCATCGAACCGATGCGGACCCGAATCGGGCGGTGGCGGCGTCACATTTACGAAGGGGTGGCGCGACACGTCGGATTCGACCTGCGGACGCCGTGGCAGAAGCTGCCGGACAAGGCAAAGAAGGCGCTGCTCTACGGCACCGGTGACACGCATTTGACATTCGAGTGGCGGACGTCCGGGGGAATCTGGCGGCACGGCGGCACGTTCGCGGGCGTCGTCGCCGAACTGCGGGACAAGCACAAACGGGCCAGGTCACCCCTCGTCCGAGCCTACTACGAGAAGTACATGACCAAGACCGTGTGCCCGGACTGCCAAGGGGCGCGGTTGAATCGGCAGGCGCTGGCCATGCGCGTGGGCGGCTTCGGAATCGCCGAGGTCGGGTCGATGTCCATCGACGCGGCCGTGGCGTTCTTTGAAAACCTGTCGCTGGGCGAGTCGCAACAGTTGATCGCCGAGGAAGTGCTCAAGGAGATCGGCGGTCGGCTGACCTTTCTTCAAAACGTCGGACTCGGCTACCTGACGCTCGACCGAACCGCGCCAACGCTGTCCGGCGGCGAGTCGCAGCGCATCCGCCTGGCCGGCCAGATCGGCTCCGGCCTGGTCGGGGTCCTGTACGTGCTCGACGAGCCGAGCATCGGACTGCACGCCCGCGACAACCGCCGGTTGCTCGATTCGCTCGAGCGACTGCGCGACGTGGGCAACACCGTCATCGTGGTCGAGCACGACGAGGAGACCATGCGTACGGCCGACGAGATCGTGGACTTCGGCCCCGGGCCGGGCGTGCGCGGTGGTGAAGTGGTCGTCCAGGGGGATCTGGCGGAGGTGGCCCGGACGGAACGTTCCGTGACCGGGGCGTACCTCACCGGTCGAGCGGAGATCGCCGTGCCGACGCGGCGTCGACCGGTGCCGGTCCACGCGCCGCGCCGTCGCGGCGCGGCCGGCGTCCCGGAGAGTACGCGATCGACGGCGAAGAAGCGTGGCCGGCCCCGGCGGCGGAAGACCAAGAAGTAGCCGGCCCCACGGTGCGCGTTGACGTATGCCGCGCGCTGTGATTTGCCGGCCGCGACAAACTCGTCGGCGGGCTCGGCCCCGCGCCCGTCAACCTACGCACGGCCCGTGGCGGCCGCGTCGAAAACGGGGGTTGGTCGTATGATTCGGTGGGTGGTATGATATAATGCCGCCACCGCGTCCGGCCGCGGGCCGTGGGGCTCGAGGACGTGGGACCGGGGAGAGTTTGCGTGTCATTCTGGACGGATATCATCGCCTTCAGCCCGACCTGGGTCGACGTGTACCCGGAGCGAGTCCGCCGGTTCCTGGCCGGTGTCGTCGGCACCACGGCCGATGGCGAGGCCGACGGCACGATCGCATGCCATGGCATGATGGATACGGACGGGGCGGCCCGGGCCCAGGCGGTCGACCCCGACCTCACGGCGATCCTCAAGAAGATCGCCGCCCAGGCGGCCAAGGCAGAGGTCCTCGACGGCGAGGCGACCGGCGTGTACGAGCCGCCCAGTTGGACCGAGATGAGCGACACCCACATCGGTCCGTTCTTCTCGGCGGAGGGCACCGTCGAGAACGTATGTCAACGGTTGGCCGTCGCGGAAAAAGTTCCGTTCGCCGAGTTGGAAGTCGTCGGCTTGACGCCCGGCAAAGACGTGTTCAAGAGCCTTTCCTTCAGTGGCGAGGGGGCCTACCTGGACTTCTCCGAGTTGACCCTGGAAGTGGGCCCCAACGTCGCCGTGTTCATGAGCGAGCCGCCGGAGTTCGCCGGCTGGTTGCGCCTTTCCGTCAGCGGTGAGGGGCAGCCGCATCCGCTGACCAGGCAGCAGTTGATCGATCGGACCCGCCAGTGCGGCGCCATTCGTCGCATCGTGGACTACGCCGGCGAGTGCTTCGGTGTCAAAGAGTGGCACTGGGCCGTGTCGTGCAGCGACTGACTCCCGACGAAGCCAATCGACCGTACGATTCAGACGGACACGCGGTCGCCGTCACGTCCCCGCTTCGGCAAGGTTGTACAACGCGTGGAGGAACCGCGCCCGCAGCGGGTCACGCGGATCCAGCGGGTCGCAGCAATAGAGATGCACCGTCTGAGACCGCTGGCGCTGGACGCGATGCAGCATACTCTCCAGGCGATGATTGACCTCGTCGACGGCCGGCGACGGGCTGCCCACCGCGCTGTTGATCAGGATGATGTCGCTCTCGATCAGGCCGTGGTACGCCGGTTGAAGCTGACACCGCAAGCCGAGCTCGGTGCCCAGCGCCGATCGCAGGAACTGCTCGACGCGTACGGGGTCGAGGTCCGGACGCGATTCGCTCCCTTCGTCGTCCCGGATGGCGGCGTCTCCGCACAGCCCGAACATCTCCGTGGCGAACACCGTGGAATCGTCCAGGGCGGCGCGGAGGGCGTCGGCCGCCTGCGCGTTGGTGCGGAACACGTTGTGGACTGACGACGGCGACGGCATGACGAACACGCGCCCGTGGTACGGGTACGCATGCCGTAGACTCGGGTCGGCGTCCCCTTCAATCAGCACCAGACCGTCGTGGTCGCGGGCGGCAATCTCGCACAGCTTGTCCGACAACGTCGCGAAGATCTGGGCGGGGTCGTACTCGAGCCAACAGGCCGTGGCCACGCCGCAATCGCCCGCCGGCGGCGCGGTGCAGGGCGGACGTCGCTTGTCGCCACCCAGGCGGGAGAGGCGCAGGTAGTGGGGCACGCGCCCGTCAAGCGACTCGATCAGCTGACCGATTACGGCGCTCTTGCCGGAACGCCGGGGCCCGCTGAAAAAAGTCACCGAAATCGCCATCGACGCTTGCCTCTGCGACTGAACCGCCCCGGTAACCCAACGCTGGATTCTAGGCGCCGGGGTGTGGCCCGAGCCACTCCCGGGCTCCGATCGGGAATGCCGGCCGCCCCGGGAAAGGACTCGACGTACGCCAGGCGGCTCCGTAGAGTAGCGGATGGCCGCCGTGGAACCGGCTGAAGGAGTCGCCGCATGGGAGCAGACATCAAACGAAGCCAAAAGCACGCCGGTCTCATCGCCCTGGCCGGTCTACTGATCGGGGGTGCGGTGGCGCGGGCGGATATCATCAACATCCAGGCCCGGATCGCCACCGAGGTGCAGGAACTCGTCGGCGACGAGCCCGTCGCGCTCGACTCCGCGGTTGAACTGTTCCCCACCACGTCCGATACGCTGCCGATTCAGGTGACGGCCGGCCTCGGCGAGCCGGAGTCCGGCGGCGTGATCGGGGCGGGGGTGGCCGTGCTGCGCGATCCGACGCTCGTCGTCGACAGCCCGAACCCGGGCGAACTCGGCATCGAGGCGACCTGTGCCTCCGCGGACCCGTCCGTTCGGTACGAAGCCACGTCAACGGCGGTGGAGACCCGAAAGATCGCGTTCAGCCCGACAGATCTCGACACACTGTTCAAGCAGGCCCTGCCGGTGAACAGCGTGTTCTTCCTCAGCGGTGCGATGGTCATCTGGGCGGATGAACCCGGGCAGGATCTGACGGGTGTGGACACCGAAGTGATCGTTCGCGTAACGCGGCGGGCAGCGTCCGATGCCGGTGACGTGTCATCCGGGCAAACGCTGCTCGAGGCGCACCTGCGGATGGTGGGCGTGTCGGACGGCAAAGTCCAAGTGCGACGAAGCGGCGCGATCCGCTATGCACTGGACGGGACGTCGTCCCTTCTGGCGGATCAGGAATCCATGAGCGACTCGTCGGATCCTCAATTGGTGACGCAATCGGTGGATGTCGCGCTCGCGAACTTCGGCGCGTTTCACCTGCTGGTCGTGCCCATGCAGGCGTTGCCCTATTCGTACGCAGGCCAGGTCGGCCGCAGCTTCGTCCTGGAGGCCACCATCGAGGTCCGCGCGTCGAATGTTCCGGGCGGCACCGGCGCGGCCGCAGCGTTCGGAATGCCGTTCTCCCAACTGGCGGCCGCCCTGAATATCTCGCTGGATGCCTATGACGCGGCGGAGGCCATCCAGGCCGCCGTCAACGCGGTCGAGATGGCTGACGATGGCGGTGCCCCGGCGGTGATCCACACGTCGCGAGGTGCCGGTGCGTGCGGTGCATTCGGGGTCGAGGCGGCCGCGATGCTTGTTCTGGCCGCAGTTCCACTGCCGGCGGTGGCCCGGCGGGCCCGAACGCGGCGGCGGGCGAGGCAAGTTGACCCGCGCGGGGCGGACCGAGTATAGTCCCGCAACGACAGGACCCGGCGATGCCGGGGGTAAGTAATCTCAATGATAGTAGACTGTTACACACACATCTGGGACTCGCCGACCCAGTTGGGACGCGACCTGCCTCGGCGTCCTGCACGCGTGGCTTCCTCGGCCGATGTACCCCTGCCGTCGGGATCCCCGGCCGCCGGAGCCCATCGCCATCTCGAGGCGTCTCGCCCCGTCGACGTCGCCATCGTGCTCGGCTTCAAGAGTGCTTACTTGGGTGCGGAGATCCCCAACTCGCTGGTGGCCGACTACGTCCGGCGCTATCCCGACAAGGTCGTCGGGTTCGCTGGCGTCGATCCGGCCGACCCGGTCAAGGGCGTGGCCGAAGTGGCGCGGGCGCGGAAGGAATTCGGCCTCCGAGGGGTCGGCGTCGCCCCGTGCGCGCAGGATTACCATCCGACCGACACGCGGGCCATGCGCGTATACGAGGCGGCGGCGGAGTTGGATATGCCGTTGATGTTCCATCCCGGCATCCATATGGCCACCGCGTGCAAGCTCGAGTACGCCAAACCCGTGCTG
>CAZBUJ010000066.1:0-33619 GCA_964495075.1 uncultured Phycisphaeraceae bacterium
GTCGTCCACCATGCCCGTCAAGAGAAACGGCATCGCGAGGCGGCTGACCCGCAAATCCTCCGCCTGGTGCCGAGCGCGGAGCCTGATGGGGTGACCGCCACGGCCCATGATACCGACGCACGGGACGCAGTACGACAGGCCGTCGCCCGGCTGCCCGGACCGCAACGGGACGCGATCGTGCTCTGCGAACTCAACGGATTCCGCGTTCGTGAAGCGGCGGCGGTGCTGGGCTGGGGCGAGTCGCGGGTGAAGACCACGCTGTTCCGGGCACGCCGCAAGCTTCGTGACATGTTGAAAGAATACGTCGGCGAGTCGCGTACCAAGCGAAGCGGCTGACCGCGGAGGCGGGTGGCCGGTCGAGAGGGCGGACGGAATCGGAGGCCGGTCGTGTATCGCGCCTCGGTGAATCGGGCTTTTGCGGACATAGAGTCATGACGCTTGACCCCCGACAGGTAAAGAGACTGATCGACGAGCGGGTGCACGGCGGTGATCCGCCGCCGTCCGACGCGGACGCCGAGGCGCTGGATGCCCATCTGGCCGCCAATCCCGACGCGGCGGCGGACCTCGCCGAACTGGAACGCACGCGGGCGGCGCTGGCCGACGTCGCGAGCGACAGCCCGACGAACGAGGAGATCGAACAGATGTGGAGCGCCATCGCCGTAGCCGCCGCAGGCGGTTCAGAGATCATCGATGTGACCCGCGCGACGCGCCGGCGAACGATCTACCCGTTCCTGGGGGCGGCCGCCTGCATCGCCGCCACGCTGGCGATTGCGTTTCATCTGGGGCGCGAACGGTACGGCGTACCCATGGCGTTCAGCGGCCGTGCCGCGGAGAGCCGCGCCCCGACGCGTTTTTTTTGGCAGGACACGGAAGACCGCGAAGTGCGTCGCAAGGGCGTGGGGCAGCGTGAGCCGGCCTATGGCAAGTCCGCGCCACCGCAGGGAGGATCACGCGCCGTGGGGTACCCGGCCACGGGAGTGAGTATGTCAGCGGAGCCGGAGATCTACCTCGGTGCGAAAGTAAACTTCGCCGATCCGAACGAATCGCAGGCGAGCCGGCCCGTGGCGGGACGGACCGTCGAGGGGCTTGAGGGGGCGGTCGATCAAGACGGTGATGGCTCAATAGTGTATTACGACTACCCGGTCGCGGATAAGGAGATGGCCGCGATTGGCCTGGCGCCGGAGAAACCAGCGCTTGGCCGCGAGGTTCGACGCGCCGCGATGATCAACGTTGAGTCGGGGACGGACTTCGCGATGCCGGAGCCGCCGCCGGCCGCCGACCTGCCGGCGTCGACCGGCCTCGGGCGCGCGTCGGCCAAGCAAGAAGCCGGCGACGGGCGCCTCGCCGGTGACGCGTTTTTTCCCGACGATGTTGAGGATGGCCCGGGCGAAGGCAGTGGTTTCGGGCACATGATCCGCTCCGCCGAGCATTCGCATGGTGCCTTTCGTGCTCGCGTCTCCAGTTCGCCGGGCGATTCGAGTCGAGCGATCCACGAGCGATTCGCCGATCGGCCGGATGATTCAACTGTAGAGGAAATGGCGCGAGTCCCGGAATCCCGGGGGGCGGTCGACAGCCCGCAGGAGGCGGTCACCGAATTGGGCTGGCATGATCGGGGTGACCATTCGGAGGGAGCGAGGAAGCTGCTGGCGAAAGCGGAGGAGTATCCCGAAGAAGGCGTTGCGTCCGCGCCAACGGCGCCGCCGACTCGCGCGAAGGTGACCGAGGCGCCGCTGGCCGCGACGGCATTGCCGCCTACGCCGGCCACCGGCCCACAGGTGCCGCGGAAGATCATCAAGACGGGTGACCTGACGGTCGAGGTGCCGGAGTACGACGCGGCCTGCAAGCAGGTCGAGGCGATTGCCGCCCAGCACGGCGGGGAGATCGCCGATGTGAACACCCGCGAGGAGACCGGCGGGGCGATGGTCAGCACGCTGGTGATTCGCGTGGACCCGGAGAACTTCGAAGCACTCTTCGCCGCGCTCAAGACGGTCGGGCGCGTCGAGGCGGAGAACGTCAAGGCCGCCGACGTGACCGCCGAGTACGTCGACCTCGAAGCCCGTATCCACAGCCTCCAGATCGCCGAGACGAGCCTGCGGGAACTGCTCACGCAGAAGTCGTTCATCGACAAGATATCATCCATGCTCGAAGTGGAGCGGGAACTCAACCGCGTCCGGTCGGAGATCGAGCAGATGCAGGGCCGGCTTCGCGTGATGGCCGCTCGGATCGCCCAGTCGACGATCCGGATGACGCTCCGCGAGCCGAGCCGAACCGTGCCGACGGCGAGTCTGTCGGTGGAAGTGTCGGCCCTGGAGGACGCCCGCAAGGGGCTGGGGGCGTCGCTCGAAACGCTGGGCGGGCGGCTGCTGTCTGGTAAGACCTCGAAGCGCGATGACGGGACGATGATGGGGCACTTCAACCTGCAGGTCAGCCTGGCCGACTTCGACGCGCTGCTCGTCGCCATCGACGGGCTCGGGCGGGTGTAGTCGCGGCAGGTGAAGGATCATCAGTTCGGTGACGGCACGGCGCCGTGGGCCAAGAAGATCCAGTGTCCGATCGCCCTGGTGCTATACGAGCGGTCGCGGCAGTTGCCGTCAGGGCAGTTGGCGTTGGCGGTCGACGAGCTGGCGCCGGCGTTGAAGCAACTCGAGCCGGTCCTTGCGGAGTATGCCGCGTCGATCCTGTCGAACCGCACCACGCAACGGGAGGACGGGTCAAGCGAAGCCGAGCTGGCGATCAAGGTGCCGGCCGGCCGGTTCGCCGACCTCGTGGCGACGGTGAGCGGACTGGGCCGCGCGACCGGCAAGGCCGTCTCGGGTGAAGCGGGTACGATCGCGGGCGGGGCGGCCAACGTGCTGTGTGACGTCAAGCTGACCCTGTCCGAACCGGTGCGACAGGTGCCGAGCGGCCGGATGGCCCTTCAGGTCGGACGGTTCCCCGACGCCCGCCGCGGGCTGAGCAAGCTGGTGTCGGACAACAAGGTGCAGGTGCTGGCCTCGTCCAGCGCCCAGCGGAGCGATGGCACGTGGAGCGGGGATTTCCGACTCGGCATCAAGGCCGCCGACATGGAGAAAGTGGTGAAGGGGCTGGAGGACCTGGGGGAGGTCAAGCATCGACAGGTCCAGGGTCTCGGCCTGGGCGATCTGTCGCAGGCGGACCCGAAGGCGCTGGGTGTCATCCAATTGGCACTCTTCGAAAAGCCGGCCGTGGCGCCGCCGTCGTCCGAGGCCGGCGGCCGCATCCGCGACCGGCTCCGCGACGGCCTGACGGGGCTGTACGCCTCGCTGGGTCTGATCCTGTACGGCCTGGTGGTCATGGCGCCGTGGCTGGTGATCGTCGCGGTCGCCGCGTGGTTGAGCGTCCGATACCTTCGCAAGCGACGGCCGGCGGTGGCGGCGGCGACGGTACCCGAAGCCGCCGCGGCGCGACCGGGCGCGAAGAAGGGAGGGAAGTGAAATGCCAATTACTAATTACCAATTACTAATGAGGCGCCTTGGGCGTGACGTTTGTCAGCATGCGGACACTGGTCGTGAGACTTGTTCTGGCAACACCGCACTTGTCCTGGCTGCGTCGGAACTGGCGGCGCCCGCCCGAATGCGATGCCTCATTAGTAATTAGTAATTAGTCATTAGTCATTCCCCCTACGCGCCGGGGCCGGTGAAGCTCGCGGCCATCGGCGGAAAGTCGTTGACGTCGACGCGCCCGTCCTCGTTCAGGTCGGCCCCGAGCCCGCAGCCCTGCTCGCCGATCCGCTGCTGCAGCAGGGCGTGGTCGCGGAGGTCGACGAAGCCGTCGCCGTTGAGGTCGGCGCTGCGGCCGGCCGGGTCTTCGTAGCGGAATACGAGCAATCCCATCTGGGGAACGGTCATAGAGACGCCGTGCGGCGCGGACTCGTCGGCGAAGACGGAGCCGCCGTTGCCCCACCCGTTGCCGTCGTATTCCGCGGCCTGGCTGTTCAGGATCTCGAACCAAGTGCCGCCCTGGGGGAAACTCATGTTGTAGTCGGTGTAGTTGTTGTTGCTAAAGTTGACCACCACCACGAGGTCGTTGCCGGAAAGGTCCCACCGGTGGAGTGCCAGCACGTTGGTGGAATCGTTCTCGTGGATCACCTCGACGCCGGCATTGGACCGCAGGCCGCAGTTGCTCTTGCGCACCGCGATCACGTCGTGGAAGAACAGGCGGATCGGCCCGCGGGCGGCCGCCTTGGCCCAATCGATGCGGTTGCCGTATTCGCTGCCGAACGGAATATCCTCCATCCATTCCCCGCCCTGGAGAAACATCGGGATGCCCGGCGACAGGATGGTGAGGCCCTGGGCCAGTTTGGAGCGGCCCTTGGCCCAGACGCCGTAGGGATCGCCCCCGTCGATCGCGACGGCCAGGCGGGCGTCGTCGGCTTCGTCGTGACTCTCCACGTAGTTCACGAGCTGGGTGGTGGACTGGCCCCAGTCGGTGATGAAGGAGCCGCCGTCGTCATTGAGCCGGCCGAGAACGGCGTCGCGGACCTTCCATATCTCCGGGTCGCCGAGGGCCGCGTCGAAGATCTCTTGCCGGACGTCGTCGACGAACCGGTCGTGCCATTGGCTGTCAAAGCCGGCCCCGTCTTCCGCCGTCACCTTGGTGACCCAGCCATTGTCCGGGAGTTCCTCGGCGATCGAGATGGCGTCGCCGCGACGGGCGTCGATCACGTCGTTGATCGCCTGCATCAGGGTCCAGCCCTGAGGATAACAACCCAGCGGGTCCCGCATGTAGCTCGTCGCGTCCATCCGGTACCCGTCGACGTGGTACTCATCGAGCCAGTGCATGATGTTGTCAATGAAGTACTCGCGCACCTCCTGCTTCCAGAACGCCGCCTGGGAGCCCCACGGCGTGTCGCAGGCCGGGTCGTCAAAGTAAATCTGCGTGCCGTCGTAGTACCACAGGAAGTTCCCGGAGTGGGAGAAATGGTTGTAGACTACGTCGAGCAGGACCGCGATGCCATGGCGGTGCAGCCCATCGATCATGTACTTGAGATCCTCGGGATCGCCGTAGGCGTTCTCCGGGGCCCATTGGTTGACCGGGTTGTAGCCCCATGATTGGTAGTAGTCGAACTCGGCGATGGGCATCAGCTCGACAGCGTTGACGCCGAGTTCGAGCAGGTCGTCCAGGTGGGTGTCGACCACGTCGCGGAACCGCCCCATCCGCCCCAGCCCGTCGCCGCGACCGGAGAAGGTCCCGATATGCAATTCGTAGATCACCGTCTCTTCGAACGGCGGGATCTCGAAGCCGTGGTCGTTCCATGCATGGCCGTCGGGGTCAATGATGATCGAGTTGTCGTTGTTGTCCGGGTTCTGGGCCCGTCCGCGGGCGTCCGGCTTCCAGGTGCTGCCGCCGAAGATGTACTTGTACTCCTGGCCGTCCCGCACCGTATCGGGCACCCGGCGGACGAAGTAATCGCCCCGTTGATCCATCGGGCGGGAGGTGGCGCTCCACCCGTTGAAATCGCCGGCCACGTTGGCCCGCGCGGCGCCGGCCGCCCACACCTTGAACACGGCGCTGCCGTCGGTGGTCAGGGTCGCACCGACGGGGGCGTGGTCCAGCGTGACGAAGTCGAGCACCCAGCCGTTGGCGGGCGGATCACTCGACATGCCGTCGGGACCGAGATAGTCGGTGTCGGCGCCGTCGGTCAGCTCGATGTAGTAGGCGAGCGTGCCGGTGGGGTCCGACGCCGGGATGGCGGCGGTCCAGACATCGTACGGGCCGCGGTTGTAGGAGAAGTGCGCGTCGACCCACGTCACAGACCCGTCGTCCACGCGGACGCGGGCGGCGGTAATGTCAAAATGGTACGTCTGGAACGAGACGGTGAAGCTCTCGCCGTCGATCGGGCAGAGCGGGGCACGGTCGAGCCAGGCAACGTGGGTGACACCGTCCCATTCAACGTTGTCATTATGGGACGCCGAGGGCGCAACCAGGGCGACTCCCAGCAATAACGCGGCCATGGACATAGAGCGGCTTCCTCCCAAGCACAGCCCGGAGGGGGACGTCCCTCCGGTACGGGTTCCGGCGTCCAAACAGCATTATAGCAAATACAGTCGGCCGGTGAAACGAACGGCGAACACGGCGGCGTCGGCGAGGTCGACGTTTCCGGCGCCGTCCAGGTCCGCGGCCGGGGCCCAGGGCTCGAGGGAATCGAACTCCATGTCTTTGCGGATGGCCGCGGTGGTCTGCCACAGCGGATCGCTGCCCGGTTCGAGTTTGATGCCGTCGGCCGGATTGCCGATGCCGAGATCGGGGATGTTCCCGTAGACCCACACGCCACGGCCCGGCTCGGGCTCGTACTTGAACGAGCACAGCACTTTCTCCCGTTCCACCGCCTGAGCCGGCGCAACTGTCGTCGGAATGCGAAGGGCGAGCGGCAGCCGGAATGCGCGGGCGGATCGTCCGGATGCAGCGGGCGCGTGAATGGCACCGCGCGGCAAGGTCGATGTCCGCGTTGTGAATCGAACCTGGCGGGCTTCGGGCCGACGGGGCGATTCCGGATTCATCGCCGCGGTCTGCCGTTCGCCGAGGGGCGGGGATCCCGGTCCACTTCGGTCACTATATCAGGAGTGACACGTTATCGTGGCACGAATGGTGCGTTGTTGCGTGGCATTGTCTGGTGCTGCCGGGCACGACATGCTCCGGGCGGTGAGGCGCCGCGCCGCTTGACCCTACCTCGCGATTTGACGACGATGTCCGGACGCGACAGCGAGCGTGAATCATCAGGCGGCAAGCATGTCCATGTGGCGGTTTACTATCTACGCGATTCTTGTCGGCGTCGGTTTGTGGTTGCTGTACCCGCGGGCCGGCGGTGAGACGTCGAGGGGCAGAACGGAAGTCACGATCTGGTTCAACGGTGCGATCGAGGGCCGCCACCTGGACGTGCTGGACGCGTTCGAGAAGCGGTTCCCCGAGTATCGGGCGATTCTCGGCTCTAGCGCGGCGCGGGGCGGCGTGGTCGAAGGGGAAGGCAACCCGCAGCGCCTGATGTGCGGGATCGCCGGCGGTGTGCCACCGGATGTCGTCGAGTACGACCGATTCGCGATCTGCCAGTGGGCGGCCCGCGGCGCCTTCCTCGATCTCAATCCGCTGCTCGAAAACGACCTGGCGGAGGTGGCGGCGGCCCGGCACAAACTGGCTGATCTCGAGTCCGGCCGGGCCGATCCGGCGGAGATCGTGGCCCAGCGCCAGCGCGTGGCGCGTCTCGAGAAGTACCTCATCCGCCCCGAGGATTTCTACCCGCAGACCTGGAATGAGTGCGCCTATCAAGGCGGGCAGTACGGCGTGCCCAACTACATGGACGACCGCGTCCTGTACTACAATGCGGACCTGCTCGTTCAGGCCGGATACGTCGATGCGGGGGGAAAGCCCGTGCCGCCGGACACGTGGGAGCAGATCCTGCGCAGGCGCGTCGACGTCGAGGATGCCCGCGTTCGGCCGATTGACGAGCGCACCGCCCGCGTCACCAGCGATTCGGCGGACTTTGTCGCGGCCGGCGTGCGACCGGGCGACACCCTGAGCCACATCTCGGACTCCGGGGTGGTCCGGCGGGCCCTGGTGGACGCGGTGGTATCGGCCGCGGAGCTGCGGGTGCGCAGCCCGTATCCCGGCCGCCCGCTGGCGCTGTCGGGCGGCGCCGGCCAGCACGTCAAGGTGTTCGACCAGGACGGCTATGCCATCCGCCTGTCGCGGTGGGACAACGAGGGGCGGATGAAAGTCGTGGGGTTCGACCCGCACCACGGCAACGCCTGGCTTTACATGTGGGGCTGGATGAACGGCGGCGAGTTTCTGAGCCGGGACGGCCGGACCTGTACGTTGGACGCCGAGAAGATCGTCGAGGCGCTGCAGTGGACGATCGACGTCTACGACGCGATGGGCGGCGTGCAGGATGTCAACGCGTTCAAGAAGTCGTTCCAGCGCGAGGCGCAGGACCCGTTTTTCCAGAACCAGGTCGCCATGTTCGTGAACGGCGACTGGTTTCTCCGGGATCTCGCCCGGTTTGCCCGCGACATGAAGTTCGGTACCTGCCCCGCCCCGGTGCCCGAGTCGCGGTTGGCGCAGAAGAACGGGCGGTACTTCACCTGGGTGGCCGGCTTCGCGTATTGCATTCCCGTGACCTGCCCGGAAGCCAGGCGGGAGGCCGCCTGGGCGCTGGTCAAGTACCTGTCGTCCGTGGAGGGCGGCATGGTCATGAACGACCACGACGCCCAGCGGGAACGGGGTCAGGGCCGGCTCTACATGCCCCGTCTCAAGGCGAACAAGACGCTGAACCAGAAGCAGATCGATACGTACATCAACATCCCCGGCATGTCGAAGGCGGTGGCCCGCGGGATGCAGACGCACATCGACATGCTGCCGTACGGCCGGTTCCGACCCGTATCGCCGGAGGGCAAGAAGCTGTGGGACGCCCAGGCCGACGCGCTCGACATGGCGTGGAATCACAAGAGGAGTGCCCTCGACACGTTGACGTACCAGGCCGACCAGGTGCAGCAGGCGCTGGACCGGTTCAACAACCCGCCTTCCGGGCCCACGCTGAGCTGGACGCCGCTCGTCTACTTCTACGTGGTGGTGCTGGGCGTGTTCGCCGGTCTGATCTACTGGCGGCACCGGTCCGTCCACCAGAAGATGCCGGGCTACGCCCGCCAGCAGTGGTGGGCCGGGCTGGTGTTTGTCCTGCCGTGGGCGATCGGGTTCATCGTCCTTTCCGGCGGGCCGATGGTGTTCAGCGCCGTGATGAGCTTCACCAGCTACGACGTGCTGTCTGATCCCGTGTGGGTCGGCTCGCAGCACTACACCGACCTGCTCGGTGGTGTCAAGGACCCGCTCTTCTACAAGTCGATGGGGAACACGCTGTTCATGGCGATCGGGTTGCCCATCGGAATGGCGGTGGGGCTGGCCCTCGCCATGCTGTTGAACGCCCGCGTGCGCGGGATGAGCTTCTACCGGACGCTCTACTTCCTGCCCGCGATCATGCCGGTGGTAGCAGCGTCGATCTTGTGGATCTGGGTGTTCAACGCCCAGAACGGCCTGATGAACTGGATGCTGCGGGGATGCGGCATCGAGGCGATCATCGACTGGCTTAACGTCCACTACGACGTCGGCCTGAAGACACCGATCGCCTGGTTGACGAGCGAGAAGACGTCCAAGCCCGCCCTCATCATCATGATGCTGTGGGGGGCGGGGGCGAGCATGATCATCTGGCTGGCGGGGCTCAAGGAAATTCCGGCGTACCTGTACGAGGCGGCGGAGCTGGACGGGGCGGGCCCGGTCCGGCGGTTCTTCACCGTGACCCTGCCGATGCTGAGCCCGTACATCCTGTTCAACCTGGTGATAGGTCTCATCCAGACGTTCCAGATCTTCACGCAGGCGTACATCATGACGCCGAACGGCAGCCCGAGCCATTCGACGTACTTCTACGTGTATAAGCTGTTCGACGAATGCTTCAGCTACTTCCGGCTGGGATACGGGGCGGCCATGGCGTGGATCCTGTTCGCCATCGTGATCGTGCTCACGTTGATCAACATGGCCGGCTCGAAGAGATGGGTGCACTATGCAGGCGACTGAGTCAACGCGGTCCGACCGGCCGCGGCGGTGGCGGGTGCGGGTCTTGACGGACGGCACGGATGTCTGATCGACGACGGCCATGGTGGCGCTCCTCGGTGTTGCACCTCGTGCTGATCGCGGGGGCGCTGGTGTTTGCCCTGCCGTACGCGTGGCTGGTGGGTACGAGCTGCAAGCTCGAAAAGGAGGTCCAGAGCGCCAAGGTCCGGATCTTCCCGCAGCGCCCCATCCCCGTGCGGATCAGTCCGTACATCGACTCGCGACAATTCCCGTCGATCGATCGGCCGGAGCAGGTCGGTCGCGAGCGATGGCGCGACTGGATGGAGGCGCGGTTGTCGGAGCGGATTGTCGCGACCGTGGATGGGTGGCACGATCCGCGGGCGGCGGGGCTGCCGCGGGAGAGTCTTCGTGACGAACTCGTGCAGGGTGTGTTCGCCCGGCTGACAAACCTGGTTCCGTACGACGTCTGGCAGAACGCGGACGAGACCGCTTTCTTGCAGGCGGTCGATCGCGTGCTGCGCGTCGACATGGTGGCCGACTGTTTCCAGCAGGCGTACCGCTACTTCGCGCTGGGGCAGGTGAAGGTCAAGACGATCGACTACCAGATCCACGACCTGACCGGCCAGGCGCCGGTGGCCGACACGTGGACCGTCGCGAGTGGCCCGGTCGAGCTCGAGGCGCGGGTCGAAGCCGGCCGGCCGGTGGCGGTCGGCTGCTATGACTTCAACCAGGGCGACACGTTTCAGGTGTCGGCCCGGTTCGAGGTGCCGTTCGATCTGGCCGACGAGGAGACCGGGTTCAAACGCCTGGACGTGAGCTTTCGCAGCGACCAGACCTGGCACGAGATGCGGGCCCTCGTCGAGATGAACGGCAGGCTGTTCCGGTCGGTGGAGCCGAAGTACCTGGGCCTGGATCGGTGGTGGGAGGCGCAGTTCCAGTTCCCCAGTGAGGATGACAGGCGACTGGCACCAAAGCGGTACGTCCTGCTCGAGGAGATCGACGCCGGGCCGCAGTACGATCACGGTCCGCGTACGCTGATGCTCCGGGTCGACATCACGCGCAGCAGCGTCCCGGAGGCATACTGGGCGAAGGCCACGGAGAACTACCGGCGGGCGTTCGACGAGGTCCCGTTCTGGCGCTACTTCCAGACGAGCGTGTTCGTGGTGGCCGCGAATATCATCGGCACGCTGCTCAGTTGCTCGCTGGCCGCCTACGCGTTCGCCCGCCTCCAGTGGCCGGGCCGCGACCTGTGCTTCATGCTCGTGCTGGCTACGTTGATGATCCCGCCGCAGATCACGATGATCCCGTCGTTCGTGGTCTACAAGTACCTGGGCTGGTACAACACGCTGGCCCCGCTTTGGGTGCCCAACTGCCTGGCCGTCAACGCGTTTGCCATCTTCCTGCTTCGCCAGGCGATGAAGGGCGTCCCGCGGGACCTGGAGGAGGCGGCCATGATCGACGGGTGTGGTTACTTCCGCATCTACTGGAGCGTGGTGCTTCCCCTGATGAAGCCGACCCTGGCCGCCATCGCCATCTTCACCTTCATGTTCGTGTGGAACGATTTCATGACGCCGCTCATCTACGTGAACGATCAGCGGTTGTACCCGCTGGCGTTGGGGCTGTTCAGCTTCATGGCCGGGCGGGAGAACCAGTTCGAGCTGATCATGGCGGGCTCGATGATCATGACGCTGCCGGTGATCCTGACGTTCTTCTTCGCCCAGAGACACTTCATCCAGGGCGTGACGATGACAGGGATCAAAGGGTGATTGAGTGGCGG
The DNA here is from genome assembly GCA_964495075.1 of uncultured Phycisphaeraceae bacterium. Classification (GTDB taxonomy): domain Bacteria; phylum Planctomycetota; class Phycisphaerae; order UBA1845; family UBA1845; genus JAFGJQ01. The sequence goes on from CAZBUJ010000066.1 coordinate 11,351, forward strand.
ATAACGATTAGGGAACGAGTGGATCGCGTGCGGCGTCTTCTCGCTATGTGCCATTCGTCGGTGCCGCTCGCAGCCGCTTACGTTCGCGCTGTGCGTCCTCCAGCCGATCGCTCGGTGGGTCCAGCGTGACGTCTCCCCACGGTGGGACCTTGTTGCCGAAGATGATCTTGCGGTGGTACTTCTGGCCGATCTCGGTTTGCAGCCAGATGTGTACCGGCGGCATGGTGCGGCCTTCTTTGGCGAGCTCCCTGGGGGCTTCGAGCATGAACAGCACGTAATCCGGGCGGCTGGCCACGAAGAGGATCGGGTCGGGCGCCGACAGCAGGTCCACCATGCGCTTGCCGACCTCCCGTTTCTCGAACTCCAGGGAGCGCCGGCCGCCCTGCAGGTCGAGCAGCTCGAGCTGGTCGTATACACGCGGGTAGCGGAGGTCGGTCAGCCAGATCAGCCGCGGGTCGTGGTCGCCGATGTTGCGGAGCCGGCTGCGGTATTCCGCGGGCAGCTTCGTGCTGAGTTGCCGGGCGATGTCCCGGACCGGCTGCTGGCTTTCGATCAGCGGGAGCAGGTTTGGCAGCACCCAGCCGAACAGCACCCACATGGTGGCCACCAGCGCGCCGAAAGCGACGTTCTCGCGCCGCCCGCGATAGAACCACGCCGACACGGCAGTGCCCGCGACAAGGATCCCGCCCGCGACCAGGTAGGGCGGTACGAGGTCCGCCATCGCCACGAAGTCGTTGTGCTTCTGCCAGATTCGGAGCCCGAAGTACCCGCTCGCCACGGCGACCGGGACCAGGATCCACACCGCGATCGCCCCGGCATTGTCACGGCGCGACGTGGTCGACCGCTGCGGGTCGAAGAAAACCGCCAGCTCGCATCCCAGCAGCACGAACAGCGGAGGCATGGCCGGCAGAAAGTACCGAAGTTCCTTGCCGGCCGACGCCGTGAAGAACATGAACAGGCTGAAGAACCAGATGAGCATGAACAGCATGCCGTCGCGGTCGTACCGGTCATCCTTGCGCACGCCCCGCACGATGGCCCGCGGCAGGGAGAGGCTGAACGGCAGACACCACAGGACCGGCGGGATGAGGTACATGAAGTAGCGCCGCCAATCGCCTTGCACGTCCTGCTGATTGGGCATGGCCCCGGTGAACCGGTCCACGAACTCCACCCGCCACTTGTCCAACGCCATCGGCTCGCGCAGGCAGAGGGCGATGACCCAGGGCAGCCAGGGCAGCACGAAAAGCACGAGCCCGAGCAGGTGCCACTTGTTCCACAGGACTCGCCAACGCCTGCGGAGCAGCAGGTAGAAGAAGGCAGGCACGCCCACGCAGACCAGCGGCATCGGCATCTTGTAGATCATGCCGACGCCGGCCGCGAAGTAGCCGATCAGCCAGAAGGCCTTTCTTTTCCAGCCGGACGTGTCACCGTGGGACGCCATCCACAGGCAGGCCAGCGATACCGTCACGCAGCAAGCGAGGGCCAACTCCGCGTTGCCGCGATGCGACCAGTAGAGGACGAAGATGCTGCCGGACGCGGCGAAGCCGGCGAATACCGCGGCCCGGTCGCCGCCGATCCGCCGGGTCATCCAGAAGAGGGTGGCGATCATCACCACGGCCGCCAGCGCGTTCGGGGCCCGGGTGGCGAACTCGTCCACCGGCGTGCCTCGCAGCAGGCTGATCAGGATGACCGCCCAGTAGGGGCCGGGCGATTTCTGCAGGAACGGCTCGCCCGCGAAATGGGGCACAATCCACTCGCCGCTCTCGCGCATCTCGCGGGCCGTCTGGGCGACCCACGCGTCGGTGGTGGTGGCGAACCCGGAGATCGAGCCCAGGTGGTAGAACGACATCAGCGTGGTCCACCCCATCAAAGCAATGAACCAGCCGGTCGTCCAGGAAGACGTCGGCGAGCCATGCGGGCTCGATGCGGCCATCGTGGTCAGGTCGCGCACCCGGTCGGCATGCGGCGGCCGTGGAGGGGAGCATGGGGCCGGCTCGTCGCCAGGGTTTTGTGACACGGCTACACCTCGGGTTGCCTGATGAGTATACGGATCAATCGTTTTCGCGGATCGCGCTGGGATCGGGCCGGGTTGCAACCACGCCAACGCAGTCGGCGGATCGGCGATGCGGGTGCGCTGCGGCTACAAAGTCACATTCAGGATGCCCGCGTTCACCGCGACCGCTGCACCCCGGCCCGTAAAGGAGTCGAACGCGTCGATGAGGGTGGCAAAGCTGTTTCCGAATGCCTTCCGGGCATTCGCGTCCCACCCGGACGTGGCGACCAGCACCATTCCCGTCATGGCGCTCCCTGCGATGCGCCTTCCGATTCGGTTCGTCGTCATGCGTATCTCCGGGTTCATTCTCGCCTGCGTCTGCGCCGCAGGCGGAACGGGCCAGTATGCGCGTCGGCGGCAATCCCAACGCCGTCCCGCTGTGCGGGCGGCAGTATACCGGATCGCCTCCAGGGAGGCCACCGGTGGCCCGCTCCGGTCGTCCGGGGTGGGGTGCGATGCCGGGGTGGCGAGCGATCAAACGCTTACGCAATGGCGATGCAGTCGATCTCGATCTTCGCCCCGGGCGCGACCAGCGCCTTGACGATCACCGTCGATCGCGCGGGTGGCTCGCTGGGGAAGTGCGCGACGTAGATCTCGTTGAACGTTGCGAAGTCGGATTGCTCGGTCAGGAACGCCGAGCACTTGACCACCCGGTCCATGCGCGAGCCGGCCGCCTCCACCGACGCTTTCAGGTTCTCCATCGCCTGGTGGGCCTGGCCGGCGAAGTCCGGCGACGCAAGCTTCCGGCTGCCGGGGATCTGCCCCAGCACGCCGGAAACGTAGATCATGTGGCCACAACGGACGGCCCGGGAAAACGTGGGATACGGGCTGCCGGCGATGATCTCCTTCTTCGGCACGCCGGCGGTCTCGCTTGCCTCGACCGGGTCGCTCAGCGTGGAGCCCGCGATGGCCGCCGCCCCCATGTGCGTGATGAATGATCGTCGCGTGTTCATGGATTGCTCTCCTGTGAAGATGTTCCCGGTCGTCACCCGGCGGCGCCGACGCGAGCAAGATGATGGCCGATGGGCTGAGTCGCGGTCGTAGCATGATGCCCTCTCGTGTCAGCCGTCGGTCGTTGTCGCCAGGACGTCGATCAACCGATCGACCTCCGCCTCGCTGTTGAAGACGTGTGTGCACGCGCGGATCGCGTTGAGCCCGTGCTCGCCGACCGGTCGCAGCCGAATGCGGTGGTCGGTCTTGAAGCGCTGGCACCATTGGCCCGGCGTCCGGGTGGCGTTGCGGAGTCGGAACGTCACGATGGACGCGCAGTGCGGGCGGGCCAGGGGTGTCAGAAGCTCGACCGTCGCCAGCCGGCTCAGCGCGTTCTTGAGCTGCGAGGCGAGCTGGTGCCCCCGCTCGGCGACCCGGTCCATGCCCAGCCCGGCCAGGAAATCGATGGCCGCGCCAAGGCCCATCGTTACGGGCGTGCTCCGCGTGCCGTACTCGACGGCGCGGGCGGCCCGCACCGTCTCGAACATGCCCTGATCGAGGTCGAACTTCCTGTCGGTGTGCGCGCCGGCGAACACCGGCCGCCATCGATCCAGCATGGCGTCGCGCACGTACAGCAGGCCGGTTCCCTTGGGGCCGAGCAGCCACTTGTGACCGGAGGTGGCATAGAAGTCGCACCCCAGCCGGTGCACGTCGACCGGGATCATGCCCGCCGCCTGCGCGCCGTCGATGACGGCGACGATTCCTTTCGCCTGGCACAGCTTGGTAATGTCCTGCACCGGCAACACGAGGCCGGTCGTGCACGTGACGTGGCTGACCATGACGGCGCGGGTGCGTGGCGTGAGGGCGGCCTCGACCCGGGCCAGCGTGTCCGCGCCACCGTCGCCCGGCTCAAAAGTCATCACGCTGACACCGACGTCGCGAGCCAGGGCGAACCACGGTTCCGCCCCCCCCGGGTGTTCGTGGGTGGTGATCAGGACCTCGTCGCCCGACTGCAACGGAAGCCCGCGGGCGATGGAGTTCATGCCTTCGGTGGTGTTGCGGGTGATTCCCAGTTCGTCTTCGCTGCAACCGAGCAAGGCGCAGGCTTTCTGGCGGACGGCGGCGATGCGATCGCGCCCGGTCTCACAGACCCGCTCCAGGTCGAGGGTTTCGGCCTGCACCGTGTTCAGCACCACGTTGGGCGTCGGCCCGAGGCCACCCGTGTTGAAGTACGCGAGTTCCCGGTCCAGGCGGAACTGAGCGCGCACCGCAGACCACGTAACCTCTTCCTTACGGTCCATCGGCGGCCGGACGGGTTGAAAGGCGTTCGACGGCGATGCGGCGTGTCCCAGGGCCGTTGCGGCCGGGGCGGCGGCCAGGCCGGCCAGGCATTGGCCGAAAAACGCGCGGCGGGTCGGTCCAGCGTGTTGTGATGACATGTCAACGACTCCTCCGAACGCATTCCGTCGGAATCGGTGAACTGGACCCCGTCGCCGCCGTGGACGCGGAGCCAATCCAGCGACTCGAGCGGAGGCAAGGCCAGCGGCTGTCGCTGCCGATGCCGACTCGAAAGGTCCTTATAGCCGCACCACGGCCGCCTGGAGCCGAGGGAAGGCGCCCACGACGCGCCAGTCACGACGGTTTCACCTGTGGCGCGATCGTACCATAAACGCGTCGACGGATGTACTTGAGCCGCCGGGCACGCGGGGCCGTTTTGACCCTGGGCAAGATCGTGGTATACCTGCGGGTGGAGAGTTGACGGGCGGGCGGCTCCGCCGGGGCCGCGTCCGGCGGTCGGAGTGGTTCGACGAGGCCATTCGCCGCTTCGGCATGGGGGACAGCAAGAACTTGCTTCTGTCTGGCGCCGTTCTGTTCGTCGTGGAGGGGCTCCACTCGAGCGAGGCTGGCTATCGCCTCTGAGCCGAGGCGCGGAGGCCGACGATCAATGCCGCCCTGGGCGGTTCGGTGGCCGGACGGAGCTTGACATGACAGCGACGTGGAAGCCGAGTATGGCAAGTGGAATCGAATCCCGGTCCAGGGTGCCGGCAGGCGTACGCCCCGCAGACAGGAGTTCAGAAGGATGTTGTCGGTGGCAAATCGTGGCGTGATGGTCGGCTTGTTGGCATGGGCCACCAGCGCCGGCGCGGACATCCAACTGCCGAGCCTCATCGGGGACAACATGGTTCTTCAACAGGGGATGCCCGCCCGGCTCTGGGGCTGGGCGGACCCGGGCGAAACCGTTCGCGTGAGCGGCAGTTGGCAGCCGGCGGGCGAAGCAGCCGCGGCGACGGCCGGACCGGATCGGCACTGGGCCGTCGAACTGCCGACCCCGGGCGCCGGCGGACCGTACGAAATCACCATCGCCGGCGCGAACACCATCACGCTCCGCTCGGTGATGATCGGCGAGGTCTGGGTCTGCTCGGGCCAGTCCAACATGGAGATGCCGGTCGAGAAGAACGCGTGGTCCAGCGGCGTCCTCCAGTACGAGGAGGAGATCCGGGCGGCCACGATCCCGGCCATTCGGCTGTTCACGGTCAAGCGTACGCTCGCCGAATCCCCGCAAACCGACTGCGAAGGGCGATGGACGGTCTGCTCCCCGCGGACGGTCGGCGGGTTCAGCGCCACCGCCTACTTCTTCGGCCGACACCTGTACGATTCGCTCAAGGTGCCGATCGGTCTGATCCACGCGTCATGGGGCGGCACGCGTGCCGAGGCGTGGACGGACCGGGAGACGCTCGCCATGCTCGGTGCGTACGAAGCGGAACTGCGGCAGAAATACTCGGCTCCCACCGCCGACAACGTGAAACGTCACGACGAGGCCGAGAGCGAGCGGGATCGGAAACGATACCGCATGGACGCCGACAACAAAGGCTACGCCAAGGGGTACGCCGACCCGGGATTCGATGACACGATGTGGCGCTCCATACAGTTGCCGCGGGCGTGGGAGTCGGCCGGGCGGGAGATGGAGATCGACGGTGTCGTCTGGTTCCGCAAGACGGTGAAACTCCCCAACGGCTGGGCGAAGGCGAACCTCGAATTGGGCCTCGGGCCCGTGGCCGATTGCGACACCACCTACTTCAACGGCCGCAAGCTGGGGTCGATCGGATACGGAACGCCCCATCACGGACAGACCCCGCGGACATACACCGTGCCGAGCGCCTTCGTGGCGCCCGGGCGCAACGTCATCGCGGTGCGAGTCTTCGATGACGGCGGCGACGGCGGTTTCGTCGGGCGGGCGGATCAACTGCGGTTGTCGTGCGGCGACGCGGTGCAGAACTTGGCCGCCGGGGTCTGGCGGTATCACGTCGAGTCCGTGTTGGCCCCGAACCCCGTCCAGTTGGCGCACGCCAACTGCCCGTCGGTGTTGTTCAACGGGATGATCGCCCCCATCACCCCCTGCCGCATCCGGGGCGTCATCTGGTATCAGGGCGAATCGAACCACACCCAGGGAAAACAGTACGCCACGCTCTTCCCCGCGTTGATCGCCAACTGGCGGAATGTGTGGGACCAGGGTGAGTTTCCGTTCTACTACGTGCAGATCGCGCCGTTTGACTACCGCGAGCCGGGCAGCGCGCCCGAACTCCGGGAGGCGCAGCGCCAATCGCTCATTGTGCCGAATACGGGCATGGTGGTGACCATGGACATCGGGAACGTGACCGACATTCACCCGCGAAACAAGAAAGAGGTCGGGCGGCGATTGGCGCTGTGGGCCCTCGCCCGTACCTACGGGCAGGATCCACTCGTGTATTCCGGTCCGCTGTACCGCTCGATGATGCTGGAGGGCGGGCGCATCCGCGTCTTCTTCGATCATGTCGGCGGCGGGCTGATGGCCAAGGGAGAGTTGCTGACCCACTTCGAAATCGCCGGCGACGACGGCCGGTTCGTGAACGCGGAGGCGGCGATTGACGGACACACCGTGATCGTGCGGCACCCGGACGTCAAGAAGCCGGTGGCGGTGCGGTTCGGCTGGAGCAACACCGCCGAACCGAACCTGTTCAACAAGGAGGGGCTGCCGGCGTCACCCTTCCAGGCCCGGGAACGGACGCCCGCACCGGGCAACCGATGACGATCGAGCCGTACGCGGGTCGCGGCCGTCGATGTCAAACCCCGGATCACCGGTCGTCCGGACGAGCGGCGGCGTGGCGCCGAATGGTCTCGATCAGGGCGTGCCGGTTGAGCGGCTTGGTGGCGTAATCGTCGCAGCCGCACTGGAGGCACTTCTCGCGATCCTGGGTCATCGCGTGGGCGGTGACCGCGATGATGCAGCCCGTGTACCCGGCCTGTCGGAGCGCACGGGTGGCATCGTACCCGTCCAGCACCGGCATCTGCATATCCATGAGGATCACATCGAACGGTTGGCCCGCGTCGCGGGCGGCCAGAGCCTTGTCGACGGCTTCCTGCCCGTTGACCGCCACCGCCAGGTCGGCACCGGCGTTCGCCAGGATCACCGTGATGAGGCGGCGGTTTTCGACACCGTCCTCGGCCAGCAGGATGCAGAGCGGCAGGGACGCCGGACCCGGCTCCCGCTCGGTCTCGGGGGTCAACGCCCGCGGGGGAGCGTCTGGCTCGCGGGTCACGAACGCGACATCGTGCAGCGGACCCGCGGCGACGGTCAGGCGGAAGGTGCTTCCCCGCCCCGGTGAGCTCAGCACGGTGATGTCACCGCCCAGGGCCTCCGCCAGGCGCTTGCTGATGGTCAGGCCGAGACCGGTGCCGCCGAAGCGCCGCGTCGTTGACGAATCGGCTTGCGAAAACGGCTGGAAGAGACGACGCACGTGCGCCTCCGTCAGCCCGATGCCGGAATCGATCACGTCGAACTGCATGCACGCCTCGCGGAGGGCCGGGTCGTCCCGCTCCTGGGCCGGCACGAACCGGGTCACGATCCGAACGCCTCCCGTCTCCGTGAACTTGATCGCGTTCCCCACGAGGTTGATCAGGATTTGCTTGAGCCGCCGCGGGCTGCTCTCGATTCGATCGGGAATCGGCCCGACGAATTCCGATTCCAGGAAGAGCCCACGCGAGTCAGCCCGAATCTGCATCAGCGACTGTACGCTCTTCACCATCTCGATCGGAGACACAGCGGTCAGGTCTGCTTCCAGCCGGCCGGCCTCGATCTTCGACAGGTCGAGGATGTCGTTGATGATGGCGAGCAGGTGTTCCCCGTTACGGCGAATCGTTCGGATGTGGTTGACGCATTCGTCGCGCCTGGCGCCCGTCGCATGATCCGGGCAACGCGTGCAGCAGGCGAGAAGCGATTCCAGAAGCTCCGCGAACCCCATGATCGCCGTCATGGGGGTGCGGATCTCGTGGCTCATGTTGGCCAGGAACTCGGACTTCGCCTGGGTGGCAAGCTCGGCGGCTTCCCGCGCGGCGGAGATGTCCTCCATTATGTTGATGGCGATGACCTGCATCTCCTCCAACCGCCGGCGATCACGGGCCAGCTCGCGCTCGCGCACTTCCGACTCCCGAAGCTTCTCCGCCAGTTTGCGACCCAACTCCTGCTCCGTTTTCGCCTTCTGCTCGAGTCGCAGCAGGATCTCCTCGATTTTGACGAACTGTTTGGCGACGAGTTGGGCGGTGATGTCCGACGCCTCTCGGGCGACGCGTACTTCCTCTCGCAACTCCGCGTTCTCGCGAAGCAGGTCTTCCAGCGAACGCTTGGACGTCGTCCTCGTCATACAGGCACCCGCTCGGTGGCGCCGCGCCCCAACGTCTCGGGCCGGTCCCGCCTGGCCCGGGCCGCCACATCGCTCGCGCGGAGCACCACCACGCCGCCCGTCGGGTCAACGTCCGTCACCGCGTCGACGATGACGACCCGCCGCGCCCCCTCCACGGGCCGGATCAGGTCGACGCCGCCCGGCCCGGCATCCACCGTCTCCACGTCCGCGGACCGCGCGACGCGCTGCGGGGGATCGAAGAGGGATGGCCCGGCCGCATCACACGCGTGTATCCGGCTGCCTACGCCTACGATTCGCTTGATGCCGGCGGCCATAGTGTCGTTCGCGTTACCCGGCCCGGCCCGCGAATCGCATGCACCGCGCACACCAGGCACGGATCGAACGATCGCACGACGTGGCCGATCTCCACCGGGTTGGCCGGGTCCCGCACCGGCGTATCGAGCAGTGCTTCCTCCCACGGGCTGCGAACCCCGTGGTCGTCGCGCGGGGATCCGTTCCACGCCGTGGGCGTGATGATCTGATAGTGATGGATCAGGCCGTCCTCGATCCGTACCCAATGCCCCAGCGCACCGCGCGCCGCCTCGGTGGCGCCGTAGCCCTGCCCGGCCGTGATCTCCGGGACGGGCACGTAGAAGGTGCCATCGGGTATGATCTCTTCGAGCCAGCGTTCGATCCGGCACCCGAGGATGCGCCGCTCGTACCACCGCCGGTAGGCGGCCAGCAGGTGGCGGCATTGAATCAAGTCCGCCCCATTGGGGATGGTCACCACGCCGCCGGGCACGATGTACGACGAGTGCGGCCATTGACCGCCGAGGACGGCCACGATCTCGATGACCCGCTTTGTCTCCCGAATGACCTCCAGGGCCGACTCGCCTTTGAACGGTGCGTAGCGTCTGACCGCTTCGTCATACAACGGCTGCGTTTCATACGCCGGGTTGGCGTCCAGAATCCGGCGTGTCTTCGCGTCCACCACGAGGATCCCAGCCTGAATGGCGTTGAGCATCGTCTGGAGTCGGTGCTCGCTGTCCCGCAGCGCCAGTTCCGCCTGTCGCCGCCGCTTGTCGGTCTGCGCCCCTTGGACCACGATCACACCGGCCAGCACCGACACCACGGCGAAGACGGCCGACGAAAGCAGGAATAACTGTCGCGTCAGCCCGGCAATCTCGGCCCGCACATCCTCGATGTAGACACCCGTGCCCACCACCCAGTTCCAGGGGGCAAACCCCTTGACGTACGACAACTTCGGGACGATTCGGCGGTGGTCGTCCTTCCATTGCCACATGTAATCGACGTAACCCTCGCCGGCCCGGCGGACCGTGTCGACACACGCCACGAACAGCCGCTTGCCTTCCGGGTCGGTGAAGTCCGACAGATCCTGCCCGTCGAGATCGCTGCGGTACGGGTGCATGATCATGCGCGGATGCATGTCGTTGATCCAGAAGTAGTCCTTCATCTCCGGCCCGTAGTGCATGCGACGGATCCGCGCGACTGCTTCGGCCTTGGCTTGTGCGTCCGTCAACTCGCCGGCCACCGCCAGCCGGTGGTGGTATGCCATCACACTCCAGGCCGACTCCGTCAGCCGGCGGATCATCTCCTTCTTGCGATCCAGAATGCTGCGTTCCAGGGTCGGCCGAACCAACACGTAGATGGCGACGACGAACAGGATCACCGTCGCCGCGCACGGAAGGAATATCCGCAGCGGCCATCGGTTTCGCGACTGCTGTCTGGGCGATTCTGCCGACATCGGGTCACAACACTCTCTCTTCGCCTTATCGTCCAATCGGCGCCCGGCGATCATTCGACAAAACCAACATCATGCGATGCTCGATTGTGCGGACCCTCGCGGGAACCGGCCCGCGCTCTTGCCGGTGGCGAGCCGGGGCGACCGTCATGGATCGGAACTCGGACGCGGCGTCGAACGGGGGCACCCGAAAAGGCTTGCCTGAGCGGTCATCGGCGGCCATAATCGTGGTGGCAGTGATCCGTAGGCGCCATGGCGCGCGCGGTGGCGAAACACCGCGGCGCGCGTTCGGGCCGGTGGACGAACGGATCGTCCGAGCTGCTCAATGACTCCTATCTCACGTTGCACGTGCGGGACACCGGATTGCCAGGAGGGGTGCGGATGCGTCGCGGTCGTGACCCGGAGATCGCGCGGGTCGGCGCCGGTGATGCTCGGATTTGGATGGGTCCACCCCGGGGGACGCGACGAGGAACCGGCGCCGTGATGGGGGATACCCCCCGGCCCATCGATCGTGACGGTGAGCGGCGACGCCGAGTGCGACAATCAACACGTGGGTACTGCCATGACAAAACTCCGAATACCATTCGCAGCGGTGGCGGTGGGGGTGTACGTAATCTCGGCCGCAGTCTGTGCTCGGTACGCGTATCAGCAGGCGAGAAGCGCCCCCGAGGTGACGGTGCGACTGACGTCCGCCCCGGCCCCCTCGCCGGCGGCGGCAAAACCCGCGACCGGACAGGCGCCGCGTACACGGGGCAAACCGAACGCGTGGGCGATCGCGCCGACTTTGCTTCTGCTGCTTGTGCCCTGGCCCATTTCATACTCGTTCCTGCGCCACGCGCGGGCGTCGGCCTCCCCGTCGCGCGAGTCGATTGAGCAGCACCGGGCGGCCCTGCACCGAAGCGAGAACCGGTATCGCAAGCTCATCGAAACGATGACCCAGGGGGTGGTGTGCCAGGACAGCGACGGGGTGATCACCGCCGTCAACCCGGCGGCGGAGCGGATTCTCGGCATCGAGGGGAGCGGCCTGCTCGGCCGCGCCTGCGACGATCGTCGCTGGCAGGCCACTCGCGAGGATGGCTCCCCGCTCCCGGCCGAGGAACACCCCGCCATGCTGGCGTTACGAACCGGTCAGCCCGTGCGTGACACGGTGATGGGCGTTCATAACCCACGAACGGGTTCGCAACGGTGGGTTTTGGTGGACGCCGTGCCCGAGTGCGCGGCGGGGGAGACGAGACCGTCGCACGTGCGCTCGACGTTTACGGATATCACCAAACGCAAGCGAGCCGAGCAGGAGCTCGACCGCTTCTTCGCTCTGTCGCAGGACGTGCTGTGCGTCGCCGGTATGGACGGATACTTCAAACGGGTGAACCCGGCCTTTGAGCGGGTGCTGGGGTACAGCCGGGAGGAACTGCTGTCCCGCCCGTACCTCGAGTTCGTACACCCGGATGACCGGGAGGCGACCCGCCGCCAGGCCGACGGCTGCGCGACCGGCCGGTCGGTCGATCGATTCGAAAATCGGTACCGTTGCAAGGATGGGTCCTATCGATGGCTGATGTGGACTTCCACGGCTCCGGGTGCCGAGGGCATCGTGTATGCCACGGCCCACGATGTCACCGACCACAAACGCGCGATCGAAGCGCTGCGTGAAAGCGAAGAGCGTTTCCGATCCCTGGTGGAGGCGACCAGCGACTGGATCTGGGAAGTCGACGCCGAATGCGTGTACACCTACGCCAGCCCCAAGGTGAAGGACCTGCTGGGGTACGAACCCGACGAGGTCGTCGGCAAGTCTCCGCTGGACTTGATGCTGCCCAAGGAGGCTCGCCGCGTCGGCGAGGTGTGGCAGCGGCTCCGCCGGGAGAACGCACCCTTCGTCCGCGTGGAGAACTGGAACGTCCACAAGGATGGGCGGATGGTGCTGCTGGAAACCAGTGGCGTGCCGGCCTTCGACACCGCCGGCAACCTGATCGGCTACCGGGGCATCGACCGGGACGTCACCGATCGCGTGCGGGCTGCCGAAACGCTCCAGCAGCGAGAGGCGACTCTCCAGAGCATCTTCCGGGCCGCCCCGACCGGGATCGGCCTCGTGTGCGGGCGTGTCCTCCAGCGGGCCAACGAGCGACTCTGCGAGATCACGGGCTACAGCAGCGAGGAACTCATCGGCCGCACCGCGCGGATCCTCTACGCGACCGACGAGGACTACGAGTACGTTGGGCGGGAGAAGTACGCCTGGATCGGCGAGAAGGAAACCGGGACCGTCGAGACCCGTTGGCAGCGCAAGGACGGGACGATCATCGACGTGCTGCTTAGCTCCACCCCGATCGATCCCGCGGACCTGTCGGCTGGCGTGACCTTCACCGCGCTGGACATCACCGAGCGAAAGCGGGCCGAGGCGGAGCACGTCCGGCTCGAGGCCCAGCTCCGCCAGGCGCAGAAGATGGAGGCGATCGGCCAGCTCGCCGGCGGCATCGCACATGATTTCAACAACATCCTCACCGCGATCTACGGCAATGTCGAACTCGCCTTGAAGCAGCTCAGGGCCGAGTACCCGGGCGCGAACCGGTTGCTCGATGAGCTGGAGCAGATCGAACGGGGGGCGGAGCGGGCGACCGCCCTCACCCGCCAGTTGCTCGCGTTCAGCCGCCGCCAGGTGTCCCAGCCGCAGGTGCTCGACCTGAACGCCGCGATCGGCTCGATGGAGGGTATGCTCCGGCGGTTGATCACGGAGCATATCTCCCTCGACATCCGCTTGTCCCCGGACCTCGCGAACGTGTGCGTCGACCCGGGGCACATGGAGCAGGTTATCATGAACCTCGTGGTCAACGCCTGCGACGCCATGCCGGAAGGTGGCACCCTTCTGCTGGAAACGTCGAACGTGCATCTGGACGAGGTCTACGTTGCGAAACATCCGGAAACGACGACCGGGCCGCACGTCCTGCTGGTCATGGCCGACACCGGGTGTGGGATGGATGCCGCGACGATGGAGCGGATCTTCGAGCCGTTCTTCACCACCAAAAAGGTGGGGCAGGGGACCGGGCTCGGGCTGGCCACCGTGTACGGCATCATCAAGCAGGCGCGAGGGCATATCGCGGTCTACAGCGAACGTGGCCACGGCACGACCTTTCGCGTCTACCTGCCCGCCTCGCAGGCCGGCCCGGAGGCGCAGCGCACCCTGCCCGACGACGACCGGGCCAACGCCGGCTCGGAAACGGTGCTCGTCTGCGAAGACGACGAAACCGTGCGCCACCTCACCGTCACGCTCCTGGAGGGGGCCGGGTACGCGGTGCTGGCGGCGGAGAACGGAGAACAGGCCGTGCGCCTGGCCGGCGACTACCCGGGTGATATCCATCTGCTGGTCACCGACGTGATCATGCCGGACATGAACGGCAAGAAACTCGCCGACGCGCTGCGGTCCCGCCGCCGGGCCCTCCAGACGCTTTACGTCTCCGGGTACACCGCCAACGTCATCGCCCATCACGGTGTGCTCGACGAGGGCGTGGAGTTTCTGGAAAAACCGTTCACGCGGCAGCAACTCCTTCGCCGCGTGCGGGAAACGCTGGACGCCAGACTGGGCAACGCGGACCGAGCGTGACGAGCCCCGCCCGCGGGCCCGCGTCGGCGGACGTCGGTCCGCGATCAGAATCGACCACCCGTGGCCGACAAAAACGGGGCGGCACCGGGAGTCATCGGCACCGCCCCGTCACACCAAGCAGGCGAACGCGGCAACGTCCGCCGTGGCAATCCGTCAGAAGCCGAGGGGGCCGGTCGACGCAAGCTCCAGCGGTTCAGACGTTTTCGAAGACCGTCGCTTATCGGCAGCCGTCGGAGCCTTCCCACAGGCGGCCTCCTTCGTATGCCGGACCGCCGTGCCACCCACGAGATCGACCAGCTCGCCGACCATCCCGTTGACGGTTTCCGCCTGGGCACTGAGTTGCTCCGCGGCCGAGGCCGACTCCTCGGCGCTCGCCGCGTTCTGTTGCGTGACCTTGTCCATCTGGCTGACCGCGGTGTTGATCTGTTCGGCCCCCTGCGCCTGTTCGTCGGACGCGGTCGTGATGCCCTCGACCAGCTCCGTCACTTTGGCGACGTCGGACACGATGGCGCCCAGTGCCTCGCCCACCTCGCCGGCCACCTCGGCCCCGTCGCGGGACCGGCTCACCGAATCCTCGATCAGCCCGGTCGTCTCCTTGGCCGCCTCCGCGGCCCGCTGGGCGAGGTTGCGGACCTCGTCGGCCACCACCGCGAAACCCTTGCCGTGCTCGCCGGCCCGGGCGGCCTCGACGGCGGCGTTGAGGGCCAGCAGGTTCGTCTGGAACGCGATTTCCTCGATCACCTTGATGATCTTGCTGATCTCGTCCGACGACTTGTTGATCCCGGCCATGGCGTCGTTGAGCCGGCCCATCGTCTTGTCCCCGGCGTCCGCCGCCTGCCTCGCTTTGGTGGCGAGTTCGTTGGCCTGGCGGGCGTTGTCCGCGTTGGTGCGCGTCATCGCGGCCATCTCTTCCAGCGCGCTCGAGCTCTCCTCCAGCGACGAGGCCTGTTCGCTCGCGCCTTCCGCCAACTGCTGCGACGCGCTCGACACTTGGGCCGCCGCGCTCTTGACCTGATTGGCCCCGTCACGCAGACCCACCACCACGCGCTTCAGCACCTTGATGATGCTTCGGGCGATGAGGAAAGCCAGCACGCACGCCGCCACCGTGCCGATGACGCTCACCAGCATGACCGCGCCACGCGTCGTGCCGGCCTGCTGCTGCATGGCTTCGTTGCGATGAACGGCCGCCTCATGGGCGTGGTCCACGATCTCTTGGAGCAACTTCTGCACGTCGGCCAGGGCAAGGGAGGTCTTCGCGGCATAGACGGTCTGGGCCTGCAGCATGCCCGCCACCTGTTCGTCGTTCCAGGCGATGATCTTGTCGATCTGACCGCACACCTCGTCGGCGTGATTATTCGTGTTCTCTTCGTAGTATCGGATGGCTTCCTGGCGTTGGCCTGCCGCGAGCAGCTCGTTGAGCTTCGCGGCGCTGGCGTGCAGTTCATTGTGCGGCTGCTCCACGGCCGCCAGGATACGATCAAACTCCGGGTCCTTCGCTCGCAACTCCTTGACGGCGTCCGAGTAATACCAGTGGCCGAAGCCGCATTTGTGCGGATCGAGCTGGACGTCGATCTGCGTCTGGTTTTCATCGAGCAGGGCGTTCATGACCTTGCGGGCCCAATTGACGTGGTCTACTTTGCGCTGTTTCAATTCGGCGCTGCGGCTCAGGTCGGCCTGCCGGAAGTGGTCGCCGATCTCGATGGCCGACGCGTGCAGCCGGCTGTGTGGTTCCTCGATGGCCGCCACCGCTTTGCGAATCTCCGGCACCAACGCTTCGGCTTGCGCGCGGCCCTCCCCGTAGTACCACTTGCCGAACGCGCACTTGTGCGGGTCCGTCTGGATCTCCAGCTTGGTCACTTGCTCGTCCGTCAGCAGGTCGCTCACCGCCTTCGCCCATTTCAGGTGATCGATCTCACGCTGCATGACCTCGTTCTGGAGAACGTTGCAGTTGACCGCCCGCCCGAGGTTGCCCACGATGTTGCTGAGGCCCATCGTCGACCACACCGCGACAACACCCAGTGCGATCAGCACCACCGCGAAACCCGCTCCGATCCTGCGGCCGATTGTCCACTTTGCTTTCATGATGTTGGCTCCCACTGCACAAGTTGCCCCGTAGCAGGTTCACTTCGACCCGTCGGAGGATGACATCCCCGGAAGTGCCCACTTGCTGTCACTTCGGTCCGGCGCGGTGCTCACTGGATCGTGGATTCCCACGAGTCCGATAAGGGGGTGCGTTCAGCTTGCGGAAGGCAGGTTGGTGATCAGCCGAACGAGGTGGGCCAGCGACTCCACTTCCATGGTCTGCATGACGCGACGCCGATGGTCTTCCACCGTGCGCTCGGCGATCCCCAGTTGGGCGGCAATCTGCTTGTTCAACCGGCCGCGGACGATGAGCTGCATGACCTGGGCCTCGCGGGCGGAGAGCCGGGCGATCCGGGCGGTCACCTCGCGGGCCGCGTTCGCCTGGCTCCGCTCGTGCGCGTCTCGCGCCAGCGCACCCCGGATCAAGGCGAGCATCTCCTGAGGATCGAACGGCTTCTCGACAAAATCTATCGCCCCCATCTTGAATCCGCGCCGGGCGATCTGAACTGTTGCGTGACCGGTGATGATGATGATGGGCAGGGTGATCGAGCGACGCGCGAGTTCCTCCTGTAACGCCAGTCCGCTCATGCCGGGCATGCGAATGTCGAGGACAAGGCAGCCCCCGCGATCGGCATCGTACCCTTGCAGGAAACGCTCGGCCGACGGGTGCGCCTCCGCCCGCAGGCCGTCCGCCTCCACCAGCTCGACCAGCGAGGCACGCACGGCGGCATTGTCATCGACGATATGCACGACGGGCTCGTTACTCATCGTCCCCGTCTCCACTGGCTTCCTGCGTCCCGTCGGTCGTGGGGAGGCGGAAGGTGAACGTGGCGCCGCCGCTCGGGTTCGTCTCCGCCCACAATCGGCCGCCATGGGCTTCGATGGCCGACCGGCTGATGGCCAGTCCCATGCCCATGCCGTGCGGCTTCGTGGTGAAGAACATGTCGAACAGATGGTCGGCTGATGACGCGGCAAAACCGCAGCCGTTGTCCTTGATCCGGGTCTCGATCATGCGGTCGGCCGTGCAACCCGTCCACACCGTGAGCCGCCGGTCGCCGGGGGCGGTGCCGTGCATCGCTTCAATGCTGTTCCGAAGAAGGTTGATGACCACCTGCTCCACGGCCGTGCGGTCGACCGGCGCGCGGACCGGCGACGGGGCCAGTTCGAGTTGCACGGTCACACCGTGGGCCGCGGCTTCGCGGCTGAGCAGGGATACGGAGTCTTCGATGATCGCATTGATGTCCGTGACGGCGTGACACGTCGGCTTGGGACGCACGAAGCCGCGAATACGCCGGATGATGTCGCCCGCGAGCTTGGCCTGATCGGCGATGTGACGCAGGTTGCTCAGCACCTTCTTATCCGCTTGCGTGCGCTGCGTCAACCGCGTGATGCACGCCCCGGAATAGCTCGCGATCGCCGCCAGCGGCTGATTGATCTCGTGGGCGAGGCCGGAAGCGATCTCGCCCAGGGTGGTGAGCCGCGAGGCGCGAGCGAACTGGGCATGACGCTGCTGCAACAGCGTCTCCGCCTTCCGCCGCGCGGTGATGTCCCGGTAGGTCTGGATCACCTCCTTCACTTCACCCTGCCCATCCAGAATCGGGGACGCCAGGATCTCCACGATCATGGTGTTGCCATCTCGGTCCTTGTGGGTGTGCGTCACCCTGACCGGCGCACGCGTGGCGATCACGTGCTGCACCGGGCACTCGTGAGCCGCGCGATCGCACGGCGCCTCGTTGCCGTGGGCCACCTCGTGGCACCACCAACACGGGTGGATTGTCGTCGAGTCGATCCTCCACGATTCCAAGGCGGCCCTGTTGGCCAGCACGATGCGGAAGCCGCGGTCGATCACGAGCACCGGCTCCATGATGCCGTTGATGATGGTCTGTAAATAATCCCACGATTCACGCAGCTCGGCGATCACCTGCGTTTTGGTCTTTCGCTCGTGGCGCACGGCTGACTCCCTTCGGCGGCGCGGAACGGCCACCAAGCCGTGTCCCGGTCGATGCCCGTCCCGACCCATCCCCTTCCGAATCGTCGGCGGCGAGGCGGGTCCGCCTCCAGCGTGACTTGCGTGGGACGTCTTGGACGAAGTCCGCGACGCGGCCGGGCCGGGGGTCGCCCACGGAGGAACGCGCGCAACACGCGTCCGCACAAGGTGTTCAGGCAGGTTCCCCATCCGGTGGGGCGGGGCCCGGGGCGATCACACGGTCGACGGGAAACACGCCGTCCGGCGGGTTGGCCCGCCAGATCAGGGCGACTTGTACCACCGGGAACGCCGCGGGCTGCCGGTCGGCCTGGAGCTACCGTTGCACACGGGCGAGCCTCGCCCGCCCGCGGAGCTGCCCGACGCTCGGGTGCGGCGTGACGCCAGCGGCCGAACGTCCGGTGTCGTCACAGTCGGGCCGGGCGGCGGTCAGGGCCTGGTGCAGGCGGATCAGTGGTGCGGCTGGCTCCGGGGCAAGCCACCGCGTGAAGCGATCGCGACCATGACGGAATCGCCGGGGCGCCCGCCGGCGCACCGCCAACGGCTCCACCGACCGACGGGCGTATCGCAAGGCGTTCGCCGCCTCCGCCAACGCCGCCCGCGGGCGAAAGGGATAGAACATGATGATAGGCGGCATCCAACGGCGGATCTGGCGATCATGCCGGCGGCGAATCGCCTGAATCGGTTCCCAGCAAGCGGCCGGTGGGATCACGACCACCGCCGTCAGATGGGTCGTCTTCCTGCGCCGGGGCCATTCGAATCCGCCTCGCCGACCCACCATCCGTTCGGATCATGGGGCCTGGCCGCTCAGCCACGGGTCCGGCGGCGTCCGGTACATTGTCGCTGGACGCGGGCGAGGCGACATGTTACCACAATCTCCGCCGAGCCAATAATTGACACGCTGCACCGAACAAGCGAAGTATGACGGTGCTTTCGCGAGGATTGACACGTTAGTCTGGCAACCGCGGACGCGACGGCGAGACGCAGCGCATGTCGAAACAGAACCTGGTATGGATGGGAGTCATCGTGGCCATCATGGCGGTGTTCTACTGGCTGACACCTCGTGTCGCCCAGCAGGATGCCGTGGTACGCACCTACGCGCCGCTGGTCGAGGTGGAGGCGACGATCCGCCAGCACTTCGTCGAGCCGGTGGAGGAGCAGCAACTGGTCAACGGCGCGATTCGGGGCATGGTGTTTCAGCTCGATCCGTACAGCCGCTACATCGCGCCCGATGAGATGGACGCGTTCGAACGATCGCTCACCGCCAACTACGACGGGATTGGCGTGACGATCGGCATGCAGCAAGGCCAGATCACCGTGATCGCGCCAACGGAGCAGAGCCCGGCCGCCGAGGCAGGGATTCTCGCCGGCGACGAGATCCTGGCGGTCGACGACCAGAGCACGCGCGGGCTGTCCGTGTTCGACGTGAACGCGCAGTTGGTCGGAAAGCCCGGGAGCAAGGTGACGTTGACCATCCGACGTCCGGGCACGAATCACACCGAGGACATCGAGGTGACACGCGGCTCGGTGGCCATTCAACCCATCAAAGGCGTGTGCCGCGTCATCGACGGCGGCAAAGAGAGCTGGGACTTCATGCTCGATCGCGAAGAGGGGATCGGGTACATCCGCGTGGCCGACTTCCGGGAAAACACCGAGCTCGAATTCGGTCGGGCGCTGGCGGCACTGAGCGGCCAGGGCGTGCACGCCATCATCGTCGACCTGCGTTTCAACGGTGGGGGGTTGCTGCCCCAGGCGGCGGCGATGGTGGATCACTTCGTTGCCGCGGGCGACATCGTGTCGATCAAAAGCCGCAAGAACACCATGCAGCGATACCGCGCCAAACGGGAGGGCACCTTCGAAGATGTGCGGCTCGCCGTTCTCGTGAACGGTTCCAGTGCCAGTTCGGCGGAGATCGTGGCAGGATCATTGCAGGATTTCGGTCGCGCGATCATCGTGGGGAGCCGATCGTTCGGCAAGGGCAGCGTGCAGCGCGAGCGCCGCTTCAGGGTGGACGGTCGCCGCGCGGCGCTGCGACTCACCGAGGGCTACTATGTCCTTCCGAGCGGGCGGGTTATCCATCGTAGTCCCCGCAACGCGATTACCGACGAGTGGGGCGTCGTGCCGGACGTGGTCGTCCCACTGACGGAAGCGGAGAGACAGGAGATCCAACGGCGGCGGCGCGAACTCGACGCCGCGCCGGCCGTCCGGTCCACCACGCGACCGAACGCGGACCCGTCCGCGCCGCCCCCGGCGACCGCCCCCGCGGAGTGGCGGCTATGGGTCGATCCTCAACTGGCCGCGGCGCTGGAGGCGCTCGCGGCGCCGGCCCCCGCCGGAGCGGGCGCAACCAAAGCTGCCGAGCCCTGACCGCGCGTTTTGTGCGGAAGGACGTGCCATTGGAGAGGAAGATTTCGCCCCTCTCCTCGCCGCGTCTCGGCGGCGCTGTCCGAATCCGGTCAGCCGACCCGCGCTCAACCCCTTCCACGCTGGACCGTTCTCCGCCACAGTCGTTGCCGGGCTCCCCGTCCGCGGCGTGGGCTGTGCCGTAAACCTTTACTTTTCATAATTTTACGAAGATACTTCCAATCGGGCCCCGCCGGGGGGCCGATGGAGGCCATGGAGCACGCCCCCATCATTCCGGCGCGCCGACCGCGGGGCTCCTCTGGAACGCCGCTTGCTATCAAGTTCCAGACCAGTATTGTCTGGTCGGGCCGGCCAGGACGGACGTATTTCGTGGCCCCGGGTGGGCGGCTGGAAATCGTTCCACCGCGGGACCGTCGTATCGGAGAAGCGATCCATGACTACGCGGCGCATGGTTACGATCGATGGCAACCAGGCGGCGGCCCATGTGGCCCACAGGATCAACGAGGTCATCGCCATCTATCCCATCACGCCCTCCTCCAATATGGGGGAGTGGGCGGACGAATGGTCGGCCAAAGGCCAACCCAACATCTGGGGCACCGTGCCCCTGGTCTGCGAGATGCAAAGCGAAGGCGGGGCATCGGGCGCGGTGCACGGCGCGCTTCAGACAGGCGCCCTGACCACGACGTTTACGGCGTCGCAGGGCCTGCTCCTCATGATCCCCAACATGTTCAAGATCGCCGGCGAGCTGACCGCGACCGTGTTCCACGTGTCCGCCCGCACCGTGGCGTCGCACGCCCTGAGCATCTTCGGCGACCACAGCGACGTGATGGCCTGCCGAAGCACCGGCTGGGGACTGTTCGCCTCCGGCTCCGTTCAGGAAGTCATGGACAATGCGTTGATCGCGACGGCGGCCTCGCTCGAGGCCCGCGTGCCGATCGTCCACTACTTCGACGGGTTCCGCAGCTCGCACGAGGTTCAGAAGATCGAAGAGCTCTCGGACGACGACCTGCGGGTCATGATGGACGAGGACCTGATCCGCGCCCATCGTGAGCGCGGCCTGACGCCCGACCGACCGGTTCTTCGCGGCTCGGCCCAGAACCCCGACGTCTTCTTCCAGGCTCGCGAGGCGGTCAATCCCTACTACATCAACGCTCCCGGCATCGTGCAGAAGACGATGGACAAGTTCGCCCGGCTCACCGGGCGGCAATATCACCTGTTCCACTACGTCGGGGCCCCGGACGCCGAGCGCGTGATCGTGCTGATGGGTTCCGGGGCGGAGACGGCTCACGAGACGGTGGACTACCTCACCGGTCGTGGCGAGAAGGTCGGCATCGTCAAGGTGCGGCTGTACCGGCCGTTCTCCACGCGCCACTTGCTCGACGCCCTGCCCAAATCGGTCAACAGCATTGCCGTGCTCGATCGGACCAAAGAGCCGGGCGCCGAAGGCGAGCCCCTGTACAAGGACGTGGTGACCGCCATCGGCGAGGCCCACGGCGAGGGCACGCTGCCGTTGGCCACCCTGCCGCGGATCGTCGGCGGGCGCTACGGCTTGTCGTCGAAGGAATTCACGCCGGCCATGGTCAAGGCGGTTTTCGACAACCTCTCCCAGGACAAGCCGAAGAACCACTTCACGGTCGGCATCGAGGAGGACGTCACCCATACCAGCCTGAAGTGCGATCCCGAATTCAGCACGGAAGCGGACGACATCGTGCGGTGCATGTTCTATGGCCTCGGGGCGGACGGCACGGTCGGGGCCAACAAGAACTCGATCAAGATCATCGGCGAGGGCACGGACAACTACGCCCAGGGTTATTTCGTTTACGACTCCAAGAAGGCCGGGTCGGTCACGGT
>CAZBUJ010000067.1:0-31854 GCA_964495075.1 uncultured Phycisphaeraceae bacterium
CAGTACGACTGGCCGGGCAACGTCCGCGAGCTTCGCAACGCGATCGAGTCGGCCATCGCGGTCGGCACGGGCTCGGAGTTGAAGGCCGAGGACCTGCCGAACCTGGTCCGCGGCGACACGGTCGAGATCTTTGAAGGTGACAAGAAACTGGACCTCCCGCTGGATGACGTGTTAGCCTCGGTGGAACGTCGGGCGATCCTTTCGGCACTGCGTCGTGCCGGGGGTCAGCGCAGCAAGGCGGCGCGAGCGATGGGCGTCTCGCGAAGCCGGCTGTACCGGCGGATGGAGGCGCTCGGCATACATCCGCGCGAGGATCTTTGACACGAATATCGAGGCCGGAAAGGGCGGCACGGCGAACTGAGTCCCACCAAACTCGTCGTGCCCAACGTGCGAGGGTGGTTGCAGCGGACAACCTCGAGGTGATGAGATCGTTGGAGCCCGGCTCTTGCGATCTCATCTACCTCGACCCTCCCTTCATGTCCCAGAAGACGCTTTCCACGCAATCGAGCCCGGCGCGGTTCGACGATCGCTGGCCGGACGGCCACGCGGCGTTCCTCGCGTTCCTGCGCCCGCGGCTGAGCGAGATGCGGCGGTTGCTTGCCCGGCGCGGGAGCATCTACGTGCACCTCGACTGGCGGACGGTCCATTACGTCAAGGTGATGATGGACGAGGTGTTCGGTCCGTGCAACTTCCTAAACGAGATCATCTGGTCCTACCGCACCGGGGGGCGGAGCAATCACTGGTTCGCCCGCAAGCACGACACGATCCTGTTGTACGCCCGGTGTGCCGGTGAGCACACCTTTCACGTGCAGCGGGACGGCGCGTACCGGACCGACGGGCTGAAGTACGACGAGGCCGGCCGGCCGTTCAAATCGACCCGCAAGGGGCGGCTCTATTTCCACGAGGCCGGCCCGGCGGTGACGGACGTGTGGGACATCCCGTTTTTGTCGACCGTGTCGAACGAACGTACCGGGTACCCGTCGCAGAAGCCCGAGGCGCTGCTGGAGCGGATTATCCGGGCCAGCACGAACCCCGGCGACCTGGTAGCCGACTTCTTCTGCGGCAGCGGCACCACGCTGGTGGTGGCCCAGCGGTTGGGGCGGCGGTGGCTGGGATGTGACATCAGCGCGGAGGCGGTGGCGATGGCGCGGAAGCGGTTAGCGGGGGCGGGGAATGACAAATCGCCAACTACCGACCACGAGTGAGGCGTCGCGGGGATGGGGTCACGGCGCGGTTCGTTCGGTAGCTTCACTTCCGCCGTTGGGAAGGTAATGAACTCACACCCCGCAAAACGGTGAAGCGGCCCGCGTCGTGAACGATGGTGGTGCGGGCATTTAAGTGAACCGGATCGGGGGCATGCGCTGTGGCTCATGCGCCCCTGGTGAAGTCGCCGAGGCGGTTCATGGATTCGCGCAGCGCGGTGAGGGCACGGGCGGTCAGGGCGACCACCGCGGCTTCGCTCTTGCCGAGCTGGCGGGCGACCTCGCCCACCGGCAGCTCGGCCAGAAACCGCAGGTGGATGATCCGGCGCTGCTCCGGGGTGAGATCGCCAATGCACGTCAGGACCGCGTCGAGCGCTTCCTCACGCCGGACCACTCGACTCGGGGTATCCGACGCGGCGTAGAGCGTGTCGAGGAGATTCCAGTACGAATCGGCGGCCGTCACGCCCGCCGGCACTTCGCGATCGATGTCGCGGGCCTTGCAGTGGACCGCCCGCCACGCGTCAATGAGCTTGTGATCCAGGATGGTGAGCACCCAATTGACGAACGACATCTCTCCGCGATGCTCAAAATGCACGATCTGACGGGCGACCTCGACGTAGACGTCCTGCAGGATGTCGTCCGGATCGATCTTCACCTTCGTGGCCTGGTCCATGCCGGCCTCGGCCCGTGCCCGTAACCGCGGATAATGCGCGGCAAGAAGTTTGGCCAGCGCCGACCGATCTCCGGTCCGGGCTGCCGACAGCGAGTCCTCGAACTGGTTGGGCGGGGTCATGATCTGGCCATCCATCCGTTGCCGCGGCGCCAGGTAGCGGTCTATCGGGGTGCGGCGACCGGCGGAAGAGCGGCAGGATGTTCCGCCTCCGGGCCGCGGAGGCACCGAAATTCTACGGCCCCCACGCGGGGCAGACAAGGCGGGCGGCTGACGGCGGTCCGGCTGTCAGATTGCCATGGCCGTCGTCCTATGATATCATCGAGCCATCGGAGTCGGTGGCCGTTCCTCAACGGCTGGTGGAGACGGAATCATGCGTCCGTCCTCCCCACGGATTGACGTGGAGTCCGACCAGCGTGTCTTCGCGCTGGTCAGCGAATACTTCGATCGCCGACAGGCCGGCGAAGACCTCACACCCGAGCACCTTGCCGACGAGCACCCCGACCTGGCCGACGAACTGCGACCGCACCTGCGCGGTCTGGCCGTGTTTGACCGGGCTCGTTTGCTGATGAACGGCGCGGTGCGGGCGAGTCCTCTCCCGGCCGTCGAAGGGTACCAGTTGATCGAGGAGATCGGCCGCGGGGGTATGGGGGTCGTCTACAAGGCGCTCCAGGCGTCCACCAAACGTGTGGTGGCCCTGAAGGTCATGCTGGCCGGTCCGTTCGCCTCGCCGACGGTGCGGCGACGGTTTGAGCGTGAGGTGGAGTTGGCCGCCCGGCTCCAGCATCCCAGTATCGTCAAAGTGCTCGAAGGGGGTCGCGTTGCCGACCACCCGTACTTTGCCATGGACTACGTGGCGGGCGTTCGCCTGGACCAGTACCTGGCCACCGAGGAGCCCGGTCTCCGCGCCACGCTGCGCTTGTTCGAGCAGATCGGCGAGGCGATCGGATACGCGCATGGTCGCGGCGTGGTGCATCGAGATCTGAAGCCCGCCAACGTGCTGATCGCCGAGGACGGGCGTGCCCACGTTCTCGATTTCGGCCTCGCCAAGGCCATCGATGAATTCGACGCGGACGAGGCATTGACTTCGTGCGTTTCGCTGCCTGGACAAGTCGTGGGCACGCTCGGCTACCTTTCCCCGGAACAGGCTGGCGGCATGACGGGGGACGTCGACGCCCGCACCGACGTCTATGCGCTGGGGGTGATGCTGTTCGAGGCGCTGACCGGCTCCCTGCCGCACGACATCAAGGGGCGTCCGGCCGAAGTGATCGAGCGCGTGCGGAAGAGTCCGCCCAGGCGACCTTCGGCGCTCTCCCGCCGCGTGGATCGGGAACTGGAGACGATCATCCTTAAGGCGTTGGACAAGGAACCAGCCCGTCGCTACCCATCCGCCGCGGCGATGGCGGAGGACCTGCGGCGATACCTCGCCGGCGACCCCGTCTTGGCCAAACGTGCCAGTGGTCTCTACGTCCTCCGCAAGAGGCTCCGCAAGCATCGCCGGGTGGTTGTTCTGTCTGCGGTGATGGGGCTGATGGCACTGGCCGGCGCGGCGCACGAGGCCTTGACGAAGCACCGCGGACTCGCCACCGCGCGACGGGCGGTGGTGGAGTTGCAGATGCAGTTGGAGGCGGGCCAGGACGTAATGGCCCAGGCCCGGCTTCTGGCGGCGCGACACCCGGCGTTGACGGAGGCCCGCCTGGTGTTCGCCCAGGCCCGGTACCGGCATGCGGAGCCGGTCGGCGGGGCCGTGGCGTACCTCGAACGGGCTGTGCGCCAGGATCCGTCGCTGTGGCCCGCGCAGGCGCTGCTCGCGGAAATGTACGCAAGGGCGGGAGAGGTCGTGCGAGCCGAGTCGTTGAAGGCACAGGCTGACCGTGCGGCGCCGGACACGGCGGACGCCTGGTACGTGCGGTCCTTCGCGACGCTCGATCCGTCGTATGCACTGGTCTGTGTCCGGCGCGCGGTGGAACGCGAACCGTCCCTGGCGATGGCGTGGGCACGCCTCACCTACTTGTCGGCCCAAACCGGTGACTTGGGGGCGGCGGTGCATGGGGCCGACAAGCTCATCGAACTGGCCGGCGCCATGCGGGGCGCGGCGCGACAACTGGAGGTGCACCGATGGACACTCTTCAAGGCGCGAGTGCTGGCCAGGCAAGGTCACTTCCACCGGGCCATCGATACCCTCGGCCCGATCGGTCCGAGTTCGCCCCGCGCGCACGCCTATCGGCGCCTGGGGGAGTATGAGAAGGCGGTCGCCGACTATACCCACGTGATCGAACACGAAAGCGACGTGATGGACACCGCGTGGCAGTACTATCAACGGGCCACCGTGTTGTGGATTCTCGGCCGGGTCGAAGAGGCGTTGGCGGACTACCGCCGTGTTCGTGTCCGGTTGGCACGACCGTTCTACAGCGACGCAAGGGCGTTTCTGGTTCTGAACGAACTCGGTCGACCACACGAAGCGAACGACACGTTGAATGCCGCGCTGCGCAGCGTGGAGAACCCCTCCTGGCTGCGCCAGATCTTCCGTTGCCTGGCGGGGGAACTCACCCCCGGTGACCTGGTCGCCGACGGAATCGCCCGCAATGACCCGGAGTTGCTGTGCGAGGCGTATTACTACGCCGGCGAGGTCTGTCTACTCAACGGCCGGCCGGCTGACGCACGCACATGGTTCGAGCGGTGCGTGCAAACCGGTGTCGAGTTCGACCCGGACACGTTGCCAGGCACGCCCATGAACGAATACGAGCTGGCCGAATGGCGGCTGCGCACCTTGCCCGCCCCGGACGCTCTGCCACCGGCACATACCTCCGACCCCACCTCTCGTTGAACGAAAACCTGAAAAAAGTGCGTCGTCTGCCGTGGCGGTGAACGTTTCAGGTCTTGGCAGGTGGCAGCATATGCCGCCCGCCAATCCGTTGGGCCGCGGCGCTCGCGGGGTAAGCCGGACAGACGAGAGAGATCGGACGGGCGGCGCCGCAGGTCATGGGGTATTCCAAGGGCGAGGTCAGCCTCGCGGGGCGGCGTCCTGGTCAAGGGCTCGACCCTCACGTGAGGTGTCTGTTCGGCAGAGCGAGGTGTGTCGGGTCGTACGCCAGGACGGACCGATCCGCCATCGGTCTGGGGCCGTCGCCTGGCAATCTGTCGAAACAAGGAGTTCTTATGATGTATCACACGACCCGAACGAACAAGCGAAGCGTGCGCCGCCCGGTGACCGAGGATCGGCGATCCATTGTGGCCGGTCGACGACTCCGCGTCGTACGGGTAGTGGCCTGTGCATGGCTGATTGTGTGCGCCGGAGTGGCGTACAACGCGCGGGCCATCCCGCCCGACGACGTCGCGGTTGAAAAAGCGGCGATCGACGGTTTCCATCGCGCCCTCAACGTCTCGATCGAACGCGAGGTCGGCATCGCGCGGCCGATGGTGGCGGCCGTACCCACCCGGGGTACGAACGATCACATTGTGCTGCTCGTCGATTTCAAGGATCGCCCGGGAACGGTGGACGACCCGACGACCACGTTCGAGCGGTTGTTTTTCACCGGCACGAACAGCATGGCTGACTACTTCGAGGAGGTCTCCTACGACCAGTTCTCCGTGGACGGGGACGTTTACCCGTCCGACGACAGCAGTTGGATCCGCGCCGGGTACGACGGGGCGCAGCGTCCCAACGGGCGCACCGACACCTACTATATCGCTGGCGGCAGAGGGGAGGCCGACACGTACCCCTTCAACTCGCAGGGGCTGGTCGAGGATGTTGTGCTCCAGGCCGACGACGACGTGGATTTCTCGCAGTACGACAATGACGATGACGGCCTGGTGGACTGCGTGATCGTCGTCTGCGCCGGCTACGGCAGCGCGTATGACGGGACGGGAACGAAGACCCGTTTTCGGCCTCACGTCTGGGAACTGGACGACGGCAATGGCCCCGGTCCGATCGACGTGGACGGGGTCCAAGTGAACCGCTATCTGATTGGCCCCGAGTTGCGGGGGAGCAGCGGTTCGCAAGTGGCCGGCGTAGGCGTGTACTGTCACGCGTATGGTCGGTGTCTTGGCTTGCCGTCCTTGTATTCGACGTGCCCGAAGGCTGACCAGGCGGCCTGGGGCGCGCACTACGGGCTGGGGACGTTCGCCCTGATGGCTTACGGCGGCATGGGAGCTGATGGACAGGACCCTACGAAACCGACCCATATGTGCGCCTGGTCGAAGATCTACCTGGGCTGGGTCACGCCCACTGACGTGTCGGTGGATCTCTATGACGCGCAGATCCGTCAGATCGAGACCGACGGGGAGGTGTGGCGGCTCTGGAAGGAAGGTGACGTGGGGGACGAGTACTTCCTGGTGGAGAACCGGCAGAAGACGGGCTTTGATGCCGATCTGCCCGGCTCCGGGCTGCTGATCTACCACGTCGACGAAGCCGTCATGGACGGTGACTACAACGGAGACTCGAAAACGAATTGGGAGCAGGATCACCTTCAGTGGGATGAAACGCACAAATTCATCGACATCGAGGCGGCCGACCAGTCCGGCCCGGACCATTCGGCCAATGCGGATGTCTTTGATGACCGGCGGGCGAGCGGCACGGACCCCGGTGGTTCAGCCGGTGCCTTCTTCTCCAGCGCGACGGATGACACGTTCGATGGCGGCTCCAGACCGTCCTCCGACGGCTATGGTGGCTGGACGTCGGATGTGGGCGTTACCCGCATCGGTGCTTCCGGTGCAACCATGGTCGCGGACGTCGCAATCGGTATCGAACCGACGCCGGACGTCGATCTTCTGATCAGGGACTGCCGGGCGGATCTGGGGGCCGTGCCCTCCACGCCCCAGTGTCCCGTGTTTTGGGTCAGTCCGGACATCTGGATCAACAACGACAACCCACCGGACGAGTATCAGGATGAACCGGTTTATGGCAGCCGCAACTACTTCTACGCGCGGGTGCACAATCTGGGCACCACGCCGGCCGTCAATGTCACAGTGGATTTCTACTACGTGCTGGCCTCGACGGGACTGGAGTTCCCCGGCCGTGCCACGAAGTTCGGCACGGCGACCATTCCGTATATCCGGCACGGTGAGTCGGCACACACGCCGCGCGGGGCGTATTGGGACATCCCGGGCACGGCGGAGGATCACGAACACTATTGCATCGGGGCCCTCGCCTACTGTCGTCACGACCCGAACCCGGGGCCTGAAGCCCTGACCCGGAACAACAACCTGGGTGGCGTCAATCTCGGCGTTCTGACGTGTCGGGCCGACGATCCCATCGAATCCGCCATGCGGTCGGGCGGGGCGTGTTTGATCGAACCGATGTACGTCGACTTTAACATGGAGAATCCCGGGGACTACGACGAGGAGTACATGCTGGTGGCCGAGATCGAGACGGAGGAGGGCTCCTCGTGGCTGGTCGAGTTTGAGGACATGGACACGGGCACTCTATGGTGGGACGACGAGCCGGGTCCGTCGATCCTCATGATGCCGGGCGAGGTGCGTCGGATTCAGATGCGCCTGCTCGCCACCGGCGGCCTCACGCCGCACGGTGATTCCGGGCTCGTTCGAGTCAAGCAATACAAAACGTACATGTACCCGAATGAGGAAGGCCTGATGGGCGGCATTGATTATCCGTTCAGCGCCGACTGCTTCGCCCCGTTGCCGAGCGATGATCTCGTCGCGACGGTCGTTATCGACATGGGGCCGATCCCCGGCGCTGCGCCGGCGGTGCGGCTCGATTTCAGCCGTGTCGCCTCGGATACCGCGGGCAATCCGGAGCGCGTCGCCTACTACAACCTCTATCGGGATACGACGCCGGACCTGGTGCCGGGGCCGGATACGTTTATGGGGATCGTCTACTGCGACGGCAATCCCGCCCGGCCCGGATGGCAATACTACGACGAGGAAGCCGTCGTCGGCCCCTGGTATGACCGGCGTGAGGAATACTACTACATGCTCGGGGTCGTCGATCGCGCCGGCTATGAGTCCGCCTACTCGCACGTGGCCGGCACGGGCAACGTCGTGACGAGTGATGCGCTCCACGGCGCGATGCACGAGTTCGGTGGCAGCGGCAGCCGTATTCCGGGTTCCGCGACGTCCGGCGACATCGCGTGGCTCGCCCAGTCGCCGGAGACCCAGGTGTACACGTGGCAAGG
This sequence comes from uncultured Phycisphaeraceae bacterium, assembly GCA_964495075.1. Taxonomy (GTDB): domain Bacteria; phylum Planctomycetota; class Phycisphaerae; order UBA1845; family UBA1845; genus JAFGJQ01. The sequence goes on from CAZBUJ010000067.1 coordinate 8,007, forward strand.
CAAACTCCGCTACGACAACGGCACCGGGGTCGCCAGCTACTTTATGGCTCCGGAGGCGGACGCGTTCGAAGTGATCGACGGTGCCCACTACATCGATGGCGAGGTGTGGTCGCGGTTCGCGAACGAGGAGTTCGACATCGTCGCTCGTCACCACCTCGAAGGCTCCGCCCTGGTCACCGAATTGGCGGTGACCAACGTCGCCGGCATCGGCCTCAGCGACGTCGAGCTGGCGTGGATGCTCGACGCCGATCTCGAGCCCGACTTCGGCTGGGGCGAGGCGAGATGGTACGGCCAGTCGGGAGACGGCTGGCAGAGCAACCGCAGCCCGACGGTGGACCCGCCAACAATCGCGGCCCAGCTTCGGGCCCGGATGGACGGTGACATCCCGTCGGAATGGCACGTCGGTAACCCTAGCGGCTACCTCGGGTCCACCGGCGGTTTTGACGGCGAGCGGACGGGTGATCGGATATTCCTGGAGGAGGAGCCGTTCGATCAGGAAGAAGGCCCGGTTGGGCTCGACGGCGATACGGCGATCCTGACGAACTTCACGATCGACGTCTGGCCGCAGGGCATAACCAAGTCGTTCCAGTACCGTCTTCGGTTTGCGGATACGCCGATGGTGGGTGACGCGGACGGGGATGGTGACGTTGACCTGTTCGACTACGGTGCTTTTCAAGCCTGCTTCACTGGTCCGGAGGGTATCGCGTCGGACCCCTGCCGGGACGCATTTGACATCGACGCCGACGAGGACGTGGATCTCGTCGATTACGACCTGCTCGTTTTCACGGATCCCGCGTGACGGACACTACGATGCGGCCCGCCGCCCGACCTTTGCGCCGGGTGGCGGGCCCGCACCGATTCCGGACCCCGCCGCCTGCCCGATCGAGTGGCGAGCGGACGGGGACGGATGGTCGCGGCCAGTATCTCCACCCCATCGGCGCGGGAGACGGCGCCCGGCTCTATCGGCCGGAGTGGACAGTGGTCCGCGCTACCAGACCGGCCCTCCCGTGTCGGCGGTCATTCCATGGCCCGCCGCGTTTCCATGTCAATCCCCGGCCTGGCTCCGAAGACGCGGATCCTCCATGCACGCTGAATGGGCGCCCCCCGCGGCGGAATCGGGTATTCTATGTCGACAGTGTGGCGACTGACGAAGCCGTCTTCGCCGGTTCAGGGATTGAACTTCGGATGAAGGAGCATAGTGATGTTGACGCGAGTTACTCGATTGGGTGCGTGCGGGCTGGCCGTGGCGGTCATGTTGTCGGTGTCGGCCGGATGCAAGAAGGAGACGCCGGCCGAGAGTCCGGCCACGGCCAAGCCGGCGCCGGCGGCGAAGCCGGCCGCGGAAGCGAAGCCGGACTCGAAGACGCCCGGCGTCGAGGCGTTATCCGCGGCGCTGACGATCGACGCCGAATCGCTGCCCGACGCGCTGGCGACCCTGGCAGCGGCAGACGGCTTCGACGGCGCGGAGGACAAGGTCGTCGAGCGGTGCGCGAGTTGTGCCCTGCACATGAACGGTTCGAAGGAACACGCGGCGAAAGTGTCGGGCTACATGCTGTACTTCTGCACCGAGGCCTGCAAGGACCGGTTCACCAAGGACGTGACGCAGTCGATCCTGGCCCTGGAGATACCGGACGAGGAACAACCCATGGACATGCCGGAAGAGGACGAGGAGATGGAGTAAGTCGCGGGCGGGGCTCGCCGGTACGGACCGGACGGAGAGTCGGGAGTCGACCGGCGGGCGCCGGATTGAACGCTGGCCGGTGAGTTGGCGGCGGCCCCGCCGGACCACGCCATCGGGCGCTGCGGTGGTCGCGGGCGGCGAGGTGGCCGGGGCAGGAGAGCTTTCCGACATTCATTGGCGGCTGTCATATTCATTCCCATTCATTCCCCGCCACCGTCCGCGGGCTCCAAGCCGGGCGGTTGACGGTCACGCGAGCGCGGCGAGGCGAGGGGCGGGACCGATACGAGTTAACGTAACCGTGGTGCTGTTGGGGTAGTGCGGGCTCTGCCTGACGCGTCTGCGCCCCGCAGTGTCCGTGAACGATCCGTGCCCGGCACGCGTTGGGATGGTACGCGCGGGTGTAGTCGAACGCGTGTCGGGATGGGATTCGATCGCGGGGCGCGGCGTGCGTTTCCGGTTGCATGTAAGTCACTTGTTGACGACGCGGCGCCCGCTGTTGCGACAGTGCGCTCGAGCCGGACGGCGACGTCGGCCGCCCCTGATTCCTCGTACATCTCAACTCGCGGGGCGCCTGCGGCGCGCCTATAGTTTTGCAGACGTATCGAGAGAATCCGAGGTGAGGCAGATGAAAAAAGGGCCGACCGTTGGGATCGCCGATGTAGCGGCAGTTGTCTTGATCGTGCTGACGGTGCACGCCAGCCGGTGGTTTAGTACGGGGGAGGCCAGCGGGATGACCAGCAGACAATCGGACAATCCGGTGAGATTGGTTGCGGCAGGTGGGCAAACGGCGGTGCAGACCGCCGAGTCGACGGCAGCGACCGCCCAGCCGGTTGTCCCGGAAGAGCGGGCGGTTGCCACGTTCGGGGCGGGTTGCTTCTGGGGGGTTGAGTTGGCGTTTCAGCAGGTGCCGGGAGTGACGTCGACCGCGGTGGGGTTCAGCGGCGGGGCGTTCAAGAACCCGACCTACCACGATGTTTGCAGGAAGGACACCGGGCACGCGGAAGTCGTCCAGGTGGTTTACGAACCGAAGAAGGTCCGCTACGAAGACTTGCTCGAAGTCTTCTGGAAATGCCACGATCCGACGCTGTTGAATCGCCAGGGGCCTGATGTTGGGTCGCAGTACCGGTCAGCCATTTTCTATCACACGCCGGAGCAGAAGGCCGCCGCGGAAGCATCCAAGGCGAAGCTCGACGCGTCCGGTCGTTTCGGTCGACCCATCGTGACCGAGATCACACCGGCCGGCGCGTTCTACCGGGCGGAGGAGTACCACCAGCGCTACCTGGAGAAGCGCGGCCAGGTCGCTTGTCCATCGGCCGGCCATCGGGATTAACCAACGGCGAGCAGCGAAACATGGGCTTTCGGCACCGTTCGCGCGCGGCGCGCCGCAGGGGTCGGGCATGATCTGCGATCGGCCGTCCTGATCGGGCGGCGATGTCAGTTTTTGCCCTGGAAAAGCGCCCGACGACCGCCGGTCGCCGCCGAACGACTCGGCGAATCCGGCGACGCAACCCGGTTCATTTACGGTCTCGGGTTGGCAGGGTCAGCCATGACCGGCTGATTTATATGTTCTTATGCCACCATCCCTCTCGTAGGGCGAGCGTCCTTCGCGGTGAGGGCGGCCGCTCCCCACGCTTGAATCCACTTTGAAAACCTGCTCGCCAACCGCGGGCCACTTTGTAAAGAATCAGGCCGTTTTCTTTCAAGGTGTCGGCCTCGGAGGTGAATGTCGTGAAGCGACTGTCTCAGAACCCGTACATGAACGTGTCCAGCGCTGCCCGGTTCATCAAGACGGCAGATCCGAGGGCCCGCCAGGCCGTGAGGAGACTTGAGGGAGCTGGCATGCTGGAGGAGATCCCCGCTTGCGCCGCATCGCCATTTCCATCCGTCGTTAGCAGTCCGACCTTCCCCTGCCGGTTCCGCGCCGGCGGGTCAGGGCGCCTTCGTCGCGTGGAGGATCGAGTTCATCCACTCGTCGCGGCGGAGGATGGCCGCGTCGGCAAAGCCGGTGGCTTCGAGGTCTTCGCGAAGTTCGTCGAACGTGTAGCTGGTGCCGCCCTCGGTGGCGACGAGCATGTTGACGGCGAACAACGCGCCGCTCGGCGGCGCGGTGCGCGATTCGTCCATCAGGATGTCGCGGATCAGGATCCGGCCGCCGGGCGGCAGGGCGGCGGCGACGGCGGTGAACAGGCGGCGGTTCTGCTCGCGCGAGTTCTGGTGGACGATCGCGCTGACCCAGGCGAGGTCAGCCCCGTCGGGCAGCGGGTCGGCCAGGAAGTCGCCGGCCACGAGGCGGACCTGGTCGCGCAGACCGGCCGCGGTGATCCGCTGGTCGGCCAGGGGGATGACGTGCGGCAGGTCGAAGAGCGTGGCCTGCACCGCGGGCCGGGCGCGGAGGAACGCCAGCGTCCATGTGCCCGAGCCGCCGCCGACGTCGAGCACGTGGTGGAACTCGAGCGGTGGCAGCTCGGCGATCAGAGCGCCGGCGATGGGGGCGCAGATGTTGTCCATCGCGATGATGAAGGCGGCCTGGTCGGCCTCTTCGCCGCGGATGCTCGGCTGGCGGTCAGCGGGTCTGCCGTCGCGCACCACCGCGGCCAGTTGCGCCCATCGGCGCATGCAGTTGCCGTGGTGGCGGACCATGGCCAGCACGTTGCCCGGTTGCCCGTCGACGAGGAGGCGGCTGACGCACGGGTCGTTGCTGTAGCGGCCGTCGCGCTTGTCGAGGACCTTCAACGCGACGAGGGCGTCGAGCAGGATCGCCGCGCCCCGGCGGTCAACGCCCAGCCGGCGGGCGAAGTCGTCGCCGCTCATCGCGTCGTCGCCGAGGATGCGGAACACGTCGAGATCCGCCGCGGCGGTCAGGACGCAGGCGGCCTGGTAACCCCTGGCCATCGTCAGGATATCGTCGGGCGTCCATTCTTTGGTCATGGCGGTGGCTCCTTGCGTGAGACACGGGTCGTTCGGCACCAGCATACCATGAAGACCGGCGGATACGGTACCTGACCGGAGGCGCGGAGCGTGCGGTAGGGCCGCTGATGAGCATGGCGTCGGAACGCTTGGATTCACGTTTGCGTGGATCAGGATGGCGCGGTTGGCGGCGCCGGGGCTGGGGCGGGTGGCGGTCGGGAGGCTCTTTGCCAGGCCAGCATGCCGGCGGCGGCGGTGATCATCAGAAGGACGACGACGATTGCCGCGATCCAACGATGCCTTGGCTGCGGCGGCGGGGCCGTGATTCGATCCTGAATGGCCTGGTGTTCGGCCGGGTCGAATGCCGTGCCGCATTCCGGGCAGCGTGGGTCGCTCAGGCCGCGCAGTGCGTAGCCGCATTGCCGGCAGGTGAACGCGCGGCGGTCGAGCAGGATGACTTTTTCGAAGAGATAAAAGATCACGACGAACGCGATGGCCATCGACCCGTACGACACGAGTCGTCCCATCGCGTACAGCCGCAGGACCTTCATGGCGAACACCGCAACAGCCAGCCAGATCCCCCCCGCGAGCATGCGCCGGCCGAACGAGATCCCCAGGACGGATCCGCAGGCCCGGCATCGAAATGATCCCCAGGCCGGGGTGCGGAACGCGCGGAGAAACGAAACCCCCTCGCGACAATTGGGACACTGGTGCAGCATCACTTCCGTCTTCACCGTGGTCACGTGTCGGAGCGAGACCATAGAAGATCTGCTCGTGGCGCCGGTTTTTCTCCCACAAAAACCGTGCGACGGCAACCCGCGCGGTGCACTGCCCATCTGGCGGTTCTCGTTTTTGGTGCGAGGCGAGCTGAAACTGCAACGCTACTCGTCACGGGCGGCCTCGTATTGCCGGCGGCGGTGTTCGAGGTCGCGGTGCAGGTCGGAGTTGTGTGAGGCGGCCCAAGGGATGATCCGGTCCAGGGTCTGGATCGCGTCGTCGTATCGACCGGCGGCGGCGTAGGCGGCGGCCAGCGTATTCAGAAACGTCGGCTCCTGGAACCCGATGCCGGTGCACGCGCGCTCGGCCAGCCGGACGGCCTCCTCGCCGTTGCGGACGGCCGGGTCCGGACTGGTGGCGAGCAGCCAGGCCAGACTGTTGGCGAAGCCGGGCCGGTCGGGCGCGGATCGCAGCGCCGCGCGGTAATGATCGACCGCCTCTTGCGCCTGTCCTTTCCGGGCCAGGAGATCGGCCAGCCCCCCGTGAGCCTCGGCGGAGTCGGGCTTGACCTGCAGGGCCGCGCGGTATTCCGTGATCGCCCGATCGGGCTCGCCCCGCATGGCCAGCGCCGTGGCGAGGCAGTATCGGGCGTCATAGTGATCGGGTGCCAGGCGGAGGCATTCGATGAAATGCGGGGTGGCCTCGTCGATCCGCCCGCTTTTGGCGAGGGCGAGGCCGAGGTTGTAGCGCACCTGCGGATTGTCCGGGTCGGCCCGGACGGCCGCGGTCAGGTGCCCGATGGCGGCGTCGAAGTCGCCCTGTTGCACCAGCGCGATCCCCAGCTCGCTGCGGGCCTCGATGGAACCCGGTTCGAGCCGCAACGCCTGGTCCAGGTGGCGGGCGGCCTCATCGTAACGACCGACTTCCTGCAACGCGGACGCCAGCCATCGGTGGACCTTCGGCATGGCGGGCCGGATGGCCAGGGCTTCCGTGTAGCGGCCGATGGCTTCGGCGGGCTTGCCCTGCGCCTGCAAGGCTCGCCCGAGGCTGGCCAAGGCCCCGGTGTGGGCCGGGTCGAGCTGGAGCGTTGCCCGGAACTGTTCGATGGCCGGCGCGTACTGTTGTTCGTTCGCGAACTGCACGCCGAGATTGTAGTGGGCGTAGCGGCTGGTCGGGCAGACGGCCAGCGTGCGCGCCCAAAGCGTTTGCGACGTGCGCCATACTTGCGTCTGTTGCCAGGTGAGGACGGCCAGCGTCCCGATCAACGCGACCGCCGCCCCGGCGGTCACACCGAGCACCGCCCGCGGCGGCCACCGGTCGGCCAGGCGCCGCTGGGACACGAGCATCGCCGCCCCCGCCAGCAGGGCGAACGTCATGCACGACACGTACGAGTACCGGTCCGCGACGAGTTGCGGCCCGCTCTGGGCAAAGCCGAGGACAGGTGCCAGCGTGATGATATAGACGGCCAGGAGAGCCACCCCGGCCGGCCACCGACGCCGCCACGCCAGCAGGGCCGCGATGCCGGCGCTCACCACCACCGCGGCCACCACGAACCGCGGCTCGAACGGGCTCATCCCGATGGGGATCTCGTAGAGCGGGGCCAGCCCGATGGGGAAGATCGTTGTCCCGGCGTAAAAGGCGAGCCCGTAAAAGGCCTGAGCGATGCGGTTGGCGACACCGTACTCGGCGAGCGTTTTCATGGTGTAGAGGGCGGTCGCCTGGGCCCCGGCCGCCTTGACGGCGATCCAACCGGCCAGCAGGAGAAACGGCAACTTGTCGCCCAGCACCCGCACGGCGGCGGGCGAGAACAGGCCCTTTCGCGTCGCCCGGATGCGTCGCAGTGGGTAGAAGTCCAGCACCAGCAGCACGGCGGGAAGCGTCATCCCCCACGCCTTCGACAGCAACGACAGCAGCAGCAGGACGAGGGAGGCAGTGTACCAGCGCCACCGATGGGCTTCGCCCGCCCCGTATCGAAGATAACAGAGCACACACGGGATCAGGAAGGCCACCGATAGGACGTCGCGGCGCTCCGTCACCCACGCCACCGACTCCACGCGGAGCGGGTGTACGCTGAAGACCAGTGCCGCCGCCGCGGCACTTACGCGAAGGGCGACGCTCTCACGGCCCGTCGGTTCACCCATGGCCAGGGCGAGCAGCCGGGTGGCCAGGAAGTAGAACAGCGCGGCGCTGATCGCGTGCAGAACGACGTTCGTCAGGTGGTAGCCGAACGCGCTGTCGATGCCCCAGACCGAGTAATCGAGAGCGTAGCTCAGCCAGGTCAGCGGGTGGTAATGGCCCATCCAGTAAGCGGTGAACATCCACCTCAGTTGTTGACCGCCCAGCCCGCGGAAATGATCGTTGGCGAGCAGGACCTTGTCGTCGTCCCAGTTGACGAAGCCGGCGTCGAGGGCGGGGAGGAAGGCGACAAGCGTGATCGCGGCGGTGAGAAGCGGCAACATCCATCGAAGCCACACCGGTGCCGGCGGTGCGGAGTGCGCCATACTCGGTGAGGCTGCCGCCGCCGGCGGTTCTTCGGCTTTCCGCCGGGCTGCGTGGCGATTGCGCGATCTGCTGCGCGACATCGGTCGTTCGCCGTCTCCATCCGGTCGGTGGGTGGGGTTTCCGCACGGCCACGCGCCGCCACGGCTGCGCCCGTCGGACGCCCCCCACCGGCCTCCCGGCAACGAGTATAGCAGAACCCAGGACACGCACCTGTTTTTGGCGGCGTGATTGGTCTATTCTTGGCGCGAGAGGGAGCCGCGCCGGACGGCCGGGTCGAGGGCGCGCTCGCGCGGACCGGTTGCTGTCTCCGTGCCCGGTCCGCCCCGTCCTTCGCACGGGGCACGCAGTATGGATGACACTACCGCCGTAACGCTGGTCGCCGCCTGGGCGGCGTTGACCGTCAAGAGCCTGCTTCTGTACGTTGTGATCCGGGCGGTGGCGGACGGCGTCCTGAAACGCGAGTTCGCATGGCGAAGCTGGGCGTGGCTGATGGTGATTGTCAGTCTCGCGGTGCTGCCGGTGCTTGAGTTCGCCTCGGGCGGATCGTCGTGGCTGCGGGACCGGATCGGACAGTGCCCGTCCGTGCTGCTGTCGCTGGCCACGCATGCGTATTTTCTTGTGGTCGCTGTTCTACTGGGATTACTCATCCATTCGCTGGTCCGGCTGTCGTTGTTGAGGCGCCACAGCCCGACGGTGAGCTTGCACCTCGGGCTGGGCGTCGGAGGCGGGGCCGGCCTGGGGCACGCCCTTCAACTGCTGCGGCAGGTCGACATCCGCCGGCACGACACAGTGCCCGTACCGACCACGTTCGGCGTGTTCTCACCGATCATCATGCTCCCGAAGTCCATGAAGGGCACGGTATACAAGCAATTCGTGCCGTACGCCGTGCTGCACGCGTTCATCGCGGTGCTTCGGTTTGATGCATTGTGGGCGCTGATCGCTCGACTCGTGCAGTGCGCGTACTTTGTGAATCCTGCCGCCTGGTGGTCGTATCGGCGGTACCAGCGGGCCAGCCGCGAGTTCTGTGACGACTGGTCGGCCTATGCCGTGGAAGACACCGCCGCGTATATCGCCAGCCTCCGGGCAATGGGCGACGTCACCGCACGAAGGTGGTTCATGTCGCCCGACGTGCCGATGGGATCGCCCTCTGGCGGCAGTGTGACGGCCCGCATGACACGGCTCGAGGCGCGCCCCTCGGGTCGGCCGCGGTCGATCCGGCGATGGCAGCTTCCGGTGGCCGTACTCGCGTGGTTGCTGGTGCTGGCGGTGCTCGGCTCGACCCAGGCGTCGGGCACGGAAGACGGTGGGCTGCGGTTCGGGCTGAGCCGGCGCGGGTTGATCGTGGGCGTTACGCTCGCCGTGGCGGCCGGCGGGATGGTGGCGGGCTCGGTGTCGGTGGTTCGCCTCCGCCGGCATCGGCGGGCGTCGCCAGGCGAGATGCCGATGGGCGAGTATCGCAAGACGGTGGCGTATTACGTGCGGCGGGTCGCACGGGAGTGGGAGGAGGTGCAGTGGTACTCCAGCCAGCGGGGCCGCGGGGCGGGCACGGTGCTTTTGCTGGTGCTCTTTCTGATGCTGTTGTCCGGCGTTATGATTCTGGCACTGCGGATGACGGTGATCAACGAGCCGCTCATCCCGGAAAGCACGTACGATGAAACGCGCTGGCTCCACTGACCATTCGGATCTCGACGCAGGTCGCCACGGCATGACCGTGACCCAGGCGTTCGCGATCCTCGGCCTGCCGACCGATGCCAGCCCGATGACCGTCAAGTCCACCTATCGCCGGCTGGCGTTCGTGCATCATCCGGATCGCAATCCCGACTGCCGCGACAGTCTCGCGCGGTTCCAGCAGGTGTCGAGGGCGTTCCAGACGCTGGAGGCGAAGTTCCGGGTGGACGCCGCGGCCCACCCGCCGGAGACATTGTCCGGCGAGTGCGCGGGGTGCGGTTCCTATGCGCTCGTGCGGGACGGGCTGGATGGAAGCCGCTATTGCGTCGACTGTCTCACGTCGCGATTGGGTGGTCGGCGCGGGCTGCCGGGGCCGATGGTGGTGGTGGCCACCTGCGGGTTCGCCATTGTGTTGCTGGTGGTGGCCGCGACGTGTTTGGTGATGGGCCTTGCGACGGACATTGCCCGGTACAGCATGGCGGCGTTGGTGTTGACCGGTTTGGCGCTCGTGTCACTGGTGTGGACGTGCCTGACGGCGGTAGCGACAGTGCGAGGCCGCAGGCGTCGATGACGCTTGCGGCGAATTGCTGATGACCATTTGCGAATTACAAGTGGCTAACGCAGCCCGTGGCGTTTTCGGCGGATGGAGACTTCCCGCAATTCTACCTTGCATGGTGCTGCTGTGTCTCGCCGGGTGCCGGGAAGTGCCCGATTCGCCGATCAAAAGCGATGAGCGGGTCGTCTTCTTTCCAACCTACGCGCACCTGTCGGCCGACGGTGCGACGTGGACCGTGCGGATCCACGGGTGGATCCACGAGCCGGAGCGGGATTCCGTGGTCCGCCGGGCCGCCCTGGAGGCGTTTCGCCTGCATCTCGGACTGAGGTCCGACGACGCCGAAACCCCTGTCTTCCAAGCGCGCGCCCGCGCCTTTCTGGTCGACAACGAGCGCGGCAAAGAGATTCCGTTCCTGCTCGGCGGTCAGGTGTACACGACCGGTATGTCCGAAGCCGACGGTCATTTCCTCGGCACCGTGCGTCTGCCGGCCGGCGACGTGCAACAACTCACCGCCCGCGGCGACGCCGACGACGGATGGGTGCCGTTCCAGGCCATCACCCGGGCGGGCGACGGTCGCGTGTTCGCGGGCCGCGTGCAGTTCATCGGGCCGACCGGGCTTTCGGTGATCAGCGACATCGACGATACCATAAAGGTCAGCAACGTGGCCGACCGTGACGCCCTGCTGTACAACACGTTTGTGGGCGAGTACGAGGCGGTGGAGGGCATGGCCGACCTGTACGCGGGCTGGGCGGCGTCCGGGGCTTGCTTCCACTACGTGTCGGCGAGCCCGTGGCAGTTGTACGAACCGCTGGCCGCGTTTCTGGGGGCGAGCGGGTTCCCGGCGGGCTCGTTCCACTTGCGAACCTTTCGGTGGACACCGGAGAGCGTATCGGAACTGTTTGGATCCCCGGCCCCGCATAAGAGGGCAGCGATCGAGTCCATCCTGACCGCGTTTCCGCAACGGCACTTCATTCTCGTGGGCGATTCGGGTCAGGAGGACCCGGAGACCTACGCCACGCTCGCCCGTGAGCATCCGGAGCAAGTGCAACGGGTACTGATCCGCGACGTCACCGGCGAGGCCCGGGACAGCGAACGTTATCAGACGGTGTTCGAGGACGTGCCCGAAGACCGCTGGACGATCTTCAGCCGACCGGGCGAGATCGAGCCGCAGTAGAAACCGCTGACCACGCGACGCGCGCCACGTACCGATGCACATCCATATCACACGAGCGCGACGCACGTTTCTCCGCGCCCCGCCCGCTGTGCTGCGCTCATTCCCGGGACTTGCTCCTGGACGCGTCCGCCGTGCCGGGCCCCTACAGCCGCGTTCCCATCTTGCCATTGGTCATTGGCGGTTTGTAGTACTTCCTCCGCTGGCTTTGCCCGCGCGAATCCCGTATATTCCCCCCGGGCCGGTTGGAGTTCCACCCCGATGCCGTTCGCACGACAGTACCTTGCCGACCTTGGTTTCGCATTGACCCGCGTCACGGGGGCCATTGATGATGAGCAATTGCGTCGGCATGTTCTCGATTTCAACCGGGAGGCCGATCGTTACGTGGCGCTTCGGGAAGTCGCCGACTGCACCGCGGTCGTGGACGTGAGCCGGCTCACCGTGCAGGGAACGGTGGCGGCGGCGAGTCTGGAGCGGGATCAGCCCCGGGCGATGGGCGGCAAGCTGGTGATCGTGGTGCCGGACGACCCGGTCTTCTTCGGCATGGCTCGCGTGTACGCCACGATCGCCGACGAGATCCGGGCGGCGGCCGACGTGTCACTCTCCCTCGAGGGGGCCCTCGCCTGGCTCGGCTACAGCGACGACCAACGGAAGACTTTGCTGGATTTCGTCCGGCGTCAGTCCTGATGCGTCTCAAGCCAGGTGCGCCCCTTCATCACGTGCAGACTCGGCGCCCGGCGGTTGGTGAACTCAGGACGAGTCCGATCATACCGGCCAACCCCGCGTTGACCTATCGACGGGCGGCAGAAAGTCGGTCTCCGAAGAGCTCTGCCGATCCGTAAAGTCCGGGTAACCGGGGCCAGTGTACGATCGTCGAGCGATACGATTCGGCGGACCGGACGCCGATGGGGACGGCGAAGTCCGACCATCGGCGCCCTGTTCACCCATCGCACCTATGCCGTTCGTCTTGCATCGCGATCGCCGTTCGTGGCTACGGTTCCGGCTGCCAGCACCGGGCTTGCATCTGCTGGTGGTCCGCCAGGTCCACGTCGCCGTTGCTGTCGAAGTCGACGACGGCACAACAGGGCTCGACGTAGCTCGTCAAAGCGGGCTCGCACGGCGTTACGCCGCGGGGGCCGGACGTGCAACCCGCCATCGCGACGTAGTCGTCCAGATCCACGTCGCCGTCGCCGTCGAAATCACCAGGGATCAGCGCCCGGCATTCGTCCGGCACGCTGTCGCCGTTGCAGTCGAGGCTCGCCCCGCTCGCAATCGCACACGCATCGCCGGTGCCGTCCGCGTCGCAGTCGGCCTGGTCGGGGTTGGCAAGGGTCGGGCAGTTGTCTTCGCCGTCGGAAAACCCGTCCTCGTCCGTGTCTTCCCGGCACGCGTCCGTGCCTGACAGGAACTCCGCCAGCCGGTCGAGCCCGTCCAAGTCCGCGTCGCTCGACAGCGCGTTCCCGCAGCCGGTGATCGGCTTGAGCACCAGGTCGTCGTAATAGACCGAGCCCGAGCCGTTGGCGTACAGGTCCACCGCCGCCAGGTCGCTGGCGCCGCCGCCGTCCCCGAGCACGCCGCCCGTCCAGGGGTACTCCGTCACCAGCTCGTCGTCGTAATAGACCTGCGTCCAATCCTCGTCCAGGTCGATGATGACCTGGATCTTCGTCCATCGGTCGTCGGCGTAGGGCACTTTGATTGTGTCCAGGCCGGCGCCGTGGAAGGCGCTCAGCATTCCGTCGTTGGAATCGAATCCGAGCTGGACCGACCAGTTGTACGGGCCTCCGTCGTGATAGGTGTTCAACAGAACGAAGTACGTTCCGGCGAAGTCATCCGAACCCGCCGATTCGAAATCGGAAGGAATGTACTGCCACGCACTGTACGACCAGGCGCCGGCGTCGCCCGAGCAGTACTCGCGAACGAGGTCCGTGGGGCCGGACACGTCCACCGACTGCGACCCGGAGTGGGCCTGGTCTCCCGTCACCGGCGCGCTGAAGCTCGGGTCATCGTCCCAACCCTTCCAACCGCCCGCACCGTGCAGATCGCTGCCGTCTGGGTAGAGTTCGAGGTCCTCCACCTGCGGCGGCACCTGCAATATGGTGAACGCCGACCGACCGGTGTCGTCCTGCAACGTGACGTAATAGTACTCCTCGGCGGCCGGCATGGTGCAGACGCTGAACGAACCTTCGGCCGTGCCGTCCGGGCCGACCGGCACGTCGGTCAGCACCGGCAGCCCGTCGAGCAGTAACGATGCCGCCGAGTTGGGTGTCAGGCCCGTGGCCGTGAAGTCCACCGGCTGCCCGACGCCGGCCGCGTACGGGGCGATGTCCAGCACCGGGCGATCCGCGTAGGCCTGCGTATCGAAGAGCATCTCCACCGAGTCGGCCACTTCGAATCCGTCGCCGGCGGAGGTCATCGTGACGGGCACGACGGCCGCCGTCAGGTCCAGTAGCCCATTGTCCACGTCCACCTCGACCCGCTGCATGAGCGGCTCGGCTGTACTGGAGCCCTCGATCCGATCATGGAACACCGTCTCGGCCACCCATTCCGCCCCGGGTAACGGCGTTACGGTCCCACCGGCCTGGTAGTCCGTCAAACTTGCCTCGACCAACGGCGGCGCGACGCCGTCGGAGAACACGGCGACGTCCACCGCCCGGTCGATGCCCGGCATGCCATGGACAACGGAGCCGGTGCCCGGGTCGGCGTCGGCATCGAACAGCCAGGCGTAGTTCACATCGAGCGGCTGCCCGTCTGGGACGTATCCCGCAAACATGGCGCGGAGGGTGACGGTGGTCGACGACGCTTCCGAGAATCCGGCCACGAACGAGATGTCGAGGTAGTCCGGGCAACCGCAATCGTTGTGGTCGTCCTGAGCACCGCCGGACTGCGGCTGGTTCGGCTCGGCCGGGCCGCTGCCATCAGTCTGCTGGGTGGTTCCCCATTTGCTCGCGTTGCGGCGCATCTCCTCGATCTGGGCGGGCGTGAACTCGGTCCCGCCGAAGCCCGAAGGCTTCATGATGTTGTCGTCGTCGTCGACGTGGCCGGTGCCGTCCGCCGACGAGCCGGAGCCCGTCGTGTGATGGGGGCCGAGCGACGCCGCGTGTCCGAACTCGTGGGCGATCGTCTCCCCGGTTTCGGCGGTCGAGGCGGTCAGAAGCGGCGAGACGATGGTCGTGCGATTGTGATGGACCGTGACCCCGGCGGTGTCCGTGTCGCTGCCGTCCGGGGCGTACGTGAAGTAGATTTTGAAGCCGCGGCCGGGGCCGACGTTAGGATTGCCGTCGAGTTCCCGGTTCCCGGCCTTGCGGGCGTCACTGCGCTCGGCGCCGGTCATGCTGGCGTCGCCGTCCTGGTTGCCGGCGTCGGCCGGGTTGCCCGGCACTTCCGGATTCATGGGGTTTTCGCTGCCCACGTTCACCCGCACCACGTTGAGCCGGATGCCGGCCTGACGCAGGAGCTTGTTGGCCGCGTCGACTGCCGCCCGGGCGGTGGCCTCGCTGACCACCGGGCTGCCGTTGGCGGTGTGGATATTGAGGATCGTCGGCACCTCGATCAGCGAGATCGCGTCCTGGGCCTGGACCGCCCGGGTGGTCAGCCCCAGCAGGATCAGGCCCGACAGCAGCAGGGATGTCTTCATCGCTCGTCCTCCTCGTGGGAGATCAACAACGTAGATCAGGGACCGACCGTGCGGAGGTGGACATCGAAAAGGGCCCGCCAGGGCCCGTTCCCCACTCCGCCCGACACCGGCTGCGCCGCGCCGCCGGGAGTCACCGGGTTTTCAGGTGCAATCGGCCCGAACATCAGGAGCACCAGGCAGCGCCAGGCGGCCCGGTGCCGTCATGCAGTGATTGTGGGGACGGCCCGCGACCTGACAGAATCGGCTGTTTTTTCCGCCGGGCGTCTTGCGGGTACGCCAATCACCCGGCGAGCGGGCCCTCCGCGATACGAAAGGACAGGAACGGGCTCCGATCCGGCCTACGATCCGTTGCCCGCTCGCGAAGGAATCAACCTGCGATGGGGTGAATCTGCGCCGCTTGTGCGACATCGCCCGCCTCCGACAGACGGTGATTCTGGCATACCCGCCCGCCACGACGGACGCGACGCTGCGGCGTCATCGGCGGCTGGCCCACGGTGTATTGAAAGCCCTGGCGTTCTGCGGCGTCACGCTGATGGCATCGGCTTTGGAGGCGGTAGTCGACCGCGCACCGTCGACACTGACCATGATCGTCCTCGTGGCCTCCGCGGTAACGGGGCTGGTTCTGGCGCTGCCGGGACTCTTCGCCGCATGCTGGGCGAAGGAAGCGGAAGAGGAAATGGCCCGCCGGGGCCTGCTCGACGAGCGAACGGAATCGTCCGACCGGACGCTCGGCCGGGCGGCGATGAAGATGTTCTTCTACGGGATTCTCATCTTCCTGATCCTGCACTTTTTCCCGCTGCCGCTCGCCTCGCCCTACGCCGCGCCGTGACCATCATCTGACACGAAGCGATCGCCGCATTCCGGGCAGACGCCGGAGACGCTGCCACTCAGGTCGTGACCGCACTGGCGGCACTTGTTTTGCTCCACGCGTTCGCGGCGGACGTCCGACACCCAGTACGTGCAGGCCGCCACAGTGGCCATCGCGACAAACAGCCCGAGTACATTGAACTCCCCGGCGCCCGGCGGTACGCCTCCCGGCGGTGGGGGCGGTGCGTACAAAGGGCCGTCCACGTGTAACACGCACGGCTTCGTGTGAGTCACGTTGGATCACATCAGGGACGTCGATAGCGGGAGCAGGCAGACGACGCACCATCGCTGTCGGGTCGGTTTCCCCGCACACATGACCAGGATCGCTCCGCACAGGATCAGTGGCATGGCCAGCGCCACAACAACGGCCACCTCGGCGAGCGACGGCCAGCCTATCCGCACCACGGTCGTCGCCAGCGAGTCGACCACGCGATAGTCTGACTGGACAAAGAGGCACCACACCCACCACGAAACGCTGAAGAAGGCGAGGGCGATGGGAAGCCCCCACCGACGCCGAAGCGCCTTGGGGGCGTTCGACCTGACCGTCGGCTCCGATGACGGCGCAGGCCGACCCGATTCACCAACCGGGATCATCTGATCGCTCCCTCCTCGACCGAACACCGCCCCCCGATCGCGACGGGTGCGAAACGACGTCGCCTCTCGGTACCCAGACCCTGCGCCGCACTCGCAGCCGTTCAAGTCGGTGCCGCCTTACTGGCCGTTCCCGTCGCCGGCCGGCGGGTGATGGACCAGAGAAGGGCAGTGGGGAAAGCCCAGACGAAGAGCGGGATCCACATCGGAACGTGCACGTCCCATCGCTTGTCGCCGCTGGGGTCGGTGGTGCGGCCGTAGGAAGGCCACCAGACCAGGGCATCGAGGCCCAGAGCGGATCGGTAGAAATACCACCGTTCGTAATCTTCCGGCGTGGCGGGCGTGACAAGGACGGACGGGGGCCACGTCCAAGGACTGGTGGGCGGGGCCGGCGCCGCGAACGTGTTCTTCTTGATGGTTGCCCGCAGTGCGCCGGACTCCATCGCAATACTGACTTCGCACGCCTGATTGTCGAGGCTGAACATGCACTCGCAATTGTAGAACAGGGCGATGCCGTACGCGGCGGCCACCGCGACGGTCACCGTGGTGAGCCCCGCCAGCCCCAGCCACCTCAGACCCGATCGGATTCCGACGAGCGGGGCCCGACGCATACGGCCCGACCGGACCAGGCGGGCATAGGCGAGCAAGAGCAGCACGAGCCCGCCGAAGCACCACGGCACGTGGCAGATCGGCACCGGCTTCGCGTAGGAGTGAACCGGTTGCCACACATACACGAAAACCGGCTCGTACACCGGGCGTCGCAGAAACGCGTTGGAGATCGTGTCCAGGTTGGCCAGTTGCAGCCGACCGCGATGCAGGGCTACCACGGTGTGGCGGTACTGCGTATAGCTCGAGAAGTGCGGCTCGGCAAGCCACTCCGTTAGCTCACCCGCCGGCTGAACCGTCCACGCTTCCTGGCCGGCATCGTAGCGGCACTGGGACCCGGGCGGCCCGGTCCGCAATTCGATCGGCCGGACGTAGGACCACACGCACACGACCCCGCTGATGACGAGTCCCGCGACAGCCAGGATCGTGACCGGCCGCCACCATCGGGGCAACGCCATGGCATCGGATCTGGCCCGTCGCGCTTCCGGGGCGGCTGCACGAGGGCGGCAGCGGTCGCACAAGTCCGCGTCCGCGGTCGGCGCGACCGCGCCGCACCGGAGGCATCGCGACTCGCGCGTCCGCCGGCGACGCAGCGCGGCGACCTCGATCCCAAGCAGACCCGCGACGGCCAGCACGAGTACGAATGGCAACCACCATTCCACGGTGAGCACCCGGGACACGATGTCGGGCGGCGGCGGGAGCGACATCTCCGAATCCCCCTCCTCTTCCGCGGTCGCTCGGATGGCGGCCCGGTCGGGCTGGCGGCTCGTGGCCGCCTGGATGCCGGGCAGCGGCACGTCGCGCGATGACGCGTCCATGTCCGATGCGTCGGGCAGACGGCTCGCCAGATGGACCGCGCCGTGTTCGGAAGCCCAGGTCCATCGCCGTTCCGGCGGGTCCGGCAAGGGCCGGGGTGCCACGTAGCTGACAATCCATGCGGCGATCGTGAAGCCCGCCAGCCCGGCCCATGCGCCGAGGGCCAGCCGTCGGCTCCGCGGCAGGGTGCGGAGTCGGACGTGCAAGGCGTTCGGGGCGGTGGGGGCAGGCCGCGTCGGACGCGGTAAAACGTGGTTGGAGATGGGCTCGCCGCATTCGGGGCAGGTGCCCGACGTGTTTCCAGTGAGATTGTATCCGCATTTATCACAGTACCCTTCGCGGGGCGGGCGGTCGCGGTACCAGAGGATGAGCGTGGGGAGCCCCGCCACGACCAGCATCAGCCAGAACGGGACCATGATCGAGAAAAGCGTACCGGAACTGCTCTTCGGGAGTGTCTGGACGATTCCGGTTCCGGGACCGGCGCCGAAACGCGGTGCGGAGAGATGGGGCAACACGAGGCCGAGACGCCACAGCCAGGATTGCTCCATGGTCGACTCGACCCCGCAATCGAATTCGCCGAAGCCGCGCTGGTAGGTCGTCGTCAATTCGAACTCGATGCGGCCGCCACCGATCATCGCCTTGCCCAGGCGGTCGTAGCCGCACCCGGCCACCAGTGTGCTGACGAACGCGCTGTCAATCCACACGACGAGCAGCAGCCCGCAGACGAACATGCCGGCTCGCTTGAGGAACCGCCGTGTTGGGGACCGTCGCTTCATCGATCGTCTTTCGACGTGTGGGTCCGCCGGTGTCGATCGCGTTCGTTTGCCCCCGCCCGCGGGTAGTCATTCCTATGAGGTGTTTCCGCCGCCGAAATCGGGCTCAGAGTCAGTTTGCCAATTGGGCCAGAAGCCCGCGGCCGGTTCAAGTGCCACGCAGGTCGTGCGACCAGACGTGGTCCCAGTGCGTGCGGGGTCACAGCTCGGCCAGGCTCTCCACATGGTATTACACGCATTAGAGCGGTGAGGCGCGACCAATGAAACCGAATCCGGTCCGCGACATTGTCGTTTTCTGCCGGGATGCGTCCAAGTTGCCCTGCCTGTTCTGCCAACGGCTGTTACCGATACGTTGGTGTCGAGTGGGACGAGGCGTGCGCTGCGGAAGCGGCTGATGACTTGAATTGGTTCGACCGCGTTTGCGCCGCCACTACCGTCCCGCCAGCGGCCCAGGCTTCCGTGCCGCCCGAGCTGGGCGACGGCTACGCCTGCGGGGACCCCATCGCGGTGATCGGTTAGGCCCATGCTGCGTAGACGGCCCCCGCCAGGCGAGTTTCGATTCACGAGTCAAAGCAAACGGCCCGATCAATCCGTGCCGCGAACTCTACGCAGGAACCGGAAACAGGCCGAGGGTCATTAGTCACGCCCTGCCATGACGCCGATTCGAGTCGACGCGACGGATACCACGCACCACAATGGAATCGCGCGTTGAGCAGCAAACAGCACAATTGACCGCATGTTGTGCGGATTGGACAATATCGCCGGGACTGAGGTTGTGCGTCCGTCGGGGTGGTGCATCGGTTCCATGGCAGTGGCGGCGGTGGTTTGTGGCGTGAGACACGAGGAGGTGTCGCGGGTCTGCGCCGTTGGGTCGGGCGGCGACAGCGGGGCGGCACCGCCAAATTCGTGCTCCAGAGGGGCCAATGCCGTGATTAGAGGGTGGCACGTGCCGCCCACGTCCGGCACGATCGTGAATGACACGGCGGGGCACTGGGTGTATAAAGTGCGGCTGATCCGGTCGAATGGCGGGCCGCGGCCGAGTGCCAACGGCCGGCATCGGGAGCTTCGGGCCAAAATAGTCGGGCTTCCGAAGTCGGCTGGATTGGACGTGTGGCCATTGCGTTCGGTGCCACTTCAGGGCCTGCGCAGGACGCATAGAATCGCTGTACTAACGGAATCTGGCCACACAAAGTGAGTCTGGACAAGCATCACATCGCCGGACGTAAGGACATTTGATAAAGAGGATGACCACGTCTTGTGTACTTATACGTTAAGACACCCAAAAAAAACAAAATGGGTCGGTTGCGTACCTTGGAATCCTGGTGTATTTTATAAGCGTGCGTCGGGTGCCGCCCGGCCAGGGCGAATGACTTCAGACGCATTAAGTTCACCACTTCAGCGGCCTAGGGTTGCCGTTTGTCCGAATACGCAGATGCGCGGGCTGGGGTAACTGAGCGGTTGGGTCTCAGTTTCAGGTTCAACAACACGGATCACGGAGAGAGAGTCGGTGTCGGGACGAGCCGTGCGTCGGTGTGCCCGGCTGTGGCTCTTTTTTTGGTGTCTGGGGCGAGCGGGGTGTGACCCTGCTGGCCAAGTGATGGATGGGGCGAAGTTACAAGGCGCCCACTGTGCGCCGTCTACCGAGGATCACGGTCACCGTTTATGCCTGTCAATGTCGAGGGAAAGGAAAACGGCAGGGAGTCGTTCCCTGTGGGGCGTTCGACGGGCGTGGTGTGTGGACGGAGTTCTCGGGGAGGTGGTGGCGTGGGCGTTTGCGTACAGCGCATCGACGCACTGTGCGTGCCCTTTCACCTGCGATCGATCACAGCGCATCCACACCACGCGCCGATCGGTTGCTCGTCCCGAGAATGATAATCTCTTCCAAACCACTGAAAGGGCACGCACAGTGCGTCGATGAGCGGTACGGCAGCGAGAACTGGGTATTTGCAGCAGGGACTGTCGGTGTGGGAAAGAAGAATTGCGTGGGGATGAGCGGCGCCACCTGCCGTCTGTTCCATTCCAGCGGTTCGATTTCGCACTTGTGCGGGCAATCAGGTTGCACCCGTATAAGCCGTTTTTCTGCGCGCGTCGCGTAGAGAGGTCGTAAGCGGCGCGGCGGGTGCTGCCTGTTCATGAACGTAACGGAGGGTAATTGTCGGTCGTTTCATGGGAAGAGGTTGATGGTTTTGAAGGAGGTGTAAACGATGGTTTGGAAGAAATGGGTATTTGCATCAGCAGCCGTACTGGCGTGTACGTGTCTGCTGGTCGCCAGCTCAGTGGCTGGTGATCGTCCAGCCAGTGTCAAGGACGCGGTACAAATCGCGCCGTCGACGAGCGGTTCGTCGAACGCTGGACTCGGCTCAGTAGCCACGCAGGAGAGGGTGGCCCCGGTCACCGGGTCGATGAACGTCGGGGCACCGGCGGCCTCGTCGGCGCCGACGCCGACGCCGGGCAACACTGATCCTGTGGCCAAAGAGGGCATGTTCGCCATTGCCAAGGTCAAGCCGACCGCCAATTCCGGCGCCGAGCTTCCGATCGTGGCGGGCGAGGCCCCCACGCGTGGACCGCGGATGGGTGGTCTGCGGGCGTTGGCCTTTGACGGCACGCCTGGCAGTGACGCGCCCCCGGACACGCTGGGCGGTTACCTGATGACGCCCTTCGATCCGGATCCCACGGGGGTCGGGGTTGATGTGGATGGCGTCGACGACCCCTGCGGTGCGGGCGGCCGGATCGGCTTCAACCCGACGATGACGCACGTGGTCATCGGCTCGGGCTGGGCGAGTTGGAGCCACGGTTACACGGGCGACGTCTACCACCCGGTGGACTATGCGGGCATCACCGAGCTGGACATCACGCTGCCGGCCGGCTCCTGCGCGTTTTACCTGTACGTGGAGCCGAACGTCTTCAACGAGTTCTGGATTGAGTGCATTGCCAATCCGGGCACGGAGGACGAGGTGACGTCGGGCCAGGTCATGGTGAACGGCCAGTCGGGCGCCAAGTACTTCGGCTTCTACGGTGACGGCCTGGACACCATCAAGGTGACGGCCGACGCGGCGGCCAGCGGTTTTGCCGTTGGCGAGTTCGGTATGGCCTGTTACTGCGCTCCGGTCTACGGTGCGTGCTGCGACTACTCGATCGAAGATCCGGCGCTGCAGTGCACCGACGACGTTCCGCCGGCCGACTGCCGCGGTCCGTACCAGCGTTGGGGCATCGACGAGGTCTGTGAGGAGTACGACTGCGACGCGATGGGTGCGTGCTGCCTGCTCGACGGCGAGGGCATGCCGTACTGCCAGATGGCCGACCCGTACGAGTGCGTGGAGACGCTGGGCGGCGAGTATCTGGGCGACGGTCTCCCCTGCGACCCGGACCCGTGCCAGTGCGACGACTTCTTCGTCACCGCACCGGGTGAGTGGTCGGGTACGACCTGCGGCGAGGGCGACGACTGCGCGGTTCGGTCGACGGAAGAGGTGAGCTTCTCGGTGACGCTGCCGGACACCGGCTACGGCAACGAGTGGGTCTTCGACCTCTGCGATTCCGGGTACGACACCTGGATGGCCGTCGGGACCGACTGCTGCACGAGCGACATTCTGGCCCAGGACGATTCGGCGGAGTGCGGTCTCCAGTCGTACGCGGTTCTGGACCTGGAGCCCGGCACCTATCACGTCGACGTCGAGGGCTACAACGGCTGCGGCGACTACGTGCTGAAGGTGTACCAGCAGGTTGGTGCCTGCTGCCTGGCCGGCGGTTGTGAGATTCTGACGGCTGCGGGCTGCCTGGACGCGGGCGGCGTGTACCAGGGCGACGGGTCGGACTGTACGGCCTGCGAGGCTACTGGTGCGTGCTGCGTCGGCGAGGAGTGCTTCGACTACACGCCGTTCGAGTGTTCGGAGGCGGCCGGTGCCTACAAGGGCGACGGCGTGCCGTGCGATCCGAACCCGTGCCTGTGCGCCGACTACTTCGTCGATGCGCCGGGTGAGTGGTCGGGCACCACGTGTGGCGCCGCGAATGACTGCGAGCTCCGCAGCACCGAGGACGTGATGTACGCGGTCTCACTGCCGAACGACGGTGAGTGGGTGTTCGACCTGTGCGATTCGGGCTACGACACCTGGCTGGGTGTCGGCACCGACTGCTGCCTGGGCGACATCGTGGCCCAGGACGATTCGTCGGAGTGCGGTCTCCAGTCGTTCGCGATCGTTCCGGGCCTGTCGGCCGGGACGTACTACGTGGACGTGGAAGGCTACAGCAGTTGCGGCGACTACGTGCTGAAGGTCTACCAGTTCATCGGCGCGTGCTGCCTGCCGGATCAGCCGTGCGTCGGCGACATCGACGCGGACGGCTGCGTGGCGATGGGCGGCGTTTACATGGGCGACGGCAGTGTCTGCGACACCGACGACTGCGATGAGAACGGTGTGCCGGACGAGTGCGAGCTCGCCACGGGGCAGCAGGAGGACTGCCAGCCGAACGGGATTCCGGACAATTGCGACATCGCGTCTGGCACGAGCCAAGACGTCGATGGCAACGGTGTGCCGGACGAGTGCCAGGAGGACTGCAACGGCAACGGCATCCTGGACGGCTGTGACATCAGCTGTGACGGCGTCTGCTACGACATCTACGGCGACCAGTGCGGCCAGATTCCGGACTGCCAGGGCGACGGCATCCCGGACGACTGCCAGCTCGGCGATGCCGGTCTGCGGGGGATTGATTTCGATGTGTCGCCGGGTTCCGCGGCGCCGCCGTCGGAGCTGGGTGGCTTGACGATGACCCCGTTCGATGCGGATCCGACGGCGACGTTTACGGACGTCTCGTCGGTGGCGGGCCCGCTGGGCGGCGACCTGCTGTTCGACACCGCGGTGAACCACCGCGTGATCGGCAATGGCTGGTTGAGCTGGAGCCACGGCTACACGGGTGACGTGTACTACAGCAACAGCGCGACCGAGCTGACGATGACGGTTCCGACCGGGTCGACGGCGTTCTACTTCTACGTGGAGCCCAACCCGTTCGCCATTCATACGTTCACGGCGACGGCGGGCGGCGTGACCACGCCGGAGTTTATCGCCAATGGTTCGGCCGGTGCGGCCTACTGCGGGTTCTGGGGCACGGATCTCGTGACCATCCACCTGGTCTGCGTCACCGAAGTGGACTTCGCGGTGGGTGAGTTCGCGGTGTCCATGGATCCGATCGGAGGTGACTGCAACGGCGACGGCATTCCGGACGAGTGCGACGTGGCTCCTTTGTGTGACGAGACCACGCAGGGCACCTGGGGCTTCCCGGCGGAGTGCAGCGTGGACTGCCAGGGCGACCTGGTTCCCGACGAGTGCGAGCCCGACTGCCAGCCGAACGATCAGGCAGACGAGTGCGA
>CAZBUJ010000068.1:0-31709 GCA_964495075.1 uncultured Phycisphaeraceae bacterium
CAATTGAGCTACGCTCCTTCGGACGCCCGTGCAACAGGTGCGGCCCGTGCCCGCGCCGGCACCCGGGCGATCCCCGGCCAAGCGTGCTCGGCAGGTTCCCCCGCCGGCGGTCACGCCTTGCGCTTAATCTTATGCACGGTCCGCTTCCGCAACCGCGGGCAGTATTTCTTCAGCTCCAGCTTGGGCAGGCCGCCCTGAACGTTGACCGAGGTGCGGTAGTTCAGGTCGCCCGTCTCCTTGCACTGGAGCCACACCCATTCTCGCTTCTGCGCTTTGGCCATGGCCGTTGCCCCGTGTATTCGCCTCGCCGGGCCGCCTCACGCCCCGGCGCTCTCGCCGCTCGGACCCGAGTGCCGGGCGATTCCGGCGTCCGCGGCGTTACTCGATCACTTTCGCGATGACGCCGGAGCCGACCGTACGGCCACCCTCGCGCACCGCGAAACGGTCCTGCGGCTCCATCGCGACCGGCTTGCCCAATTCCACCGTCATGGTGACGTTGTCGCCCGGCATGCACATCTCGGCCCCGCCGAGCAACTGCAGCCCGCCCGTCACGTCGGTGGTGCGGAAATAGAACTGCGGGCGGTATCCGTTGAAGAACGGCGTGTGGCGGCCGCCCTCTTCCTTGGTCAACACGTAGACCTCGGCCTCGAACTTGGTGTGCGGGGTGATCGTCCCCGGCGCCGCCAGCACCTGCCCGCGCTCGATCCCGTCCTTCTCGACGCCCCGCAACAGACAGCCCACGTTGTCGCCGGCCTGCCCCTGCTCCAGCGTCTTGTTGAACATCTCGACGCCGGTCACCGTCGTCTTCTGGAGATCACGCAGCCCGACGACTTCCACTTGCTCGCCGACCCGGATGACGCCGCGCTCGACGCGGCCCGTCGCCACCGTGCCCCGCCCCTTGATGCTGAAGACGTCCTCCACCGACATCAGGAACGGCTTGTCGGTGATCCGCTCGGGCTCCGGAATGTAGGCGTCGATGGCGTCCATCAGCTCGTCGATGCACTTGGTCGCCTCCGGGTCCTTCGGGTTCGTCAACGCCCCGAGCGAGTTCCCGCGAATGATCGGCGTGTCTTCCCCGGGGAAGCTGTACTTGTCCAGCAGTTCACGGACTTCCATTTCGACCAGCTCGAGCAACTCCGGATCGTCCACCAGGTCCACCTTGTTGAGGAAGACGACGATGGCGGGGACATTGACCTGGCGGGCCAGCAGAATGTGCTCGCGGGTCTGCGGCATCGGACCGTCCGCCGCCGAGACCACCAGGATCGCCCCGTCCATCTGGGCCGCGCCGGTGATCATGTTCTTGACGTAGTCCGCGTGCCCCGGGCAGTCGATATGCGCGTAGTGGCGCGTCTCGGTGGAGTATTCAACGTGCGACGTCGCGATGGTCAGGATCTTCGTCGCATCGCGGCGGCCGTGCGCTTCCGACGCCTTCGCCACTTCATCGTAGGCCTTGAACGTAGCTAGACCCTTGGCCGCCTGCACCGCCGTAATCGCCGCCGTCAAGGTGGTCTTCCCGTGGTCTACGTGGCCGATGGTGCCGACGTTGACGTGTGGCTTGGTTCGCTCGAATACTTCCTTGGCCATTGCCTATGATCCTCCACTCGTGATCGTGCCATTCATCGACTGTCTTGGCTTGCCGACTCCCGGCGGACCGGTCGCATCGAATCAGGTGCCTCCTCATTCAACACCCGTGGCCGGTCACCCGTTCCGTTACCCGTTCACCCACTGTCGCGCCTGTTCCCAGTGGCGTCCGCCTCTGAAACAGACGACTGCCTCTTCGCCGCGTCCCGGGACGCACGCGGCGCCCATCCACGGCACGGTTCGTAACGAGCTTCTGCTGGGACTTGAACCCAGGACCTCGTCCTTACCAAGGACGCGCTCTACCACTGAGCTACAGAAGCCGCGTGCCGTCTGTCAGCCGCCGGCAACCCACGCGCGAACCCTGTTTGCCGCGCCGCCGCCGACCCCGACACGACGACTTTTCCACACACCAGACTCCCGACCGCCGCCGCCCGGCGGGGCCCGGAGCGTAACCTAACGGTACAGCAGTACCTAGAGCCTCGCGAGTATACGGATCAATGCAGGCATGTCAAACGCAAAAATTGCCGACGCCCCGGCGACCATCCCGCGCGGACGACACATGGACTCAAGCGACACTGCATATCCGCCCCGCCGCCACTGCCCCGACACCCCCATTGAGGCGGGGGCACCGCGCCGCTACAATGTGGCACCTACGCAGTAGCCCACGCACCGCCCACAACGGCAGTCGCTTATGCTCACCCGACCCCTCGGTAACACGACCCTCCCTGTTTCCGTCCTTGCGTTGAGCACCGACCCCGCGGTCGGCAACCCGACCGACTGGGGCTCCGTCGATGACAACGAACGCATCGACGCGATTCGCCAGGCGGTCGATGCCGGGATCAACCTGATCGATACCTCCGCCGTGCATGGCCTGGGCCGGGCCGAAGTCCTGGTGGGCCGGGCGATTCGCGGCCGGCGCGACCGCGTGCTGATCGCCACCAAGTGCGGTGCGTGGGTGGACGAACGCACCGGCCGACTCGCACGCTGTCTTACCGCGGAGAGCATTCACCGGGAGTGCGACGCCAGCCTGCGACGACTCCAGACCGACGTCATCGACCTGTACCAATGTCGCTGGCCGGATCCCGAGACGCCGATCCGGGAGACCATGGAGGCCCTCACCGCCCTGCTCGAGACCGGGAAGATCCGGGCCATCGGCCTCTGCGATTTCGGCTGTGAACGCCTCGCCGATGCCCGCGAGTTCGGGCCCGTCCATGCCGTTCAATCGGCGTTCTCGGTGCTGAACCGGCAGGCCGCGCTCGACCTTATTCCCTATTGCCGCGAGTGCGGCACGGCGTTCATCGCACGCGATCCGTGGGCGTCCGGACTGCTCACCGACCGCGGTCGCCTCGAGGACGCCACCGGGGCCGGGCCGGCCCCCCAACCGGACATCGCCCGGACCCGTCCGACAGAACACTTGAGCGCCGCGGAGAAAACCCGGACAATCGCCCACGCCTACGGGAAGACGGTGGGCCAACTGGCGGTCAACTGGGTCGCCCATCGGCCGGGTATCACGACGGTGATGGTGAGTGCCGGCCGTCCGTCACAGGTACGCGAGGCTTGCGACAGCATTGGATGGGAACTCCGGCCCGCCGACGCAGCCGCGATAGACGCGTTGCTGCCCGACTCATGATTCGAAAACAGGAATCCATCGCGGAACGCCGGGCACCGGGGTCGTTGTACGTCGACATCGAGTCCGTCGGCACCACCGTCGAGCCCTCCTCCCGGTCGTCGCGTCGCCGGGCCGCCGCACCATCCGCGTACGCCGCACGGGCGGACGACGGGCCCCGGCGATCTCGGGCCAGGCGCGCGGGCCGGTGGGTCACCGTGTGGCTCGCCGTGGCGGCAGTCGGCGGCGGCGTCTACACCGTGTTCGCCGGACCGTTTCAGTACGATTGCACGGTCGAGTTCCTGATCGCGGGCGGGAAGAACGACAAGAACAAGCTCGGCGGCTACCGCCGCGAACTGATGGATTGCGTGCTCGCGACGCAGCGGCACGAGGAGTCGGCGTCGTCATGGAACGTTGTGACCCGGGCGGACCGCGGCACGATCCGGCACTCGTTCACCACCATCAGCGTCGCCGACGGACGGGACACTTTGGGCGCCCTGGTCGACGCCTACCTCGATCGGCTCCGCCGCGTGTCCGAGCAGTCGCTCACCACGCCCGGCGAAGGCGAACGCATTCTCGAAGAACAACTCGACCGGTTGCAGGCGCAGGCCGAGACATTGCGGGCGACGGCGCCGGCCACCTCCGGACAACCGGTCGACGATCCGTTCGCCCAACGACGCGTTATCGTTGAGGCGCTGGACCAACAGCGTGGCGGCTACGCGTCACTGCGGGCGACCCTTGATTCGCTGAGCCGCCGGCTCGCGACATTACGGCAGAACCCCGTGCCGCAGACGGTTCGCATCGATCCCGACGTTCGCCGGGCCGCCCTCGAGGCAGACGTAACGCTGGTGCAGGACCTGCGCACGTTGGAAGTACGGCGTGCGGAAATGCGGGCCCGGCTCCTCGAAGTCTTCGATGCCGCGGCACCCGCCCTCGACGCGCTGCTCGCTGCGGCGGGGGACGTCGTCCACGTCGGAAGCGGAGCCGCGGTCCAAACGGCCACGGGGCCCCATCGCCTCGCCGCGGAACGATTCGTCGAAGCCGGCCGGGCGTACGAGGCGGTGCTCGCCGGGTTCGCCGCGCGGTGGAATCGCGACGTCGACCTGGTCAAGGCGAACGCGGCCGCCCTCGACGTCCGCGGCATGATCGAGTCACAGGCCCGGCTCGCCCGGCAACTCGGCGACATGCTGTTCGAAACCGTCGAGCCACTATCGCAGATCAAGGAACAGGTCGACGCCATGGCCGCCGAGCCCAACCAGGCGGCACGGCACCATGAATTGATCTCCGTGGCCACCCGGCGGTTCCATCGGCTGCGCACCGCCCATCACCAATTCGAGTTCATCGCCTCCGACATCAAGGCGATCAACAACCCGCGGCTCGATGCCGCGTTGCAGGGACTCAAAGGCCTCCACCGGCGGGCCGAGCAACGAACGCAGGCCATCGAACAGAAGCTGCACGCCGAAACGCACGACCTCGCGGTCAAACAGCGTGAGGAGCAGATGGCCGACCTGGTGGCCGAGATCGAGGCGTTGCGACCCAGGGCGGACGCCCAGGTCGACGAACTGCTGGCCACGCAGGATCAACTCAACGGGGCGGCTGCCCGCGTCCACGGCTACCTGGAACACAAATTCTCGACCGAAGAACGGGCGCGGCGGCTCGAGCAGATCAACGCGGACATCCAGACGATTCAGAACCGGCTTGACGTGATGGCGGCGAGCCGCACCGCACCGGTCGACCCGACGGCGGTCACCGTCGTCGATCGCTACGTCGACCGCACGCCGGTCAACCTGACTCAACGCCTTGCCGCCGGCTGGCTCGTGACCGCCACCGCCCTGGTGGCGATCCTCGTCGTCCAGGGTCTCCGGCACCGAGGCTGACCATCGTTTACGACCGCGACCGCTTCCGTCGCAACCGCGCAGCGCCCCAGACGAAACACGCGGACCCACCCAGCAATCCGACCAGATAGATGTCCCATCGAAACGGGTTAGGCAAGTTCCCCGCCGCGACGTTCCGCCAGTCCCAGCAGAACGAAACGATCACGATCAGCCCGCCGGCGGCCACGCCCGCCCAGCAGGCCGGCGACAACCGGCACGGACGCCCCCGCGCTTCCTCGTTCAACACCCACACCGATGCCCCGATCAGGGCGACGGAGACGAGAAGCGGCGTCAGCACCGGGCCCGCCCAGACCGTCGGCAGTAGAAACAGGATGTCCCATTCCGTCACCGTCGCCGGCCACCCGATCACGGCGTGGAGGAAGACGTAGTAGAAGATGTCCCACACGCCAAACAGGAACGCGAACATGGCGAAGCACTCTCGGCGGGATCGGCACGCCCCCCAGGCGACCGTCATCAACATCACCAGGGTCGCCGCCTCGCGTCCCAGCTCGATGTAAAGCTGCCGCTCCAGATCCCCACCTCGCTCCCGCAGATCCTCCAACGTGATCATGGGGAACAGGGAGTCCGCCCCGATCTCCGGATGGAGGGACGACCGGATCGGTTGGTAGATGCTGCGCAGATACACCACCACGGCCGCCTCGAGGTATCCGAAGGCGATCGCGAACAGAAGTAAGGCGCAGACTCGCGCTTTCATCGACATGGTTCAGCCGCCACATCGCACCGACACGCGTGATGCCATAGTAGGTTCGTGGTTGAATCTGGACGGAAAGGGCCCGGCTCCGCACCCGGCGCCACGCCCGGCCGGTCGCGAGCCACCCGGCTGTGGACTAGTCCTTGAACGGTCCCCCGGGGCCAACCGTGCGGGGAAACGGCCCGGGGTCGAGGATAAAGACGGCGCC
Source organism: uncultured Phycisphaeraceae bacterium (assembly GCA_964495075.1). Taxonomy (GTDB): domain Bacteria; phylum Planctomycetota; class Phycisphaerae; order UBA1845; family UBA1845; genus JAFGJQ01. The sequence continues at coordinate 5,982 of CAZBUJ010000068.1, forward strand.
CTCGTCGGCCGGAACGGCTCCGACCTCCTTGGCCACCGGCCCCTCAATCAGCGTGGCCGTCGCCCGGGTCTCCGCCGCGGTCCCGCCATTCGCCACCCACCGCTCCAGATACGCGTAGGGATCGTCCATCGCCGCGGCCTCGGCGAACACCAGCAGCGACGCGGTCCAATCGCGCCCCGTCATCTCGTACACTTGCGCGAACGTGTCCAGCCCCTCGTTGTACCGCGTGTTGGCCAGGATCCACGCGTTGTTGGTCGGCATCTCGAGCACCCAGTCAAACGACCGGGGGTAGCGCATCTGCGGTTGTACCTCCTCGGCGAACCGCTCGCGGCCTCCCTGAAAGACGGCCTCGCGCCCGTCGACCAGTTGCTTGCGATCGACGCCGCTCTGCGAGTAGTAGGCGTGCAGCTCCTCGAACAGGGCGAAGATGAACTCGTTGTACCGGTCGACGTCCGCATACCAATCGATGGCCGAGTTGACGTAGGCGGGATTCTCCGGGCGGCGGTCGGCGAAGTAATCGATGGCCCCCTGCCGCCCGACAAACGTGGCCAGACTCTCGTTGAACGTCGTGCTGGCGTGACTCCATACCGTGTCGTGCAGCAACTCATGCAACACCGTGTCCACGAGTGCCAGATCGTTGTACTCCAACATCCCTGAGAAAACCGGGTTCGGCAGGAAGTCGAGCGTGCTGTACGCATTGACCGGGTACGACAGCACGTCGTACCCCTGTTCGCGAAGTTCAAAGACCTTCGTCGTGGCTTGCTGCCAGTCGAAATACCCCAGGTACGGCACCGTGCCGACGATAGGGAACGACCACCGCTTCGGGGCAAACGCATGCTTGGCGCAAGCCGAGACATTCCACGCCAGGGTCTTGCCGCCCGTGTCGAAGAACTCTTCATAGGAGTCCGCCGTGTTCAGGCCGATGGCCTCCGTGGCGAACTCTCGCGCGTCCTGGATCAGTCGGAGCTTCTCAACCTGCCAATCTTCGAGTTTCCCGCTGGCGATCGCATCATCGATGGGCACCGATCGGAAGACGATGTCGAGCTGGCCCCACGCCTGCGGGATGAGGTAGCCCAGGTCGACCCCGCAACTGCCAATCCACGGCAGCGTCGCTACCAACAGCACGACCGCCGCCCGGTTCGTCACGCTGGATAATCGACCCACCACGTTTGATCCCCCGCGTCGCACGGACATCGACCGGTCGCTCCGAACTCCCGTTATTATCACCCTCGCGGGATTCTACAGCCCGCCAGAAGTCCTGAAAACTCCGAACCTGCCAAAGTTCACGGTTGTTCCGCCGTCGCCGCATTTCAAATCAACCGTTTACGCCGCGGGCTCGGCGAACTACAGTGGCGGTCGCGGGCCAGACCGCCCACCGAACTCGCACGGGACCAGAGGCATGGCCAAGGACTGGATCATCACGGCTCCCCATGAAGCGTGTCACACGCTGGCGACACGCTGGAACGTCGCACCGGTGGTTGTCCAACTACTGCTCAACCGTGGCGTGTCCACCGAATCCGACGCCCGCGCGTTCTTGAACCCGCAACTCCGCGACCTCCACCCGCCGGAATCTCTTCCCGGAACCACCACCGCTGCCCGGATCATTGCCGACGCGGTGCGCCGCCGCCGGAAAGTCGTCCTTTACGGCGACTACGACGTCGACGGCGTCACCGGCATCGCCGTGCTCTGGCACGTTCTCGCCGCGGCCGGCGCGGCCCCCGGCTTCTACGTGCCGGACCGGCTGGAGGAGGGCTACGGGCTGAACAGCGCGGCAATCCGCAACAGCGTCGACGACGGGTGCGATCTGATGGTCTCCGTCGACTGCGGCGTCAGCTCGGTCGAGGAGGCCGCCGTCGCTTCGGAATGCGGGTTGACCCTGATCATCACCGATCACCACACGCCCGGCGCGGAGGTGCCGCAGGCGACGGCCATCGTGCATCCGACGGTCGGCGGCGAGTACCCCAACCCGGCGATTTGCGGCGCGGGCGTCGCGTTCAAGCTGGCCTGGGCGGTGGCGCGAGAGTTGAGCGGCTCGGACAAAGTCACCCCCGAATTTCGCGAGCGGCTGTTCGATGTGCTTCCGCTCGTCGGGCTGGGCACCGTCGCCGACGTGGTCCCACTGGTGGGCGAGAATCGGATTTTCGCCCGACACGGGCTGGCGAGCTTGAAGAAAACGTCGCTCCCGGGACTGGCCGCCCTGATCGAGTCGGCCGGCCTGAGCGGGGCGACGGTCAGCGGGCAGGACGTCGGGTTCAAGCTCGCCCCGCGGATCAATGCGGCCGGCCGCATGGGACATGCCCGGCTGGCCGTGGAACTCCTCACCCGGGCCGACGCGAAACGCGGCACGGAGATCGCCCTATATTTGGAAGAACACAACCGGGCGCGTCAGACACGCGAGCGGCAGATCTTCCGGCAAGCCTGCGACATGATCGAGCACCAGCGACTGGACAGCGACGCCTCCCGCGGGATCGTGCTGGCCTCCGAGGGGTGGCACGCCGGCGTGATCGGCATTGTGGCCTCCCGCATCGTCGATCGGTATGGCAAGCCGACGGTGCTGATCGCCGTGACCGACGGGATCGGGCAGGGCTCGGCCCGTTCCATCGGACCGTTTCATATGCATCAGGCCCTGGCCGCCTGCGGCGGCCATCTGATCCAGTTCGGCGGCCACGCGATGGCCGGCGGTCTGCGGATCGAGGCCGACCAGGTTGACGCGTTCACGGCCGCCTTCGTCAACCACGCGAACAACACGCTGACCGGAGCCGACCTGCGCCCGAAGCTGTACCTCGATGCCGAGGTCTCGCTGCAGGAGTTGGATCTGCCTTCGGTGCAGGCGATGCTGAACCTCGGCCCGTTCGGTCAGGGCAACCCGCCGCCGCAACTGGCGACCGGGTGGGTCGACCTGGTCGGCGAGCCGCGTTGCGTGGGCAAGAACGGCGATCATCTGACGTCGACCTTCATGGACGGGCCGGCCCGAATGCGGTCGATCGCGTTCGGACAAGCCGCCCTGGCCGACCAGCTCAAGGACAACCGCCGCTGCCGCCTCGCCTTTGCGCCGACGATCAACGAGTTCAACGGGCGCCGCACGGTGGAGATGAAAGTGGTGGATTTTCAGTTCGCGCCTCGGGCGAATTGAAAATCAATGATCACACGAATGAGACGCCGCGGCCGGGCGCGGCTTCCGTTTGTTGTTCCCGCTGGGGCGGGGGCGGTGTGACGGTGCTTGCGATGGGGTCTTACGCAACGATCGACCTTGACGAGTTGGCGTTCGACTTCACTCGGGCCAGTGGGCCGGGGGGGCAAAACGTCAACAAGGTCAGCACGCGGGTGACGCTGCGGTTTGATCTCGATGGCAGCCCGTCATTGACAGCACGGCAGAAGAGCCGCATCCGTGAGGCGCTGGCCACCCGCATCAGTCAGGACGGGATCCTCCGCGTGGTCGCCTCCCGGCACCGCACGCAGGCCGCCAACCGCGAGGCGGCCATCGATCGCTTCGTCGAACTCCTGACCGAAGCCCTGCGTCCCCGAAAGCGCCGCAAGAAGACGACCGTCCCCGCCGCCGCCAAACGCCGCCGCCGCGAACAAAAAACCCAACGCTCCGCCACCAAACAAAACCGTGCCTGGAAATACGGCGGCCAGCAAGACTGACCGTTCAATTCGCTCCGCGCTACTCGCTAATCGCCTCTCCGTCCTCCCCAAACTCCTTCAGCCATTCGTCGGTCTCCTCCGGCGACAACCCGTCCGGCTTCTCCGGCACGTCCGGCGACGGGGCGTCGCCCGCCCCGCCCGGCCGTGACGGCCCGCCGTCATCGTCCTGCAATACCCGGCGCATGAACTCCTGTGAACTGATGGGCATCGCCCGGTCGTATCGGGCCGCGTGTTTGATCGCGTGATCGCTGCTGACGACCGTGTAGCGGGCCGCCGACGGGGCCGCTTCGATCATCGCCACGATCACATCATCGGCCGTCCGGGCGCCGGAGAAAGTGACCTCCACCCCGCACGCCCGCATCCGCTCGATCACCGGCAGCGGCGGGGCCGTGCCGTCGAACACCACGCCGACTTCCTCCTGGGCGCGGGCGGCCCACCGACCCACGATACGGCACAATTCATGCCGATCCGTCTTGCCGAGCCCGGGAATCTCGCGGGCCGCATATAGAAGGTTGTTGCCGTCGATCAACACGGGCATGGACCTGCATCCCCGCCGGCGCCGGCCGTGAAGTTCCGCGCTACCGATCGAGAACGGGGCAGGCCTCGAATCAGAGAAGTCACGATCCGCCGGTTCGCCGCGGACAAACCGGCCGGTCGCCCGAGACAAATCGCCTCACCCCGTCGCACCCCCTAGCGTCGGCGGCGCGACTTCTTCTTTCCACGCTCCCACGGCGGGATCCGCGACTCCCGGACCCGGGCCCCCAGCCAGATCGCGCACAGGATCGTCAACATGGTCGCCACCACGCCGAGGATCAACACGAAGCCGGGAAGCGTCAGAAGCGTTCGCTTGGTGGCCTCTTCGTCGGCGGCACCGACCTGTTCCAAGAACACCGACGCCCAGAACAGGACCGCCGCGGCCACGGCGCAACCGCCGGTTGCCACGCCGATTCGCCAGATCGGCCATCGCGTCGACTTCTTGCTCATGCGAGGGATCCCGTACGCCCACGTATCGCGCTGCGCCCCGTCGCCCGTCACCGTACGCCACCCGCCGCGCCTGTCAAGCGGAAAGCGGCGTCACCGGTCCGCCGCCAACTCCGCCGACTCCGCCGATCGCGAGAAATCGACCGTCACCAGCACGTACGGCTCCTCGCCCAGCGGCATCCGCAGCCGATCGAGAATTGCGAACCGCAACCGCTCTTTGAACCGCTCCCAGTCCTTCCGCTCATACATGAGGAAATACGCCGGCCCGTCGCCCACCAGTTCCCTGCCCTCATTCGGATCCTGCCAGCCGGACCAGACGAAGTCTCGCTGCGAGTAGATCTCCATGTCCGGCATGGGTACCTTGCCGAACACGAGCACCGGTTGACCGGGTGGCACATGCTCGTCCACCGTGCGAGCGATCACGCGGTGCCCGTAGCGGGCCTCACGAAGCGGCACGATCACCTCGAGATACATCGGTCGCGTCAGAATCAGAACCAACACGATCAACGCCCACTGGCCCAACCGCCCGTTGCGAACCACACGCACCAGACCTGTCAATGCTGCCAGTACGCCCATCCCGGCGGCGGCCACCAGCAACGCCGTGTCGGCCGACTCCAACGGCCAGGCGAGGTAGCGCCCGGTCCGACGCCACTGGAGCGCCGCCACGATCCCTGCGATCGCCACCACGCCACCGACGCCGAACACGACGCCGGCATAGCGCCGGATCGCCAGGTCCCAACGCCGGGGCAGCGCATGATCGAGATAGAGCCGCCACGCGTACGCTCCCAGCAGTGCCACCGGTGCGAAGACCGGCAACATGTACCGCGACGCTTTGGCCGGCGCGAACGTCAGAAACACCAGGTTCGACAGCACCCAGACCAGCAGGAAAAGAACCGCCGTCCGCTCGCGCTCGCCGTCCGGCGACCGCACCGGCCACAACAACCATGCCAGCGCCGGCACCGAGGCCGGCAGCGTGATGATCGCGAACACCGGCACCCCCCAGAGCCAGCCCAGGAAGTGCTTCGGCTGCCACGGCACCAGTCGCATGAACAACTCGCCCGCCGCCGAGTAGCCGTACTCCGCGTGCCCCACCGACGTGCTCATGTGCACCGCCCAGCCCACCACGATGACGAACGACGTCAGGGCGGGCACTAGATGGGCAGGCCGGATCAGCAAGCGCCCCAGCTCGCGGATCGTCGGGCCCCAGAACGCCCGCGAAAAGCACACGCCGATCCAACCGAGCCGCGGCTTGCCGGTGAACAGCGCCCCCGCCCCGGCCTGCACCGCGCACCAGCCGAGCACGGTAAGTCCGAGGAAGATGACCGCGTGCGGCCCCTTGGCCAGGGTGGCCACGGCTGCGGTTGCATACACGCCCGTCCACGCGAGCCACCGCAGGCCCCCGGTCCGTCGGATCGCGGCGTACAGGCACAACTGCATCACGGTGACCCAGGCGGTGAAGGTCAGGTCGAGTTCCGCCCGCGATCCGTAATCCAACACGTTCCAGGTGCAGAGCGCCATCGTCGCCGCAAGCAGCCCGCACGGCCGACGAAACAGGAACACCGCGCCCCAGTACACCACGAGCACGTACAGCACCGCGGCGGACACCGACAGCGATCGGGCCAGCGTCTCGTTCAGCTCCATCCCGGTCAGCTTGCTCAAGGCCGCCAGTTGCCAGGCGAACAGCGGTGGCTTCCTCATGTAGGGGGCGTGATGCACGTGCGGGACGAGGTAGTTGCCCGTCTCGAGCATTTCCTTGGCCACTACCACCCGCAGCCCTTCGGTCTTGACGTAGGCTGATCGCCCCAATCCTGGCAGAAGGATGGCCAACGTCAATACGACGAGCAGCAGCGACTCCGCCACCCCGCGTCCCAGCGACACCGACAACGCCCCGTTCGGTTCTTTCGGCAACGGCTCACTCATCAGCGTGTTGGGAACGTCGCGCTTTCCGAACAGTTCACGGTGACCACCCGGCGACCCCGGAACTTGACCGCGTACTCCGGCGCCCCCCAACGGCACGCGATTATACCGCCCCTCCGCCCCGTCACAACGCGCGGCCGCCGGCCGCCGGTTGCGGGCACGGCGAGAGTTGATAGACTCGGACTCAACCCCGCCATGCCCGGCTTCCAATGCACGGCGGCCACCAAGGAGACTAACGATGCCCCCACCCAACGACGCCGAGGACCGCGGTGGATCCGTCGCCCGAAGCCGCCATCACTACGAACTGGCCCACTTCGCGTTCCGCAAAGCGTGCGCGACGAATCCGCTGGTGTTCTTCGGCGTGATGGGATCGCAGGAGCAGGACGCCGTCCTGCGAAGCATCTGGGAGCAGGTTCGCGCCAACTGCGACGAGAGCGGCGAACCGACCTTCGACGTCGCCGATATCACGATCGGTACGGTCCGCATCAAAAACCGCCCGGTGATCGTGGTCGTCATGCCGCCGCCCGCCGCGGTGGCCGAGGCGTACCTCGTGGCCATCGTCCTCCACGTCGACCTGGACGCGAACGACGTCCCGGACCCGATCGAGTTCGATTACTGGACGCTCGAAAAGGGCATGTGCCTGGACGGATCGGATCGCACCGTCCTCGGCCGGTGGACCACCGACGACACGCACCACAATTTCGGCGACGGGCCGTCACCCAACGTGCCCGAATTCCTCGCCTGCGTCGAAAGCCGGCTGTGAGCGACCGCCTCGCCCGATCCGGGCACCGTGGCCCACTGCGTGTGATCGGTGGCCGGCGGCCGGGCCGGGAATCGAAACCCGGCGACGCCCCCCAATGCGACCCCATCGGTAACTCGTAATCGGTGATTCCCCCGCCCATCCTCCTTCCCCGCCCTCGCCGCGCCTGCTACACTGCAACAGGTTGCGGAGGCTCCCTCGACCATGGCCATCCTGAACAACAGTGTCGTCGTTGCCGTCCTGACCGGGGTGGGGTTTGTCCTGGCCTACCGACTTTACGGCCGGTTCATCTCGCGGCGCGTGCTGGGCTTCGACCCCGGCCGCCCCACGCCGGCCCACCGCTTCCGCGACGGAATCGATTACGTGCCGACCCACCCCGCGGTGCTGTTCGGCCACCACTTCGCGTCGATCGCCGGGCTCGGTCCGATCGTCGGGCCGGCCATCGCGGTGATCTGGGGCTGGGTGCCGGCCATGCTCTGGGTCTTCTTCGGGTCCATCTTCATCGGCGCCGTCCACGACCTCACCACCCTCTACGCGTCGCTCCGCCACGACGGACGCGGCATCGGCGACCTGACCCTCGACGTGCTCGGGCCCCGGGCCCGCGTGCTGTTCCTGATCATCATCTTCTTCCTGCTCTCGCTGGCCATGGGCGTGTTCGCCCTGCTGATGGCCCAGTTGTTCACCGACCTGTCGCCGCAGGCCGTCGTGCCGACTCTTGCCCTGATCGTCATCGCGGTGCTCATCGGGCTGCTCGTCTACTGGCGGCGCTGGAAGCTGGGGATCGCCACCGTCCTCGGGCTCGCGCTCATGTTCCTGTCGATGTTCGCCGGCATGCGCATGCCCATCCCGCTCTACAAGGTGTACGTCAGCGACCAGACTGCGCAGGCCATCGCCGACGCCCCGCCCGGCGCGCTGCCCGTCGTCGGCGGCGTGCGGGCCACCGAGCCCGGCCCCACCGCCGCGTACTTCCAGGGACAGGCCGGGCAGAGCCCGGACCGGGCCGCCGTGGCCGACGACATCAAGGCCGCCGCCGCCAAGGCCAGGGACAACTGGACCTATGCCCTGCTCGTCTACGCTTTGATCGCGTCCGTGCTGCCGGTCTGGCTGCTCCTGCAACCGCGCGACTACATCAACAGCTACCAGCTATACGTCGGGGTGCTCGCGCTGCTGGCCGGTCTGATCGTCTGGCGCCCGACTATCGTGGCGCCCGCCTTGCGCGTCCTCCCCGCCGACTGGCAGAGCGCCCAGCCCATCTGGCCGTTCCTGTTCATCACCATCGCCTGCGGCGCCATCAGCGGTTTCCATAACCTCGTGAGCAGCGGCACCACCGCCCGGCAGATCCGCAGCGAACGCAACGCCCCCCTCGTGGCCTACGGCGCGATGCTGACCGAAGGATTCCTGGCCGTACTGGTGATCCTCGCGTGCTGCGCCGGGCTCGGCGAACGGTACGACGCCATCTACAACGCGAAGCTCAACAGCAAGATGGCCCTCGACGCGTTTCTCGACGGCGCCGGCCACATCATCGCCCAGCCGTTCGTCGGGATCGCCGCCCGCTTCGACGTCGACGGACGGTCCGTGGTACTCGCCGCGACCAGCTTCATCGCCGTGGTGGTGGTGAGTTTCGCGATGACCACGCTCGATTCGGGCACCCGGCTGCTGCGATACAACGTCGAGACGATCGGGAAGCTGCTGCGACTGCGGGTGCTGCAGAACCGGTACGTGGCCAGCGTCATCGCGGTGGTCGCCATCGGCGCGGTGGCGCTGCTGGAGATCAACGGCAAACCGGCCGGCATCGCCCTGTGGCAACTGTTCGGCACGACCAACCAGTTGCTGGCCGCCGTCGGCCTGCTGATCGTCAGCGTGATGCTGTTCGTCATGGGCAAGCCGGTCGTCTACACCCTGTTGCCGATGATCGGCATGCTGGTGATGGTCACCTGGGCGATGCTGCTGAAGCTGCAGGAATACTACGCCGGCTGGCAGGCCGACGGCGACAAGGGCTACCGGGCGCTGTTCCTCGTCGGGTCGTTCATCGTCCTGCTGACGGCCTGGCTGATCGTCGAGGCGGTGGCGGTGTTCGTGCGCAGAATGAAGGAACGCGCTGCGGGAGGGGCCGCGGAATACCAATCACCAATTACAGAGTACAAATGAGGCGCCGCATTCGGCGTGGGTAGCGCTGGTCGATGCGGTCGATGCCGTGGCCATCCGATCGTCCGTACTGCGCGGGGAACGCAGTACCGGAGGCTTCCGCCCAACCCCATTTGAATCGCCGCCAGGCGATCCGCACCGTGGGCTGGACGGAGGTACGGTTGCGCGACACGCGCACGAACACGACGAACCGCCGTTCGGTCCGGCTACGCCGCGACCAGTACGGGAAGCCTGGGGCACCACGACTCGCTCGCGTCTCCGCGGGCTCGACCGGTTTTCGTCCGCCCGTGTGCTCCTGCGCCACCGATCACCTGCGCCTGCCTTTGCCTTTCTTCTTCTTCCGCGTCGTCTTCTTGCGCGTTACCACCGCGCGCCTGGGGCGGGCGGAGTGACCGCGAGCCTTTTTGCCCGATTCCTTCCGCGGCCAACGCCGCAACATCGACGGGTCGGAGATCCCCAGGTCGAGCTGCCGCGCGGCGACATCCACCCGGACCACCAGCACCTCCAGCACCTGGCCGATCGCGATCCGCAGACCCGTCGCCTCACCCACCACGCAACCGCGCACGGGGTCGACGTTCCACCAGTCGTCCGGCAACGAATCGAACCGAAGCAACCCGTCGATCTGAAAGTCCCGCAACTGCACGAACACGCCGAAGTTCGTCACGCCGGTGACCACCCCGGAATACGCGTCCCCCACGTGATCTTCCATCAGTTGCAGGATCTTCACGAGTTTGTACTCGCGTTCCGCGTCCTCCGCCCGACGTTCGTTCAGGCTGCACCGATGTCCGATCGCCTCCAGTTGCCCGTGCGACGGCACCTCCCGCAACCCGGCCGCCGTATCCAGGTCACCGGCCAGGCATCGATCCAGCAGGCGATGGATCGTCAGATCCGGGTACCGGCGGATCGGTGACGTGAAATGCACATAGTGCTCGCTCGCCAGCGCGTAGTGGCCCACCAGGTCCGGGGAGTAGACCGCCTGTTGCAACGAACGCAGGACGGCCAGATTCACCGCGAAGCTCTCCGGCCGCCCCTTGACGAATGACAGCAGCGTCTGGAGGGCCTCGCGATCCAGGGACTTCGGCGTCGGCAGCCCCGCCGCCTTCAGGAACCGGCCCAGCCCCTCCTCGGCGGCCGGGTCGGGGTCGGCGTGCACGCGACGCAGGTGCGGCACGTGGCGGTCGACCAGCAGATGGGCGACCGCCTCGTTGGCTTCCACCATGAACATCTCGATGATGGTGTGCGAGAACGACGTGTCGGCCGGCTCCGCCCCCGTCACGCGGCCATCGTCATCGAAGATCAACTCGACCTCCGGCAGGTCGAGTACGAGCATGGTGTCGCGCAGCCGGCGATCCCGGATCGCCCGGGCCAACCGGTCCGCGTCGCGCACCAGCTTGACGATCTCCGGCGCGAACGCCTCGCGTTGATCCCCCTCGAGAATCGCGGTGGCCTGCCGGTAGGTGAGCCGCTTCGACGAGCGGATCACGCTGTTCGCGTACCGCCGGGCCAGGACGTTACCCTGCCGGTCGTAGCGGATGAACGCGCTCTTGGTCAGCCGCGGCTGTCCTTCCTGGAGGCTGCACACCCCGTTGGAGAGAATCTCCGGCAACATCGGGACGACCAACCCGGGGAAATAGACGCTGTTGGAGCGATCGAGGGCCTCTTGGTCCAGAACGCCCCCTTCGCGCACGAAATGCGCGACGTCGGCGATGTGGACGCCGAGTTCGATCGTCCCGTCCGGCGGAAAAGTGATGGAGATCGCGTCGTCGTAGTCGCGGGCATCGTCCGGATCGATGGTCAGGACGGTCCGCTCGCGGAGGTCTTCCCGGCCGGCGAGGCACGCCTCGGGGTCGTACGCGTCCACCGCCGCCCGGGCGGCGTCGAGCACGTCGTCGGGAAACGCTTCCGGGTAGCCGTACTGCCACAGGATGCTCTTGAGGTCGACGTCGGGATCGCCCCGCGGCCCGAGCACCTTGATGATGACGCCGCGGGCGTCCAGGCCGCGTCTGGGGTACTCGAGGATCTCGATAACGACCTGATCGCCAGGCCGGGCGTTCTTGGCCCCCGAGTCATCGATGAAGATCAGGCCGTGGAAGATCGCACCGTCGGGCCGCACGAACCAGCGCCCGAACTCGCGATCGAGCTCGCCCACGAACCGGCTGTGTCCGCGTTTGATGATCTCGACCACCTGCCCTGCGTAGAGCATGCGTCCGTCGCGCTTGCCTTTGCGGCGCACGCGGGCGCGGACGATGTCGCCGGTCATCGCGTCGTGGGTCTCGCCGACCGGCACGTAGAGATCGCCGTGGGCGGTGGGCAGTTCCGGCACGACGAATCCAAATCCTTTGGGGTTCGCGCGGAACCGCCCGACGATGGAGCCCGACGGCTCCGGCAGCATGAGGATGTTCCGGCTGCCGAGCACGACCCGCCCCGTCTTGGCCAGCGCTTTGACCGATTGCCGAAAGGTCCCGTACTGATCCTCCGCGATCCCCATGGTGCGGGCGAGGGCTCGCAGTCGTTGCGGTCGATAGTCGTCTCGCGACAGGAAACGCAGGATCCGTTCGGTGAACTCTTCGGCGGACATGGGCGATTCAACCTGTGCAAGACTCCAACGGCCGATAACCGCAGCACCCGGATGCTACTTCCGTCGCGACCGCCGGGCAAGCGTCGCGGGAACCGGTCGTTTCGGGCCGGTGCAGCAATTGCGCGTCGGCGGGCCGATAACTGCGCTGACCGCGCCGCGACGTGCGGCGCTTGTTTTCGCCGGTGAGCTGCGCGCCTGCGAGAGCCGATCTTATCGGATGCGAAAGCCGTGGATCGGCGGCCGCCCGGGCGTTATCGCGCGCATGCTGCAGACGCCCTCAGCGACACTCGCACGGCACTGGGGCGGTGCCCGGACGGTCTCAAGTATCTTCCTCAGCGCCTCCGATATACAAGCGTCCGAAACGGAGACCGTGGCCCGTTCTTGACGCCCGACCGCCTCGGACAGCGCCATCCAGATTGCCACCGGGGTGGAACCCCGACTCACGAGACCTTGAGGACAGCGGACCGCGTCCGATCGGGCAGGAGGCCCGAAACGATGGATGCCTCCTGGCTCGGTCCGGTGCGCGAGGAAGTCCCTATGCCGCCAGTAACCGCTCTCGATCGATTCATGGAACCGCTGCTCTCCGGCGACCGTCAGTCCTGCCGACGCGTCTTTCATCAATACCTCGCGAGCGAAAGCGAGCCGTCGAACCTGTACGCGAACCTGCTCTGGCCCGCGATGGAACGCGTCGAGAAGCTCTACCGCGCCGATCGGATCAATCTCGCCACGGAGCATATGGCCACGCGGATCACTCGGTGCCTGGCCGACCAGTTGCAGGCGTCGATCTCGTACGCCAAGCCGAACGGCAAGTCGATCATGATCTGTTGCGCCAACGACGAACCCGAGGAGCTCGGCGCCCAGATGTGCGCCGACCTGTTCGAGGCGGGCGGATGGAAGGTGTACTTCCTCGGCGGGGGTGTGCCGCACGACGAGATCCTGAGCCTCGTCGGGAATCGCCGCCCCACCATTCTCCTGCTGTACGGAACGCAACCGCAGGGCGTGCCCGGTGTGCGCAAGCTGATCGACATGATCCGCGACATCGGGTCGAACCCCACCATGAACATCATGATCTCCGGCGGCGTGTTCAACCGGGCCGACGGTCTGTGGAAAGAGGTGAACGGCGATCTGTTCGCCAGGACGATCGGCCAGGCCTTGACCCTCGCCGCCAAGGCCGAACCCCGTACCCCCGAGATCCGCATCCCCGGCGCGCCGAAAAAAAGGCGACGTCGACGGCGGCCGCCGCTCCTCGCCACGGCGGGCTGAATTCAAAGGCCCCGGCCGTCCGGCCGGGGCCTTTGAATTGCTAATTACCAATTACTAATTACTAATGAGGCACCGTATTCGGCGTACGCGGTGTGATTCGTATCGCTGATGGTCGCTGGGGGCCATGACCGAAATTTGTGTATGAGCTGACAAAAAGGCGGCGTACCCTTTGAGCGCTAATCGAATCGCTGGTGCGCCGATTCTCCGAAAAGACGACCACCACGGGTTCGAATCGCGCCGGCCCCGCCCAAACACGCCGCGTCATTAGTAATTAGTATTTCCCGCCCCTTGCATACGCAGAAAATTACTCATCAACTGATGCCCCTGGTCTGTAAGGAAACTCTCCGGATGAAACTGTACACCCTCGATCGCCCACTCGGTGTGGCGGATCCCCATCAGTTCCTTCCGGTCCGTCCACGCGGTGACCTCGAACGAGTCCGGCACCGTCTCCGGGTCGACGGTCAGCGAGTGATACCGCGTGGCCGTGAACGGGTTGGTCAGCCCGGCGTAGATCGTCTTGCCGTCGTGGAACACCTCGCTCGTCTTGCCGTGCATCAGCCGATCCGCCCCGATCACCGTGCCGCCGAACACCTGGCCAATGCACTGGTGCCCGAGACACACCCCCAGAATCGGGATCTTTCCGGCGAACCGCTCGATGATGGCCATGCTGTTGCCGGCCTGGTCCGGCGTGCCCGGACCGGGCGAGACGATCAGGTGGGTGGGCTGCATGGCCACCACGTCGTCGGGACCCACCGCGTCGTTCCGGTGGACCTCCATCCGGCGTCCTGCGTCCAACTCCCCGATGCGCTGTACCAGATTGTACGTGAAGGAGTCGTAGTTATCGATAATCACGATCATGGCGGCGAACCGTAACACGGATCCGCAGACCCGGCAACCGATGCACCACCCCCCGCCAGCCCGATCCCCCTGCCCGCGCGGCAACCCCGTCCCAGCCCCCCAACGCCAACCCGGCGAGACCCCCACCGCCGAGCGGAAAGGCGTTTCCTCCCGCCCGGTGCACGGCCATAATGACCAGCAGCGGTTTTTTCGTGGCGCGTGACAGGAGGAAAAGCAGGCCCGCGTCTGTATGGATGACCATGACGATGGCAGCCACGGTTGAGTTTGATCCGGACCTCTCGCTGATCGAGGCCGTCCGGAGGCGAGAGCGCGAGGCGTGCGACCGCTTCGTACGCCACCAGGAGCGCTGGGTCCGTGGCGTCATCTACGGTGTGCTCGGCGATCCCGACGGCGTCGACGACGTCGCGCAGCAGGTGTGGGCGGCGGTGTGGAACCGCATCGGTGAACTCCGCGATCCAAGGCGATGGAAACCGTGGCTGTATCGCCTCGCCCGAAACGCGGCCATCGATGCGGGACGGGAGCAGACGCGCCGGCGGAACCAGATGCTGGCGGCCGACCCGGGCGGCTCCGAGGCCGCCCCCGCCCCGCCGCACGAGTTGTCCATGCGGGAACGGCACCGGGCCGTGCTCGAGGCGATCCGGTTGCTGCCGCCCCACTATCGGGAGCCGTTCGTCCTGCGGCATTTGCAGGACTGGTCGTATCGCCAGATCGCCGACTTGATGGATATCCCCGTGGATACCGTCGAGACGCGCCTCGTACGGGCACGACGACAGTTGCGAGAGTTGCTCGCCGGAAAAGTGTGAGAGTGAATCGATGTATCCGGACGAACACCTGGAAAAACTGATCAATCGGAGCCTGGACGGCGAACTGACCGAGACCGAGGAGCTCGAACTGGCTCGTGTCCTCCTGCGATCGCGCGACGCCCGAGAAGCCTTCGAGCAGATGCAGGCGATCGACCGGTACGCGGGCCAGGCCGTGCGGGAAGGCCTGCACGTCGGGCCCGTGGAACGCCAGATACCGAACCGGTGGCGGAACGCCCGTCCATCCGGGCGAACCGCCCGGCGCCGCTGGGTCTGGCCAACCGCCGCGGCCGCCGCCGCCCTGGCCGCCGCGGCCCTGGCCGCCGCCTGGCTGATGGGGCCCGACACTCGGACGAACGACAACGCGATCGCCGTGATCGACACGCCGGAGCCTGTTCCCGTGGCCCCGGCTACGGGCTCCCTGGAACGGAACCGCCCCCTTCAGCGCATCCCCGGCAGCGGGCATCCGGGCCTGGTCGACCGCCAGATCGCCCACGACTGGATCGCCGTCCAGGGGCCCGACGGAGCGGTTTACTGGATCGAATTGAACCGTCGTAGAACGCTGGAACGCCCCCGATCCACCGGGGCGATCAGATTGGCCAGCGACTCGTATTAGAGTGATCTCCCACAAGGACCAACGACTGATGATCTCAGTGGAGGAGTCGAAATCATGCACGCGTATCTGAGAGCTTATGTAGTGGTGGTCACGACCTTGTTCGTGCTCACCGCCACGGCGTCGGCCGCCTACGAGGAGGATACCGGGTGGCTCGGCGTACAGGTGGTCCCCGTCACGCCGCCGCTCATCGCCCAACTGCAACTCGATGACGTCGGCGTCGTCATTAACAACGTGGTCGACGACAGCCCCGCCGACCAGGCCGGCTTGAAGCAGTGGGACGTCATCACGGCCATCGACGGCGAGCCGGTTCCCCCGTCCATCGCCGACTTCGCCGAAACGATCCGCGCCAAAGGGGCGAAGACGGCCGTCCAGTTGCTCGTCATCCGCGGTGGAAAGGAACAGACGACCTCGGTGACCCTGGCCACGCGTCCCAGTCCCGGCGACACCAAAGGGTGGCTTTACCGCTCCGAGTCGCCCGACGTCATCCGGGAGCAGTTCCTCACCCAGGGCCACGTGCTCATGCAGGACCCCGACGGCAACTGGACGCACAAGGACCTTTCGAGCCTGGATCACCTGGACTCGGTGCCTCCCAACCTCAGCCTGCTGCTACGCCGGTTTCCCGGCAGCACGACGCGCGTCTTTCGCGGCGACGAGCGGGAAACGATAGCGATCAAAGTGGAGCGCGACGGCGAGACGATCGAGGTCACCCGCGACGACGGGGGCTCGATCACGGTACGCCGCTCCAAGGGCGAGGACGACGCGGCCGCCACCGAACAGACGTACCCCGACATGGACGCGCTCAAGGCGGCCGACAAGGACGCGTACGAGTTGCTCCGCGACGCGGCCGGCGATTCCGATGCATGGCGGGGCCGCTTCTACTTCGGCGGGCCACCGGGAAACGCCTACTGGATGAGCATCGATCGCTACCTGGACAACCTCAAGGATCACCTGGACCGCGCGAAGATCGATATCGGCGCGAAGCTTGACTTCGGCACCGACGAGGACGGGAATCCCACGTTCGTCGTGCCGAAGCCGCGTGTCCACGTGGGCGGCGGGGCAACGCCCAGCATCATTGCCATCGACCGACAAACGAACGAGGCGCGATTGACGTTTCGCGTCACCGAAAGCGGGTCCATCGAAGTCACCCGCCGCCGCGGATCGGAAGAACTCGTGAACGTCTATCGCGACGAGGACGATCTCAAGACGCGGGCCCCGGACCTTTATGACCGGTACGTCGCGTTGCGGACCGACGCACCCGAGCCGACGACCCCGGAGTAAACCGTCCGGGCTCCCGTGTTGCCGCGCCGGGCGGCTCCCCTCGCCCGCCCGTCGCCGGCGACCGACAAACCGGACCAACACGCCCCCAAATAACTCGGGCCGGACCGGCATCAAGGCGCCGATTCGGCCCGAGTTATCCACATTCTATTACTGTCGAATGGCTGTTCTTTACTTGCACTTTATTTTTTGTCCGATCAGTCAATAGTGCACTCACCCTATTTTTTCAAAGACACTGACTCGTGCGCATCGTGAATGTGGCGTGGCGCACCGATAAACAAAGGGCCTTATAATCGTAACATAATTGTAACTAGCTTAATTTAAAGCTGGTTACAGACGATACCATCGGACCTTGCATTTCGCCTCCCCGGAACCGGTGTTACCTGAACCCCTAACTTTACCCATATACAGCATACCACCTATTTTAACATTTTCGTCTTTCTCCCCGGAAAATGGCGTGCTATATACCACTTCAGCGGAGTTCCGATTCGGTAACTGGGTTCCCACGGAAAGGGAGATTGTTGCATGACGCTCACCAAAAACAGCGCCGACAAAGTGTGGAAGCGGTACCTGCGAACGCGAAGTGTCGACCTGCGAAATGAGCTTGTCGTCCACTACAGCCACCTTGTCCACACCCATGCGGCGCGACTCTCTCGAAAGCTGCCGGCACAAATCTCGTACGACGAGATATGCAGTGCGGCTTTTGACGGGTTGATCGAGGCGGTCGAAGCGTACGACCCCAAGCACAAAGCGAAGTTTGAGACGTTCTGCCAGCAGCGGATTTCCGGTGCGGTGATGGACTGGCTCCGCAGTCTCGACCCGCAGTCCCGGACGGTACGCACGTTCGAGAAGAAGCGATTGCACGCCCGGGAGATGCTGGATTCCGAGTACGGGCACCCGCCGACCCACTCGGATATCGCCGCCCGGATGGGCGTGTCCCTCGCCCGCTACGATCACCTGTGTCGGCTCTCTCAGCTTGGCAAGGAAATCCATTTCAGTGCGATGGAGCCGCAGAACGACCATAACTCGCGGGGGACGGGTCGGTCCTGGGACACCGGGGATCCGAAGCAAGAGGACCCGACGGCCGCGATCTCGCGCGAGTTGCTCACCGATTACATCACCCGCGGGCTGTCGCGGGAAGAACGTCTCGTCCTGGTCCTCTATTATTATGAAGACCTGACCATGGCGGAAATCGGCCTCGTCTTGAACTTGTCCGAGTCCCGGGTCAGCCAAATCCACAAAGAAATCCTTGCCCGGCTGCGGCAGCGGTTCGGCTCCACGCTCTGTGAGGAGCTGGTGGCCTGACGCCGGATCAGCTTTTTTTTCGTCACTGGCTTGTGAAGATTCTCCCATGGATCGCAGCCCCCGCCTGCGCGGCTTCGTCCACGCATCACCGTTGGGCCCCGACCGACGGTCATCGCGTCCGCCAGGGGATGCGATCGCCGCGATCGGGGCTCGTTATGGTGAGAGGCGGCCCGCCGGGCGGCGGCCCCACCCTTGATTGCCCCTCTCGCGCGGCGTACCATCACCGCGATGGAGCGAACCATTCGCCTCGTCATCGCCTACGACGGCACCGAGTACCACGGCTGGCAGGTGCAGCAGGGTCTGTCCACGGTGCAAGGTACCCTCGAGCAGGCCGCTCGCCGTGTCGTTCGGCACCAGGTCACGGTGGTCGGCAGCGGCCGGACGGACGCCCGTGTACACGCGGCGGGGCAGGTGGCCCATTTCAAGACGTCATGCGAGATCCCGGCCCACAACCTGCGTCGGGCGATCGGCGCCCGGCTGCCCAAGGACGTGTCGTTGATCGACGCGGCCGAGGTGTCGCCTGCGTTTCACGCCCGCCGATCCGCGACGAGCAAACTGTACCGCTACCGCATCCACGCGAATCGCGGTCGGCCGGTCTGTCGCACCACCCAGCGCTATGTCTACCATTTCTGGAACCCACTGGACATGGAGCGCATGCAGGCCGGCGCGCGGTACCTGGTCGGCACGATGGACTTCAGCGCGATGGCCACCAAAGGCTGCGAGCGGGAGACGATGGTGCGAACGGTGCTGCGGTGCGATATCCACCGCATGCTGGACGAGATCCGCGTTGACGTCGAGGGCAAAGGGTTTCTCTACAACCAGGTCCGCAACATGGTCGGCACACTCATCGAAGTCGCCCGGGGGCGGTGGGAAGCGGAGCACGTCCGGACCATCCTGGAGAGCCTGGACCGGCGTGAGGCGGGCCCGACCGCCCCGGCCCGCGGTCTGTGCCTGCAATGGGTCCGGTACCCGCACGCGCTGTACGATCCGGCCTACCGCCCGCCGGGACTGGAAGCCGGCGACGCGGTGACGGGCGAGGCGTTGTCCCCCTCGCCCAGCGAAGACACCCCCGTGTCCTGATGAGCGGATGCGCATCTGTCACGTCATAACCCGGCTGATTATCGGTGGCGCCCAGGAGAACACGCTCCTGACGTGCGAGGGGCTGACGAACAAGGGGCACGACGTCACGCTGGTGGCCGGTCCGGAGACGGGCCCGGAGGGATCGCTCTGGCCATGGGCGGAAGCGACCTGCGGTCGGGTGGTGCGGGTGAAATCCCTTCGTCGCAACGTGCGTCCCCACGACGACATTCGGTGTCTGGGCGATTTGCGGCGTGTGTTCCAGGCATCGGACTTCGACGTGGTGCACACGCACAGCAGCAAGGCGGGCATTCTGGGCCGTCTGGCCGCCCACAAGGCGGGCATACCCGCCGTCGTTCACACGATTCACGGCATGAGCTTCAATCGCACGCAGCCGCTGGCGGTCCGGGCGTTCTATCGCTGCCTGGAGCGGCGAGCGGCGCGGCACACGGACGCGTTCGTCGCGGTGGCCGACGCGATGACCGACCAAGCGGTCGCGGCCGGTCTGGCTCCGCGAGAGCGCTTCACGACGGTCTATTCGGGCATGCGAACCGAGCAGTTCGCACCGGACCCGACTGCCCGCGAGCGCATGCGGACCGCCTGGCGGGTGCCGCCCACGGCGGTCGTGGTCGGTACGATCGCGCGGTTATTCAACAACAAGGGCTACGAAGAGCTGCTGCCGGTCGTCCCGCGGGCGGTGGCGGCCGGTGCGGACCTGTTCTTCGTGTGGGTGGGCGGCGGACCGCGGCAGCGGGACTACGAGCGTGCGTTGGCGGCGGCCGGCGTGCGGGACCGAGTCCACTTCACCGGGCTCGTCGAGCCGGACGCGATTCCCGCTCTGCTCAACGGCTTCGATCTGCTGGCTCACACCTCCCGCTGGGAAGGGCTCCCGCGTGCCGCGGTGCAAGCGCTCCTGACCGAGATCCCGGTGGTGGCCTTTGCCGTGGACGGGGCCCCGGAGGTGGTCATCCCGGCGAAGACGGGAGCCCTGGTGCCGTTGGGTGACCTTGGCGCCCTGGAGCGGGCGCTGGTAGACTTGGCCAATGCCCCGGTGACCCGGCGCAACCTCGGCCGCAACGGTCGCCAACTCTGCCTCGGTCGTTTCGACCACCACCATATGGTCGCGGAGTTGGAAGCGCTGTATCACCGGCTCCGTTCGGGACGTTCTGATCTGGGCTGATTCGTACGGCGTGCCGGCAGGCCTTGATGAGCGGCGGCGGTGGATGAGGCCGCCTTTCGCACGCCTTGCCCCGCCCTCAGCGGCTCATCCGCGGCCGCGTGCGGATGGACGGCCGTGCCCTGGTGCCGGCCCGATATCCCGCCATCGATCCTCGAAGGCCGGCCAAAGGCCAATCTTTGGACACCGTCGCCGTGTTGCCTGCGACAAGGCCGGCAAGGATACACGATCCCACCCGGTTGCCAGGGACGACCCGGCGCCGCAACCGCAGCTTGTACGTGCTCTCGTTCGAGGGAATCTACGATCGCATCGAACATCTTAGTACTACAACGCTAGATGGCAGCGCCGTGGTTACGCAGCCTATTGTTTTGCAACGACTTACTCACGCTCGGCGGCGCGTGCTTGCTGGGGCGCAACGTCCGATGCGTTCCTGGTGCCAACGATCGTGATTCCAATCGCTCTTCGCCGCCCTTCCCGGCCAGCGGGCGCCTGCAACGGACGGACGAAGGTAGCGTTGTAGTATTAGGGGGAACTACGATTCCGGCCGTCAGCCCTCCCGGCACAAGCGCGAGGCTCAGCAGGGACAACACCGACTAATGGGGGCGCTTATCCTCCAGTGGCGGCCGCGGCGATTCCGCCCCTTCAAGTCTCGCTGGACCTTCAGCACGCATCACCTGATGGAAAATGGGAGCCATCATGCGTGATACGCTCTGCATTGCAATTTCTGACGCCTCGCGAGCAGCACGTTCAATCATGGTTTCTCCCCTTTGCTCCAACTTCACGATGCGCTCGAGGTATTCCCTTTGGATGATCCGCATCTGGTCAACGTCACCACGCAATGCATTGACCGTGCTTGTCAAGTTCATGACTTCGCGCAGTAATTCGATGGCGCTCGCCATAACGCGTTACTCCCCCTACTTCGGCTCGCCATTATCCTTCATCTCGGCAAGTGTCTCCGCGAGACGCTCCCTCAACTCCATTAAGCTTTTGTTTGCCTCCGCGACCTGAGCGGTTAGTAACTGCATTATGTCAGCGTCCGCGATTTCCAAGTCATCACTCGACTCTTCAGGCTTATCGAGCGAGGTACACTCGCCGCATTCTATCGGTGCGTCACCATAGTTGACACCAAGTGCGCAGCAGGCTTCATAGAACGGGCAAGTATTTTCGTAGCACTCCTTTGTCATGTCGGCGCAATAGTCAGAATCGTCGTATGCGTCCGGTTCGACACATTCGTCAAGTAATCGGCATGGTAATGGTATAGACAACGTCCGTATCAAAGCAGTCTCGCCATGTTCTTCTGCTTCGGCTATTCCGCGTAAGCGGGGTCGGTATCGACCCGCGTGTAGGCTGATCCGGTACCTTCCCTCCCGGCGTTCAATAGCTAACGGCGCCCAGCCACGGCGCCTGTAATCCGCACAAAGCCTTTTCAGCCTCAGGTTTAGATCAGGCCTCGTTTCGCCAACCGGGAGATTAGACCACTTTGAGCCAATAAGCCACACGTGGCCATGAAGCTCAACCGGCGCGGGACTAATTGAGGAGTGCTCAGGTTTCACCATTGCGTTTCCTCCACATTCCCCCAGGAACATCGTCGAACACGGTAATCGCCGCACCCGCCCGCTCGGTCAGGCGAATAAGTCGCCGCTTCGCCAATTGCAGGCGCCCGATCAGATAGTCAACATCCTCCCGAGTTAACTGCAAGGCAAAACGATGCGTCTGCTCAGCCTTGTCATCATCAAACCTTGTGGCAATGCGCAGTATCACCATTGGGATCAGGCCCTCCAATTCATCGGACTGGAGGGATTGATACACCGCGCGCAATTCGGATGATGCTTCAACGCCAGCCAAGTTGGCAAACACGCCCTTTGCCCAAGGTAACACTTTGCGTCGGACTGTATAGCTCTCGCTCGGGCCGAGGAGGCGAGCCAGCGCATCCCGTCTCTCATCGAAGCCGGGGATTTTTAGTGCAGAACAAGCTTCTTGAAGTTCCGTAAGAAGCGTGTCTACCGACTTGCCTCGCGCGACACCGAAATTGAACAAGTGCCGGAGTACGCCGAACACGTCCGAAAGCGCTTCTGGGTCTGCCCCCGCGTCCACCCACTCCGCGAGAAGCGCTTCTTCATCGCGTGCGAGAAAACCTCGATCAGAGTCGAGTTGGCCGGCAATTCGAAACAGGGCCTCGGGAGGTGCGGCGAGAGCAGTTCTTAAGTCATTGAAGAACGCTTGGCTGAAATAGTGCCTTACGCCAATGTCATCTTTGCCCATAGTGAGTACCTTAAGATACCGCTGATTGCCAGACTTTCCGTATCAACCGGCTGGTAGCTGCGCAGTCGGAAGCACGCTTTGTTTGCACGCATAGATGCTACACTGTGATTATATTACGTCAAAGAACTCGGGTGAGAAAAGCTAACGGCCACACGTTGAGCCAACCTGGCAAGGCCGCCGATAATACACCGGGTCTTACCTGCTATCGCTAGCAGCGGACTATCCGGGGAGCCGGAGGTGGCGCGCAGTCAACACGAACGCAAGATGTTTACGCATGATGCATTATAAACTGCCACTTTAATTAGGCTCAGATGGCAGTACTCGCCCATCTTGCCCCGCCTGACGATTTGCACGTCGGCACCCGGTCCACCGAGCGGTCTCTCCCTGCGCCATGATCGCGGCCGGTGAGCAACAGGGAAGGGAAAAAGGTGTCAGGATTATTTTTTGAGCACACGCAAAAATGATCCTGACACCTTTTTCTCCCCACCCCACTGGCGCCTCATCGTGGTTCGGTCGTTTGGCCCGCATCAGAGTTTTCTACAGCAGTCACGGGGCCCTCGGCAACGACACCAGTACGCACATGCTCAGCGTCGAGGTCAAGCCAGTAGCCCCAACACTCTGTATCGCTTTCAAGGCTGATCTCGATGTCTGGATACGGGCCACCCCCCGGGAGGTGCGGGTCCTCCACAACGCCGCTGAACAAGTACACCTCTTCGCCGTCGATGTACAGGTCCAGCGTCATGCTCTGCCAGCTACTGCCATCGATCCAGGTCCACCGGTCGTAGGTGCCCTCGCCCGTGACCTCCGTTGGCTCATCACCGAGGTAGGGCAAGGCAACGAGCCAGTCCTCGATGGTCACGTCGTAAACCCTGTGGCCCAGCGGAACGCGGATGTGCGGCGTTAACGTAAGGGTGCCCGTAAACTCAGTCGCCATAAGGATCGGACACAGCGGGCATGGGGGCCAACCGCCGCCACTCCCCGTACAGCCGGATGCGAACATGCTCTCGGGAAGAGGAAGAACCGTGTAGGTCACGTCTTCGCATCGCGGCGCCTTACAGATCACAGTCAGATCCGCGCCCGCCACCGCCGACAGACACACCGCGCCCATCAGGCCGATAGCAACGGTTGCTTTCAGTCGCGCATTCATTACCTGTCCTCCGAAATGAAAAGGAAGTGAGGCACTCCGGCCGGTGCCATTACTAGCTCCGGCCCACCGTGCCAGAGCCCAGATGCCATCTTAAACAGGCAAACAGCACCTGTCAGGCCCAAGTACCGACAGGCACAAGTTATTACAGGAACGCACGAATGACCCAAGCGAGCCTACTCAGGCTGTACGGCGAGCATCGGGTCATGGTCCTAAAGTATGCTTTCAGTACCTCGCTCTTGCCTGGGTGATGTCCTAAGATTCCTGTCAAAGAAAAAATGGCGTATGGTTCCGTTGGACAAATCAACGGCCCAGTTTGGGCGCAAAGGAACCAGACGCCATGTACAAGAAGGTATTGCCGAGCCACCGATTGTTCAAGCGGTTTGAGGAACGAGTCATCACCGGCTACGTGGGGCTGCGGGACGTCGTGCGGATGGGAGCCCAGATCATGCTCCAGCACGCCGTGGAGCTCGAGATGTCCGCGAAGGGAAAAAGGTGTCAGGATTATTTTTTGAGCACACGCAAAATAATCCTGACACCTTTTTCTCCCGGGAGAGCTTCTTGGAAGGGATCCGAGCCGGCACCCAAAAAACCCGCCAGGAAGAGGTGGGCCGGATCCAACGCAGAACACCACGCCCCAAGGCCCACCCCCGCCGACGCAATGGGAGCCGCAGCCAGAGCCCCCGCCCCCGCCCCCGACGTGGCTAGAATTGTTGTTGCGACTACTCGGAGAAAACCTGCCTGGCGACGGGACCTCGATTTATATTATTCACGGCGATGATATTTAGGATGATCGCGTATTATTAGACCCGTTGGTTTTTGCTCCATCAGCGTACGAATGTCGAGTTGCCCTGTGTGGACCAAGCGTGTGACAATCGACGAAGCATGTGACTTGGTCTACGACGGTCGGTATGCTGAAGCGTATCGCGCCCTCCGCAAGCTTGTAAAGAGACACCCTTCCGACGGACGCGTGCGGGCCTTCTTGGCCCGGGCAAGCTACCAATTACATGGCGACTCGGCGACCGTACGGGAGCACCTGGCCGTAGCGAAGAAGGACCCCGAGCACGGACATCACGGATGGATGATTGAAGGGTACGTGCTATTCGATCGCGGGTGTCGTGAGGAAGGTCTTGAGCGGCTCCGAGAAGGCGTTCGCCGGAAACGTGATTGCCCTAATATGGCGTCACTGGCCTCGCATTTGGAGCTAGTCGAAACTCGTGAATCGTTGGACGAGGCGAAGGGACTCTATCTTGCCATCATCGCTGAGAACCCAGACTATGAGGAGCAAGGCAGAGCAGACGCACGACTGGGGTCCACCTACGCTGCATTGGCGGCTCTTCCCAACAATCGGCCGGAAGAGAGCTCCGAATTGATCCTCCAGGCCGTAAAATGGTTGGAGCGAGCGCTCCGGAAGAGCAGTGATGATGGCATTCTCCACTATGACCTCGCTCTGTGCTACGAAGAGATAGGCAGGCAGCAGGCGGCGGTATTTCATTTCACCAAGGCCATTGAGTTAGGATATGATGGTTTTGCGGAGGCTCATTACGCGTTGGCCAAACTGTTACTGTCTATGGGTGAATCCGTGGCTGCTGCAGATCACGTGGACAAGTGTCTTGCGATCAACAATAACCATCCCGAAGCGCTGGAGTTGCGAGCGCGCCTTGAAGCAAAATAGAGGCTCGTTAATTTAGGGACAGTCACTAGTTAATTTAGGGACAGTCACCAATTTAGCTTTTAGCTCTTCGGTTTCCGCGGGCGTGGGGGCTGAACCTTGGTTGCACGCGGGCGGCCGACTGGATTGGCCCGCAAACGCCGCCCCAGCCGTGACTCCAACTTCGCCAGCCAACGATCTTCCGCCAATAAGAAATAGGTGACTGTCCCAATCCTGTTCGGCACGGTTCTTGCGTGGTTGATCGACTCCCCGT
>CAZBUJ010000069.1:0-31615 GCA_964495075.1 uncultured Phycisphaeraceae bacterium
CCACCGAAATCGGGGACTGGCAGGACCTGAGCGTGGCCATCAGCGGTTGGCTCCCGGACGCCCGCGAGCCGTTCGACATGGGCAACCGCCAGATTGTGTTCAAGGCGATGAGCAACATCAAGGGGATCACCGCAGACGCGGAGATCGCGGTCACGTTCATCCACCCGGGTAGCGGCACGAAGGACTGGGTGGACCGAGCGGGCATCACCGGTCTTTGCGGCTTGCGGCGCCTCCGGCCAGGCACCCCGATGGTCGTGATGCATGGCCATTCGATCGCCCCGCCACCGGGCGCCCGACGAACGTCGCTTGTGGGGGACCCCATCGACCCCGCCCACGGCCCTGCGCTGATCCGGGAGTTCACGTCGCGTCCGAACCCGACGTTCGACGTGCAGTTGGAGGGGGATTACTTCTTCAACATCCTCCGGGGCGATGGCGTCGGGTTGCACTCGAAGGTGGATATGTTCTTCGGGGACGTGACGCGCCGGCGTTACCCGGCCTGTCGCGAGGTGAGCGCTCAGCCTGCGACCCCGGGGGCGGTCGTCGATATTCCGGTCCGGGCCCTGATTGTGGACGTGCTGGTGCACGAGGACGTGTGGCCGGGCGTCGAGCCGGACCTCCGCATGTACGACACGACCGGCCGGGGCGTGGCCAATCCGATGGACCCATCGCGAGAGATGGATCGGATCGACGTGCAGGAATCGGTCCAGGCGATGGGGACGGACATGTCGCGCTTTCGCACGAAGGACTTTGCCCAGTACGTGGACATGGTGCGTTTCGTCTGCAAGAAGCTGGGCTGGAGCACGGATCGGTTCCGCGGCTACCGCTGCCGCCTGGAGTACCCGGTCTACGGCACCCAGATATCGATGGTGTTCGACCCGCCCGCAAGCGAGAAAAAGGTGTCAGGATGATTTTCTTGGGCTGTTGCCCAGGAAGACGAACCAGTGTGATGAATGCTGCTCGGCGCGTCGTACACCCTCGCGCTGCAAGAAAATTATCCTGACACCTTTTTCTCACGGCGACGCGTGGCAATCAGGCGCGCCAGCCACCGCCTCGACGCCAGCCAGCGCCGGCGCGGCGGTGTTGGCTTGTCGGCCGGCGACGCGACGTGTCCACTGTTGTGTTTCCACGCCGCATAGCGTTGCACCACGTATTGCCCGGCCGCGAAGACGATCCGCCTCGCCAGCCGGGTCCAGAGCTCGTCGGTCACGCCGGGGTGGCTGCCTTTCGCGCTGGCCACGCTGTACACGAATTGCAGTAACTCGTTCTCGTCGAGATCAATCAACCCGATGTCCAGCAGGTACTTGCGATAATGGCGAAAGGCGGTGCCGTTCCGCCCGCCGCTGCGGATGCCGTTGCAACCAGCGTTGGGGGCTCCATCGTCCGCGTCGCGGTTGCGGGCGTCTCGCTGAGCCGCATGGACGATGTTGACCACCAGGGCTTCCAGGAACGAGCGGGCCTCGTTGATCGCCGCATGGCAGTACCCGTCGGCCGCCGTCGCGTCGGACTGCTGGAGGTGATAGGCCAGGGTGCCCAGGTCGAGTTCGGCGTGCGGTTGCAGATCATGCAGCAACGTCACCAGTGAGAAGCACGGCGGCTGCGGGGCATGGCCTGTTTCCCCCGGCTCGACGCCGTTGCCGTTGTCGCCGATGCCGTACACGCCGTTGGCCTTGACGCGAATGCCGTTAATGTTGCCGCCGTCGCCGCCGTCGCCGTAAACGCAGTTGCCATGGAAACCGTTGCCGTTACCGCCGTGCGTTGGGCTGACGCTCATGACGTTTGGCCCTCCCGCGTCCGGCCGTCCGCGCGGACTCCGGTCGTGCGGTGTCCTGCCGACCTGCCGAACGGCCACCACCAGCGCCGCGGCGGCGCGCCCATCCCGCCCGTCCCTTCGATCCCATAGAGTTCGGCCTCGTCTTCCAGTTGCGGCACGACCAGCAGCCGGTCGAGGCACTCGGCCACGACGTTGAGCAGTCCGTTGCGGTCCAGCGCGGCCAACCGCCGGAGCACCTCATGCGGCAACTTGCCCGGGCGATAGTCATCACCGCCGGGCACCTGGTGTATCAGGTTCTTGGTGCCGAGGTGGTCCAGGGCCGCCGCCAGCATGGTCAGTGTGAGGTCTGTGTCGTGGGTCCAGATGAAGTCCCAGAAGTCGGTTCGTTCCTCCTCGGTGCAGCGGTACTCCGCCGCCCCGGGGATCTGGAGCAGGATGGCGACGGCGTGGAAATAGCCGGCCAGCCACCGGTGCACCGCTTCGAGTTGTTCCATGCGTTGGCGGAACACGGTCGGCAGCCGATCGCTGAACTGGACCAGCCGACCGACCTGCCTGACCTCGCCGCCCTCGTGCCAGATGATGGGCTCCAACATGTTCGTGTCCCCTCTCGTGCGTAAGACGGGCCGTGCCCGCCGGCCATCGCCCCGAGATCATCGCCCCGACAGTCAGACCGCCCCTTTCATCCCCGCGCCAAGATCACCTCCCCCGGCGGGCCCCGCGCCCAACAACCGCCGCCTACACCGGCCCCGACGGGCGAACCCCGCCTCGCCCGTCCGGCCGCGCGCACCGGCCCCACGCCGTCGCCGACGGTGGAACGATGAAAGTTGGTGGCACCAAAAAGGAAACGGGCGCCACCCGATGCGCTAAGGGCCGCAGGTAGACCGTCAAGTCACGCCGCACGACCCCGCGCACCGGGCAGCGCCCGCATGATAAGCGCGGACGCTTGCCCGGACGAGGCTGCCTTGGCGGCGTGAAGATCCCCACAGGGCAGAGGCAAATCCCCCCGCGGGGTTGACGGTCTACCTCCTCCAAGACAGATCGGCCGCGTCCATCTCCGCGGATTACGCGGCCTGCCACGTTGTCAGATGGAGTATACGTCGAAAGCGGCCGTTAGTCAAGTTGAACCCAGGATTATTTTGTGTTGGATGCGAGCGCAGTTTGGGTTTACCCTATGCAACATGGAATGGCGATCAACCGGCGCTGAGCTTCCGCCCAGGTGGAAGGAAGCGATCAGTGCTCACCATCAGAACCTACTCGGCAGGAAAGGTCTCGGTCGCTATGCATGGTGCGTGGCGGCGGAAGTGCTTCTGTGTATACCGCCGGAGCGATTGCGGTTGCTCGCCGCAAAGCTGCGCGAGGAGGCGGAGGCCGACCCGCAGGCGTTCGCCGAGAAGTGGCGCAATCGCGAACAGACCGCCCGAGCGGTGGCTCCCGAGTTGCGCGCCGCGCTGAACGACGCGTTGAAAAGCGTGGGGAGCACCAGGAAGTAGGGCCGTGCCCGCTGCTGAGCACGCGGGGAGGAAAAAGGTGTCAGGATAATTTTCTTGTGGCGCCAGGATGTACGACGCGCCGAGCAGCATTCATCGCACTGGTTCGTCTTCCTGGGCAACAACCCAAGAAAATCATCCTGACACCTTTTTCCGGGCATCGTCGCTCCCGATTGCGGAGCGCCGACCATCTGTCAGCACCGGTCAAGCCAGTGCATTCTTGATGATACTATACCGGGCTTGCGGCGGCCTGTCAAGACGCTATCTAGCTATTTTCTCGTTACTGTCTCGCTGGCGGGATTGCCGGTTTCTTGGTTAGATAGCGATATGGACTACGTCAAGTTTGGATCGCAACTGCCGGAGACGATCTACCAGCGTTTCGCCGACTTGGGGCACGGTGACAAGCGGGTCGCGTGTGCCGCGGCGCTCCTGTGGTACTTCACAGCGGAGCCGGAGGTCACGCGCTTGTATCGCGAATGGGTCCGGGCGATCGCGGAGGGCTTCGCCACCATTGAGGAGCCACCTGATACGGTGAGGACCGCCCTGGAGAAGCGAGCGCTGGACCCACCGCCACGAGGAAAGAGGGGTAGACGATAGACGGGGAGGAAAAAGGTGTCAGGATAATTTTCTTGCAGCGCCAGGATGTACGACGCGCCGAGCAGCATTCATCGCACTGGTTCGTCTTCCTGGGCAACAACCCAAGAAAATCATCCTGACACCTTTTTCCGGGCCGCCAAAGGAGGTGGCTGATAGTGAGTTACTCTGGGCAGGATGACAAAGACAGGCGTGCTGCTAATGCGCGTGCGTTGACGGCGTTTGGCGTTCATGTGGACGGAAGCGGGTCCGGTCGGCGATTCCGCGTCGTACGTCAAGGAAACGGGTGCACGGTCGCAACGATAGGGTACGAACGCCGCAACGGTGAGGGGTTTGTGTCCCTCCTTTGCGATGCGAAGGTAGAGGTGCTTGTGGATATCCGAGAGAAACCGATATCGCGAAAGCCCGATTTCCGTCAATCCGCACTTCGAGCCCGATGTCGGGCTGCGGGCATCTCTTACGAATCATGGCACGAGTTGGGCTCGACAGCGCTACAGCGAGAAGCACTAAAAGCGAGCGGCGACGTCGAGGCGTTTCGCAAGAGGTTTCGAACTTACGCCCGAAAGCACAAAGGCGACATCCTCGGCAACCTTGCCCTGCTCGCCAAGAGAAGGAGGATCGCCCTCATGTGCTATGAACGCCTCCACGAAGACTGTCATCGAAGCGTCGTCGCTGAACTGCTGGCTGACCGGCTGCACGCGACAATCGTGGCGATCTAACGTCGAGGAGACGGCCCCAGGGCGGAATGGCACTGCCGGTTGAGTAACACGGAGTTGCGGCGATTCCTGCTTACTCCCGGTCAGTAGTTCGGCCCGGGCTCCGGTCGCTCAGGATCAAGCGGGGAGGAAAAAGGTGTCAGGATAATTTTCTTGCAGCGCCAGGATGTACGACGCGCCGAGCGGCATTCATCGCACTGGTTCGTTTTCCTGGGCAACAACCCCAAGAAAATCATCCTGACACCTTTTTCCGGGCCAGCGGCCGCCGTCCAGCGTGGCGCTTAGCGGATGTCGGCCAGGGCGGCGTCAAACGTCGGGGTGGCGGCCAGCATGTTCTGCTTGCGGACCATGAAAATCTCGACGCGGCGGTTCTTGGCCCGTCCGGCGTCGGTGTTGTTGTCGGCCACCGGGCGGTACTCCCCGAACCCCATGACGCCGATCCGATCCGGCGAGAGGCCGTCCTCCTGGAGCACGTTGCTGACCGAAATGGCACGGTGCACGGACAGATGCCAGTTGGTCGGGTGCATCTTCATCGTCTCGCTCCGTTTGATCGGGATGTTGTCGGTGTGGCCGACGATCATCACGTCGAAGTCCGCCGCGGCGGGTGAGTCGATGATCCGGGCGAACTCGGCCAGCGAGGACTTCGCCGAGTCCCGCACGACCACGCTGGCCAGGGCAAACAGCAGGTCGGACTGCCACTTGATCGCCCCGCGTTTGGCGTCATAGGTGATCATGTCGGGGTGATCGGCGGCGAATTCCTTCAGGGCCGCGTCCAGGGCCGGGGGCAGCACCCGCTCAATGATGAGCGGCGTTTGCAGGTCTTTGCCGCCGCCGACCTTGTCGACGATGGCCGTCAGCTTGTCGACGTTCTGGGCCAGCCAGTCGTTCTCCTGCTGGTACTTCTCCGCCACCTGGCGGCTCGTCTCAAGCTCGTTCTCGCACGCTTCCAGTTGCGTCCGGAGATTGTCGGTGACGTTGCGGCAGTCGTACAGGTCACTGTCGACCTGCTCCTTCTCCATCAGCAGCGTACGGTGATCCATCTCCAACTGGCGGTGCTCATCCAGACTCGCGCAGCCGTTGATCACACCCGTGCCCGCGGCGGCGATCGCCGCGACCACCTGCATCCCCTTGCCGATCCTCATCGTTCAGCCTCCTCGCTCTCGAAATGTTGATTGTGTCGTGAAGCACGACCGCCCGCACCGCGCCAAACGTCGGGCGCTCGGCTATTCGATTCACGCCATCCCGCCGACCCCGCGCGACGGCACGCATGCGTGGTTCCGGACGGCCCCGTCCGGACGGCCCGGTCCGGACGCCACCGGCGACGGGGCTATCCGTGCTCGGCCTTCTTGCCCAGGAAGAAGCCAACGCCGGTGGCGGCGCCGGCCAGGACCACCGACACGCCGCCGAAGATCAGCATGTTGTCGTACAGGCTCTTCAGCAGGGCGGGCACCGCGTTGTGCATCATGGCCGCCACGCTCAGGCCCAGCACGCACATGATCAGGACGGCTATGCCCATCAGACCGGTCAGCCCGAGCGACAGCGGATCCGGGGCGTATTCGACATGGGTCACCACGACGCCCCGCGGTGCCGCCATCCCGGCGGCCGGCGTGTCGATGTCCGTCGCGCCGGCGGGTTCTTCGACCGGCATGTCGTCGACCATCTGGTCCAGGCCGGCCCGGGTGGCCTCGCCGATCTCGCCGAGGTCGCCGGTGTGAATCTCGTCCAGCAACTCGGCCCCCAGCGTGGTGTCTTCCTGGCTCTCGCGGGTGAGGTCCAACAGGCCGGAGCCGCTGCCGATGCCTTCGATGCCCAGCCCGCCGTCGCTGATGACCGTTTCCGCTACGGGGTCCGCTTCGCCGACACCGGTGTCGTCATCCTCGAACACGCTGACGCCGACGGAGGTCACGACGGTGTCATCTTTCTTGTCACGTTTCTCGTCGCCGATCGCGGTGGCGTCGCTGTCGGTCTCCGCCAGGCTGATTACGTCGCTGCCCGTGCTGGCCAGGTCGATGCCGGTCTCCGAGCCGGTGGAACCGAGATCGATGGCCGTGTCGTCCGCGGGCTCGAGCACCAACTCGCCGCTACTGCCGCCCGAGTCCAGGGGAGACGGCGCGATGCCCGACGCGGCCGCGAGCTTGTCGATATCTTCCACCTTGTACGTCACCTTCGCGCCGTCACGGAACTCGCGAAGCTTGCCGCCGCGAACGAGGTCCTTGATCTGCGCCTCGGTCATGCTCAACGCATCACAGGCCTCATCCAGGGAGTAGTAACTCTTGGCCATTGGATCCAAAGCCCTCGCTGCTATGATCAGCCCCAGCTCTCAGGAGCGCGGGGGCGGCACACACCGGCACCCCTACGGTGACGGCTGGCCGGGTTGCAACTGCTGTTGTCGCGCCTTTTCCACCATCGCTTCCACCTCGCGGGGCGACAACTCGTCGCAGTTGAAGTCCTCCAGGTACCGGTCAAACCGCCAGGACCGAGCGGCGGCGAACCGCAGCTTCCGGTTCGCCGTGTACTCGTAGCACCAGAGCGTACCCGCATCGACGTCTACCATGTACAACCCGAAGGTGGATTTCGTCATCTGGGCGGGGAAGGCCATCACGCCGCGAGCGCTGGCACCGGAGTAGGTCTGGGCGGCGGTGGTCGGCGTCAGCTTCTCGTCCGCCCGGATCACGAGGCACACGGCGATCACGGCCAGGCTGACCGCGATCACCCACCAGACGGCGGTCGACGATGCGCCGCATCGACTCGGCGGGCATTGCCCGCGATCGGACGGATTGTTGGGCACTTTGCTGTTCATTTTGGGTTGCCGAAACAGCGTGCACTCCGGAGGGCGAACCGTTCGCACTCACCGGCGTCAGGCAGCGGTTCTGCGTTTGCGGATTCCAGGCGGGCTGACAACCGCTTCAGGTCGCGAGACGCGGGGTGCTGACGCGGGCCCGGGCCGTCGGTCCGGGACGCCTGTCCACCACGCTCGCTCGCCGCAGGATTATATGCCGACAGGACGGCCCGACACAAGTCTTCGCTGGACACGCCCCATTCGTGGCCCGGCGCGGGGCTACGGCGTCGAATCGGGGTCCCGGCCGAGCCGGTGGCAGGTGTTCCTCCACACCAACTCGAACTGGTCCGGCTCCAGACGCTGGATGCTTCCGTCCGTGAACGCCACGTGGATGGGCTCCTCGCCGCTCGAGTGCTCGTAGATCAAGACGTTTCGCGGTTGTTTTCCCTGCTCCTGGCCGGACACGTAACGGTAGGCCGCCACTTTCCCCCCCGCCCAGGGCGGGCGCAGGTCGTCGGCCTCGATCAGGCCCAGGGTGACCATCTCCTCGAGCGAAGGGGGGAATCGCCCCTCGTGGTCGACGGCGTACATGGTGCAGCCGATCGCCAGCGAGCGGATATGGTCCGCGCGAACGCCGGCCACGTTCTGGGCCAGTTTCTTGGCGACCTCCGGGAGCCCGACCGCCAGCATCAGGTCGCGGGCGCTCATGGCCAGCTTCGGCACCTCGCCGCTGCCGGCGCACGTCCATAGCACGCCGTCGTCCACGCGAGTGCTCGTCGCCACCAGGTTGTGGACCCGGGCGAGGGCGTCGGGGTACGGGGGATGGTCGCCCAGGTCGAAGCCGACGCCGCTTGCGGCCAACTGGGATGCCGCGGCCGTCCCCAGCATCAACCGGGCCGGGTAGGTGAGGCGGGTCAGCGATCGGGTGTCCAGGTAGCCGATGCTGTGCACCGATGGCGGAGATTGTCGCCGGGCGAGTTGGAACTCCGGGTTATCGAGCAAGCTGGACTTCCGCGTTCGGGCGTCCGCCTGCTGCAAGGCAATCACCACCGACTGCGGGTGCAGTCCGACGACCCAGCGGTCGCCGGCGTAGCCCCAGGCCGGTGCTATCGGGCACGGGATGCCGCCGACCAGCAGGTAGTGCACTGTGTGCTCGCCGTACTGCGTTTCCTTCCGCGTCAGCACGACATTCTTGCAGCGGGCGAAGGTGTTGACCGACGCCTGCACCCGCTCGATCATGGCCTCGAGCCCCGCCCGGTCTTTGACCTCCGCGATCAGCACCGCCCCGGTCAAGACGAGACCCCCGTGATCCGGCGCGTCGTAGACGGCCCAGGTGTCCCCGAAGATGGACCACAGTTGGTCAAGCGAGGAGAATCCCAGTGCCCCCGCCACCGCCCCGACCCCCATCTGCACATACCCCGTCGCCCCCGGGTCAATCTGCCGGACGGTCTGGAGGCTGTCGAAAAAGAGTTGTTTGAGGTCGAGGTTCCAGGTCATCGCCCAGTACGGGTCGCGTGCGATAACCGCCACGTCCTCGTCCGTCAACGGTTCCTGCTCGAAGAGGTGGAAGAGTCCGGTGGGCGGTCCGTCGACGTGGCAAAACCCACTGAGCACCACGAGTTCACCGTCACGTCGGGCCAGCCCGTGGAACGACTTGAGATTGTCGATCCCCAGCGCGCGGAGGACCAGCTCGATCTCCGCCAGGTCCTCCGGGTTCTCCGGGGCGACCACCTGCTTCAGCCGGGCCAGGATGCCGGGGACGTCGGCGTATACCTCGCAGATCAGATGGTCCGTCGCCCACCGCCCGCGCTCACGGCCGATCTTGAACTCCGCGGCGTCCGCGAGTGACGGGCCTTGTCCGTTGAGTCGGGCGATCACCCGGCGTGCCGCCGCTTCGCCGACCGTCAGGAGGAGGCGGTCGTCATGCGGGCCCCACAGCACGTCGAATGGCGCGTCCGGCAGTCGGACCCGTTTCAGAGCCACCGAGTCGATCGTGGTCTCCTCCACGGTAATGGCTGGACCGAGCGCGTTGAGAATCTGGTCGATGTTCTGCGTCAGCGTTTCCAACTGGTCGCCCGCGTCCACGACGACCGCCAACTGAAGGTCCGGCCCGTTCGCCGTGACGCCGAAATCCAGTAACCCCACGCTCGCGGGTGTCTGGGCGAGCAGTGAAATCAGTTGAATGCCCGGCTCGATGAGCGGCTTGGTGCCGTCGATGGTCTGCGCGTAGCGCTCCAGCGCGTCGATCGTCCGGTGGAACTGGGCGAGCTCCTCGCCGGTCATGATCTCGGTGTGTCCCTTGTAGAGCAGCGTGTCGGCCGGGAGCAGTTCGGCCGGGTCGCTGGCGGCGGCCCACGGGCTGCACAACGCGAACGACAACACCAACGACGCGACAATTCGGTGATTGCGAGCAAAGGTAATCATGACTCGTCTCCGTCTCGACTGAGTTTGCGGGTGGACTTCGATCCTCCGGTTCCGGGCGACACGTGCTGCTGCGATCGGCGTCGGGGGCACGTGGACGGCCGGATGCCGGCTCGGGTGACGCGAGTATACGATCCCCCGGTGGCCCTTACACCGGGGGGCCCTCTCTCTGGTTTTCGGGTAATGGGCGGGGATATTCGGCCTGTGGTCC
The DNA here is from genome assembly GCA_964495075.1 of uncultured Phycisphaeraceae bacterium. Lineage (GTDB taxonomy): Bacteria > Planctomycetota > Phycisphaerae > UBA1845 > UBA1845 > JAFGJQ01. The sequence continues at coordinate 9,980 of CAZBUJ010000069.1, forward strand.
GACGCCCGCAGGCGTTGACAGGCCGCTGACCGGAACTAGAATCGGCTGGCATGCACGGGTTTCGTTACATTCTGGCCTTTCTGGCAGCGCTGACCACAATGGCGGCGGGGCCGGCGGACTCCCCTTCGCCCAAGCCGAGCCTCATTCCCAAGTCGTGGGAGCTGGGTATCTCGTTCCACGATCCCCAACGCATCACCGTCCAGTTGCCGGGGGACGACGCGCCGAAGACGTTCTGGTACATACTGTACACGGCCACGAACGAGTCCGGGCAGGACGTCGATTTCTATCCGACATTCGACTTGGTCACCGATACGCTTCAGGTAGTCAAGGCCGGTGAGGACATCCACCCGGTGGTTGTGGACGCGATCAAGGCCCGGCATGCCAAGCAATACCCGTTTTTCGTCAATCCGATGAAGGTCAGCGGCCGACTTTTGCAGGGGGAGGACAATGCCCGGACGTCGGCTGCGGTTTTCCGCAATTTCGACGCAAAGGCAAACAAGTTCACGATTTACGTCGGTGGGCTGTCCGGCGAGGTCAAGCGGATGACCAATCCGGGGTACGATCCGCAGAAGCCGGAATCGGAATTCAACCAGCCATCCTTCGTTCTTCGCAAATCGCTGGGGGTCGAATACGACCTTCCGGGCGACGAGCAGTCCCGCCAGGGCGCCAGGCCGGTGCGATTGCGGCGGTTTTGGACGATGCGTTGACGTTCCGCGTTGTCGTTCCGGGCACTTGACACGGCGATCGGCTGTAACTATATTGATCGTCGTCATTTGGAGAATGATCCATGGCGCACAAGAAAGGTCAGGGTTCCAGTCGTAACGGACGTGACAGCGGGCCACAGTTCCGCGGCGTCAAACGTTTCGGCGGGCAGAAGGTGACGAGCGGGACGATCATCGTCCGGCAGTGCGGTACGCCGTTCCTGCCCGGCCGCGGGGTCAAACGCGGTCGCGACGACACGCTTTTTGCACTCGTCGATGGCATGGTCCGGTTCCGCGGTCGCAAGATCGACGTGTTGCCGGTGGCGGAGTCCTAGCGCCCCGATGGTGCGGACCGCACCTTCCGTTCAAGCTGTTGCGAGTTCCGGGTGGTCCTGTCGGCCACCCGTTCTTTTTTGTTCCCGCGCGCCGGTGGGCTGGCATGCTGGTGGATCGGGCCGATATTTACGTTCGCGGTGGCAAGGGCGGCCCGGGGTGCCTCAGCTTCCGGCGAGAGAAGTTCATCCCCAAGGGGGGGCCGGACGGGGGTGACGGGGGCGACGGGGGCAGCGTCTACATCGAGGCCGCCGCGGGCATCGATACGCTGCTGGATTTCGCGGGCCGGCATCACTGGATTGCCGAGAACGGCCGGCCGGGCGAAGGCCGGCTGAAATCCGGCAGGTGTGGGAAGGACCTGGTCATTCTCTTGCCGCCCGGCACGCTTGTGTTCGACCGGGAGACCGGCGTTCTGATCAAGGATCTCGCGGAAGCCGGCGATCGGGCATGCGTGGCCCGGGGCGGGAAGGGCGGTCGTGGCAACAAGGCGTTCGCGACCGCCACCGACCAGACGCCGCGCCGCGCGGAACCCGGCGAGCCGGCGGAGGAACGGTGGCTGCGGTTCGAATTGAAGCTGATTGCGGACGTCGGTGTGGTGGGCTTGCCGAACGCGGGCAAGAGCACGCTGCTGTCCCGCCTGTCGCGGGCCCGTCCGAAGATCGCCGACTACCCGTTCACAACGCTCGAGCCGCAACTCGGCATTGTGGAGCTTTCCGACGAGCGCCGGTTCGTCATGGCGGATATTCCCGGCCTGATCGAGGGGGCCCACGACGGGGCGGGCCTCGGGCACGATTTTCTCCGGCATATCGAGCGGACCCTCGTGCTGCTGCACCTCGTGGACGTCGGCACGAATCCGGACGCTGACGGCGCGGCGGCGGTGCACGCCTACCACACGGTCAAGGAAGAGCTGCGGCAACACAGCCCGGTGCTGGCCGACAAGCCGGAACTCGTCGTGGCCAACAAGGTCGACCTGACTGGAGCGGACGTTGCCGCTCGACGGCTCGCGACGGAGTTGGGGCAGGAGGTGCTTCGCGTCAGTGCGGCCACCGGCCAAGGACTGGCCCAGATGCAGGAACGTTTGTGGACGTTGCTTGCAACGCACCGAGCGCCCGAGCCGGTGGAGGAATTGGAACTCCCCCAACCGCCTCACCTGCGCAATCATCTGGGAGACGAGACATGATCGCCGAAGCGGACGCGAAGCCCGGCGCTTTCACGTTAGTCGTCGTTGACATCGGCAATACGCGAACAGCGGTGGCTATCTGGCACGACGGTGACGTGAGTCACGTGACTCGCGTGGCGACGGAAGATGACCGCGCGTTCGGCACCGCGTTTCGCGAAGTGTGCGGTGAGTTGGCGCCGGGTCGACCGGCGGCCGTGGTGGTCGCGTCGGTCGTGCCGCGAGTGGCCAAGCGGCTGCCACGGCAGATCCAGGACGCGATCGGCGTCGAGCCGATGTTTATCGGGGCGGGAGTGCCGTTGCCGATCGATCTCGACCTGGCGCCGTCGGCGACGGTGGGGGTCGACCGCGTGTGCTGCGCGGCCGCGGCGTTCGCGCGGACGCGGCAGGCGTGTACGGTGGTTGACTTCGGGACGGCGATCACCGTGGACATGGTGGGAGACGACGGCCGGTTTCTGGGCGGTGCGATTCTGCCCGGTGCGACCATGCAGGCGCGGGCCTTGCACGAGTACACCGCCAAGATCCCGCTGGTGGATGTAGTGTTCCCGCCGGACCCGATCGGGCGAGACACGGCGGCCGCGGTGAGCAGCGGGGTCTGCCACGGGATCGTCGGGGCCGTCCGGGGCATCGTCGAGGCGATGGCCACCCACGTGGGCAAGTGGCCGCAGGTTGTGGGGACCGGCGGCGATCTAGCACGATTCATGCCGGCTTGCGATTTCCTCGATTCCGTGGTCCCCGACCTGAGCCTGATGGGCATCGGGCTCGCGTGGGCCGGTCGCCGCGACCGCGGCGGCTGAAAAAGTGCACCCGGTCCGGTCCGATGCGACGGGGCGGCCCCGACCGCGCGGACGCGGGGCGTCGCGTCCGCCCGGCCCACTCCTTCGGGGGAATCCGAGGTCTCGTTCGGCTACTCTTTTTGCAGGACAAACGCCTGGGCGAGGGCGGTCGACTCGCCCCGGCAGAACTCCGATGCCCGCGCGGCGATCCGAGCAGCGTCAAACTCGGGGAATCCGTACAACTCGGCCGGCGACCCGCTGATTAATGTCATTCTGGACTCGTCGGCCAGCCATCGGATATCGACATTCGTGCCGAACTGATTGCTCGTTTTGTTCGTGAATGGGGCGAGGTCCAGGAACAGGTCCACGGTGGCCACGAAACACCCGCCGGGAACGAGCACGCGGCGGATCTCGTCGAGCAGGCCGGGCAGTTCGCTCTGGGGGATATGTTCGATCGTCGAAATGCTGAACACACGGTCGAACGAGGTCGCGGGCAGTCCGGCGTCCTGGAGAAAACAAGGTCGCAATTCAACATTGGTGCCGAACGCCTTGTTCAGGCGGGCGAGGGCGGATTCGCCGACCTGCCAGCCGAGCCCCGTCGCCATCTCGCCGGGGTCCACGTTGATCACCTGCACACCGTTGCGGGCCAGGACGAATTGGAAGCCAGCCAGACTCCCCCCGATATCGACGGCCTTCATGCCCGGCTCGAGCGGCGTGGCGTGGAATGCCCACGGGTACTCGAATACCCGCGTCGCATTGTTGCCCTGAAACGCGAACATGCCGCACGCACTCAACATCGGGAAGCGCCATCGGAATCGTCTCGGAATGCGCCGGCACCAACGGTACCCATACGGGGCGCCCCATCGCCGATTCCACTCCTGGTAACGATCCGGTAGTGCACGAGGTCCGATCATCCGGGTCCCCCTGGTGAGTGGGACGAATCAGTGGGCCGGCCGAATGCTCGAGGGGCGACGCGTATCGCGCTGTGCCGTGTGGCGGCGACGGCCAATCGGGGTTGGCGCGGGGCAATCCTCGAGCCACAGGGTTTTCCGACGCGTCTCATGGGCCCGCTCGTTGAAGCGCCGGGCGATCGTGTACCATTCATTCACGCCCGTCTGAGCCGCTTGCGTACTGGGTCCCCGGAGCGGCGGAGTCGGCGTATTCCACCGCTCGCTAGGCTACGGGACACTGATTTGGGTTGTCAAGGTGCCGGCGTCCCGCGTCACGTCCGCCTGCCTGGACGCCGCGGACGGTTCGCTCGGGCGGAAACGTTCCCATGTGATTCGGCTTGAGTGGCGGCCGCCCCGTGTGGTTTGCGAGATGAAGGCGGGGGGAGCCGCGACAACCACGCAAGACGCGGGCCGCGACCGTCGGCGTTCCCTGGCAAGTAGTCTGCATCGTCAGTGGGAAACTGGCGTTGCTGAACGCGCGATCAGATTCAGGCACGTCATTCGTCGTTCGCTGTTCATAAACGCCGCCCGGCCGGGTGCGCTCACCTGCATCCGGCCGGGCTATCAAGAGGGCATTCCGCCCTCAAGCAACCATCGCACGTTCCTACTCGCCGAAGCCGCCGCCAGGGTCGGGAAGGGGACCGCCCACGCCAGGGTCGCGGAACGGGCCGCCGGGCCCGGGCATCGCCCGCGTTTCGTCGTCACTCAGTTGACCGTCGCCGTCCCGATCCGATTCAGGGAACATGCGTAGCTGCGTGTCCCGCAACCACTCGTGCATCTCCTCAGGGCTCAACGCGCCGTCGCCGTCGAGATCCGCCTCCGGATGAGCGGTCAGGAGCTGCGCGTGATGCCATTCCATCATCTCCGGCGGTGTCACGATACCGTCACCATCCGCGTCGGCACCGGGAAAACGTTCGAGCAGACGCGCTTGGAAGAACGCGTGGAACTCCTCCGGGTTCAGTTCGCCGTCGCCGTCACTATCGGCTTCGGGGTACTCCTCGAGGATGTCCTCGATGGGCGGAGGTCCGAAGGGCGGCCGCGACGCCTCGCTCTCGTCCCCGTCCTCGGACGGCGCGGCCGGCGGACGCGCGCCGATCGGCGGGATCGGCGGACGTGGCGGGATCAAAGCACCGCCGGATTCGAGCGGCGGCGGGTCGCCTTGACCGAAGCCCTCGGCGGGCGGTCCCATCCTCTCAGCCCCGCCGAAGCCGGGTCGCTCACCACCGGGCCCGCTCCCTCCGAACGGCATCCGTCCGCCACCCCCGCGCATCCCGCCGGGCGACGGGCGCATGCCGGGCGCCCCCGGACGCTTCGATGGGCGCGGCAGGGCCTGCTCCTCCTCTTCGCTCACCAGGCCGTCGCCGTCCGTGTCCGCGCCGGGGAACAGTCGCAGGATGTTCGCGCTGTGCCACGCGCGGGCCTCGTCTTCGCTCAGCAGGCCGTCGCCGTCGAGGTCCGCCTCGGGATAGAGGACCAGCAACTTTGCGCCGCGCCACGCCTCGAACTCCTCCCGGGTCAGCAGGCCGTCGCCGTCGAGATCCGCGTCGGGGAACTCTTCGAGAAGCCTGGCCAGGATAAAGGCGTCCATTTCGTCCGAGTCCACGTCCCCGTCGTCATCGACATCCGATTCGGGCAGTGACTGGGCGACGCGTTCGCCCCACGACGGCATCGGGACGTCGCCGGTGCCGTCCTCCGTCTCGGCCGTGACTCCCGTGCTCGGCGTCGATTGGTCGTCTTCGACGGCGATCTCGGCCGCCTCGGCCGCCGTGCTCGACTTCGCGTCGGCCGCCACTTCGGTGTACCCGGCCACGACCTCCGTTCCGTCGCTGCTGGCCCTCAGCGAGGCCAGGACGTCCGACAGGGTGGATTCGTCGTCCGTCGTGCACGCGGACACGCCCGGCAGTCCCGCGAGGACCAGCCCGGCCACCATGCCGAGTGCCGGTGTCCGCCATGACCATCCCTGATACTTCATGATTTCGTACCTCCACGTTGGTGGACCTTTTTACCGCCCGACCGATCCGCCGGCCGCGTTGCTGTCAGTGGAAGTATGGCGCGCATTTCGTAAGGGGTCTGTGGTGATCGTGTTGGGCTTTGTTATGCCGCGTTTACAAAACTTGACGCAAAGGAGCCGCAACCGGCGGGGCGTGGAAATCGTTGGAAACGATGGGGCGCGTGGATAGACTGAGATGTATGGGAACAGGCGAAGGACAATCCATGCCCATTCGTGTTCTCGTCGTGGACGACGATGAAGAGTTGTGCGAGTTGCTGACGACGTACCTGCAGCCGGAGGGCTTCGTCATCGACAGCGCGCACGATGCGGAGAGCGGCGTGCAGCGCGCTCTGGAAGGGTGCCATTCGCTTGTCATTCTCGACGTGATGCTGCCCGGCTTCAGCGGGTTCGACGTGCTGCGCAAGATCCGCGGGCAGTCCGACGTGCCGGTCCTCATGCTCACCGCCCGGGGCGAAGACGTCGATCGGATCGTGGGGCTGGAGATCGGGGCGGACGACTACCTGCCCAAACCGTTCAATCCGCGGGAACTCGTCGCGCGGACTCGCGCCATCCTCCGGCGCAGCGGCGGCGGGGCGGTGTCCCTCCGCGCGGCGGAGCGCCTCCGGGTGGGCGATGTCGCCATCGACGTCACCGCCCGCGTCGCCCGGCGTGGTGACACGGAGCTGACAGTCACAAGCCTGGAGTTCGATCTGCTCTGTTTTCTTGTCCGCCATGCCGGCTCGGTCGTCGACCGGCAGCAGTTAAGCACCTCGGTGCTGCAGCGCGGGTACGATCCTCTCGATCGCAGTATTGACATGCACATCTGTAACCTCCGTAAGAAGATGCAGGGAGCGGGCGACCAGACCGACCTGATCAAGACGGTGCGTGGGGTGGGGTACCTCTTCGCGCTGCCCGGCAACGATGGCAGCGCGAACGGCCATCCGCACGTCGGGCCGGCCGACGATCGGGACGAGCTCGCCTGAATGGCCATGCGAAGCTTGTTTGTACGCGTGTTCTTGTGGTTCTGGCTCACCAGCCTGCTGGTGGCCGCCGCGGTGGGGGCCATGGTGGCGTGGCGGGCCTGGGGAACCGCCGCCCAGTACTTCAGTCCGCTGACCGGCGATGACGCCGAAGTACCGCCCGGCGTGAAGTTGTTCGAGCAGGATCGCATGCACCCGCTGCTGTGCGGCGGCGTGGCCACATTCGAATATGCGGGGCGAGAGGCGTTCGAAGCGTTGGCCCGGCGGTACGAGTCGCGAACGCAGATGCAGACATACTGGCTCGACGGGAGCGGGCGCGAAATGCGGGGGCGGTCGGTGCCGGCCGACGTGCGGGAACTGATCGCCCGGTGTCGCGCGAGCGGGCAGTTGGAGGCCGCGGTGGGACAGCGTGCGCCGCGGTTTGCCCTGCCGATCACCGGGTCCCGCGGAGACCAGTACGTTCTGGCGTGGACGCGGAACAACCCGGGCGGCATGCCGGGTCGGCCCCGCCCCCCGTCGCGTCGACGCGGGCCGCCGCCGCCGCGATCGGGCGGACCGGACGCGGCGGAACGTCGGGCTGATGCCGGGTCACCGGATGGCACAGAGCCCGCCCCGGGGCCGCCCCGACCGGGCGGCGATCACGATGGGGATCCGTCGGGCGGGCGGGTGCCGCCGCCCTGGTTGCCGCCCTCGTTCATGATCCTGGCGTACGCGGTACGGCCGTTGGAGATCCTCATCGCCCTGGTGGTTTCGGGGCTTGTCTGTTACGTGGTGGCGTTCGGGCTGTCGCGACCGTTACGGCGGCTGCGGGTGGCCACGCAGCGGATGGCCGCCGGTGACCTGTCCGTTCGGGTCGGCAAGTTCTTCCGGCGGGGGCGGGGCGAGATCGCCGATCTGGGCCGGGCGTTCGATCACATGGCCGAGCGGATCGAGGCGCTGGTGACGGCCCAGAAGCAACTGCTGGCCGACATCTCGCATGAGATCCGGTCGCCGCTGGCCCGGTTGTGCGTGGCCGTCGGCATCGCGCAGCGTGACACGGCAACGGCACAGACGGCGGCACTGGATCGGATCGAAGTGGAAGCCGACCGGATCAACGCCCTGGTCGGACAACTGATCATGCTGCGGCGTCTGGAAGACGCCGGGGCGGTGGAGGCGGCCGAGCCGGTCGACCTGACCGTGCTGGTCGGAGAGATCGCGGCCGATTGTGATTTCGAGGCCCGCGAGTCGGGGCGGCGGGTCGAACTCGTATCGGTCGGCGACTGCCGGACGACCGGCAACCGTGACCTGCTGCGGCGGGCGATCGAAAACGTGGTCCGCAACGCCGTGCGACATACGGCGGATGGTAGTGCCGTCGAAGTGTCACTCGAAGCCGGGCCGGACGCGTGCTTCCTGCGGGTGCGAGACCACGGGCCCGGTGTACCCGAGGCCAACCTGTCGGAGATCTTCCGCCCGTTCTTCCGCGTCGGTTCGGCCCGGGACCGGACGTCGGGCGGCACCGGCCTCGGGTTGGCGATCACCCGGCGGGCGGTCGAAGCCCACGGCGGCGAGGTGGTGGCGCGAAACGTCCCGACGGGCGGCCTGGAGGTGGAGATCGCGCTGATGCGCGAATAGCGAAACGGGCGGCGGTCGGGGCCCATGAGCATGAGATTCGCGGTCTGCCGCGTCACGCTTGCGTCGGCGGGGCTTCCGGCGACCTGGTGATGCTCTCGCGATGGTTGTTCGTCATTCCACGTACCCCAGCGACCGCAACCGTTCGATCTGGGTTGGCGTCAGCGGCATCTGTTGCACGTTGTGCCCGGCGGCGAGCCTGGCGTTGGCGTCCATCTGGTTGCGCATGAGCTGGAACATGGCCTGCACCCGGCCCGGCTCGGCCCGGCCGAGATTGGTCAGCTCGCCGGGATCGGTGGCGTGATTGTACAACGCGGCCTGGGGCTCGCTCCCGTCCGGCGGGAACAGGACCATCAGCTTCCACAGGCCGACGTACACCGCCTTTTGTTCCGGACCGAACTTGACCCCTTCCGCGAAGGCGATGCGCGGCTCGGCCAGCGGCGGATCGGCCAGGTACGGCACCAGCGATCGGCCCTGCACGATCGACGGCGGGGGCAGCCGCAGTTGATCGAGCAGGGTCGGCATCAGGTCGAACAATCGCACCGTTTCGCGGACGCGGCGACCGGCGGGAAGCTGCCCCGGCCAGCGAAGGATCAACGGCACGTGCAGCTCGGGATGATAAGTGCTCAGTCCGTGGTCCCAGAACCCGTGTCCGCACAGGGATTCGCCGTGATCCGACGTGAGGATGACGTAGCTGCCCTCCCACAGCCCCATTTTCACCAGGCCGTCTCGCAACTCGCCGATGAATCGGTCCGCCATCCGGACGCCAGCCTCGTACCGCGCCGCCCAGTATTCCCGGTACCACCCCAGTCGCTGGAACCGGGCCGGGTCAAACCGGCTCGCGGGTGGCTTACGAAGGTAGTTCAGCCGCTGCACTTCCTCCTCGGTCAGTCGATGTTTCGTGGGGAGTCGCTCCACCTCCTCGAGGAGCGGTTCGAGCACGTCGCCCCCTGTGTTGTACGGGCCGTGCGCGTCCATGTAGTGCAAGTAGAGCAGGAACGGCTGGTTCGCGTCGCGCATGGCGAGCCAGGCGAAGGCCGCCTGGTTGACCTGGCGACCGGGCGTGGTGTTTTTCGCGAACGACGAGTCGAAATGGTCGAACCCTTGATCGAACCCGTAGTCGGCCACGACGAAGGGGTTGGCCACGAAGGCGGCTGTCGCGTACCCACCGGCCTGGAGCGACTCGGCGAGTGTTTCGAACCGATCGTCGAACACGCTGACCTTCGCCGCGTCTTGTTCCGCTCCCGCGAACGCCTGCCGGTAGTCGAGTACGCGATGCACGCCGGGGTGGACCGACGCGAACAGGGATGCCATGGACGGTTGCGTCCAGGGCGCCGGTGCGATCGCGCGGTCGAAGACGGTTCCGTCGGCCGCGATGGCGTCGATGTTCGGTGTGCTGCGGCGGGGGTTGCCGTAGACGCCCAGGTAGTCGGCCCGCAGCGTGTCGATCAGCACGAAGATGATGTTCGGTCGCGGCGGCGGTCCGGGGTCGGCCGGCCTCGCCTTGCGAGCGGCCGCACCCGCGGCGGCGTCCGGTGTCGATGGCGTGCCGGAATCATCGCAACCCGTCCACACGACCGCAGCGCAAACGCAGAGGAGAATCCATCGTAAGACCGGCATCAGAATCTCGTACGACGGGACGGGGCGGGGACCGTCCCAACGGTATCAGCGATGGCAGCGCCCCAATTCGCCATTCCTACTACTGCTTCGGGCTCATCACGTGCAGGTAGTCCGCCACCGGCACGTCGAGGTTTCGCAGTTGGTCGTGTGTGATCGTGACGTCCCGGGTCACGGCCTTCATCTGGGGTGACAACCGAACGTCACCGCTTGCGGACAGCACGAGGATGCGATCCTCGGTGCCCGGCATCCGGCGCCGGGCCCGCGACGGGATGCCCATTCCCTGGGCCACGTGGCCCGCACCGCAGACGACGACGGCCACCCGGCCCTTTCCGGCCGGCGATTGCATGTACGCGCACAGACGATCGGCCATCATCTCGTCGCGTACGACCTGGGCCTCGAACATCTTGCGGATCGCCGCCGCCGCGTCCTCGAGCGAAGCGTGCACCATCATCACGCTGGACATATGCTGCTCGTACATCGGCTGGTCGAATTCCATCTCGGCCGGCAGTTCCGCCCGGGTCTCCGCGTCAAGGTCGGCCATGCCCTGCATGGCCACCGCCCGGACCGTCTCGCGGCGGGCGTTGAGGGCGACGACCGGCGCACCGGCGTGGTGGGCAGCCTCCACGATCTTGCGGTATTGCTCGTAGCCGTGCCAACGCTTGGCCCAGTCGATGGCCTCCGCCAGCTCATCAAACGTGATGTCGCCGCGGTTGTAGCGGTCTACCTCGGGCTGGTAGCACGCTTCGATCTGCTCCATCGCGAGCAGTAACGGCGTGCTGCGCTGGGCCAGGTCCTCGACGATTCGCTGCTGGAGGACGTGATGGCGTTCCAGGGTGTGCCGCTCGCCGATGTACACGACGTCGACGCCGGCCAGATCGTCCAGGATCTCGCCGTAGCTGGCCGGCTCGCCGCGATACGCGTCCACCCACACCGCGCAGCGGGCGCCGTGCAACGTGCCGGCCACCGGGCACTGGCGTGCACCGTCCGGCCGCGCGTCGGTGCCGGGCGGCGACTCGCACGACGCCAGCGAGACCAACAGCCCAATCGCCAGCACACGAATCCACGCCACGTACGCCACCGCCCGCCGCCACCCGAGTTGTCGTAATTCGTAATTCGTCATTCGTAAGTCAATTCGCTATTCGCTGTTCCTTCACTGATTCCTGCGCTTGTACGTCGACTCGACCAGCTTTACCTGCAACGTCACCTCTTTGCCCGCACGGAGGACGACCACGTCCATCACGTCGCCCGGCTTCGAATCCTGGAGCACACGCAGGTAGCCGTACATGTCCGGGATCTTCTCGCCGTTGATCTCGATAATGCGGTCGCCGTCCTGCATGCCTGCCCGGTCGGCCGGGCCGCCCGGCAGCACGCTTTGCACTGCCATCCCCGGCTGGTCGTCACCCACCACATCCGGGATCACGCCGAACCGCACCCGCATTTCCGAGCGTGAGGGCGTATCGTCGGGCGAGCGAGCCTCGCCCGGCCCGTCGGCGGGAGGACCGCCGGGGGTCGGTGCCCGGTCGTCGTCGGCGTCGCCCTCGCCGAGACCGCCCAGAATGTCCTTGACCTTGTCCAGCAGGCCGGCCTTGCTCGGCTTCGTGAAGGTCGGGCCGTCGGTCATGTTCGCCAGCTCGAGGATGAGGCCATACCACATGTCCAGGACTTGCGTCGCCCCTTCCGCGTCGATGCGATCCCAGTCGTCTTCCGGCTGGTGATAGTCCCAGTGAATGCCGGTGAAGGCGAACAGGGCCGGGATGTTGCGCTTGTAGAACGGGGTGTGATCGCCGCAGGCCGATACGCGTTTCGGGGCGCGGTACTCCAGGCCGGTCAGCGCGGCGTGTTTTTTCACCAGGGCCGGAAACTCCTTGCCCGTCGGGACGCCGAACACCGTGTACTTGTCCTGCCGGAGCCGGCCGATCATGTCGAAGTTGACCATCGCCCGGATGTCATCCAGTGGAACGGTCGGGTGATTCGCGAAATGCCGGCTGCCGAGCAGACCCATCTCTTCTCCGTCGAACGCGATGAACAGGACGTTGCGGCGGAGTTTCGGGCTGTTGCCGATCGCGCTGGCCAGCTCCAGGATGGCGGCGGTGCCGGACGCGTTGTCGTCAGCCCCGTTGTGTATGAGGGGTGTCATGTCCTTGCGCTGAAACTGGCGCGGGACGACGCCGAGGTGATCCCGGTGCGCGCCGACCACGATCGTCTCGTCAGTGCTCCCGTTGCCCGGCAGCATGCCGATGACGTTTCGGGCCATGATCGTCTTGGCTTCGACGCCGGGATCAAGGGTGACCCTCATGCCCAGGTCCTTCGACAGCGGCTTGCGTTCGCTGTCGAGTTGCCCTTGCAGTGCGGCCAGCCCTGGCATACCGGCCTTGGCCAGAATCGCGTCGGCGACCTCCCGCGTGACGTGGACCATCGGGATCGAATAGGTCTCCTGACTTTTGCTGTCGAAGGCGAAGAGGCGTTTTCCCTCCGGGTCGCGCGTCGGCGGATCGACCACGATCAGGGCCTTGGCGCCGCGCTGGGCCGCCTCCCGCGCCTTCGTGACGAAGAACGCGTTCCGCGACGGCGTGTCGCCCCCGAACTCGGCGTCCGGGTCGTCCGCTTTCGGCTCGTGGCGAAGGACCAACAGGACCTTGCCCGTCGCGTCGAACCCATCGTAATCGTTGTAGCCCTGATCGTCCGCCGCGATCCCGTAACCGGCGAACGCTAATGGGCCTTCGACCGATTCGCGGGCCGTGAAGGGAAACGGAATCCAGTCGCGGCGCACAATCCATCGGCGATCCAGGCCCGTGATGTCCAACCGTGCTTGCGCGTCGATGATCTGCTTGCCCCACCGGATGGGGAACTCCTGGTACCAGGTACCGTTAGTGCCCGCCGGTCGGCAACCCGCGTGCTCCAGGTGCTCCATGACGTACTCGGCCGCCTGCTTCGCCCCGTCGCTGCCCGGCGCGCGGCCGGCCAGTTCGTCCGAGGCGAGGTACCGCACATGCTGCAAGTACGCGTTCGCGTTAAAGAACGACTTCGCTTTCGAAGCGCGGTCCGCGGCGGTCGCCGCGGGGAACATCGCAAGGATGCCGATCCCGGCAATGACGTTCAGGGTTCGTCGTGTTGTCACAATGGGTACCCTGGCCTGAGGACGTTCTGCTCGCACGTGGCGGAGTCTAGCCGATGCTCGACCTCATTCCCACTTCGACCGACATAATCATACACGACCACCGCGGCCGGGCCGGCCCGGTTGCCACGTTCATGGGTCGGCCCCCGTCTTGATCCGAACGGCGTCACCGCGTACCTTGCCGGGCCGCACCAGGAAGTCGGTCATGTGCCCACAAGCCCAACGGTTGACCATCGCTTCGGTTTTGACGCCGCCGGGCGTGGCGGCGATTGCCGTTCTGCGACTGGACGGCCCCCGCACCCTGGACATTCTCCAGGCGATCTTCCGGCCGTTCCGCGGTCAGTTGGGCGACGCCCTCGCCTCGGACCGCCTGCGCTACGGACGGTTGACTGATGGGGCGGAGGTGCTTGATGACGTGCTCCTGTCACTTCTCGGTGGAGAGAATGGTGTCCGGGCGGCGGACATCAGCGTTCACGGCGGGGCGCGGGTCGTGGCGCGGGTCCTGCAATTGCTCGAGCGACATGGGGCGCTGGTTCGGTCGCCCGGTGAAGACGATGACCGGGCGAGTTGGCCGGCCGGCAGCGAAGTGGAGCGGGAGGCGGATGTCGCGCTGTCCCACGCCCGCACGCGCCGGGCGGTCGAGTTCCTGGCCACGCAGCGCTCCGTGCTGCCCGCCCATCTGGCCGAGCTGATCCGTCGGGCGACCGCCGATCCGGGCGGCGTCCGGGCGGAACTCGAGCGCCTGGCCTGCACGTGGGACACGGTCCGGTTCCTCGTCCAGGGAGCGGAGGTGGGCGTGGTGGGGCCGCCCAACACTGGGAAGTCGACGCTCACCAACCGGCTGACCGACACCGACGCGACGCTGGCATCGCCGCACGCGGGTACGACGCGGGACTGGACGATCCACGAGACCGCGATCGACGGGATCCCTCTGTCGTTCGTCGACACGGCCGGACTTTCAGCAACGGTTGAATTTCCTGCGACGGCGGAGAGTGCCGATTTCGACGATCTCGACCGGACCGCCGTCGTACGCGGGGTCCATCGAATCCGGGCGAGCGACCTGCACCTGCTTGTCGTCGACGCGACCGCGCCCGACGCGCTGGACACGGCTCGGCGGATCGTGGACGGGTTGGCTCCGCGTCGGCTTCTGGTGGTCGTCAACAAGGCGGATCTGGCTCCGCGGTGGCCACCGGAGAGGCTCCGCGACCTGTTTTCCAATATTGCGGCGCCGGTATCGGGGGCGGCCTACCACGTCTCGGCGACGCGAGGGGACGGAATCGCGGGGTTGCAGCAGGCAATCGTGGCCCAGCTTGGCCTGGCGGGTTTCGATCCGTCGGGTGCGAGCTTGTTCACGGCCCGTCAGGCAGCGGTCGCCGGGCGGGCATCGGATGGTTCGCTGGTGGACACCGTCCGACTTGGGGGCGTGTTGCGGCGTCTGTTGGGTGAATTTGGGTCGGCTGGGGGGTTGTCCCTTGGGCCGGATCGGGAAGATAGCGGACGAATTTCACCGCAATAGCGGCTGTGAGGCGGTGCGACGTGCTATAATAGGGCGATTTGAGCCCACTGACCGCTCTTGTTGGCGGTCAAAAACGCAAATATTGGTTGATGCTGCGCAGGTCGGCTCGTATAGTCTCGGCGATTTGTCCGATAAAGTCGTGGGATCGGCGGCATCGTTGACGAAGTCGTGCATAGTGGCGGCCTATCGGGCGAACTTGGGAGCGGGCGGTGGACGGCGCGGTGCGGGATGGCCACGGGCGCGGCAGTAAGTCTATGTCAAGTGGCGAAGACTCACAAATCGGTCGCAAGATCGTCGAGCACAAACTGGCCACCAGTGACGAATTGGCGATGGCCCAGGCCCGGGTCAGGGAATTGTCCGACTCGGGCAAAAAGGTCCGCCTGGTCGACGTACTGGTGGACGGCGGATACGTGACACGGTCGCAGGTGGAGCGGCTCGCGAAAGCGCTCGACGACGACTCGATGTATCGTCCTGCCCAGCAGATCCCGGGGTTCCAGATTCTGGGCAAGATCGGGCAGGGGGCGATGGCCACGGTGTTCAAGGCCAAGCAGTTGAGCCTTGACCGGATCGTGGCGATCAAGGTTCTGCCGAAGCGACTGAGCGAGAACCCGGAGTTTGTGGATCGATTTTATCGCGAGGGGCGTGCCGCGGCGCGGTTGAACCACCCCAACATCGTCCAGGCGATCGACGTCGGGGAGGCGGGGGGCTATCACTATTTCGTGATGGAGTTCATCGACGGGGACACGGTGTACGATCGCCTGACGGCGAATCAGCGGTTCGGCGAGACCGAGGCGTTGGGGATCGTGCAGCAGTGTGCGAAGGCGCTGGCCCACGCCCATTCGCGCGGGTTCATTCACCGCGACGTGAAGCCGAAGAACGTCATGATCACCAAGGATGGTGAGGTGAAGCTGGCGGACATGGGTCTGGCCCGGGAGGTGAACGACTACGAGACCGCGACGGCCGAGGCCGGTCGGGCCTACGGTACGCCGTACTACATCAGCCCCGAGCAGATCCGCGGTGAGATCAACATCGACTTCCGTGCCGACATTTACTCGCTGGGGGCAACGTTCTACCACATGGTGACGGGCCAGGTTCCGTTCGACGGGCCGACGCCGTCGGCGGTGATGCACAAGCATCTGAAAGAGCCGCTGGTACCGCCGGATCACCTGAACACGGTGTTGTCGGCCGGGATCGGGGAGATCATCGAGGTGATGATGGCGAAGAAGCGCGAAGACCGCTACGCCTCGACCACCGAGTTGATTACCGACCTGGATGCGGTGAGGGGCGGCGGCGCACCGTTCCAGGCCCGCAAGAAATACGACCAGAACATGCTGCAAAGCATCGCGGACACCGGTGAGATGGTGTCCGTTCCCACCGCGGAAGACCTCTCGCCGCCCGAGCCGAACACGACGAACTGGACGGCGATCCTCCTGCTGGGGGCATTCCTGGGCCTATCGCTTCTGTTGAATCTCGCTCAGTGCGTCATGAAGATGAACCACTGATTCCCTACTCTCGGGGGGCCACGACGTTTCGCTGGGTCCACCGGCTGACTTCGCACTCCCAGTCCTCGGCGGTGCCGAGGTCGGTGTCGGGGTGGTCCTGCCACGCGATGACGGTGATGGCTTCGGACACGGGTTTGTTGAACGGAATCGGCTGGATGATCAGGTGATCGGACTTCTTCTCCGGCGCGACCATGTCCCCCGTGTCGGGATCTTCGACCAGGCGCCAGAACTGGACCAACACGCTGTTCTTGTTGACCCACCAACCGTGGACCTCCCGTACGGAGAAGCGAAGCGTTTCGTGTTTGCCGTCCATGTAGACGTCATCGACGGTGCACTCGAACTCCGCGTCCATGTCAGGCACCCGGCCGTCGGGGACGGTGACGGCGTCAGGATCGCTTTCCTGGAGGTTCATGTCCATCAGTTGGTCATCGGTCAACTGGGGCTCCGACGATCCGCCCATTTTGACGGCGACGATGACGGCGGCCACAACCAGCAGGACGATCGCGACGATGACCTTTGCGTTCATGGTTTTGCTCCTTGTGGGCTGAGGGGTTGGCCAACGGTGCCTGCCGCGGCAATCCGGGCCGCTTTCCGACGCCATACTACGTCGCGCGGTTCGTGCTGTCACGTCGTGGTGGAAACAGCGCGAACGCGGACAGCAGGACCCCGGCTGACATCACCATGATAACCCGTCTCGTCGGGGGATGGCAGAAGACGGCGTCGTAGTCGAGGCGTGGCAGCGCGGCGACCAGCCGTTTGACGACGGCGGGAGGTTCCGGCGGCACCACGACGGCCGCGGCGCCGTTCGGTTCCGCGCCCGCGTTCGGCGCCGGGTAGACCTCGACCGGGATTTCACCCGGTCGGGTGTACTCGAGTTCCCGCTGGGCGGCCCGGGCGATGACGGACGGATCGGATCGCAGGGCGTCGGCCAGTTGGCGTTGACGATCGGTTTCCCGTTCCAGCCGTTGGACCTCGGCCTGTTCGCACTGCTCGACGAGGACGGCGGCCTGGTAGTCGCGCCAGGCCGGCAGCAGGATGCACGGGGCGAAGCCGACCACGGCCAATCCGAACAGAAGCCAGAACACCCATCGGCCGTCCGTCGGCGGTTGGTGATCAGACTGGGCGGATCCGGGCTGCATGCGGGCATTCCCGAGCGACGAGACTACTTGTTCCAGAGCGATCCTCCATAGACGGCGGATCGGCCCAACTCGCTTTCGATCCGGAGCAACCGATTGTACTTGGCGATGCGGTCGCTCCGGCACACGCTTCCGGTCTTGATCTGCCCGGCGTTGGTGGCGACGGCCACGTCGGCGATCGCCGTATCCTCGGTCTCTCCGCTGCGATGGGAGATGACGGCGGTCCAACCGTGGCGGCGGGCCATGTCGATGCACTCGAGCGTCTCGGTAAGGGTCCCGATCTGGTTGAGCTTGATGAGGATGGAGTTGGCGGAGCCTTCCTGGAGGCCGCGAGCCAGCCGCTCGGTGTTGGTGACGAAGAGGTCGTCGCCCACGAGTTGGATCCTATCGCCGTAGCGCTTGGTCAGCGTGGCCCAGTTCTCCCAGTCGTTTTCGTCGAGTCCGTCCTCGAGGCTCCGGATGGGGTACTTGTCGAACCAGGCGCCCCACCGGTCGATCATCTCTTCGGCGGTGGCGAACGTGCCGGGCGCGGACCGGAAGTACTCGTACTGCCCCTTGTCCTTGTCGTACATTTCGGAGGTCGCGGGGTCGAGGGCGATGAAGATGTCCTTGCCCAGAGTGTAGCCGGCGTCGGTGACGGCGGTCGCGATCAGCTCGAGTGCCTCTTCGGCGCTGGTGAGGTTGGGGGCGAAGCCGCCTTCGTCGCCGACGCCGGTGCTGTAGTTCTTGCCCTTGAGCACCTTCTTGAGGGCGTGGAAGCACTCGGAGCCCATGCGCAGCGCCTCGGAGAAGCTCTCGGCGCCCCACGGCTGGATCATGAACTCCTGGAAGTCGACGTTGCTTTCCGCATGCTTGCCGCCATTGAGGATGTTCATCATGGGGACCGGGAGCACCCGGGCGTTGGGGCCGCCCAGGTACTGATAGAGCGGCAGCCCGGACGACTGGGCGGCCGCCTTGGCCGCCGAAAGCGACACGGCCAGCATCGCGTTGGCCCCCAGGCGTGACTTGTTGGGGGTGCCGTCCAGGTCGATCATGGTCTGGTCGAGTTCATGCTGGTCGAGGGCGTCAAGTCCGATGACCGCTTCGGCGATTTCGCCGTTGACGTGTTGTACCGCGGTCAGGACTCCTTTGCCGCCGTAGCGAGCCGTGTCCCCGTCGCGGAGCTCGCAGGCTTCGTGTTCGCCGGTTGACGCGCCCGACGGTACGGCGGTTTCGCCGTGGCTGCCGTCTTCCAGGACGGTGACCGCGCTGAGCGTCGGATTGCCGCGAGAGTCGAGGATCTCCCACGCTTCGGTGTGGACGATGGTCGTGGACATATTCGGCTCCGGTCTGCGGGATCGTTGGATAACCTCGGGTCTATGCTTGAGAGTCGGCTATGCGGGGGCGAATGCATTACTCCCCCTTCGCCTCCCCGCCATCATAAGAGCCCGGATTACCCAGTCAAGCAAGAGTTCAAAGGATCAGGGTCGTCGCGGCCGTGGTGACGGCGATGGCCGGTTCGGTTTGCGTTCCGGTGTCGTATCATGGTCCGGGGATGGGTGTCCGCGGCGCCGATTCTCGTTATGATACGGGCGCCCGTCGCGGCGGGCACAACGTGGGAGCGGTCATGATGGATATGGAGCAGATGGAAACTCTGCGGGGTGTGCTGGCGGTGGCGGTTGCCGACGGCCGGATCTCCCCCGCGGAGAAGGGCGTGATTCGCGGCCTGGCTCGCAAGGCGGGCGTGACGCAGGCGTGGCTGGACGAGATGATCGAGAAGGCCGGGCACGGCGCCACGGTGGAGAGTTCGACGTTTCGGCCTTTGCTGAAGGACCCCGAGAAGGCGATGATCCTGCTGGTGGGGACGGCGGCGATTGACGGGCAGGTGTCGGACGAGGAGCGCAGCGTCCTGGTGGACATCAGTTTGAAGGTCGGATTGGCGCCGGGGAAGTTCGGCGAGGTCCTCGAGAAAGGGATGACGATCGCCCAGCGTCTTCGGCAACAGCGTTCAGACCGATCGCGGGAGCCCGATGGACGGCGAGGCGAGGGGCCTGCCGCGTCGTGAGCGACTCCGGCGGCGGCGCGGCGGCGGTGAGGAACCCACAGCGATCAGTGATGCGTTTCGCACGCGAAGGCATTCGTGAGATGTTGACGGCGACCGTTGTGCTCGGCGGCCTGACCGGGCTGGCCGTCTGGCACTACTGGCCGGCGGCGGTCTTGCCGGTGGCGGTCTGGTTGTGGGTGCTGTCCTTTTTTCGCGATCCTCCCCGCATGGCGTGGTTTGCCCGCGGCGAGCTGTGCGCGCCGGCGGACGGGAAGGTGACGGAGATCACGCGTCTGGAGCACCACGAGGTGATCGGCGGTCCGGCGGTTCGGATCGGCATTTTCCTGAGCATTTTCGACGTGCACGCCAACCGGAGTCCGTGCCGGGGGCGGGTTCGGTCGATCATCCATACCGAGGGCCGGTTTCTCGACGCGCGGCACCCGGCGTCCGGGCGGGTGAATGAGTCGAACACGATTCTGCTCGACCCGAGCCCGCCGGTGGCCGGCCCGATCATCGTGCGACAGGTCGCGGGCAAGGTGGCCCGTCGGATTGTCTGTCACGCGCGGGAAGGGGACGACCTGATGATCGGCCAGCGATTCGGCATGATCAAGTTCGGGTCGCGGACGGAGTTGATCCTCCCGGACCGGGCGGAGACCGTGGTGAAGGCGTGGATCGGCCAGCAAGTTCGGGCGGGGATCAGCGTGTTGGCCATCCAGCGCTCGATTATGAAGAGGCGAGGTTGTGGTGCCAGTCATTGCTAAGCTGACTCGTTCGGATGGTCCACGGCGCCCGCACCGGCGTCGTCTGCGGACGATCCAGACGCTGCCCACGCTCCTGACGTTGGGCAACCTGGTGTGCGGCATTGCGTCGATCCACTTCTGTATGAGCGCCATCGTCGACGCGGAGGCGGGGCGGACGGCGCTCGACAGGGCGACGTTGAACAGCCTGTTGGTGGAGCGATTTCTACCGTCCTTCCTGTCGGTCAGCGCGTTCATGATCATCCTGGGCATGCTGTTCGACATGGTCGACGGCCGGGTCGCCCGTTTCACGAACCGGACGAGCAACTTCGGGGGTCAGTTGGATTCCCTGGCCGACATGGTCACGTTCGGCGTGGCGCCGGCGGTGTTGATGATCACGTTGCTGACGCGCCTGCCCGACGCGGATCTCGTCGGGTTGCCGGGCCGGGCGGTATGGGTGGTGGCGGCGATCTACGCGTCGTGCACCGCGATGCGCCTGGCCCGATTCAACGTGGAGCATGCCGACGGTGGGGGCAACGCGCACGCCACGTTTCACGGCCTGCCCAGTCCGGGGGCGGCGATGGTGGTCGCCTCGCTGGTGCTGCTGCACGAAATGCTGGCGTCCGGCGATTCGATTCAGCCCTGGCGCCAGACGGGGACGGTATTCCTGGCGAATGTCATGCCCTATGTCCTGCTGGCGTGTTCGTTGATGATGGTCGGCAATCTCCGGTTTGTGCATCTCGGGAACACGTACCTGCGGGGTCGGCGTCCGTTCGAGCAGGTGGTCGTGTTCGTCATCGTGTTGGGGATCTTCCTGTACCAGCCGATTCTGGCGCTGGTTGCCGGGTCGTGCGCGTACGCCGCGAGTGGTCCGATCGCCGCGCTGATCCGGTGGATGCGTGGTCGGCCGGCGTCGCCGCTGACCTCCTCGCGCGATAGCGCCCGGTCGACGGACGCGGCGTCGCATTCCGACGGCACCGGTTGAAGGTCGCCGCGATTCCCATTACCGTTTCGATGATGCCCGGTTCTGCGGAGGGACGTTGTCATGGCCTCGTCGACCGTACGTGTCCGTTTTGCGCCTTCGCCCACGGGGTACCTGCATGTCGGCGGTGCCCGGACGGCGTTGTTCAACTGGCTGCTCGCACGGCAGGCGGGTGGCACGTTCATCCTGCGGATCGAGGACACGGATCGCACCCGGCACGTGGCGGGTGCGGAGTCCAAGATCCTCGACGATCTGCGTTGGCTGGGTCTGGACTGGGATGAGGGGCCGGAGGCGGGCGGCGACCGCGGTCCGTACTTCCAGAGTCAACGGTTGTCGATCTACGAGGAACATGTGCAGCGGTTGCTGGTGGAGGGCAAGGCGTATTACGCCTGGGACACGCCGGAAGAGCTGGAAGCAATGCGGCAGGCGGCCCGGGCGGCGAAGCAGCCGATGGGGTACCGCCGGCCGGACCCGCTGCCGACGATCGAGG
>CAZBUJ010000070.1:0-31219 GCA_964495075.1 uncultured Phycisphaeraceae bacterium
CGGCGGGCCCGGGCCGCCGCCCTGGAGGAGGAAGTGTCGAACCTGCGATTGGCGTTGAGTCGCGCCCGGACGAACCTCGCGCAGGCGCAAGAGAAGGTGGCCACGCTGGGGTCGCTGCCGCAAACGGTGCCCATCGAGCGTGATCTCGACGCGCTGGCCGCGGTAGCCCGTTCCTGCCAGCTTGTGATCGCCGAGGTGACGCCGCACGGCGTGGTCGAGTACCCCGGGGTCCGCGAACTGCAGTACACGATCAAGGGCGAAGGCGGGTTCCTCGACTGGCTGGCGTTCCTTCACGCGTTTGAATCGCAGAAGTGCTGGGCCGATATCACGCATCTCAAGCTCGATACGGGTAAGCTGCAAGCCGCGAATTCGCCGCTCCGACCGCGGGCCGAACTGACGATCAGCTTCTACGCGGCGCACGAGATGGAGACGATGGACGGAGGCGCGGCCGCCAAATGAACCGTCGACGCAAGCACCTGTACGGGTTGGTGATCGGCATCGGGCTGGCCGCCGTCGTCGCGGACCGGTTTATGGGACTCGGCGTGACGGGCGAGCCGGCCGAAGCCGATGCGGCCGGTGGGCTGGTCGTCAACTCAGAGGCTGCCGGTGCGGCCGACGACGCGGGCGCCATTGTGGCCGCGGCCGCGCCGTTCCCGCGGAGCCTGCCCGCCGCCCCGTCGCCGCAGTGGAGCCGGGATCTTTTCGCGGTTCCGCCCAGCGCCCTGGAAGCGTTCGGCATCGTGGTCAGCGAGACGGGGGCGGTGCAAGGCCCGGGCGCGGACGCGGCGGCCGTTCCCTCGCGGGCCGAGCAGTTTATTGGCCGGCACCGGTTATCGGCCGTCATGATCAACGGATCGTCGCGACTCGTCGTGCTCGACGACGACCAGATGATCGAAATCGGCCAGGCGATGGACGGTTGTACGCTGACGGCGGTGGACGATGCGGCCGCAGTGTTTGATTGTGGAGACGGTACGGCACGACTGGAAATGGAAAGCGAACTAATGGATATCCCTCACTAAAGTGGGCTGGAGGGAACGACGATATCCACAACGGCCGTAGTCTCGGTGCCCGTCGTGTGCGAGCGCAGGACGAATGGTCAGGAGAATCTTCAGATGCGAAACAAAAGAAAGCACGCAGGATTCAGCCTGGTCGAGTTGGTGATCGTCATCGTGATCATCGGAATCATCGCGGCAATCGCCGTACCACGGATCGGGCGCGGAGCGAAAGGGGCGACCGAATCCGCCGTACGGGCGAATCTGGCCACGTTGCGGAACGCGATCGATCTCTACGCCGCGGAGCACAACGGCAAGTTCCCCGCATCGGATGCGGGCGACGACGCCGCGGTGTTCGTCGATCAGTTGACCAGCAAGACGAACATTGCCGGCGGCGTCGGCACCACGGCGAGTCACATCTACGGGCCCTACATCCGGAACGGGTTACCGCCGCTGCCGGTCGGACCGAACGCGGGAGCAACCGGGGTCATCGTGGGGGCGACGGGGCCGGCGGTCGACGAGGCGCAGACGACCATCGGGTGGGTCTACAACAACACCACCGGCGACCTGATCGCCAACACGGACGACACGGACGATTCCGGGGTCCAGTACGACGCGTACTGACGCGCGCCGGATCGCCACCCAGGCACGGGCGGGCCGCACGGTGGAGTGGTTTCACTCCCGCGCGGCCCATTGTGTTCTGTGCCACGAGGAACGGGGTGAGGCAGAAAGGCGATCATGATCGCGGCACACGCTCCAACCTCTGAGCCCGCGGGCCGCCGGTCCGCGTTTACCCTTCTCGAAGTCATTGTCGTCGTACTGATCATCGGAATCATCTCCGCCATCGCCGTGCCGCGTATCAGCGAGGCGGCCCGGATGAGCAAGGTGACGGCGCTGAAGTCCGACCTCGCGGTCATCCGGCACTCGGTGCAGAGGTACCGCATCGATCACGGGCGCTACCCCGGATACGACCCCACCACCGGCAACCCGGACAGTTCGTGGTTCATCGACCAGTTGACTCTCTACACCGACGCGGCCGGCAACACCAGCGCTGCGCCGAGCAACCAGCACGTGTACGGCCCGTACCTGCCCCGACCGTTTCCGACGAACCCGATCAACGACCGGAGCACGGTATACGTCAAAGAGCAACCGGACGATGCCGATCCGGCGGCGGATTACGGTTGGGTCATCGTGCTGTCCAACGGGTCGTTCGGCGTGCGGTCGTCGCTGACGGAGATCAGCGACTACGGAGTGAGGGACACGAACGTGGCCAAGAACTTGAAGGGCATAACCACGGCGGACCTAGCGGCGGAGGTGGCGCCGTGAAACAAGCGGCGCCGTGAAACGGGGCCTGGCCATGCGATCGAGCGCACAGCGTGCCGTCAGCGGGAGCCGGAGCCGGAGGCGGGTTTCGTTCACCCTGATCGAGCTCGTCGCGGTGGCGGTGATTATCGCCATCGTCGCGGCGCTGGCCGTTCCGCGTCTGGCCAACAGCATCGCCCTGCATCGGGCCGAGGCGACCGCGCGGCGCGTGGCCCTGGACATCTCGCTGACCCGGCGACAGGCCCGGCTTTCGGGCACGCCGATGACGATCGAGTTCGACGCCGCCGACGAATCCTACGCGATCCCCGGCGTCGACGACGCGGACCGACCCGGTGCCGATTACACCGTGGATCTCGCCGAGCACCCGTACGAGGCGGATCTGGTCACGGTGGACTTCGGCGGCGAGACGAAGGCCACGTTCGACGGGTACGGGCAGCCCGTGGCCGGCGGCGGGGTCCAGATCCGGGTCGGCAACCACGCGCGCGACATCAACGTTGACGGGGTTACGGGAGAAGTGACGATCAACTGATGACGTTCATCACGTGCCAAGACAACCCGAACGTGTTCCGGCCGCGACGGCGCCGGTCGATGACGCTGGCGGAGCTGATGTTGAGCCTGTCGGCCATGTCGGTCTTGCTCATGGGGATCGCGTCGGCGATGGTGCTCGCTGCACGGGCGATGGACGTGGAGGACGATTCCGTGCAGGCGGTGGATGCCGGCTGGGCGTTGAGCCAGATGGCCGAGGAACTGGCCTGCGCGGTCGTCGTGACGGAGCGGACCGCCACCGCGATCACCTTCAGCGTGCCGGACCGGAACGATGATGACGCACTCGAGACGATCCGGTACGAATGGCTGGGGGCGGGCACCGGTCTGACGCGGGACTACAACGGGAGCGGGCCGGTTTCCGTGGCGAGCGACCTCCAACTGTTCGAACTGGACTACACCAGCCGTACCGAGACGGTGGAAGGTCCTCCATCGGAAGTGGTGAGCGCGGAGGGCATCCTCGCCGCCCACTATCCGATGGCCGCGATTCAGGGCAGTCAGGATATTCGAGATACGGACTGGGTGGCCCAGACGCTCGAGCCCGTGTTGCCCGCCGACACCATCTCGTGGTCGATCACGGGGGTGCAGATCATCGCGCGGTCCGACGGTGCGGTGACCGGCGACACCTTCGTGCAGATCCGCGAGGCCGCCAACACGGGTGAGCCGACCAATACGGTTCTCGGCCAGACGGCGCTGCCCGAGTCGGCGCTGTTCAGTATGCCGTCCTGGAAGCGCGTGGATATCGCCGGCGTGGAGGGGCTGCCGCCGGCGGCCAAGGTGTGCCTGGTGCTGCAACACCGCACCGGCGGGGTCTCCATGAGCGCACAGTCCGAGCGCCGCCCGGGGGACGTCGACGGTCTGTTATGGGCCACCTGGAACGCCGGGGCCTCGTGGTCTCGATATCAGGAATACGATTTGTGTCACGCGCTGTACGGCACGGTCACGGCACCGGGCGCCCCCACCTCCGAAAACCACGAGCTTCTGACCGCGGTGCGGATCGCCCTGAGGACCAGCGGATCGGACGACTCGCTGCTCGAGACCGCGGTCGTGGTGTACAACGAACCGCAGTTGCCGGATTGATGACCGCATGCCCTCGCGACTGACGACATCGACACGGATGGCTCCCACGGTGGGCGGGCGCCGCCGCCGCTGCTTCACGATGGTGGAGATGGTGATCTCGATGGCCATCGTGGGTGTCATGCTTGTGGCCGCCCTTAACACGGTCGGGGCGGCGGCGGCGGGTCGGGCCTCGATCGGCTACCGGGCCCGGGGCACGCTGCTCGCCCACGAACTCATGACCGAGATTCTGCGGCAGGAGTACGAGAGCCCCGACTACGCGCCCGGATCGTTCGGCCGCGACCCGACCGAGGCCGCGACGGGCGACCGGAGCCTGTACAACGACGTGGACGACTACGACGACTGGACGGCCAACCCGCCGGAGCGTAAGGACGGCACGACGATTCCCGGCTTCGTGGGTTGGCGGCGAAGCGTGGTCGTCGACTGGGTCGATCCCGGCGACTTGAGCCAGGTCGAACCCGCCGACACGCGGGCCAAGCTGATCACCATCACCGCCGAGCGGGATGACGTCCTGGTGGCCACCATCACCGCCGTACGCACCGGCGCCTCGGCATACGAACCGAACCAATCGCCTTCCGCCTCGTGCACGCCCACGAAGACGGTGGTCGCCCTGTGGGAGTGGGTGGGATTCGACGCCCGTGCGTCGACTGATCCGGACGGCGACGCGTTGAGTTTCTACTGGGATTTCGGGGATGGATCGTTCGGTAGCGGCGATATCCAGTGGCACCAATTCGCGAACTCGGGTGACTACACGGTGAGACTGGCCGTGGTGGACGAACGCGGGGGATTCGCGCTGGTCAACACGGGTATTCGTGTGTTGAACTGATGATGACGGTCCGGGCAGTACATCGAAACAGACGTCCACCACGCGGCAGCGCCTACGTGCTGATCCTGACCAGTGCGATGGTGGTCACGCTGATGGGACTGGCGGCCCTGACCGCCGTGCGCTTGCAACTGCGCGGCGCCGTCGACACCGCGGACGTGGGGCAGGCGCGGCTCAACGCGCTGACGGCCATCGAGATCGGGCTGCTCACCCTAAACGGCGATCCGGACTGGCGCAGCAACTTCTCGAGCGGCAACTGGATCACTGATCAGAGCAACGGCGACGGCGCCTTCAGCCTCGACGTTATCGATCCGAATGACGGCGACTTCCGCACCTACGTGTGCGGCCCCGTCGAGATGATCGGCATCGGGGACCACGGCCAAGCCCACTACGAGTATCGCGTGCTGCTCGAATCCGACGGCTGGGACGCGGACACGTACCACGATGCGGTGACGGACCTGGGGCCGGTGAGCTACTGGCGGCTCGGCGAATCCGAAGGCACCGAGGCGTTTGACGAGATGGAGGTCCAGCACGGCGAGTACGTCAACGGGGTGAGCCTTGGAGCGCCGAGCCCGTTCCGCTGTGACCGCGTGGCCGAGTTTGACGGCGCCAACGATCATGTCTGGGTGCCGCACCACGATGCGTACCACACCCGCAACGGTACCGTCACGCTCTGGTTCCACGCGGACGACGTCACCAAGGAGCAAGGCCTGGTCAGCAAGGACGCCGCCGGTCGGGGCACGGGCGGCCACTTCAGCGTGTGGGTGATCGGCGGCCGCGTGAGGGCGCGGCTCCAGGACACGCAACACAGCTTTCAAATCGAGTCCGCTTCAATCCTGATGCCGAACGAGTGGTACCACGTGACGTTCGTGTTCGGGGAGCAGGGCATGCGCCTCTACGTCAACGGGCAACTCGTCGCCAGCGATACCTACGACGGCGGAACGGACGAGTCGTCCGGGGGGCTCGGCAATTTCGAGCCGATGGCGTTCGGAGTGAGTCTCGCCGACATGATGGCCACGGGCGTTCCGCGGCGTGATCCGTTCGCCGGCCTGATCGACGAGGTCGCGTTCTTCGATCGCGCCCTGTCCCCCGTCGAGATTCGCGTGCTCTACCGGGCCGGCTCGGTGGACCTGCCGTACACCATGCAGCCGGCCCCGGGAAGCTGGCACCAGGCGGTGGGTGCCATTCCAGGAGCAGCCGGCGCGGCCGCCGCGCAGAAGGCCGCGAAACTCAAGTGATGCCAGAACGCGGCCCGACCGCGTCGGGCGATCCGGGACTTTCCGACCGCGCGGACGATCAAGCCGCGCCATCCTGATTCCGATAATCCGGTACGACGCGGGGGGAAACAGGGCCGCTGGGCGACGTCCGATATCGCCCAGGGTCCGATATAATCGGGGCCGGGCGCTATTGCCCGTCGCACGACTCGAGTACCGGAGATTGGCCATGAACACCGAATCGGCTGTGAAGCGAAGCAAGGGATCGTTGTTGACCGTTCTGATCGCGGTCACGTGCCTGCGGGTCTGGGCGGGACCGGTCGACTGGACGCCCGGGGCGTACGCCCAGTTGCCGGACACCGCCAAACAGCGGATCGACCAGATCGCCGAAATGCGGCGGACCAACGAGCTGCTCGGCGAGATCGTCCGGATTCTGAAGACGGAGCAAATCAAGGTGGTCGTCGAGGGTTCCGATAAGAAGCCAGTGGCGAGCCCGGCCGCGAAGTCGGGCCAGACAACGCGCTTGCCGGGCCGCCGATAGAGCCCGGGAAGGCGCCCGCAGGATCTGAACATCGGACACACGTGATGCAGTCCTCGTCACCGGCGCGTACACACCGACCGATACAGACCGCATGGCTCATCGCCGGCGTGATGGCAATGGGATTGTGCGGTTCGTCGCCCGGGCAACAACCGTCACCGGCCGACGCTCCCCCACCGGACACCACCCGCGGCGCGGACACCGCTGCCAACAACAACGGAACGCTGGTCAAGGTGGACGAGCACGGCTCGGTTACCCTTCGTGCCGATGATCTTCCCCTGAGCACCGCGCTACGCATCCTGTCCAAAGAAGGTCGGCGCAACATCATCGCGACGCCGGGCGTTCACGGTTCGGTCACGGCGAACCTGTACAACGTGCCGTTCGAGGACGCCTTGGACGCGCTGTTGCTCGCCAACGACGCCGGCTATCGGATGGTGGGCAACTTCATCTACGTCTACACGAACGACGAGCTGGCCGAGATAATCGCGGCGGAAACGCCGTTCGAGACCCGCGTGTTCGTGCTCAGCCACATTCCGGCGGCCGATGCGCAGGTGATGATCGCGCCGCTGCTCGGCGAGGGCGGGACGAGCACGATCAGTCCGCCGCCGACGGTGGGGATCACCCCGTCGGCCGAGGACGCCGGCGGCAATGCCCTGGCGGCCCGCGATATGCTGGTCGTGCATGACCGGCCGGAGCGCATCGCGCAAATCGCCGAGGTGATCCGGGCGATCGACGTGCGGCCGCGGCAGGTGCTCATCGAGGCCACGATCCTGCGGGCCCAGCTTAGTGAGGACAACGCGTTGGGCGTGGATTTCACGATCACCGGCGGGGTCGACTTCGAGGCGCTGGCGGCCACGTCGGCGGGTGTCGGGGACCTGACACTCGGCGAGATATCCGGCCGTACGCTGGAGGGGTGCAACTCGGTGTTCGGCACCGAGTTCACCGGGGCGGTTCCCCCGGGCGGCCTGACGGTGGGCGTGATCAAGGATCACATTGCGTTCTTCGTGCGCGCGCTGGAGGGCATCGCGGACACCACCGTCATCGCCAACCCAAAGGTGCTCGCCCTGAACAAGCAGCGGGGGGAGGTCATCGTCGGGCGCCAGGACGGGTATCCCGTCATTGTCACCACGGAAACCACGTCGCAGCAGACGTCGGCGATGCTGGAGACGGGTACGCGGCTGATCTTCCGCCCGTTCATCGGGGACGACGGCTACGTTCGCATGGAACTGCACCCGGAAGACAGTCGCGGCGAGGTGGTTGGCGACCAGCCGCAGAAGGAAACGACGGAAGTCACGACGAACGTGATGATCAAAGACGGGCAGACCATCCTGATCGGCGGGCTGTTTCGCGAGTCCACGCGTGACAGCCGCGGGCAGGTGCCGCTGCTCGGCGACATTCCTGTGATCGGTACGGCGTTTCGTTCGCGGCGTGACACCACGGATCGTGAGGAGGTGATCATCCTGCTCACGGTGCACATCGTCAAGGATGACGCATACGCCCAGGCGGGGGCCGAGCAACTGGAGGAGATCGAACGCATCCGCGTGGGAGCGCGGGACGGCGTTCAGTGGTTCGGACGCGAGCGGCTGGCGCAGGCGCACTACCGGGCGGCCCTCGAGCACTTCGCGGCGGGCGACGATGACAAGGCAATGTGGGACGTGCAAATGGCCTTGTACAACAGCCCCCGGTTCCACGACGCGCAGATGCTCAAGGAAAAGCTCCAGGACCGGCGGGACTGGGATGACGAAGGCTCCATGACACGATCGTTCATCCATTACCTGATCGCCCGGGAACATGGCGGAAATGCCACGACGTACGGACGCCCCGCGCCGCCGTTCGAGCGGCCGGACTTCGACGACGCCCCGCCCGACGCGGGCGGCAACGATGCGGCCGACAAGGTGGACAGGGCCGCCAAGAACAACAGGGCGGCCACCGACGATGCGGCCGCCGCCGATGAGAAGTGATCCATGATGCAGCACGCACGATCAGGACGTTCACGAACCCGGTTGGCGCGATGGATCGCGTGCGGTTCGCTGCCGTGCGTGGCGATGACCGTGCTGGGCGGGGCCCTCGGTTGCGCCGGATTGCCGCCGTTGCAACTCGGGCACGAGGACGCCAAGGAAGCGGCCCACGAACGATGGGATCGCATCCGCTACGGCGTGAAGTTCCAGTTGGCTGAGCAGCACTACCGGGCGGGGCGAATTGATGAGTGCATCAAGGAGGCGCGAAAGGCGGCCGCCCTGGACCCGGACGGCACGGCGGCTCACGTGCTGTTGGCCCAGGCCCTGTTGGAGAAGGGGCAGATGGTGGCGGCTCGACAGGTGATCGAGGTAGCGGCCGGCATCACGCCGGAGCGGCCGCGCGTCCTCTACATGCAGGGCGTGCTGGCGGAACAGACCGAAGAATACGATCGGGCCGTCCAGTATTACCGCCGGGCGGGCGAACTCGACCCGTCGATTCCGAATTACCTGACGTCGGAGGCGGAGTGCCTCGTGGCGGCCGGGCGGCCGCGGATGGCGCTCGACCTGTTGAACAGTCGCCGGGAGGAGTTTCGCAGCGATCCCACCGTGGAGGTGTTGCGGGCGGAGACGGCGCTGTTGCTCGGCGACACGGAGACGGCCCTGGCGAGTTTCCGAGCGGCGATGCGCACGGCCGGAGATTCGCTGACGCTCGCCCAGGACTTCGGGCTGTTGCTGGAGCGGAGCGGTCGCTGTGCGGAGGCCATCGCGGTGCTGGAGCCGTTATACGAACGATCGCGGCACAGGATGTCGGCCACGGCGATCCGCGGGCTCGGCTCGGCCTACTTCGGCTTGCGGCGCCCGCAACGTGCCAAGCAGGTGCTCGACGATCTCGTGCGCGACAACCCAGACGATCAGCATGCGTGGCTGGTGCTGGCCCGAGCCGCCCTCGCCTGCGCGGACCTGGCAACGGCCCGCCGCTGCGTCGACCGGCTGGCGATCCTCGCCCCCGACGACCCGGATACGCATTTCCTGACCGGCTACGTGTGCTGGAAGCAGAAGGACACCGTCCTCGCGGAGCGGGCGTTAAAGGCGGCGCTGGCCGTCCAGCCGCGTGACGCGACCGCGCACTGTCTGCTCGGCGCCGTGTATCAGGAGCGTAACGACGCGGCGACCGCCCGCGAGCACTTCGAGACCGCGTTGCAGTGCGATCCCGACTGCGGGTGGGCCCGAACCGCCCTGGGCGAGCTGAATCGGCTGTAGGCGTGCCGGACGCCCGCCGTTCGCGATCCGCGCGCCGGGGTCATGCGAAGACAGTGCCTTCGCTTGACATTTATCGGATTTGGGCTATGCTTATAGATGGTGACGCAAGACAATCTGGCTGTGTGAGCAACGCGAGTACACCCTACGAATCCGTCATCCATACTAATCATTCCTATTGTACCCCCTATGATCGCGTTGGCTCCCGTAGCGACTCACCCATTGTCCGGTGAGTGAAGTCACGCTTCGTGGCACAGGACCGAGTCGGGTCCCGTGGCGCGGCCCGGAACGGGTGCGCGATCGAAGGCTGGCAAACCAGTGTCGTACAACATGACCCCGTACCCGGGCGTGCCCTCGAAGCCGCCGGGTGCGCAGGTGGAGCGTGCAGAATCGGCTCGCCCCGCGCGACGGGTGGTCGGCGCCGTCCCAAGCGGACGGTGCGCCTGGACGAACGGGCCTGGAGGGGCGGCGATCGCAGCCACCCGACCGAGGCAGGGTACAAGGGAGAGGGAGGACGTAAAAAAGAAAAGCAAGACAGGGCTCCGGTATCCGTCCTTGTCCGTAGATAAGTTGTACACGTTGGGTTTTTGATTGTGGAGGATGTGTTTGTGGAGCCACTGCCGGACCGGAGCTCTGTCCTGCCTGAGATTCGGCGATGGGCCCGCAACTGGCCTGTACATGCAAATGCCTGTTGGAAGGGGGGCGCGACAGCTTCCCCCTCCGCCGAAAGGGGGGACGACAGCCCCGGCAGCCCGTCGCCGCATGCGCCCGCGGCGACGACCAATGCATCCGAGAGGGCGAGGATTCGACAGGATTCGGATCCCAACGACGCTACTCGACCAGCCGCCTGAGCGATTCACTTCCCCGCGACGCCGGGCGGCAACCTGATCTCGAGGATCCTCGCCCTCTCCCCCTCCTGTGACCGGTCGGCGCCGGTCGGCAGTTTTTGCTGAACTCGTGCCACGCGCGATTTTCGCGGGTCTGGCCAGCCGCTACAATTCGGCCGTGCGTGATTCTGCGTTCAGGCGGGAGGGCGCCGGGTGGCGAAGGCGAAAGAGACACCTCCGTGGTTGCGGGCCTTGGGGCGAGAGACGTTTCCGTCGTCCGTCCGCATCGCCGACCGGGAGTACCGGTTCGCACGCGGCTTCAAGCACGATTTTTTCGCCGCCACCGCGCTCTACGACGGCGACGGTGAGAGGATCGTGCTCAAAATGGGGCGGCGGGCGCCGCTCTTCGGTCTTCCCATGGCGTGGATCGGCCGCTGGCTCGCCCGACACGAGGCCGACCTGTACCTGCGGCTGTCGGATCTGGACGTCGTGCCCCGGTACATCGGGATGTGGGGCGACGGGGCTATCGCCCACGAGTACGTGGAAGGGCACGTGCTCGGCAGAGGCGAGCCCGTTCCGGACGACTACTTCGATCGGTTGCGGCAGGCCATCGGGATCATGCACCAACGCGACATCGCGTACGTGGACCTCGAGAAGTGCGAGAACGCCCTGGTGGGCGCCGACGGCCGTCCGTACCTGTTCGATTTTCAGATCTCCTGGCACCTGCCGCGAAGGTACGGGGGCGGTTTGCCGCCCGCGCGATGGTTGTTGCGGCGGTTGCAGCAGGGCGACCGGTATCACGTCACCAAGCTCCAGCGGCGGACCCGTCCGGACCAACTGTCGCCCGAGGCATTGGCGGCCTCGTATCGCCGTCCCTTTTACGTTCGGCTCCATCGCTGGTTGACCCAGCCCCTGCAACGGATTCGACGTGGCATCTTGGCGCGAGTGGATCCGCATCGCGACGCCGGGCGGCGGGGTGAGCGCGGCCGACTTCCGGATGACGGCCTGGGTTGAGCGTGCGCTGCCCGGTGGCCGCCGTGCGGTTGACTCACTCGCGGACGAAGCGGCTGCCGGCGCGGCCGGCGATGGCGTCGAGCAGGGCCTTGTCGGATGTGATCAACGCACTCGGATTCGCGTGCGTGGATTGTGTTACGAAGTTGACAGCGGCTTGCACCTTGGGGCCCATCGATCCGGCGGGGAACTGGCCCCGGTCGACGCAGGCCTGGGCCTCGGCGGCCGTCATGCATTCGATGCGGCGCTGGTGCGCGGTGCCGAAGTTCTCCCAGACGCACTCCTGATCCGTTACGATGGCGAGCAGATCGGCGTCGAGGCCGACGGCGAGGAGCGCCGCCGAGAGATCCTTGTCGACGACCGCTTCGAGCCCTTCGTAGCCCCACCCGTCGCGCATGACGACGGGGATTCCTCCTCCGCCGCAGGCCACCACCAGTTCACCGGCATCGAACAGCCGGCGGATGGGGCGGATGGGTTTGATGGCCAGCGGTTTCGGGGAGGGCACCACGCGCCGGAACCCTTTGCCCGGCACCTCGATCATCTGCCAGCCCTCCTCCGCCTGGTACGCGGCGGCCTGGTCGGCGGTATAGAACGAGCCGATCGGCTTGGTGGGTTTGGCGAACGCCGGATCGTCGAGATCCACCTGGACCGTGGTGACGAGGGAGATGGCGTACAGGTCGATGCCCCGTTTCATCAGCTCGTTGGTCATGCACTGACAGATCATGTAGCCCATGCCGCCTTGCGAGTCGGCCACGCACAGGCCCAGGTCGATCGGATAGACCACGTGCTGCGACAGTTCGACGCGTCGCAGAATGCTGCCGACTTGCGGTCCGTTTCCATGCGTGATCAGGATGCGGTGGCCGGCTTCCATGACGTCGCACAGGGCGACGGCGGTTTCGCGGGTGCGTGCGAACTGATCGGCGATTGTTCCTTGCCGGGTCGGGTCGGAGAGTGCGTTGCCGCCGAGGGCGACCACGATCCTGGCTGAGTCGGTCATCGAGGCGATCCTGTGACGGTCGATCGGTGTTCCCCGAGACCGGAATCCGCCGATCCCGGGAAGCCGCTAGTATACACAGCGGGCCGGTCGGGGGGGAAGGCATCCAGCCGGTCAGCGAGGGGGAGCGGGTGCCCCGCGGGAGGCGATCCGGAACCAGTAGAGTCGCAGCACGTGTTGCAGGTACTGGAGTTGTTGCCCCACGGTGAGCTTGCTTTTGCCGGCCTGCCGTTGGTCGAAATGGATGGGCACCTCCCGCACCCGCTGGCAGCGGGCCTTGACCAGCAGTTCCAGCGCGATCTTGTAGCCGATCGGATTGAGTTCGGCGGCCTGGTCGAGCGTTCGGCGGTGCACGGCGAAGAAGCCGGACATGGGGTCGCGGAGGGAGGTCAGCGGCCTGGCCAGCAGGGTCGCGACCCAGCTATTCAAGTGGCGCAGGGCGGACCACTCCTCGGCGATCGCGCCGCCCGCCGCGTAGCGCGAGCCGATCACGAAGTCGGCCTGGTCCTCGGCGATGCAGGTGACGAGTTCGGGGATCGCCTCCGGGGGGTGCGACAGATCCGCGTCCATGACGACGAGGATGTCGAATCGGGCTTCGGCGAAGCCGCGGAGCACGGCCGTGCTCAGCCCGCGTTCGCCGTGGCGGACAATCATCCGGATCGGATGGTCTCGAGCCAGGCGGGCCACGATCTCCTCGCTTCCGTCGCGGGAGTTGTCGTCGACGTAGAGGAGTTCGGCTTCGATGCCGGCCTCGCTGGTGGCGGCAAAAACGCGGTCGGTCAGGGGGGCGAGATTGGGTGCTTCCCGGTAGGTCGGGACGATAATCGACGCGTGGGGCGAGTGTTGCGACATCGGCCCTATCTTAGCCGGTCGCCGCGTGGCGACAAGGTGCGGCAAGTCCATGATTGACACGCGGTTGGGCGCGGATTACAACCTGCGGCGTGATGGACGCACCGCGCAAGACGTATTCGGGGGTGGACGTTCTGCTGACGTTCGTCGCGCGGGTCGGCGCGAAGATCATCGGCTCGGTCGGTTCGTTCGGTCGTTTCTGGTGGTTCGGGGGCACGCTGTTATGGCGCACGGCTCTCGCGCTGCCACGCTACCAGACTTGGCGGAACGTCATGCCCCAATTCTTCGAGGTGGGGAATCGAACCTTGCCGGTCATCCTCATTACCGGTGTGTTCGTCGGACTCGTGCTGGCGATCCAGGCGTACGACCAGTTGGACGCGGCCGGATTCCGGGAGCGGATGGGGCAACTGATCAACCTGACGCTGGTCAAGGAGTTGGGGCCCGTGCTGGCGGGCGTCATGCTGGCCGGCCGGGTGGGCGGGGCCCTGACCGCGGAACTCGGCACGATGAACGTCACCGAGCAGCTCGACGCGTACCGGGTGATGGGGGCCGACCCCATCCGGCAGCTGGTCGTGCCCCGGTTCCTGGCCTGCCTCCTGCTCACGCCGCTGCTCACCTTGTTTTGCGACCTGGCCGGTTCGCTGTCCGGGTGGTTCATCGCGGTGGTCCTCAAAAACGTACCGAACGGGCCGTACTGGTACCTGACGGCCGACGCGATGGAGAAATGGGACTTCCTGGTGGTCGGGCTCACGAAGAGCTTCATGTTCGGCGGCGCGATCGGAACGATCTCGTGCTACAAGGGTTTCTACTGCCGTCCGGGTGCCGAAGGGGTGGGCCGGGCCTGCACGGAGTCGTTCGTGGCCAACTTCATCGCATTGTTGATTCTGGACTTTTTGATCGCCACCTGCGCGCTGGGCGTCTACAAGGGTATTTGGGGATTCAAATCATTGATCTAGGGACGCCATGGGTCAGACGGAACCGAACGGCAGTCGCGTGCACGTCGACGACGAACCGGTGGTCCGGTTCGAGGGGGTGCACAAGTCGTTCGGCGCGCTGCGCGTGTTGCGGGGCATCGACATGGTCCTGCGATCGGGCGAGACCACGGTCATCATCGGCGAGTCCGGAGCGGGCAAGAGCGTGATTCTCAAGCACGTGATCGGGCTGCTGCGGCCCGACCGTGGCGCGGTGTACTTCCATGGCCGGCGTGTCGACCGCATGCGCCAGCACGAACTGGATGGCGTGCGCAAGCGATGCGGCTTTCTCTTCCAGCTCGGCGCGCTGTTCGACTCGCTGACCGTGGCCGAGAACGTGGGGTTCCCGGTGGTCGAGCATACTCACCGGTCGGCCGCCGAGGTGGCGGCGATCGTGGCCGCCAAGCTTCGGATGGTGGGCCTCGACGGCATCCAGGCCCAGCGCCCGGCCGAGTTGTCGGGCGGGCAGAAGAAACGAGTGGCCCTGGCCCGGGCGATCGCCCTGGACCCGGAAATCGTGCTGTATGACGAGCCGACCACGGGCTTGGACCCGGTCCGGGCCGACGTGATCAACGAATTGATTATCAAGCTGAAACGGGAGACCGGCGTGACGAGTATCGTGGTGACCCATGACATGGCCAGCGCCCGCAAGGTGGGCGACCGGATCATCATGCTCCACGATGGGGAGTTCATTCACGACGGCACGCCGGATGACCTGCTGAGCTCGGACGACGAGCGCGTCCAGCGGTTCGTGGAAGGCCGGGCCTCGGCCAAGGACCTGGCGAGCCTCCAAACCGGACCGAGGAAACCATGAACGAGTACCGACGAAACCTCCTGGTTGGCTTTTTCATGCTCGCAAGTCTGGGGGCGGGCGCGACGCTGATGATGCTGTTCGGGGAGCACCCCACGTGGCTTGGCGGCGCGGAGTATGAGATCGCCATCCGGATGGAGCGGGTGTCCGGCGTGCCGGAGGGGACGCCCATCAACATGAACGGCGTGGAAGTGGGGCGCATTGGTCGCCTGGAGTTCCGCGATGTCCGGAAGCCACACCTGGGCGTCAACGTCATCGCCCTGATCAAGAACCGCTATGATATCCCCAAGGGGACGTACGCCGAGTTCGGCGCCTCCCCGTTCGGGCTGGGGCGATCGAACGTCGAATTCATCGTGCCCGCCATGCCCGAGGGCATGCAGGCTTCGCCGATGCTCCCTCACGCCGGGGCCACGATTGAAGGCGTGGCGTCCAGCGTGCTGGACCCCATCCTGCCCCCGACCATGCTGCCCACGCTCGAGGGTACCGCCGCCGAGATCAAGAATCTGGCCGCCGAGTTGCAGCCGGTGGCCCGCGATCTCCATCACCTGTTCGAGAAAGTGACCGTCAGGGAGGTCGACGAGCCGCAGGCGGCCGCCATGCAGAACACGGCGACCCTGTACACCGTGGTGGAACGCTTCGACCAGACGCTGCAGCACTGGAACGCCCTGATGGGCGATCCGGAGTTCCAACAGGGCATGCGCGATACGGTGAGCAACGTGCGCGAGATCACGGCCCAGTGGAAGGTCACGTCCGAGAATATCCGTCGGACGTCCGACACGTTCGACGCGGATCTGGACCGCGTCAGCACCGAGTTCGAGGCGGCGGTCAAGGACACGCGGGCCCAGATCGCCCGGATTGGCACCCTCCTGGACGGGCTGGCCGAACTGACCAAGAATCTCAACGCGGCGTCGGAGCAACTGGCGAGAGGGGAAGGGACGGCCGGCCTCATGCTCCGGGACCCGCAGCTCTACGAGGAACTCCTGATCTCCATTCAGCGGTTCACCGACCTGGTGGACACGTTCCGCCGGATGGCCGCCAAGTTCGAACAGGACGGGTACATCCACCTGAAAGTGGAGACCAGCGTGGGGCCGGTCAAGAAGGACGTGCCCATTCCAGAAGTGCCCGCGTCGCGGCCGTGACGTGCACCGCAGTGCGGGATGCGGCCGCGTGACGGGGCCGTCTACTCGGCGGACGAGGCGTCCAGGTAGGGGTGAGGCGTTTCCGCCGGCGGCGGAATGCAGATGGAACCGTCCACGACCGGCCCGAAACGGACCGTGAACTCCTCCACCGTCATCTTGGCGTGGTGTGCCAGCTTCTCGAGCATCTGCGGCGAGTTGAAGTCTTTCTTGCTCAGGCGGATCATGTAGGCGCGTGCGACGCGGTAGGTGTCTGACGACAGGTCCACCCGGCGGATGCGCGTTCGATTGGTCGTGGGGTCGACCATCTCTTCGAAGAACAGCGGCTTGAGGTGCCCTCCCTGGAGGGTGACCATCACGCCGAGTGGGTAGCTCGCCTCCGCATCGAGCAGGATCCGAACGGCGCCGTGGCCCAGGTCCCGGCAGTAGGCCATATCGAAGGGGGTGGGCGGCGCGCACCGGAGTTCGTACCCCAGCGTTTCGGCCACCAGCGTCAGTTTGTCCCCCCGGTCCTTGAACCGCCGCGTCAGTTCACGCTTCAGGACCTGGTCCAACGGGACTTCGGAGAGGCGCGGATGACCGGACGCGTCGACGGGGACCTCCTGTTCGAGCAACCGCTCCAGTTCCGCCCGATCGCCGAGCCGGTAGGTGAGGCCTTCGGCCAGCACGACCACGCCGTCCGAGCGGCCCATCGCCCGCCGCTTGAGGATGGCGCCCTCGATCACGTCGACGATCTGGGCAACCGTCACCCGATCCCGGAACTCCTCCGGGATGAGCGTCATCGTCGCCCCGGCCGACTTCCCGATCCCGAGGGCGAGGAAACCGGCGTTGCGCCCCATGGCCACCACGAGGTACCAGCGGCTCGTCGTGCGGGAGTCCTCCATGAGGTTGGCCACGAGCTTGGCCCCGTTGTGGCGGGCCGTGTTGTAGCCGAAGGTGGGCAGGTCCCCGGGCAGGGGCAGGTCGTTGTCGATCGTCTTGGGGCAGTGAACGACGCGGACTCTGCCTTTGGACGCCTCGGCGATGATCCGTGCGCTGAGGGCCGTGTCGTCGCCGCCGATGGTGAGCAGGTGCGTGACGCCCAGCAGTTCGAGCCGGGACATGACCCGCTGGACCTTCTCGGGGTCGGCGGCCACGATGGTGGAGGTCTTGAGTCGTTGATCGTCGAGCAGGCTGGTCCGGGAGGTGCGGATGATCGAACCGCCGTCGAAGTGGATCCGGGCGACGGCAGGGATCGCGATTTCAATGGTATGGGAG
Source organism: uncultured Phycisphaeraceae bacterium (assembly GCA_964495075.1). Taxonomy (GTDB): domain Bacteria; phylum Planctomycetota; class Phycisphaerae; order UBA1845; family UBA1845; genus JAFGJQ01. Next base: position 17,582 of record CAZBUJ010000070.1, read on the forward strand.
TCTTTGTCGAAATCGTCGCCGGCCAGCCACTGCAGGCCGTCATAGATTCCGATGGCCCGCATTCCGCTGTTGATGGCTTCGATGGCGGCGGCGCTGATGACGCCGTTGATACCGGGCGCCGGACCACCCCCGACCAGAATACCGAGGCACTGATTGCTCACGATCTCGCTCCTCCAAGCCCTTCGAAACCAGGCCTTGCGCGCCCCGCAGTGTACCGGCTAACCGCATCGGGCTCCACCGCCGACTGGCGGGATATCCGCGGGGCCGGCCCCGGCGGCGGCGTACGGTCCTTTGATCGGCGATTCCGGCGCTTGCTTTGCGTTGCGACTGCGAGAAATTCCTCATCGTACGCCCGCGGACGCGGGCGGTGGGGGCGGCGGGACGAGGGGAGTCGGGATCAGGGCGGGCGATCGGCTCGGGTGGGGGATGTCGGTCGGTGTTCCACCGCGGGCTAGCGGCCTCGGATCCACGCTGACCCGCGTCCGGCAAACGGGCGAGTTGACGGAGTCGGACGCGGCCATGCGGGGGTGCGATCCGCGCCGGCGTGGCACACTCCTTGCCCTGTGCCCGTCCACTTACCCGGGCGGACGTCCGAGGCCGTATTGGTCGGCCCCATGGTCTTGAATGCCCGCTCGGTCTGTCGCCGGGCTTGGAGTGCCCACTCCGCGCGTATGCGAACGCAGGGGTATTTGTCGGCAAGAGGTGAAGCGGGGCCGGTTTATGATGCTCGCACCGTCCGGGTGCGGATGAGTCCGAAAGGAGTGTTGCTATGGCGTCGGCGGGTGACACCTTCATGAGGGGGGTGATCGCGAAGAACCCCGAGCAGAAGGAATTCCATCAGGCGGTGCACGAGGTGGTCGAATCGTTGATGCCTGTCATCGACAAGCACCCGGAGTATCGCAAGGCGAACATCCTGGAGCGGATCGTGGAACCGGAACGGGTCATCATGTTCCGCGTGCCCTGGGTGGACGACCGGGGCGAGGTCCAGGTCAATCGCGGATTCCGGGTCGAGTTCAACAGTGCCATCGGCCCGTACAAGGGCGGGCTCCGCTTTCACCCCTCGGTGAACCTGGGCATCATCAAGTTCCTCGGCTTTGAGCAGATCTTCAAGAACGCCCTGACCACGCTGCCCATGGGCGGTGGCAAGGGCGGCTCCGACTTCGATCCCAAGGGCAAGAGCGACAATGAAGTCATGCGGTTCTGCCAGAGCTTCATGTCGGAGTTGTTCCGCCATATCGGCGCTGACACGGACGTGCCGGCCGGCGACATCGGCGTGGGCGGCCGTGAGATCGGGTTCCTGTTCGGCCAGTACAAGAAGCTGGTGAACCGGTTTGAAGGCGTGCTGACCGGCAAGGGGCTCAACTGGGGCGGCAGCCTGATCCGTCCGGAGGCGACCGGGTACGGGCAGGTCTACTTCGCCCAGGAGATGCTCGCCACGCGTGGCGAAAGCCTGAAGGGCAAGCGGTGCGTGGTGTCCGGCTCGGGTAACGTGGCTCAGTTCGCCACCGAGAAAGTGCTGCAGCTGGGCGGCACGGTGCTGACGTTCAGCGACTCGAGCGGGTTCGTCGTGGACGAAGAGGGCATCGACGAGAAGAAGCTCGCTTTCGTCATGGATCTGAAGAACAACCGCCGCGGCCGGATCAAGGAATACGTGGAGCAGTATCCCAACGCACACTACCAGGCGGCCGACCCCGGCGCGTCGTGCAACCCGCTGTGGCAGGTCAAGTGCGATGTCGCGCTTCCGTCGGCGACCCAGAACGAGATCAACGCCGAGGATGCGAATAACCTGGTCAAGAACGGCTGTTACTGCGTGTCCGAGGGGGCGAACATGCCGAGCACGCCGGACGCGATCAGCGTGTTCCTCGAGAGCAAGGTCCTGTACGGTCTGGGCAAGGCGGCGAACGCGGGTGGCGTGGCGGTCTCGGGGTTGGAGATGTCGCAGAACTCGCAGCGGCTGTCCTGGACGCGTGAGGAGGTCGACCGGCACCTCCAGCGGATCATGCAGAGCATTCACAAGGCGTGCGTGGAGACGGCCGAGGCCTACGGCACGCCGGGCAACTACGTCAACGGGGCGAACATCGCGGGCTTCCTCAAGGTGGCCGACGCGATGCTGGACCAGGGCGTGGTCTGACCTCGTACGACATCCCGACGAACGACGTCTCGCGAAGCGAGGCGGGAGCCAATCCCGTCTCGCTTCGCGGCATTGATGGAGACGGCGCCTGGTTCAGGATCGTCCGGGAGCGGCTTTGGGTGTGGGGTCGCCGCGGCACATCCGGTGTGGTCGTGGAGTTGCCCGAGGCACTTTGTGGCCGTGGTCTGCTTCCGGGCCCGGCTGAACGATGGGAGGAGGATGGAGATCACCGAGGCGAAGTTCGAGACCACGGCGAGCAGCTCGATCGGTGTGAAGGCATGAGCGGGGCGGTCTTGGCCGCGATGACGCCTGAGGCTGTCCTCCCGGCGGCGCGCGCCCCCCGCCGATCGCGGGCGGCGTGATTGCCGCGGGCCGCGCCTATGGAGTTTCGTCCCGAGGGTGATCACCCGGGGGGAGTGGAAGTCTCACGCGAGTTTGCCGCGCGCTGGGGTTGATGCGGGCCGGGTGAGGCCCGGGTGCGAGCCGTCTGTCTCCGAATACACGTAATTTCGCGTGATAAGCACGCTCGCTTTGCGTTTCTAAGCGTGGATGCTGGCGCAACGGCGATGAGGATGGGCAGGCCGGAAGCGGCGGCCCGAAGCGAGAGCCACTCGCTCCAGGCCCGCACTCCGGTCACTCACCGGGGGACGGGATTAACCCTGTCACGAACCCGCTCTGCCAGCAGGGCGAGCCAAAACAGCCGACGGTTAGAGGAAGTGATCGACATTCGATGCCACGCGACTGGCATCCGCTGGCTGACGGTTTGCGCTCGGCACGCGACACCCTCGGCGCGGCAGGGCCTTGAAGGTGCGGCCGGCCGCGTGCGGAGACGTGACCCCAAGCCGTATCGGTCCTCGCAAGACCGTCTGCGTTGGCTAAGTAAATCGTTCCCTTGTACAGGAGACTCGAAATGTCACGCACACTGGTAAAGCGGGTTCTGACCCTGGTGGGATTCTGTGGACTGATCGTGCCCGGCGCCTGGGCCGACGAGTACGAGGAGCCCTTTGCCGATTCCGACTGGACCGGCGGCACCCACGAGAATCATACCAGCGATCCCGCTCCGCCGTGGCCCCTGATTCTGGAAGCGCAGAGCGATTGCGATGTGGCCGACGGTCGGCTCCGCGTGCGGACGGCAGCGACCGGGGTCGGCACGGCCACGGCCAAGGCGGAAGCCTGGCTCGATTTCGCGTACGCCTCGGATCACACCTACATGAACGGAATTGAGGTGAGGTACACTGTTTTCGGCCAGATGGACTACGAGGTGTTCTCGAGCAACCATCTGATCGTAAGGGTTGAACTGTGGGACGTCACGGATCCGAATCCCGAACTGCACGAGAAACTGCATACCGAAACGGACGTGGACAAGGAGGACACCGATTGGGAGATGAGCGAGGCCGAAACGCGGTTGGTGACGTTCTGGGAGGCACTCGAGGCGGGGCACCGCTATCAGGTGAAGCTTGTCGTCGAGGCCGAATGCGATCTGGAAACGGGGGGAACGCAGACGTCGGTGGACTTCTTCGACGACGGCGCGGGCTACGGCGTCGATTGGGTGTCCTTGCGCATACATCATACGCACCACCAGACGACCACCGCCGGCGGCTCGCAGACGGGCTACAGGGCGGTCGCGAACTTCAACCCGGTGCAGAGTGCCTACGGTGCCGCCGATCAGTTGAGTTTTGTCGCCTACAACACGGCTGTCGACATTAACGGGTGGGAGGTGCTGGTCCAGGAGTTCACCCGCTCGGCGAGCGACCGCGTCGAGGGCTCCCAACGGGATATCGACGTCACGGCCGACTCGCCCGAAGAGGAGCCGGTAATCGTGCCGGAGGATTTTACGGTTCTGGTCAAGCAAACCCAATGGTTGGCCACCAGCAGCATCTGCTCCAACACGATTGAGATGAAGGACACGATGTGGAATGAGTATCCGATGGGACGAGCCGGAGGCAGCCGGCAGGCGAAGGCCGTCCCTGACCACGGCTGGCGAGTGCGGCACCCCGCGCCGGTCCCTGGCGTTCCGGGCTTCTTCGCCCACCCGTTTGAACTGATCAACAACGATACGCAAGCGCTCAAGGTGTGCGCGTTGGGCTTCCAATCCAGCATGACGTTCTATGACACGCTCGGCGTGCTCGAGTGGGAGGGGCCGCTCTACGAGTTCACGCTCATGCCGGGTGAGATGTTCACCATGGACGTTATCACCGAGGGTCCGCTGATCGGTGGCTGGATCTACTTCAAGTACAGTGTGTTCGATGAATCCGGCGCGGCAGTCATCTGCACCGCCCGTGGCGGCCACGAAGTCTCGGGGATCCCGGGTGACGTGGACCGCGACGGCGACGTCGACCTGGCGGATTACCAGATCTTCGCCCTAGGATTCACCGGGCCGCAGTAGCCAATCGCCAGGCCTAGCCCTTTCCGCAGCGTGCCATGGCCATCCCGAGCGTTGGGATGGCCACGGTACGTTGTCCAGTCAACGACTGCCGCCCGGGCCGACGCCTGAGTTGTCGTTGGCGATAAGGTCGTCGCGGCTGGAGCCACTGCCCGTCCCGGTCGTCGCCGTGGAGTCGCCGCCCGAGTTGTCGTTGCCGTTGTCGCCTGCCGTCGTGTCGCCGGAACCGTCGCCGGCCGAATTGTCGTTCGTGTTGTCGCTTGGCCCCCCGGTGCCGCCGCTCGTGTCGCCCTCCGTCGGCGTTTCCGTCGTATCGGATGTGGTGCCGATCGAACCGAAGGAAATCCGGAACACCACCGTGCCAAACGCGAAGTCGCCGGGGTTACCGCACGTGGCGTCGGTCGGCACGTGCTCCTCGAGCACCACCGCCAGGAAGTCCCCTTCGGCCACCGACCCGTCTTCCGACACGAGCACCGTTTCCACCCGCGCGAGGGTCTGATCGCAGCCGGGCGCGTTGGTGCGGGCGACCATGCACATCGTCACGTCGCGGCCGGAGCCCTCGATGCTATGGCGGATCGACACCGCGTTGGACTCGTCGCCGTCCGGGTAATGGCTGCGCAGGATCCGCGTGCCGCTTTGTTCGCTGAACCGGATATTGCGCACGCGCCCTTCCCCCTGGGAGGCCGTGTCGGCGTCGTCGGGGTCGAAGAAGACCCGGTCGGTCATGAGATAGTGTTCGGGCAGGTCGGTCTGATTCGTGATGTCGACGGGGTCGGTTCCGGAGTTCACCTTGAAGGTGAAGCCGTTGTCAGCCAGCGTGGCCACGGCGGCCTGCACGGCCGGGGTGGCCATGATCTCCGCGCAGTCCAGGCTCGCGAAGTCGAGCGGGGTGTTGTAGTCGATGTCGAAGGACGAAACGTCGACCTCGCTGGCGTTGTTGACGGTGACGGTGACGCAGGTGTCGAAGACGCCCGAAGCCAACTGCGCCACGGCGCTGGCCGGCACGTTGACCGATTCCGGGCTGACGGTCAGCGTCTGTGACTCGTCGAGGGCCAGCCCGATCGTCGGCATGGCGATCCCGTCCGTGCAGAGGTCCGCCGAGCCGCTCTCCCCGACCCGGATGACGATGTCCGCCGACGCCGGGCCGGTGCTGTCGGCGGCGGTGACGGTTACGTCGGCCGGATCGATCGAGATCGCCGCGCTTTGGACCGGCAGCACCGGCACGTCGCCGGCCACGTCGGTTGGCACGGTCTGACTCTTGCTTTCTGCCAGGTCGACGAAGCTGAACAGGCCGAGCGAGCCGAGCTGCACGGTGACCGTGTTCGACGGCGAACTGGTGCCGCCGGCACCTCCGGCTCCACCCCCGCTGCAACCGGGCGTTCCGACGCCCAGGAACGAGATCGCCGCTCCGTACACCACGATGATCCCGGCTTGCCACAGCCAGGGGTGGGCAGATGGTCTCATATCGGGTTCTACACCTCGTGCGCCGCCCGGCTGCGGCCGGGCAACACGATAAGAGACAAAGACTTACGCCGGTGCGTCCGCGCTCGTGGCCCCATTCTCGCGTCCGCGACGTGTCCCGGCCAGCGGTTCGCGACCGCATCGTCGCAGGGCCGGTCGACCATCCCATCCTGTCGCAGTTCGCCGCCCGGGACAAGGGCCACGGCGGGGGCAAATTGCACCGGCCCGGGCGGTGTCTCCGCCGCCGACCCGCGTCATCGGGAGGCCGGCGGCCCGGGGCGCGCCGTGGACGATCAGCGCCATGGCGATCCAGGCGCCCCAGACGATCACCAGCACGACGATGTAGCGGCGGGTCCGGCACCCCACCGCCCGATAACCCACCGCCCGGTCAGAAAGACTGGCACGCTTAGTCCAATGGTATCGATTGTAAGCCGATATGCACTGGAGGTGAGGAACGGCCGCGGGCGGTTCGACCGCCCGTGCCTGGGCTCGCGGCACGCGGCCGCGACGGGACACGCGCAACCAGTCGCCGACGACAGCCGAATCATGAGTCATCCCAAAGACGTCCTGACCACCGGGGAAGTGGCGAAGATCTGCAACGTCGCTCCCCGCACCGTCTCCAAGTGGTTCGACAGCGGCCAACTGCGTGGCTACCGGATCCCCGGGTCCAAGGACCGCCGTATCCCCCTCGCCCAGCTGGTCCGGTTCATGAAAGCGCACGGCATTCCACTCAACGGCCTTGACACCGGTCGGCCGCGGATCCTGATCGTCGACGAGGATGAAGAGTTCTCGCGATCGCTCTGCGAGGCCTTGAGCAAGGACGACCGCTTCGAAGCGCGGGCCGCCGCCTCCACCTTCGAAGCCGGGCTGGTCGCCCACGACATGCGACCGCAGGTGATCCTGGCGGACGTCAACGTGCCGGGCGTCGACGCTCGCTGCCTGCGCCGGGCTCTGCGGGCGTACGACGAACTTTCCGAGGTCAAGCTGGTGGCGACGGGCAAGGGGCTGTCACCCGGCCAAGGCGAAGCGTTCCGGCAGAACGGGTTCGAGGCGTACGTCTCTAAACCGTTCGAGACGCGGGAACTCATTCAACTGATCGAAGAGATCGCCGTGCCCGTCTGACCTCGGTCAGCCGACCATCCGCAACACTTCGTCGACCAGCTTCTTGATGCCCGTAAAGACCTCGGCGGGCCCAGACCCGAGCATGTACGCCGGCGTCGATACGAGCTTGTGCTCCGCGTCCACCACCCTGTCGGTGACGGGGCAGTCGCAATGCTTCGCCCCCATCTTCTTGACGGCGCCGGCCGTGCCTTTGTCCGTACCAATGGTGAGCGAGGCGGGGATGTTCTTCCTGCCCACGATCCGGGCGAGCATGGCCGGGGCGATGCAGATGGCGCCGATCGGCTTCTTCATCTCCATCATGTTGTTGACGAGACGCTCGACCTCGGGGTCGACGGTGCACTCTGGGCCGTCAACGGCGAAAGTGGACAGATTCTTGGCCGCCCCGAACCCGCCGGGGAAAATCAGGGCGTCGACGTCCGCCGCCCGTACGGCCGACAACGGCTTGATGTCGCCCCGGGCGATGCGGGCGGACTCGATCAGCACGTTCCGCGATTCGCCTTCGGTCGGCGTCTTGCGGGTGTGGTCGATCACGTGCATCTGTGGCTTGTCGGGGGCGCAGCACAGGATCTCTGCGCCAGCCTGGTCAAGGGCGAGCAGCGTCAGGACCGCCTCGTGAATCTCGGTTCCATCAAATACGCCGCAGCCGGAGAGACAAACAGCGACTTTTGGCATCGGTGCGATCCTCCATTTTGTGGGGTCGGACGGATTCGTTCCCGGCTGAGTATTGTACCGGCCGCGCGGCATCCGGGCCACCGACGGCCGCGCGTATTGTCTTCGAGCGCCCGGGGTCCCCGGCGCCACCATGATCGCCGCCGCCGCTTGCCCGGGTCCATGGGTCGTTTAGAATGAGGCATTCGCGGTGGAAGACCACCTCGTGTCGCGGGAGTTGCATGGACGGCAAGACGGTCTACCTGGAGACGATGGGCTGCCAGATGAACGTGCTCGACAGCGAGCTCGTGCTGGGGCAACTCCGCGCGCGGGGATACATCGCGACCGACGACATGGCGGCGGCCGACGTGGTGCTCATCAACACCTGCAGCGTGCGCGATCATGCCGAGCAGAAGGCGCTGTCGCGTTTGGGCGATCTCAAGAAGCCGAAAGCGGCCCGGCCCGACATGGTGATCGGCGTGATCGGCTGTATGGCCGAGCGCGACCCCGACGGCATCTTCAAGCGGCGCCCGCACGTCGATCTGGTCTGCGGTCCGGGCGAGTTGAACAAGATCCCGGCCATGATCGAGGAGGTGCTCGAGTCGCGGGAGAAGGTAGTGGCCCTGTCGGAGAACAAGTCGCGGAAGAGCTCGCTGCTGACGCGGGCGTTGGAGTTCGACTCCTTGGAGGCGCTCGACCTGTCGCGGGAGGCGGGGGTGCCTGAGCGCGTGCTCCAGTCGTACATTCGCATCCAGCGCGGCTGCGACAAGTTCTGCACGTTCTGCGTGGTGCCGTTCACCCGGGGGCCCGAGCGGTGCCGGCCGCCGGACCAGATCCTGGCCGAGGCCCGCATGCTGGCCGACCACGGCGCGAAAGAGGTGACCCTGCTCGGCCAGACCGTCAACAGCTACGCCTACCCGGAGAACGGGCGGCGGCTCGGGCTGGCCGAGCTGCTGGAGCGGATCAACGCGGTCGACGGGTTGGAGCGCATCCGGTTCGTGACGAGCTACCCGGGCGACTTCACCGACGACATTCTGTACGCGATGCGCGACCTCCCGAAGGTGTGCGAGTACCTGCACATCCCGGTCCAGAGCGGCTCGAACGCGGTGCTCCAGCGGATGAACCGCCGGCACACGGTGGAGCAATACGAGGACCTGCTCGGTCGGGCCCGGGAGATCGTGCCCGGGCTCGCGGTGGCCAGCGATTTCATTGTCGGCTTCTGCGGAGAGACCGGCACGGAGTTCGAGGCGACGTGCGATCTGGTCGAGCGGATGCGGTTCAAGAACGTATTCTGCTTCAAGTACTCGCCGCGACCGAACACGGTGTCGGACAGGCGGCTGCGGGACGACATCCCGGACGCTGTGAAGCGGGAACGGAATATCGCGGTGCTGAAGCTCCAGGAGCGGATTTCGCTGGAAGAGAATCAAAGTTTGATCGGGCAGGATGTCGAAGTGCTCGTAGAAGGGTATAGTAAAGCGGCCGTCAGGGCGCAGGAGGCGGAGCAGTCGCGCGGTGGGGAAGTGGGGTGGCGACGATCGGATCAACTCGTCGGTCGGACCCGCAGCGATCGTATCGTGGTGTTTCCAGGGACGGAACACCAGATCGGAACTCTCCAGACGGTTCGTGTGCAGGCGGTCACCGCGCTGACGCTGTTCGGTGAACTTGTCGTCGACGGAGGGCTGAGGGTCATAGGAGGATAACCATGGCCGAAGACACCAGCACTGCCACGGCGCTCGAAGAGCAGACCGACGTGCAGCAGGAGGAAAAGCCGAAGATCCTGCCGCCCTATCACGTCGTGCTGCTGGACGACAACGATCACACCTACGAGTACGTAATCGAGATGCTGATGCGGCTGTTCGGCCACCCGCTCGAGTCCGCCTTCCGGATGGCTTGCGAGGTGGACAACACCGGCCGGGTGATCGTCGACACCACGTCCAAGGAGCGGGCCGAACTCAAGCAGGAACAGATCCACGCCTACGGCCCCGACGTTCTGCTCGAGCGCAGCCAGGGCAGTATGTCCGCCGTCATCGAGCCGGCGGAGTAGGGCGGCGGCCCACGGCCGAGAGCGGAAAAAGGAGAGCCCGGCCTGCGATCGCCCTCCAGCCACCCGTCTCGGCGGCCCTGTGGCCATTCCGCGGCGGATAGCGCCGCGGCGATGGTTCACGGCAGGTGGGTCGGACTGACTCTACAGCGATCCGACGGGTGGAGGGGGTAAGGGCATTTCCGGATTATTCGCCCGGAGGCGGGGCATGCGTCGTCTCGGGGGGCGGGTTCGACAGAGTTGCACACCCGCCGGATAGCGCGGAAGCGCGACAGTTCGATCCGGGGGGTGAGGTAGTCCTCGCCCACCGGCTCGACGCGGCACAAGTCGGTGCTCAGGTACTTCTTGTTGCAATCGGGGAAGACCGTGACCACCGTGGCGTCCGAGCCCATCTGATCATGGATCCGGGCGGCACCGAGGAAGTTGGCGCCGGACGAAATGCCCACCGCCAGGCCGAGCCGGTTGCAGAGCATCTGCGCCATCAGGATCGAGTCCCCATCCCACGTGTCGATGATGTCGTCCATTTCGGTCAGGTCGATGATGCTCGGGATGAATTCGTCGGAGATGCCCTGGATGCGGTGGGCGCCTACCTTGCAGCCGGTCCGCATCGTGGGTGAGTTCGCCGGCTCCAGCGGATGCACCTTGACGGTGGCCCCGTTGCGCCGCAGGAACCGTCCGACGCCCATTACCGTGCCGCCCGTTCCCACGCCGGCCACGAACGCGTCGACGGTCCGCTGGAACGCGGCCATCTGCATCTCGATCTCCGGTCCGGTGGATTCGTAGTGGGCGTCAATGTTGGCGACGTTGTCGAACTGGCGCGGCAGGAACACGTGCTCGTGTTCCGTGGCATACTTCTCGGCCAGCGCGATGCTGCCGAGGAACCCGCCTTGTTCTTGTGATACGGGGATGATCTCGGCCCCGAGACTCTGGATCAGGCGCACCCGCTCCTGGCTCATCCAGTTCGGCATATAGATCCGCACCGGGTGCCCCAGCGCCCGGCCGATCGCGGCGAACGAAATGCCCGTGTTGCCGCTGGACGCTTCGACCACGGTGTCGCCCGGATGAAGGTCGCCGTTGATGTAGGCGTTGCGGAGGATGAATTCGGCCATTCGGTCCTTCACGCTCCCGGTCATGTTCTCCTGCTCGTACTTGGCGAAAATCTGACGCGGTTTGCCGTCGAACGTGTAGTCGATCTGCAACATCGGGGTATCGCCGATGAGCGGGGCGATATCTTCGATGGTGGCACCGTTCTTCACGGCGGTTGTCTTTTCGCTGGCCATTGGCGCGATCCTCCACACCGACCTACCGGAGCGTATCACTATCCGTGGACCCTCGCAATATTGCGGCCGCCGGGCGCGGCGGTCGGACGGTCCGCGTTTCGGAAGGGCGCCCGCGTCCCTTATCGCAGGTTTGCGAGTGGCACGGGCCGCCGCAGGAATCACGGTGAGTCGTCCGGGGGACGTCGGGGCCGGCCGCCACCGATGCGCACGCCGCCACTCCGCATGCGGTGGAATTCGACATGACATCGTGCTCCATCTTGGCAGCGAGCGGACTGAGGGCGGCCACGTCTCATTGTATCGAGCCGCCCCTCGCGATTCACGATGCCGGCGCCCCGCGTGCTATGCCCGGTCCGCGTCGAGAACTTGCCGGGTCCGTTGCAGCAGGCCCTGTCGTGTGAAGGGCTTCTCGAGAAACTCGACGCCCGGGTCCAGCGCGCCGTGGCGGGCGATCACGGTCGACGTATACCCGGAGACGTAGAGGATCTTCATGTCCGGGCGGTCGGACACCAGCGCGTTGGCCAGTGTGCGCCCATTGGTGTCCGACATGATCACGTCCGTGATCAGCAGGTGAATCGGTTCGGCGTGCTCGGCGGACAGCCGCTTGGCCTGCGCCCCACTGCCGGCCACCAGGACGGTGTACCCGGCGTGCCGCAGCATACGGCACATCAGATCCCGCACGGCGTCGTCGTCTTCGCAAAGCAGGATCGTCTCCGTTCCCGTCGGCAGTTCGCGTCCGGTGTCGGCCTGGTGGTGGCGGTCGGTGGTTTCCTCCACCGCCGGGAAGTACAGTTTGAAGACCGTGCCGTGGTCGGGCTCGCTGTAGACATTGATCGACCCACCGGCCTGTTTGACGATGCCGTAGACCGTCGCCAAGCCGAGCCCGGTTCCCTTGCCGGCCGGCCTGGTCGTGAAGAACGGTTCGAACATATGTTCGAGCGTCTCTTCGCTCGTGCCGCGGCCGGTATCCGTGATGGCCAGCAGAACGGACGGACCGGCCACCGCCTCCGGATGCAGGGCGGTGTACGCATCGTCCAGCGTGACGTTTCGACTCTCGATGATCAATTCGCCGCCGTCCGGCATGGCGTCGCGGGCGTTCACGATGAGGTTCAGGAGAGCCTGCTCGATCAGCCTCGGGTCCGCGTGGATCGGCTTCAGCGCCGCGCCGCGCTCGAACGTGAGGGCAATGTTCTCGGTGACGAGCCGGCGGAGCATCGTTTCGGTGCGTGCGAGGATCTCGTTCAGATCGACGACCTTGGGCAGCGTGATCTGTCGGCGGCTGAACGCCAACAGTTGCCGTGTGAGGTCGGCGGCTTTGGACGCACTCTGCTCGATCTGAGCGATCCCGTCCAGCGCCGGGTCGTTCGGGGCGAGGGTCAGCAGCAACTTGCTCTTGGCCAACTCCGCGTGGCCGAGGATCGCGGTCAGGATATTGTTGAAATCATGAGCGATACCACCGGCCAACTGCCCGACCGCTTCCATTTTCTGGGCCTGGCGGAGTTGCTCTTCGAGGGCATGCCGCTGCTCCTCCGCCTGGGCGCGCTGCCGGATCTCCTGCTGCAAGTCTTCCTTCCGCCGACGCAGTTCACCGTACAGGCGGTCGTTTACGATGGAGATGGCGATGTGATTGGCCACGATCTGCAGGTGGTTCAGCTCGATGAACGTGAACCGCCGCGGCCGTTCCGTGGTGTAAAGCCCGAGGACGCCGACGAGGCGGTGCTCCACCAGCAGGGGAGCGCCCGCGTACGAGATGAACTCGAAAACGGACGCGTTGCGCCGTGCATTGCGGGCCAGAGCGGCGGTGACCGGGTGGCGGTCCGCGTATTCGATCGCCAACGGCCTCCGGTCGCGGATCATCTCGCCGGCGATACCGATGTCCACCGGCTGCCGGTCGACCAACTTGGAAGCAGGCACGCCGCAGGCGGAAAGCAGCACCAGTTCGCCGTTTTCCAGCGTGCGGGCGACGCAGGCGTCGACCTGGTACGCCGCCCGCACCTGCTGCAACAGTTCATGCACCTGGGTTCGGAGTGGACTGGCTCCGACCACGGGATTGGTGATCTGGGCAATCGTGGTCAGGCGGTCCAACGTGCGCTGGTAGTCCAGATCTTCGCTGGGCTGAATCGGTTGCCGAGGATCAGCGGTCGCCATTCCACTCCCTCCCACGCTGCGTGGACACCTCTGTCGCGGGCGTGCTCGTGGCGGTGTGCAAACGGGGCTGGCCTCGCCGTCCCGATGGATCGTGCCGGGCGGGGACCGTGCCAGTTCCTCGTCCCTGGCGGACTCTTGCCCCTGAGCCCTGACGCCACACATTATAGGACCACTCAGGCCAGCCCGCGACACGCTTGCCCCACGGCGACCGGGCGACGGCCAGGCGGGGGACGCAACTCCCCCGCGGGTACAGAGTCCAGTGTCCTGAACCCTCCCGGTTCCGTTATCGACTGGTACGTGGATCGGGTGGGGCGCCGCCGGCGGGGCGGCCCGTCGGCGTTCAGTCGCATCGTTTCGCGCACGAAGAAGGGGCGGCCTCATGGGCCCCCCCCGGTTAACTAAACCGCGCGGGTTTTGAACAAACGAC
>CAZBUJ010000071.1:0-22972 GCA_964495075.1 uncultured Phycisphaeraceae bacterium
GGGCTGCGGCCCTGTACGCCGGACTGGCTGCCCTGCATCGGACCGGTCCCCGGCGCCGAGCGACTCATCGCGGCCTGCGGACACTTCAAGACGGGACTGGTGTTCGCTCCCATCACCGCCCGCATCGTGACCGACCTGGTGACGCAAGGCGCAACGCCCTTCGACCTGTCTCGCACTCTGCCGGGCCGACCGATGAAACAGCTCCGGAAACGGGGATCGGAGGCCTGACGTGAGAAGATGGGTAAGCCCTCTTGACCGGTCGTAACCGCATGCCTATCGTACGCGGGATCGGGTGGGGGCAGCGGCGAATGGGCGGCACGATGCCGCCCGAGGGGTCGCCGGCGAAGGTGTCGGTGAATGACCCTGCCACAAGGAAGAACTACAAGGAAGAACACTGACGGGGAGTCACTACCATGGCAGTTCGCGTAGGGATCAACGGATTTGGTCGGATCGGCCGTCTGGTCGTTCGGGACATGCTCGATCGCAAGGGCGAATTCGAGGTGGTGGGCGTCAACGACCTGGTCGACCCCAAGGCCATGGCCCACATGCTCAAGTATGACTCGGTGCACGGAACGCTCAGCGGCCCGTGCACGGTGGAGGGTGACGCGATCGCCGTGGCGGGCACCCGGATCAAGTGCTTCAGCGAGAAGAGCCCACTCAACCTGCCGTGGAAGGACCTGGGCGTGGACGTGGTCGTCGAGTCCACCGGCGTGTTCCGCAAACGGGAATCGGAGAAGGGCGGCTACGCCGACCACATCAAGGCCGGGGCACGCAAGGTCGTGCTCTCCGCGCCGGCCAAGGACGACCCCGACCTCACGGTGGTGATGGGCGTCAACGACGATCAGCTCAAGCCCGACCACACCTGCGTCTCCAATGCCAGTTGCACCACCAACTGTCTCGCCCCGGTGGCCAAGGTGCTGCACGAGAGGTTCGGCATCAAGAAGGGGCTGATGACCACCATTCACGCCTACACCAACGACCAGCGCATCGCCGACATGTTCCATAGTGACCTGCGTCGCGCGCGGGCCGGTGCGATGAACATCATTCCCACCACCACCGGTGCGGCGGCCGCGGTGGGAAAGGTGATCCCGGCCCTGAAGGGGCGGCTGAACGGGTTCGCGCTGCGGGTGCCGGTCCCCACGGGGTCGCTGGTGGACCTGACGGCCATCCTTGACAAGGAGGTCACGGCCGACGCGGTTAACGGGGCGATCAAGGAAGCGGCGGAAGGCTCGCTCCGGGGCATCCTGGGTTACACCGAGGACCCCATCGTCAGTTCCGACATTATCCACAGCAACTACAGCTCGATCTTCGACGCGCTCAGCACGATGACCATGCCCAAAGAGGGCGGCGACATGATCAAGATCGTGTCGTGGTACGACAACGAGTGGGGCTACTCGGTGCGGACGGCGGACCTGATCGCCAAGATGGGCGCCATGTAACGCGCACCGCGGGCCGGTTCATTGCACGCAGTCCACCGGGCCCATCCGACGGGTGGGCCCGGTCGTGGATACGATTCCGGTGACGTTGGAGAACGGGCGGAGCGGCCCCACGCGGTAGGCCCGCCGCCCGGTCCGACGATTTGCCTACCAGGAGATCACCATGGCCAAGAAGACAGTGGCCGACATCGACGTTCGCGGCGAGCGGGTGCTCGTGCGGGTCGACTTCAACGTCCCGCTTGACGGGGACGGGAACATCACGGATGACCGCCGGATCCGCGGTGCCCTGCCGACGATCAGGAAGATCCTCGACGGCGGCGGCCGGGCCATCTGCATGAGCCATCTCGGACGGCCCAAGGGCGAGCCCAACCCGAAGTACACCCTGGCGCCCGCCGCCCGGCGGTTGGGCGAGCTGCTCGGCCAGACGGTTCCCATCGCGCCCGACTGCATCGGCCCCGCGGTGGCCGACATGGTCAACGCGCTCCACGACAGCCAGTGCTGCCTGCTTGAGAACCTGCGCTACCACCCGGCCGAGGAGATCAAGGACAAAAAGGCGAAGGACGACCCGTCCCTGCGCGAGCAGAAGGACGAGTTCGCCCGCCGGCTCGCCGCCCTCGGCGACGCCTACGTCAACGACGCATTCGGCACCTGCCACCGCGACAACGCCAGCATGCTGACCGTACCCCAGATGATGGAAGGCAGGCCGCGGGTTATCGGCTACCTGGTTAAGAAGGAGCTGGATTTCCTCGGCGACGCGGTGGCCAAGCCGGCCCGACCGTTCGTCGTGGTGCTGGGCGGGGCCAAAGTCTCGGACAAGATCGGGGTGATCGAGAATCTGGTCGGCAAGTGTGACCGGATCCTGATCGGCGGGGCGATGAGCTACACTTTCCTCGCCGCCGAGGGCAAGTCGGTCGGTAACAGCCTGACCGAACCCGATCAGTTCGACACGGCCCGCCGGCTCCGCAAACTGGCGGGGGACAAGCTCCGTTTGCCGTTCGATTCGGTGGCCGCGGCGAAGATCGAGACCGGGGTGGCCACCGAAACTTGCACCGATTCCATCGGCGAGGGGCTGATGGGGCTCGACATCGGGCCGGCCACCGTGGCCGCCTACGGCGACGAACTGCTCGCCGCCAAGACCATCGTCTGGAACGGCCCCGTCGGAGTCTTTGAGACGCCGCCCTTTGACGCCGGCACCCTGGCCATCGCCACGGTGGTGGCGGAAGCAACCGGCAAGGGGGCGGTGAGTATCATTGGTGGCGGCGACAGTGCGGCCGCCGTCGACAGGGCCGGACTGTCCGACCGGATGACGCACATCTCCACCGGGGGCGGTGCGTCGCTGGAGTTTCTGGAGGGCAAGGCGTTCGCGGCCATCGATATCCTTGACGACGCGTAGACCGCGGACCCGCCGGTCGGCCGGACGGAGGGGAGGTGGCAGGGCGTAGGCCCGGCCGTGCCGGCCAGTGCGAACGGCGCGCCGTCGTCACCGTGGCACGCAACGCGAAGCTGACGTGCTCATGCAACGCCGCCCAGCCAATCTTCGTCCGCCCGGGTTCCAACTGGCGGAGCCCGGCATGCGAATCGCCCCGTCGATTCTGGCGGCCGACTTCGCGAGACTGGCCGATTCGATCGCGGAGGTCGAACAGGCGGGCGCCGACCTGCTGCATCTGGATGTCATGGACGGGCACTTCGTCCCGAACATCACGTTCGGCCCGGGGCTGGTCAAGGCCGTCCGCCGCCGTAGTGCCCTGTTCTTCGACGCCCATCTGATGATCGAGGACCCGCTGCGCTACGCCGAGCCGTTCGCCGACGCCGGCTGCGATCTGATTACCTTCCATTGCGAAGCCGTCAATGAGCCGCGGCGGGTCGTCGACCACCTTCGCCGGTGCGATGTCCGCGTGGGTGTGTCGGTGAACCCCGCCACGCCGGCGGAATCGCTGGCGGACATTCTGGACCACGTGGACCTCGTCCTGGTGATGAGCGTATGGCCGGGGTTCGGCGGGCAGGTGTTCATCCCCGACGTGCTGCCGAAGATCCGCGAACTGCGAGCGAAGCTGCGGCCCGATCAGCGACTGGAAATCGACGGCGGGATCGATGCCGACACGATCGGGCAGGCGGTCGGGGCCGGGGCCGACACCTTCGTGGCCGGCTCGGCGATCTTCGGGTCCGAGTCGCCCGCCGAGGCCGTCCGCCAACTCAAGCGGCTGGCCGAGGCGGCGGCAAAGGAAACGTCCCCATGACTTCGATGGTTCTGATTCCGTGGGGCGCGACCCTCTGGAGCACCGCCGGGCGTCTCAACGCCCGGACGCCGTTGCCGCTGACCAAGGACGGGCGGCGGCTGGCCGTGAACTGGGCCAACGAGCTGGCCAGCCGGGAACTCGCCGCCGTCTACTGCGGTGGCGAGAAAGCGGCCGTGCAGACCGCTGACGTGGTGGCCGCCCGCTCGGAAGTACCGCGGCGGGGGCTCGACGACCTGAACGAAGTGGACGTCGGGCTGTGGGAAGGGCTGACGGAGATGCAGATTCGGGATCGCTTCCCCCGCCTCTTCAAGCGGTGGGAGGAGCAGCCCGACTGCGTGTGCCCCCCGGACGGCGAGAGCCTGGCCCACGCGGCAGACCGCCTGCGAGAGGCGATTGCCCGCATTGCCCACAAACACAAGAATGGCACCGTGGGGGTCGTGCTGGGCCCCCTGTCGTTCGCGCTTGCCCGGTGCAGCCTCGAACAACGCAGCTTCGGTGAACTGCGCGGGTTGAAGCCCGGCGGCCCGGTGTGGTATGAACTTGAGCCCGGGGCCCGGCCGCACGGGAAGTGATCAGCGAAGCCGCCGGCGTGCCAACGCCGCCGTCGGCCTCGACGGAGCACAGAGTCGAGGCAGAGACCAATCATGCAGGACGAGAGAACGGACGTGCCGGCGGGCGTTTGGGAACGATGCCAACGATGCGGTGCGATGCTGTACAGAGAGGAAGTGGAACAGAACCTCTTCGTCTGCCCGGAATGCTCGTATCATCGCCGAATCGATGCCCGCACGCGGATCAAGCAACTGTGCGATCCCGACACGTTCGAGGAGTTCCTCGAGGACCTGACGCCCACCGATCCCCTGAAATTCACAGACCGAATGCCCTACCGCGAGCGGATCAAGGCCCAGCAGCAGAAGACGGGCGAACGGGAAGCGGTGGTGGTGGGAAGGGCCTATATTCGCGGGCGTAAAGTCATCCTCGCCGTCATGAACCCCGCCTTCATCATGGCCTCGATGGGCGCGGTCGTCGGGGAGAAAGTGACGGCGGCCATCGAACGGGCCGCCGAAGAGAACCTGCCCATGGTTATGGTCACCGCCTCCGGCGGCGCACGCATGCAGGAGGGCATGGTGTCGCTCGTGCAAATGTCCAAGACCGCCGCTGCCCTCGCCCGGCTCGACGAAGCCGGCGGGCTCTACATTGTGGTGGCCACCGACCCCACGACGGCCGGCGTCGCCGCCAGCTTCGCCAGCCTGGGCGACATCACCCTCGCCGAACCCGAAGCGATGATGGGCTTCGCCGGCCCCCGGGTGATCGCCAACACCATCAAAGCGGAGCTTCCGGAAGGCTTTCAAACCGCCGAGTTCATGGTCGAACACGGATTCGTCGATCGAATCGTGCCGCGCAGAGACCTCCGCCGGGAGATCGCTCGCATTATCGACTATGCGGGCAAGTAGTTCCGGTACCCCAACACACAATATCTAGCGGTAGTGGGTTGCCCAGGGCGCGCGGAATCCGTTATTATCGGCACTTGGTAAAAAAATGACGAATGTTTTTTGGCATCGAACCGATATGTTTTGTAGGACATAGATGAGAGGGCATCTAACCCTTCAGGGCACGATAAGTTAAGGTAAATTGAAGTAGCAATGGATCAGCACGCGCGGATGTTCAAAGTGATCGCCTCCCTGGTCGTGACGATGACCGTGACGACCAGCTTGCTCATCTTGATTGAACCGTCCGCGACCACGGCCCAGGAACTGGTCCCGGCCCTCGCCGTGGAACAGGCCCAGCGCGTCGTGGAGACCCAAGCGCTGATCTCCGTCGGGCGCTGGTATCAGATCGACGTGGGCATTTGCTCGGAGCAACGCGTGAATCGCGCCAGCACCCTCGTCGCGATGGCGTCCGATGATCCGTTCCACTTCGTGGTATCCGCCAACGGGCACGTAAGAGCGACAGCCTTCTGGCACCAGCAGAAAGCGATCGGCGAATTGAGCGACGTGGTTCGCATCGGCGTGGCCTGCCTTCACGACGACGGCGAACTGTCGAAATCACAGCAGACGGCATTGGAAGCCCTGATCGTCGAACTCAGTCACCGCTGTGCGCCACCGGAGGGGTGGCGGGCGGTGTCATTCCATGACGCGTTGAACGGTGGCTGGCTGGCCGACCTGCGTCATTCCGTCCGCCCTGCCGTGCGGGTCTGACCGCACCCACTTCCAACCGGCGTCACCCACCTCGGCGTTACCCCCGTTTGGATCCGAGTCCCGCACGTTGCGTCGTTTCCACGTGAACGCTGCGGTCGCGCCGCCGCCGCGATGTCAGGCCCGCGGTGGCCGTGCCGACTCCTCTGGCCATGTCGGATGCCCTGCGAGCCCGCATGCGGGCCATCGTGTCGCGATTCCGGGCACGAAGCCCGAATTCGATACAAGCGTCATTCAACATTTTGAATACTTGATTGACGTGGCCCCGGTCGGGCGGTATACGCGTTCCGTTGCATTTGGGCGTCCTGGGGGAATGCGTAACCCGGCGCGTTAGTTAGTAGGGGTGCAATCCAAACCAATCGCCAGCGGATGGCCGCACGTGGGGTGCCGGCCAGCAGTGCAAGCGTGTCGCGCAGCGGCCAGGAATGCGGTTTTGGGCTTCATGCGCGGCTTGATTGAGTGAGTGTGTGTATTGGACGGAGAGAGGCATAAGGAGGAATTGCAGTGCGAAGGAGAATGAATCTGGCAGTAGGGGTGGTCGTACTGGCGTCGGCGGGTCTGGTGCTTGCCGCCACGACGCTGCCGATGGGAACTCAGGCCCAGAGCGGGGTGTCGAACAGCGGTCAGGCGGTACAGCCTGTCCACACAGGGAACGTCCTGACCGTCGATGGACCGCGGGCAACGCTGACGGAAGAGGAGATTGCTCGGATTGTCGCGGAGGCCAACGCGGTCGGTGCCGTGGTGCCGGCGGGATCGCAGCCGTCGAACACCGGTGACAGTCGGCCGGTGGACTTCACCGGTCACAAGCTGACGAGCAACCCGCGGCTCCAGTGGAGTGACGAGGAGATCACGGACATCATCAATGCGGCTCGCGCGGCCGAAGTGAACGTCCCGGCGGGCTTGCAGATGACGAACTTCGATGGCGAGCAGCCGATCGAGTTTTCCGGGCACCGGTTGACGGGCGGTAACGCCTTGCCCGTTCTATCGGACGCAGAGATCGCCCGGATCGTCAACGAGGCTCGGGCCGAGGCGCCGGGGGTCCCGGTCGGCGAGCAGGCGAGCAACATGGGGACCCGCGAAACGGTGACCTTCACCGGGCACGTGTTGACGTCGCCGGTGGCGCCGTGGGTCAACATGACGGCGGAGGAAATCGCCGCGATTCGCAGCGAGGCGATGAGGGTGACGGTCGCGTCGACGGACGCGTTGCGGGAGACGAACGAAGGCGAGATGCGACCGTTCGTTTTCGCGGGCCACGATCTGACGGTCGGCACGCGGGGCACCCCGGGCGGCGGTGCCATCCTGTATGCCCCGAGCGAGGCTGACGATCCGACGTTCCGTGCCGCGGTGTCGGCGGCGGCCGGCGGCGCGACGGTGGACTATTACGATGCCCGCGCGGGCACGCCGGACGCGCGACTGTTGTCCACGTACGACTGCGTCTTCACGTGGGCGAACTTCGCCTACGACGACGCCGTGCTCTTTGGCGATCGCCTGGCGGATTTCGTCGATGCCGGCGGGAAGGTCATGCTCGGTCAGTGGTGTCTGCCGACGCAGACGAACTGGCTCGAAGGGCGCATCATGGCTGCGGGCTACAACCCGGCCACCGCGCCGGACGATGATCGCACGGGCCCGTACGTGTACGCCGGTGACGGCACCACGTGCGTGCACAATCGCATCCGCGATTATCAGACCGATTTCCGTGACCAGATTTCCCCCGTGGGGGGTGCGGGCACCGACGGGACGTACACCGACGGCGCGTTGAGTGTCGCCTATCGATCCGATTTCCGGGTCTTCTACAGCGCCGGCAATACCGGCTACCAGTACGGATCGGGTGACTGGGCCCGCCTGGTGGCCGACATGTGTGCCTGTGGTTTCACGCCTCCGGGTCGCATCCTGTATGCCCCGACGCAGCCCGACAATGCGGCGTTCCGCGCGGCCGTTTCCGCGGCCGCGGGTGGCGCGACGGTGGATTACTATGACGCCCGTGCCGGTACGCCCAGCCCGGCGTTGCTGTCGACTTACGACTGTGTCATGACGTGGGTGAACTTCGCGTACGCGAACAACGTGCTGTTCGGCGATCGCCTGGCCGACTACGTGGATGCGGGCGGAAAGGTCATTCTCGGGCAGTGGTGCATTGAGACGACGCAACTCAACTGGCTGGAAGGGCGGATCATGACGGCGGGGTACAACCCGGCGACGGCCAGTTCCTATAGCTCGGGCAGCTTCGACTACGCCGGTAGCGGGCAGACCTGCATCCACAACGGAGTTGCGTTCTACCAGACGCAATACCGTGATGAGATCGCGCCGCGTCCGGGCGCCGGTTCGGACGGCACCTACATCGACGGCTGGCCGTCCCATGCCTATCGTCAGGACTTCCGGGTCATCTACAGCGCCGGCAACACCGGCCTGGACTATGGCACCGGCGACTGGCCGCTGGTGCTGGCCAACGCGTGCGAGTGCTCCTGCTGCTACCGGACGCGTGTTCTGTACGCCCCGTCGCAGCCGGACAACGCGGAATTCCGGGCCCAGATTTCGGCGGCCCTCGGCGGGGCGACGGTGGATTACTACGACGCCCGTGCGGCCACGCCGAGCGTGGCCGTGCTGAGCACCTACGACTGTGTCTTCACGTGGGTGAACTACTCCTACAACGACGAAGTGCTGTTCGGGAATCGACTTGCCGACTACGTGGACCTGGGTGGGCGTGTCATCCTCGGGCAGTGGTGTATCGAGACGACGCAGACCAACTGGCTGGAAGGCCGCATCATGACGGCGCCGTACAACCCGGCCACGGCGACGGACTACACGCTTGGCGCCACGTACGGCTATGCCGGCGACGGCAGCACCTGCATCCACAATGGGGTGAACTACTACGACACGCAGTACCGCGACGAGATCACTCCGGCGGCGGGTGCCGGCGCTGACGGCACGTACGTGGACGGCTGGACGTCGCACGCGTACCGGGCCGACAAGCGGGTCTTCTACAGCGCCGGCAACACCGGCCTGGACTACGGCAACGGTGACTGGGGCAAGCTGATCGCTAACATGTGCAAGTGTCCCGTCGAGTGCCGGATCCTCTATGCTCCGACGCAGGCTGATAACCCGGCCTTCCGGGCTCAGGTCGCCATGCACGCCGGCGGCGCGACGGTGGACTACTACGACGCCCGGGTCGGCACGCCGAGTGCCACCCTCCTGAGCACCTACGATTGCGTGTTCACGTGGCCGGACTTCGCCTACGCCGACAAGGTACTGTTCGGCGACCGGCTGGCGAACTTCGTCGACCGGGGCGGCAAGGTCATCCTCGGCCAGTGGTGTCTGCCGACCCAGACCAACTGGCTCGAAGGTCGGATCATGAACCCGGGCTACAACCCGGCCACCGCGACCGATGACGATCGCACCGGCCCGTACTACTACGCCGGCGACGGCGACACGTGCATCCATCGCGACGTCACCAACTACGATACGCAGTACAAGGACCGTATCACGGTGGTGCCGGGCAACTTCGCGGACGGGTCGTACACGGATGGCACCATTTCCCACTGCTACCGCGGTGACTGGCGGGTGTTCTACAGCGCCGGCAACACCGGGCTGACCTACGGCAACGGCGAGTGGGCGAAGCTGGTGGCGAACATGTGCAAGTGCACGGCACCGAACCGCATCCTGTACGCCCCGACCAACGGTGACGATGCGGCGTTCCGGGCGGACCTGGCCAATGTGTGCGGGGCCGTGGTGGACTACTTTGATGCCGCCGCCGACACGCCGACGGTGGGCCTGTTGAGCCAGTACGACCTGGTCTTCACCTGGCCGGACTTCGCCTACGCCAACAAAGTGGCGTTCGGCAACCGGCTGGCGGACTACGTCGACTTCGGCGGCACGGTGGTGCTCGGTCAGTGGTGTCTGCCGACGCAGGCCAACTGGCTCGAAGGCCGGATCATGAACCCCGGCTACAACCCGGCAACGGCGCCTGACGATGATCGCTCCGGCCCCTACTTCTACGCCGGTGACGGGATCAGTTGCCTCCACAACGGCGTGAACAATTACCAGACGAGCTACCGCGATCAGATCTCCGCCGCGGCGGGCGGCACCCTGGACGGCACCTATGGGGCCGGCCGGTGGAGTCTCGCGTATCGCGCCGACTACCGGGTGGTCTACAGTGCCGGCAACACCGGCTACACCTACAGCTCGGGCGACTACCCGCGGATCATCTGCAACGCGCTGAGTTGCTCGCGGGGCTGCTCGCTGAACGCGGTGTTCAGCGTGGGGCGGCACGACTCGGCCGGGGCGTACCCGGGCGGTCTCATCGCGCTGCCGGTAAGCCTCGAGGACGGCCTGGTCGAGCCGCGTGAGCAGAGCGGTGGCGAGCTGTGGCTGCGGTGCGTGTTTGACTCGCCGGTCGACGTCGGCGAGCTATTCGTCAACATCACACCCGATCCGGGCGTCCTGTACGGACTCCAGGCGGGCGTGGAGGGCAACGAAGTCCGCATCCGGTTCGCCAATGACGTCCCGACCGGTCGGTATACGGTGACCCTGGCCGGGGCGTGCTGTGCCACGTTCCCGATCTGCTACGCCCAGGGCGACGTGAACTGTTCGGGTAACGCGACGGGGCTCGACCTGGGTGCGATCCAGAGTCCGGTCAACTGGAACCAGGACCTGACGGTTGCCAACCCGCGGACCGACATCAACCGCGACGGGCAGGCGACGGGTTTGGATCTGGGCAAGGTGCAGTCGCCGACGAGCTGGAACCAGCCGTACCCGCCGTTGACTTGCGGCTGCCCCTAATCCGGATTGAGTTTGCCTGGCGCACTCCTGGCTGAGGGGCTCTGGAGTGCATTGGAGGTGGCAAAGCTCCGACGGCCCGTCCGCAATTCGCGCTCCAGCGACTTGCGGGCGGGCCTTATCTTTGCGCTGCGACCGACGCCAAGGAAGACCGGCATGACTCTTTTCCAGGACGACTGAATCAGTGAGGATGCACTCTTTCTATTCACAGTTGACTTGCGACCGGTCGTCCGATATACATGGCCTTGTTCGGGCGTGAGCGGGAAGAAGCCGACCCGGCACGTCTCGGGGTGGATCCATTTCACGCGGAATCGAGCATGGCCAGGCGGGGGCGCGGCGGCTGATCACGCGCGTCTGTCGAGCACTGGCTCCGAGCAGGGCGTCATCAGTGCGCGGGGGCGCATTGTGTGGATCGGGCATGTCTGGTGACTGAATCAACATAAGGAGGAGCAACGGTGCGAAGCAAAACCAAGCTGGCGATGACCGCGTTCGTGCTCGCCACGGCGAGTCTCGTCTGGGCAGCCGGGACGCCGGGAGTGGGCGGGTCGGGACAAGTCGAACCGGGTCCACAACTGTCGAATCTCGGAGAACCGCTGCCGTTGGTCCCGTCGAAGCACGTGCTGACCGTGGACGGACCGCGGGCCAACCTGACGGATGATGACATCACTCGTATCGTGAATGAGGCTCGCGCGGCGGCGGTGCGCACGCCCACCGGCGAGCAGATGACGAATTTCGGCGGACCGCAACCGGTCAACTTCAGCGGGCACGTGCTGACCGGCATGAGTCCACGGGCCGCACTGACCGATGCGGATATCGCCCGCATCGTCAATGAAGCGCGAGCGCAGCCGGTGGAGATCCCGACCGGAGACCGGCCCAGTGCCCTGGGCGGCATGCGGCCGTACCCGTTCACCAACCACGTGCTGACCGGCGAGAGTGCGCGGGCAGGGCTGACGGACGCGGACATCGCGCGGGCCGTGAACGAGGCCCGGGCCGCCCGCGTCAACGTGCCCGACGGGCTTCAGCAGACGAACATGGGATCGCACGAAGCGGTGGTTTTCGGGGGGCACGTGCTCACGTCGCCGTCCCCGTCGGCCGGCCTGGCGGACGAAGAGATCGCCGAGATCCGCCGACGGGCGATGCTTGCGGCGGGCACCGTGCCGGACGGACTTCAGACCACGAACCTGGGTGATCGCCGGCCGGTGGTGTTCGGAGGGCATGATCTGACGGTGGGCATGCGGGGCGGTCCCAGCATTCTCTACGCACCGTCAGAGAGCGATGACGCCACGTTCCGAGCGGCGATCTCGACGGCCTGCGGGGGGGCGACGGTGGACTACTTCGACGCCCGTGCCAGCACGCCCGGCGCGGCCACGCTGGCCACATACGACTGCGTGTTCACGTGGGCCGACTTCAGCTATGCCGACAACGTCCTGTTCGGCGATCGCCTGGCCGACTACGTCGACAACGGCGGCAAGGTGATCCTGGGCGCCTTCTGCACGTACACGAGAGGCAACTATCTGAGCGGTCGGATCATGACGCCGGCCTACTGCCCCGTTGATTCGCCTCCCGGGACCAACCACTTCTCCTCGGCTTCGTACATCGGCGACGGGGCGACCTGCATCCACGACGGGGTCACCGCCTACGACGCGGTCTACCGCGACTACCTGGTGCTGCAAGGGGCCGGCGTGCAGGACGGGACCTACGATGACGGCGAGATAGCCCAGGCGTTCCGCCCGGACTACCGCGTGATCTACAGCAACGGTGCGGGTGGCTCGCCCGTGCTTGGCGGCGGTGATTGGGCGCAACTCATCTGCAGCGCGTGCAGTTGCTCGTACAGTTACGGGGCACGGATCCTGTACGCGCCGTCAGACTCGGATGACCCGAGCTATCGGGCGGCCATCTCGACCGCCTGCAACGGGGCGACGGTCGACTACTTCGACGCGCGAGCGGCCACGCCGAGTCCGGCGTTGCTTCGCACGTACGACTGCGTCTACACGTGGGCGAATTACGCGTACGCTGACAACGTTCTGTTTGGCGACCGGTTGGCCGACTACGTCGACGATGGCGGCAAGGTCGTCCTCGGCGTGTTCTGCACCTTCACTCTTGGTAACTACCTCGACGGCCGGATCATGACGCCCGGCTACTGTCCGGTGGACTCGCCGAGTGGGGACAATCATTACTCGTCAGCCGCGTACATCGGTGATGGTACGACCTGCATCCATAACGGCGTGACCGCGTACGATTGCGCAGCCCGGGATTACCTCATCCTTCAAGGCGCCGGCATGCAGGACGGGACGTACGATGACGGTGAGATCGCGCACGCGTATCGTCCCGATTTCAGGGTGATCTACAGCAATGGCGGTGGAGCCAGTGTGATTGGCGGTGGGGGTGACTGGCCGCTGCTCGTATGCAACGCCTGTTCCTGCGGGTGCTGCTATCGAACGCGTATACTGTATGCCCCCGCCAATGCTGACGAACCGGCCTACCGGTCCCAGATTTCCCAGGCCGCCGGCGGGGCCACGGTGGACTATTTCCATTCCGGCGTGGCCACGCCGAGCCTCGCCCTGCTGACCACTTACGACTGCGTGTACGTCTGGTCCAACGTAGGGTTCCATGACAGTGTACTGTTTGGCGATCGGCTGGCCGATTACGTGGATCGGGGCGGCAAGGTGATCCTGGGTCCCTTCTGTACGGTTTCTCCGTGGTGGCTTGACGGGCGCATCATGACCCCGGAGTACTGCCCGGTCGATTCGCCCACCGCCTCGAGTCACTACACGCATTCGCTGTACATCAACGACGGGCGGACGTGCATCCACAACGACGTGGCGGCCTACGATTGCCAGTATCGCGACGTTCTCGTCCTGCAAGGCGCGGGGATCCAGGACGGGTCGTACGCCGACGGCGAGATCACCCACGCCTACCGCCCGGACATGCGCGTGATCTACAGCAACGGCGGCGGCGGCGCGTACCTGGATGGCGGCGGCGACTGGCCCAAGCTCGTGGCCAACGGCTGCAAGTGCATTCCACAAGGGCGCATCTTGTATGCCCCGTCAGACCCGGACAACGCGGCGTTTCGGGCCTCGGTGTCGGCGGCCGCCGGCGGGGCGACGGTGGACTACTACGACGCCCGGGCAGGCACGCCGAGCCTTGCCCTGCTGACGACCTACGACTGCGTGTTCACGTGGGTGAACTTCGCCTACAACGACGCGGCCCTGTTCGGCGATGGCCTGGCCGATTATGTGGATCTGGGTGGTAAGGTCATCCTCGGTCAGTTCTGCATCGCCACCGGGCAGCCATGCTCGCTGGGGGGTCGCATCATGACGCCGGCGTACAACCCGGCCACCGCCACGACTCACGTTTTTGACTCGTACGACTACGATCCCGCAAGTGGGACTACGTGCATCCACAACGGGGTGGATGCGTACGGCACAGGGATCATTGACGTGATTTCACCGGTGGCCGGCGCGTTGGCCGATGGGAGGTTCGTCAGTGGCGAGATCACCCATTGCTACCGTCCGGACTGGCGGGTCTTCTACAGCACGGGCAACACGGGGATGTACCCCGGCTACAGCAGCGGGGACTGGCCGCAACTGGTGGCCAACATGTGCATGTGCGAGGCCCCGCGGCGTATTCTGTACGCGCCGTCGAACCGGGACGACTCTGCATACCGGGCGGCCATCGCGGCGGAGTGCAACGCCGTGGTCGACTATTACAATGCCGAACTGGACACGCCGTCGCTGGCGTTGCTCCGTATGTATGATTGCGTGTATACGTGGGTCAACGTCCCGTACGCCGACAATGTTCTGATGGGTGACCGGCTGGCCGATTATGCCGACCTGGGCGGTCGGGTGATCCTCGGGCCATTCTGCACGTACACGTGGGGATACTACCTCGACGGCCGCATCATGACGCCGGAATACTGCCCGGTGGATTCGCCAACCGGGGACAATCACTTCAGCTTCTCCATGTATCACAATGACGGCATCACGTGCATCCATGACGGAGTCACGACTTACGATTGCATGTTCCGTGACGTTCTCGTCCTGCAAGGAGCAGGGGTGCAGGATGGATCCTACGACGACGGCGAGATCGCCCACGCCTATCGTCCCGACTTCCGGGTGATCTACAGCAACGGTGGCGGCGGGTCGGATCTGGGCGGCGGCGGCGACTGGCCGCGGCTGGTCTGCAATGCGTGCAGTTGCTCGTGCCGGGCGTCGCTGGCGGCCGTATTCAGCGTGGGACGCCACGACCCGGCCGGGGCGTACCCTGGCGGAGTGGTCGAGCTCCCGGTCAACTTCCAGCACGGATTAGTGGAACCGCGCGAGCAACAACGCGGGAACCTGTGGCTGCGGCTCGTGTTCGATGCCCCGGTCAACGCCGGCGACCTGTTCGTGAGCATGGAGCCCGATCCGGGTGTCAACTACCAGTTGCTCAGCGGGGCGGCGATCAATGAAGTCCGTCTGGTCTACCGCGGCAACGTCGCGAAGGGCCGGTACATGGTCAACATTGCCGGAGCCGCCTGTGCCCGGTTCCCCATCTGCTATGCACAAGGCGACGTGAACTGTAGCGGCGACTCGACCGGTCTTGACCTCGGCGCGATCCAGAGTCCGGCCAACTGGAACCACGACCTGACGGTGGCCGACCCGCGGGCGGACATCAACCGCGACGGGCAGGTGACCGGCCTCGATCTGGCCAAGGTGCAGGCCCCGGCACACTGGAACCTCCCCGTGCCGCCGCTGATGTGCGAATGCCCCTAAGGCCGGACAATCCTCGCCGACACCCGTCCCGGGCGCAGGGCGACCGGGCAGACGGCGGGGGATGAGAATAGCGAGGCCCGTCCGCGATTCGCATTGCCGCGATTCGCGGACGGGCCGTTTTATGGGCTGGAAACTACCCCGCACCCAGAACCCTTGTGGCACCGTCTGGGTACCGGTGTTCATCCGGTTTTGGGCAAGCTGGTCTCTCTCGGGCGACGGCCGCCGACCGCTTTTCGTGCCGTCCTCGCGGCCTCCTTATGGCATCGGCAGCTCGAGCACGAATCCAAAGTTCTGCTGGAAGCCCCGAAAGTCGGACAGGTCGACGTCGCCGTCCTCCTCGATGCTGAACGTGGTCAGGCACTTCTCGGGCGTGCCGAACGCGGGCTGCGGATCCACGTACGGACCGGACATGCAATCGGCGAAGCGGACATAGTCCCGCAGATCGACGGTGCCGTCGTGGTCCCAGTCGTTGAAGACGGGGATCCGGATCCCGTGCCGGGCGGCGCACTGTTCGATCTCGGCGCTGTCGCACTGGATGTAGTTCAAGCCGTCGATGTTGTCATTGGGATCGCCGAGACCGAACTGGTCTGCGAGTGCCCACAAAAGAAGCGGCTCCCCGAACGTGATCGAGAAGATGTCCGCCCCGGAGCCGGTCCCCACGGTGGGGGATTCGCGCGTGAGCGAGAAGATGACCTGGTCCGGCTGAATCGGCGGGGTGAAATCGAATCGCCCGTTGCTGTTGAAGTCGAACACGATGACCGCGTCGATGTCGTCCGCCGGGACGAGCCCCAACTCGGCCGCCGTGGCGAACGGACGCGGCGTGCCACCCTTGCCGAATCGCTCCGGCTCCACCGCGAAGATGTCCGCCCCGCTCGGGTCGGGGCTCGGGCTCAAGAACGGCAGGGAGGGGGACTCGGGCGTCAACGTGAAATAAAGCAGCAGGCCGGTCGCCCCCCGCGACCCGGTGGACGACATGCTGGACATCCCGTCGATTTCGTCCTCCGGCGTCCCTTCGGCAACGGTTTCGTCGGCGGAGGCCGGCGGCTCGGCGCCGTGCCCGGTTCCGCCCTGGTTGAACTGGTTCCGCACGAGCACGCTGTTGGCACCGGCCCCTCGCTGGGCCACGCCCGCCCGGGTGTAGAAATCGAAGGCGATGTATTGATCAGCGGCGGCGTGTCCGCGCTCGGCCTGGTCCATCACGTTGTAGGGAATGCCAAAGCTGACGATGAACGGGTCCGGCGGGACATCGCCGACGGTGCCACGGTCCACCGAGAACAGCAGCATGAACTGCGCCCCGTCCGGTAATCCGGTATTGGACGTCGACAGGCAGTCGAGATCGTCGCAGGTCTGCAGCCCGATCTGCTCGGCGAAGAACGCGATCTGCGGATGCTGCGGCTGGGTTGGATCGAACTGGAGCACGTCCGACGCCCCGACAATGCCGTCAAGCACGGTCGGTGACGCCAGGTCGAACGAGTACCAGCCGGCCGGCAGCGGCTCGACCGGACGTGTGGCGAGGGCGGGCCCCGCGAGCAGTCCGATGGCCAGCGCGGTCAGAGACACCGCACGAGCAACGTGAGGGCGTAGAGAATTCGCGCACATCATTACCCCTCCGTGACAACGAGTCCCACGTGATCCATCCCGACACGTCATCATTCTAGCAGCTTGGGGGGCTCGAATCACGGAAAATCGATGTACGGGGGCCGCGTCCCGCCCGGTTCAGAGTGACTTGGCGCCTACGGGGCGGGCGGGTCGACCGGCTGGGAAGCGGCGGGTTGAGCCAGCCACGGGGGCCAATCGGGGTCCATCGAGAGCTTCACGTGGAAGATCTTCGCGTGATACGTGTAGCGTTCTTCGCTGTCGTAGCAGTGAAAGGCGTTTTCGAAGCCGGTCGCTGCGTCCTGCCGCCGGCCTTCCGCCAGATCGCGAATGGCCTCGTGAAACCAGGCTTCACCCTGACGGGTGCGGGTGTCCGCCTGTTCGAGCAGGGATTCGAACGTGATCTCGCCAAGGCAGCGGGCGTAGAGCCGGCGCCTCCATGCCGCGTCGCCGGGATCCGCGCTTCCAGCCGCGAACTCCAGCTTTGGCGCGCATTGTGACAGCAGCGTGTCCGCTTCGTCCTGGTGCCCGAGTAGCCGCAGGCAACTGGCCGACCAGATGACGCGGGCGGGGTCTCGGGCGTCGTCCGGCGCGATGCTTCGGGCCGCGTCGGTGGCTTCGTCGAGGTCGCCCATCTCGGCGTGGACGAGCAGCGGATAGATGTCGCGATAGAAAAGGGCAAGCTGGCCGCGCGAGAATCTCTCCTCCTTCAAGACGTCCAGGTCTTCCAGCGCCTCCGCATACCGGCCCAACCAGAACAGCAGCCGCCAGCGGTAGTGATAGCCCTCGTTTATGGAGATCGCGTTCCTGGTCTTTTCCGCGATGGCGATTGCATCGGTGCGAGCCTGGACGGCGTCAGCGAACCGGTCCATGCTTTCCAGGCATTCGGCCAGCGCAGTGACCGTCCGATCGGAGTTCGGGTCTTCCTTGCGGCCCTCGTTGGCCATTGCAATGGCTGCCGCGAACCGATCTTTGATTTGGGGGTCGTGCGGGTTCTTGGCTTGCAGGATCTCGGCGGCCAGGCGGTTCGTAATCGAGAGCAGGTAGTACGGGTACGCGCCGAGCAGTTTGAAACGAATGAGGGCATCGAGGTTCTTCTCCGCCGTGTCGATGCCACCCAACTCGCGCTCGCCGTACATCAACTCGTTCTGCGCGCGAGCGAAGTGGACGATGGCCTGGGCGAACACACCGTCCGGCACTTCTTTCTCACCCAATTGGATCGCGCGCTCGTACATGGATCGTGCCTGACGCGGCTTAACGAAATGAAGAGCGTATCCGTACAGGAAGTGCTCGAGGGCTGTCTTGGGGCCGCGCATGGAGTCGATGCGGGCAAGGGTATTCCGCGCCGCGGTCCGGTCGTCCTCACTTTCGGCGACGGCTTCAATGCACAGGGCTTCGATGTCGTCCGGACGTTGGGCCAGCACAGCCTTTGCATCTCGGATCGCCTGCTGGCGTTGCTCCTTCTTGCCTCGCACCGCTTGGGCCAGAGCACGCGTGCGGAGGACCTTGATTGGGTCGGCCCCTTTCCGTGCGGCCTCGTGAATGTCGTCCATGTACCGGTGACCGTTGCGAAAATCCCGGTACCCCAGCTTCTCCCTGACTCTGGCCAGCGTGTGTTCGGCCGTTTCACGCTGCCACGCCACCGTTTGCCACGCCGCCACGCCGCCGAGCATGATCGCGATCGTCGCCGCGGCGATCGCCGCGCTCAGCACCTTCTTGCGCCGCACCCATTTGATGGCCTTGACGATCCGGCTCGTGCGGCGGCTGAGAATCGGACGGCCGTCGGCGAAGCGGCGGAGGTCCTCCGCCAGTTCGGCCCCGCTCTGGTAACGGCGGAGCCGGTTCTTCTCCATCGCCCGCAGGCAGATCGTTTCCAGGTCGCGGGGAACCCGGCGGTGCACGCGGCGGGGCGAGGCCGGCTCCTGCGTGCACACCTGGTCGATGATCTGGTCCCGGGTCTCGCCGTGGAACGGCAACCGACCGGTCAGCATCTCGTAGAGCGTCACGCCGAGCGAGTAGATGTCCGTCCGCCAGTCGACCTGGCCGTGACCCAGCCGGACCTGCTCCGGCGACATGTAGAGCGGCGTGCCCATGATTTCGCCGGTGGTCGTCAGGTGCGGCTCGCTCAGCAGGTGGGCCAGCCCGAAGTCCGTGATGTGCAGCCGCCCGTCGCGGCCGAGCAGGATGTTCTGCGGCTTGATGTCGCGATGGATCACCCCGTTCTGGTGGGCGTAATCGAGGGCGTCGGCGACTTCCGCCATCAACCGCGCCTCGCGACGAAAGTCGTCGAGCGACTGTGCCGACGCCCTGGCACCCTCACCGGAATCGCGTCGGCCGGCCCTCGCCGGCCGGTCGTTCGATGGAGCGGCCGCCTCCACCGGCCCGGGCAACGCGAACGTCCCGCGGCGGATCGCGACGTCCAGGCTGACGCCGTCGATCAGCTCCATCGCGTAGTAGTAGTGGCCTTCGTGCTCGCCCTGAGCATGGATGGCCACGATGTTCGAGTGATGGAGCCGGGCAGCGGCCTGAGCCTCTTTGCGGAACCGGGCCACCGCCCGGCTGCCGGTGTCGGCGAACGCGGAAAGCACTTTCAGGGCGACGACGCGGTTGAGCGTCAACTGCCGGGCCCGGAACACCACGCCCATCCCGCCCCGGCCGATCTGGCTGAGGATCTCGAAATCGCCGAGCCGCGCCCCGACCTGCACGTTCGCCGAGGCGACGCCGGACCACTGGGCCGGGCCCGGGATATCGGTCGGTTCGGTGTCGGCGTCGTCGATCCGGATCTGGTGGACGCCGGACCCGAACGCTTCCTGGAGATCACCGGCCAGATCGTCCCACTCCGCGGCGTGGTCGGGGGCCTCGTGTTGGCCGTTGGCGTCGACGTGGGACCCGCACGCCGGGCACACCCCGGACGACTTGATGACGTCGGGGGCGAGTTCCATCGAGCAGTGCGGGCAGCTAAACTTCACGGCGAAGCCCTTTCGATCGGGGCGTCATCCCCGGCGTCCCGTCGGCGCCGCGCGCCCGCACATGATATGCTTGTGACAGGGCCTGTCACAAGTCGCCGTCCGGATCGACCGAATCGAGCCGCTCTTTGATCCGCCTGCAGATCCTGGATTTCGCTTGGTAGACGCTGTCGCGGCTGATGTCCAGCCGGGTCGCCGTCTCGCCGGCCGGCACGCCTTCGACCACGTGCATCTGGAACGCCTTGAGCGTGTTGGGTTCGACGTCCTTGGCGATCGCCCGCAAGGCCCAGCGCAGGCGGTGGAGTTGCCACTCCCGCTCCCATCTGTCATCCGATTCGGTGTCGCGCTGCCCCGCGATGTAATCGAAGACGTTGGGGTCCAGGTGTTCGCCCTGACGGGCCTGCTTCGACGCCCGCCGCCCCATGGCGTGGAGGACCGCCGCCCGGAGGTAGGAGCGGAACCGACCTTTGCTGACGTCGTACACGAAGCCGTCCATCGCCTTGAAGACGGCCAACTCCACATCCTGCACGATGTCCTCCGCATCGACGGCCGATGCTCCGCGGCTCCGCGCGTACTTGTACAGCAACTCGCCGTATCGCGCATGGAACTCGTGCCAACTCAACGTGTCGGACTTTTCGCGGAGGCGCAGCAGCAGGGTCGCCTTCGTGGTGTCGAAGCTGGACATACCCTTCATTTTGACTGGAGATCGCGCGGAACGCAATGCTTCGTAACGTAACACTGGAAAAACTTCTCCAGCCGGGGAGAGCATGACTCGTGTTTTCCCTTAAGGACCATTACGTAACGGATGCGGCAATTAAAATATGATTGACATTTTTGGTCGTTTTTGCGATGCTGGTAAACTGGGGCTGCATATCTTGACCGACACAACGCGATCCGGGTTTTTTTGTCCGCCCTTGTCAGATCCGGTTCGGAGGTCGGCTAGGGGTTGGTAGTCACGTGATCGCAAGGGGCAGTGTCGGTGGGCCTTGGGGGGTCCGGTTCACAACCATGCCCAGACCGGACGGGTGGGAGGAGGAGGAAAACAGGCATTCTCCGTTGGATTCCAGTGGTTAACAAACCGTGGAGCAAGGCGCGTCACCGCGCCGGAGGAGGTAGTTGAAAATGCGGATGAGTCTACGCAAGACGTTGACATGTGTGTTGACGGTGTGTTTTTTGATGGTGGCAGGTTCTGAGGCGTCCGCGCAGCAGGCCTGCTGTTTTCCTGATGGGCAATGCCAGGTATTGGACTTCGACCAATGCGTGGGCCTGGGCGGGACTCCCGGGCCGAGCCCCGTGTGCCTGGGCGACAGTGACGGCGACGGCATCGACGACGGGTGCGACCCGGACGTTGGATGCTGTTTCGAGGACGGGCACGTTTGCACCATCGTGCCCGGATGGGATTGCGAGTTGCTCGGCGGTTTCATCGCGCCCGGCGGACTCTGCCGTGGCGACGGTGACGGCGACGGGTTCGATGACGCCTGCGGTTCGTTCATTCCGTGTGAATTGTCACCGTACCCGGAGTGCGGCGGTGACTGCCCGCCGGGCCTGATGTGCCAGCCGGATCCCACGATTCAGCAGTGTGTGTGCGTGCCGGAGGACGTCGAGCCGTGCTGCCTCGACGATGGCCGGACATGCGATTATGTGCCAGTGGGCGAGTGCGAGGCGATCGGCGGGTACCTCCCGCCGGCGGGCATGTGCCTGGGGGACAGCGACGGCGACGGATTCGACGACGGCTGCGTGCCGCCGGAAGAGGTGGCCTGCTGTTTGGACGAGGGTCGATTCTGCACCTATCTGCCGCCCATCGATTGCGAATTGCAGGGCGGTTTCGTCGCGCCCGGTGGGATGTGCCTGGGTGACGCCGACGGTGACGGCTTCGACGACGGCTGCGTGCCGCCGGAAGAGGTAGCCTGCTGTTTGGACGAGGGTCGATTCTGCACCTATCTGCCGCCCATCGATTGCGAATTGCAGGGCGGTTTCGTCGCGCCCGGTGGGATGTGCCTGGGTGACGCCGACGGTGACGGCTTCGACGACGGCTGCGTGCCGCCGGAAGAGGTAGCCTGCTGTCTGCCCGATGGCCCGTGCGACTACAAGTTCCTCGCCGACTGCGAGGCGTTGGGCGGCTTCCCCGCCCCGGGTGGTGTGTGTCTCGGCGACAGCAACGGCAACGGCGTCGATGATGCCTGTGAGCCACCCGAACCGTGCTGCCTGGACGATGGAATGACGTGCATCGACATCCCCGCCTGGGAGTGTGAGGAGCGCGGCGGCTTCCCGCCGCCGGCTGGTGCGTGCCTGGGTGACGCCGACGGTGATGGCTTCGACGACGGCTGCGTCGAGCCGACGGAGGCGTGTTGCTTGCCGGACGGTCCGTGTACCTACGTGCCGCCCGATATCTGTCAGGAACTAGGCGGCTACCCGGCGCCGGGCGGCATCTGCCTCGGTGACAGCAACGGCAACGGCGTCGACGATGCGTGTGAGCGTCCGGAGCCGTGCTGCCTCGACGAAGGTCGTATCTGCATCGACCTGCCGCCGTGGGAGTGCGAAGCGCAGGGCGGCTTCCCGCCGCCGGGCGGGGTCTGCCTCGGTGACCTGAACGGCGACGGGTTTGACGACGGTTGCGTTCCGGTCATTCCGTGCGAGGAGTCGCCGTTCCCCGAGTGCGGTGGTGAATGCCCGCCGCCGCTGGTTTGCCGGCCCGCCTTGACGATTGATCAATGCATATGCGTGTCCGACGAACCGCAGCCGTGCTGCCTCGACGAGGGCCGGATCTGTGTCGACCTGCCGCCGTTGGACTGCGAAGCGCAGGGCGGCTTCCCGCCACCGGGTGGGATGTGCCTCGGTGATGCGAACGGCGATGGTTTCGACGACGGCTGTGTCGAGCCGGAAGAAGCGTGCTGCCTGCCGGATGGCGCGTGTATATACGTGCCGTTCGGTTCCTGCCAGGACCTTGGCGGCCATGTCCCGCCGGCCGGTGTCTGCCTGGGTGACAGCAACGGCAACGGCGTCGATGATGCGTGCGAGGAA
>CAZBUJ010000071.1:23072-30888 GCA_964495075.1 uncultured Phycisphaeraceae bacterium
GTGACGGTTTCGACGACGGTTGCGTGCCGGTGGAAGAGGCGTGCTGCCTGCCGGATGGCAGTTGCACGTACCTGTCGCCCGACCGTTGTATCGCGGCGGGTGGCTTTTTCCCGGCGGGCGGTGTCTGCCTGGGTGACAGCAACGGCAACGGCGTCGATGATGCGTGCGAGGAACCGGAGCCGTGCTGCCTCGACGAAGGTCGTATCTGCATCGACCTGCCGCCGTGGGAGTGCGAAGCGCAGGGCGGCTTCCCGCCGCCGGGCGGTGTGTGCCTCGGCGACTTGAATGGTGACGGCTTCGACGACGGCTGCGTGCCGGTCATTCCGTGCGAAGAGTCGCCGTACCCCGAGTGCGGCGGTGAATGCCCGCCGCCGCTGATTTGCCGGCCGGACTCTACGATTCAGCAGTGCGTGTGCGTGTCCGAGGAACCGGAGCCGTGCTGCCTCGACGAGGGCCGGATCTGTGTCTACCTGCCGCCGTCGGAGTGCGAAGCGCAGGGCGGTTTCCCGCCGCCGGGCGGTGTGTGCCTCGGCGACTTGAACGGTGACGGTTTCGACGACGGTTGCGTGCCGGTGGAAGAGGCGTGCTGCCTGCCGGACGGCAGTTGCGTGTACATCTCGCCGGACGAGTGTCGGGCAGCCGGTGGCTTCCCGCCGCCGGGTGGCATTTGTCTCGGTGACGCCGACGGCAACGGCGTGGATGATGCCTGCGAGGGCACGTTCGAAGACTGCTGTCTGCCGGACGGCTCGTGCGTGACGGTACCGGCCGGTCGCTGTGTCCTGCTGGGCGGTTTCATCCCGCCGGGCGGCACGTGCCTGGGTGACGCGGACGGCGACGGAGTCGACGACGCCTGCGAGGGCGGCTACGACGAATCCTGCTGCCTGCCGGACGGCAGTTGCGTGGTCGTTCCGGCAGGCGAGTGCGGCGTGCTGGGCGGCTTCATCCCGCCGGGCGGTATCTGCCTCGGCGACGCCGACGGCAACGGCGTGGACGATGCGTGCGAGGATACGCCGCCGGATCGATTCCGGATCGAGTTTTCGCTCGACATCGGCTCGGACATCGAGCTGAGCGATCCGTTCATGGACGGTGACGAAGCGGCCGATCCGGGTGACGTCTACCTGTGGCACAGCGCGCCGATCGTGCCACCGGGTCGCGACGGGTTCAAGGATGATCGGATGATCTTCATGGGTGATCCGATGCCCGACCCGCCGGATCCACTGTTGACCACGCGGGTCCCCGTAGGCGAAGGCACCATCGAACAATACCGCGAGTACTTCGACCTGGACGGCCACGACCAGATCAACGAGAGCTTCTACGAGAGGCAGTGGCTGATCGTGGGCGAGCCGCGGGCGTTCCCCATCCCGGCGTTCGATTCGCCGTGCATCTACCGGCCGATGCGGTTGGCGGTGTCATTTGACGATGACATGGCCCCGGGTTGGCCTGCCGGTGATGTGGCGGTGACGGTGCCGTCCCCGGCCGGCGTGAGCAGCTACGGCAGCACGGCCGGTCGCGACGAGGTGTACGGTTTCACGGTGGCGGTGTGGATGGTCGGTCCGCCGTACCCGACGGTGGGTGCGTACCCCATCGCGAACGAGATCGGGGTCCATGCGAGCATGGCGCCGAATCCGGACGGCGTCGAGGAATACGACGACGATGTCGATTCGCTGGACGTCATCCCGCGTGACTCCGACGAGTGCTCGGTCTGGTACTTCAGCCCGGACCATGAGGCGCACCTGGGGCTGGATCCGGGCAGCATCTACGAGGTGACCCCGATCGGACCGGTGCAGGTCATCGACGACATGTCGCACCTCGGTCTGCGAGAGAGCACGGACATCGACGCGTTCGAGTTCGCGTGGATCGAGCATCCCGACTTCGGTCCGTCGCTGGCGCTGCTGTTCAGCGTCGACGAAGATGACCCGCTCACCCCGATGCCGGAAGATGAGTCGGGTGGTTTGGACCCGTCGGTGATCTATGTCTCGCTTTTCATGGGCGAATCGGTCCCGCTGACGGAGCCGCTGCACGACGACGTGGACGCGTTGACGATTGGGCGATGGCCGTTCGTCAAGCCGCGGCTGGTGGCGGCCTATAGCGTGGGTCGTCACAACCCGGCGGGTGCGTACCCCGGCGGTATCGTCGAACTCCCGATCGGCCTCGCCGGCGGCCTGATGGAGTCGCGTGAGCAACGCCGTGGCGGGCTGTCGGTGCGGATGGTGTTTGACCAGCCGGTCGACGTGGCTGATCTGACGGTTACCATGGCGCCGCCACCGCCGGTGGGCTTCGGTTTGTCCGCCGGTGCAGCGCCGAACGAGGTGCTGCTGCAGTACGACAATGACGTGGCGGCGGTTCGGTACGACGTCACGATCGCCCACGCGGACTTCGCGGGGACGGTCGGGATGTTCCCGATCTGCTACCACCAGGGTGACGTGAACTGCAGCGGCGACACCACGGCGTTGGATCTGGCGGCGATGCAGAGCCCGGCCAACTGGAACCAGGACCTGACGGTGGCCAACCCGCGTGCCGACGTGAACCGGGACGGGCAGGTCACGGGTCTGGACCAGGCAAAAGCGCAGATTCCGGCGTTCTGGAACAAGCCGGTTCCGCCGCTGACGTGTACGTGTCCGTAGGATCGAGGTGGAGGCCGCGCGATCGCTCAGTGGAGCAACGCGGAGTCCACAAGTGAAAACTGAAACGCCCGCCCGTCGGTTGCCATGGCGATCGGCGGGCGGGCTCGTTTTTGCGAACGCAGTGTCATCATCGCGTCAGCGGGTGGCCCGGCTCAGGACCCGGCGGATCATGCTTGGTCCGATAAGTCGCCGTGACGACACGCAACGGACCCCGCCGCGATGCCCCTTGGCTATCGCGCCGGGTGCGGTGGACGGCGGCCGGTCGGCCGATGAGGGCGGGCCGCGCTATCGGACGGACGCGGAGTGCCTACACAATCCCCTCGGCCCGGGACCCGGCCGTCGCGAGAATCAAGCCGCGCGACGACGGTTCGGTTCAGGCTACGACGTCCACGTGGCCGCTGTTCATCAGTGTACTGTTCCCTTGTTCCGTCTCGGCCTGGTTGAACCGGTCGGACTCGTCGCCGGTGGGCAAGTGCCGCTCCGGTACGGCGTTGAAGGCCTCGTCCATGGCCTTGATGGCCGTGTTCAGTACCTGATACGCAGCCGCTTCATTGTTCAGCAGTAGAAGCCGCTGGTTATTCGGCTCCACCGCCCGGTCACGCGACGCCCGAGATACGCTCTCGAGTCGGGCTGTGACCGATGCACCAACGGAGTTCACGAGGCCAATCATTGTCCACCCTTTGCCATACGGCGAAAGCCTCGGTTGCCAATGGGTCAACGTCGGCTGCCGGTCCCCGGCAATGGGACAGTTACCTCGCATTCCAAACCTAGGATATCCTCCCCGCGGGATCAAATCCTTGGCCGGCAAGAGGTTGCACGGTTGGCGCGTCCGATAACCGGTCGGGCCGGTGCGATCGCGGCTCCGTTTGCCCGATAACTTAAGATAGCGCCGGGAACATCCGATATCCCATCACGCGATCCAGTGTCTCCGCGATGCTGGCGGCCACGTTGCGGGCGCCCGGCCGCGATCGGGCGGGCCGGTATGGACCAAGTTTGAGGGACGTGCTATGGATTGGCTTCAATTCGAACTCCGGAGCGATCCCTTTTCGGACGCTGGCGATGAGGCGATGTACTTCGCCACGTCGGAGCGGGAAGCGCTGATGGACTCGGTGTCGTCCGCCCTTCGGGGGCCGCGCTGCGTCGTGCTGATCGTTGGTGCGGCGGGGGTCGGCAAGAGCGCGTTCGTCGACCGGCTGCTCGCCGCGTGCGACGGCCACGCCCGCTGCGCTCGCATCCGCTGCACGGAAGAAGGGTCCGGCGACCTGGTCCAGGACGTGTGCCGGCAGTTCGGCCTTCCCGTCGCGCCGACCCAGGGACCTGCCGAGAGCATGATCCACTTGCGGACCTTCGTGGGCGACGATGATCCGGACCGGTGTCGACACATCGTGGCCATCGACAGCGCCGAGCACCTCGATCACGACGGACTTAACCAGGTGGCGATGATGACGCGCCTGCGGACGCCGGGCGGTCATGGTCTGCATGTCGTCCTGATCGGCCGCCCCGAACTGCATCAGCGTCTGGAGGTCTCGGCGTACCCTGACATCTGCAAACGGGTGGCCGTGGCCGAGAAGATCGAGCCGTTCAGCATTGAGCAGACGGGTGCCTACATACGGCACCGAATCACCGCGGCGGGCGGCGATCCGGATCGGCTCTTTTCGGACGAAGCGCTGACCCTCCTGTGCCATTGGTCGGGCGGTGTTCCGGAGTCGATCCACGGGCTCGCGTCGGGGGCCCTGGCAAGGGCGGCATCATGCAGCGTCAAGGTGGTGAGGGCGGCCATGATCTACCCCCCGCAGGAATTGGAGGACGGTCCGATTGCCGTGCCGGTCGCGTGCATTCCCGCCACGGGGGACGAGGCCGGCGACGTGCCCGCGGACAACCAGGTCGATGTGAACGGATTCACCGCGGCGGGAATCGAGCCCACGATCGCCGGCGACGGCACGAATGCCGCGACCGGGTCGATCGAAGCCCTGGCCATGCAGGCTCAGAAGGTGCACGCGATGGCCCGCGAGGAAGTCCGCACCGCCGAGGATCGGCTGGCCGACCTTGCGGCCAAGGCGGAGTCCTCCATCCGTCGGCTGCACGACGCCATCGCGGAGATCGACGCCCGGCACGCCGTCGCGGGAGCGAGTCTGAACCAGACGGATCTGGAGGCGTTGAGCGAGCGCGCGAACCGGCTGACGGTTCAGGCGGGTGAACGGGTCGGGGCGATCGAAGAACACCTCGCCCGGATGCTGGCCGCGGCCCACGAAGCGGTGGAGACCCGCTTCGCCGAACTCACCTCGTGCACCGCCGCTGCCACCGACACACTCAAGGAGACGTTCAATCAGGTTACGCGCAGCGGCGACGAGCTTGACGGCCGCGTGCAGGAGTGGATCCAGCGCGTGGAATCGTCGGCCGCGAACGGACTCGACGTCGTTGACCGGCGCGTGGCGGAGTTGACCGCCCGCGTGCAGGAGGCGATCGGGGCGTACGAAACGACGTCCCAGACACTGGAGGACCGTGCGTCGGTGGCCGCCCGGCAGATCGAGGAGCTGAATGGGGCCAAGGCGCACATTGAGGAGGCGTTCTCTCGTGTTGCCGCATTGTCCGAGCGGATCGAAGTGACCAACAGGGACGCCCAGGAGAAGGTCGCGTTGTTGGCCAACGGGCTGGACGCGGGCGATGGGGTGTATCAACGGCTACTGTCGTTCAGCGAAGAGATCGCCGCCAAGACGGCGCGGTTCGAGGAAGCGGCCGCCCGTAGCGAGGAGCGCATCCAGGCCGTCGTGAAGGAGTCGAAGGCCGCGAAGCAGACGGTTCATGACACGTTTCGCGAGACGTCGACGCGCGTCGATCAGAAAAGTGACGCGCTGGTGGAGCGGGCGGAGGCGGCGGCTGAGATCCTCCGCGGGCAGCTCGACCTGGTGGAGACGCGATCCGGCACCATCCAGGATGACCTGATGGCGAGTCTGCGCCGCACCGTCGAGACCGAGATGCTGGCCGAGGTGCGCGAAGAACTCAACACGATGCGCTCGGAAACGCTCAACGCGATGCGCGAGACGCTCGACGTCCATCAGCGCGAGGCCCGGGAGTACGTGGCGAAGCAGCGAGCGGACATGGAGGCGGCGATCGGCGGCTTCATTCGCGACCACGTGCAGTCGCTGGAACATCGGACCGGAGTGATCGAAGAGCGACTGGAGAACGCCGAGGAGGTCACGGCCGATCTCGCCTTGAATATCAACGCGGCCAACGCGAAGGGGCAGCAGCTCGCGTCGCACATCAGCTCGGCCGGCGATCTCGTGCAGACGCTGGCCGATGCGAACGGCGGGTGCCGTGAATCGCTCCGCGCGTTGAGCGAGGGGACGGAGACGGCCAACGCCGTGCGGATCGAGATCGAGAACCTCCGCGACTCGATCACCGGCGACATCAAACACGCCGGGCTCAACGCGCAGAACGTGCTGCGCGATCTGCTCGGACGCGTGCAGGACCAGGTCGCCGTGGCCGACCGCGGCGTGGAAGCGATCCGCAACGGGGAGTCCACCCTCCGCGAGGTGATCGACGACGCGACCCGGACCGCCCAGGAGGCGGGCGAGACGGTCGACGGCCTGAAGACGCAGGTCGAATCGATTGAAGGCCGCTGCGACGCGGCCCAATTGCGCGTCGAGGAGATGACCGGGAATTTCGAGCAGGTGATCGCCCGGACGGAGTCGGACCTGGAGCAGCGGTTGCATGACGCGGAGGCCCGGATCGCCAGCCACGCGGACGCGTTCAACGCGAACATCGGCGCACGCTTCCAGGAGGCGGACGCGCGGTTCGCCACGGTCGGCGAGGAATTGAAGCAGACGATCGACGATCGCATCGCCGACGCCGACGACCGGATCGCCAGGCGGCTGGAGGACGCGCAACGTCTGTTCGATGACCGGTCCGCCGAGGTGCAAGGCCGCATCGACCGCGCCATCGACGAACTGCGGAACAGCATCGACGAACGGATGGCGGCCTTCACCACCCAGAGCCAGGAGCTGCGGGTGACCCAGAAGCAACTCCTGGCCGCCTCCGACACGGCCCACAAACAGATCGAAAAAGTCGACGCCCAGGCCACCATCGCCCGCGAGCTGCTGGTCGAACAAAGCCGCCGCACCGAAGACCATCGCCGACTGGTGACGGAACTCGCGGAGCAGGTGGCCAAGGGCGAAGCCATCACCAGCCACTTCGAAGGGATCAAGGACGGGGCGCTGGAAGCCTACGCGCAACTGGCCGAACGGTCGGAAGTGGCGGCCGCCCTGTTCGAACGCACCAGCGAGCTGGAACTGCAGATCGAACAGCGCGAGCAGGAGCTGGCCGCCCAGGGCCATGCCCTCGCGACGTTCTCGGAAGAACGGGAGGCGATCGAGCTGCGGGTCCAGCAGCTATACAATTCCACCGATTCGCTTCGCGTGGAACTGGGGTCGCTGCTCTCGCAGCCGCAGAAGCTCGTCTGCGAGGCGAAGGCCCAGGCCCTGCAACTCAACGACGTGTGCCGGGCCGTCAAGAAGGTGTTCGCCGGGCTGTCGCAGGCCTCGCTCGAAGCGAATCGGAGAATCGAGGAGTTGCGCCGGCTGGAGACGGTGGCCACCGCGTTGCAGGGATGGGTGAACGAGACGGCCAACACGCAGCGTCGTCTCACCACGGCCCTGGCGCCGGCCCTGGCCGGTCCCGCCCCGGTGGTCGCCACCGTGGAGCCGCAGGAGCAGGCGCCGAGTGCCCCCGCCGTCGCCTCGGCCAGGCCGGGGCCGACGAAGCCGGCACCCAAGACAGCGGAAAAGATCGCCGCCGCCGCCGCCGCGGTTGCGAAGTCCAAGTCCCACCGGATCGACAAGCTCATCCGCGAAGCGCGGCGCAAGACGGCCGAGCGGGCCGAGGGACAAGGAGTGAACGTCGAATAGCGAACAGCGCATTGTCGATAACGAATGGGGTCGATCGCATCGGACATTTCGGGCTTGCTACCGATGATGTCCTGGTCCGCGAATTCTCTCTTGTGCTCCGCGATTCGTCCAATGCTGTCGAAACGGCTTCGTAAACTGCGTGGGAACCGCGCGTCCAAGCCGGATTCGCTGCAGCGCTTCTTCCAGCGACAGGCCTCGGTCCGGGAAAAAGGTGTCAGGATTATTTTTGCGCTCGCAAAAATCATCCTGACACCTTTTTCTCCCCCCGCGCGTGTTGCGGGATGTGCA
>CAZBUJ010000072.1:0-29171 GCA_964495075.1 uncultured Phycisphaeraceae bacterium
CCCCCCCCCCCGGGCCCCGGCCCCCGGGTCCCCCCCGCGCCCCCCCCCCCCCGACCCCCGGGGGCCGTTGGTTCCCCCCTCCGGCCTCGCCCTCAACCCGTC
Source organism: uncultured Phycisphaeraceae bacterium (assembly GCA_964495075.1). Taxonomy (GTDB): domain Bacteria; phylum Planctomycetota; class Phycisphaerae; order UBA1845; family UBA1845; genus JAFGJQ01. Next base: position 103 of record CAZBUJ010000072.1, read on the forward strand.
ACCATCCCAGAGAATGCCCGATTGTCTCACTTCCACTGAAACGCTACATTCCCTACACGTTTCCCCAGAATAGCGCCACGAGTCTCCCTACGGACCGCAGTCAATCTGGAAACACGTCAGACCCGCATGGAAAACGCCGCCCGAAGTGGTACAGGCATCCGCGTCGTCAGACATATCGCAGTCGCCAGACTCACAGCAGGCGCCGACGGGACACGTCAAGCCGATCAGCGCGACAAACGGGTCTATGTCGTCAAAATCGACGGAGCCATCTCCATTCGCGTCGTTGTTCTGGTACGGGCATGGTGGAGGCGCCCCACTTGGGTCATGACTTTGATAGTAGTCACGCCAAGCACCTTCCCCCCTCAAGGCCTCAACGAAATAGTCGAGGTCATCAAAGTCGACCACGCCGTCACAATTGCAGTCGCCAGGACACTCGCACTCGTCGGGGACGCGGTCCCCGTCGACGTCAAAAGCGGTGTCGCAGTAATCCATCACTCCGTTGGTGTTGCAGTCCGAACACCACGTCCAACCGTCGCAGTCGGCCACGTCGCATTCGTCCGGAATGCCGTTTGTGTTACAGTCTTCGCTGGTGCCAACGGTGATGTCGCAGTCGTCTGGAACACCGTTCGAGTTGCAGTCCACGTCGCACTCGTCCGGGATGCCGTTCGAATTGCAATCTTCGCTGGTGCCAACGGCGATGTCGCAGTCGTCCGGGATACCGTTCGTGTTGCAGTCCGGGTCGTATCCTTCCGAGATCTCCCAGCCGTCCGGAACGCCATTCGTGTTGCAGTCCGGACTGATTCCGTCCGTCAGCGCGATGATGCTGTAGATCATTCGACGCCGCGTGCGGTCGAAGAAGGCATAGTCGGTGGGGTCACCCGCCAGGTCGGTCAACACACGCCGGCTACAGTCGAGCTTCGCGTGGTCAGGCACACCCACGTCGGCCACCATGTAGCGTGCGTGGAACTCCCGGTCCGGTCCCGATGGTCCCAGCAGGCTGTCACGCCATTGCCTGATGGACTCGGCCAGAGACGAAGACTCTCCTAGGAGCTCCGCGTCCAGCCTGGCGAGCAGACGCGAGTCCTCGATGCCTTCGCGCAACGTTTCGAAGACGATGGTGTCATACACATAGTCATCCCACGACGGCATGACAAGCTGATAGCCGCCACAGGCGAACGGACCCAAGGCGCCGAGCCGAAACGTCTCCCAGGCCTCGCAGTCGTCCCACGGTTGCGGGCCCCATGTTGCCGAGTACGCCCAGGGAAAAACGTATTTCGCGCCGACCGCCGAAGCGTACAATCCCTGGAGAAAACGGTTGTTGAGGGGAACGGCCTGCGTGGCCAGGTACGTGGTGTAGTACGCGAAGTCATCCTGCTGCTGCTCGGTTCGCTCGATCGCCTCAGACGTCACCTCCGACAGCGCGTGAACACGCACGTCCAACCACAAGCCCATCGGAGACAGATAGCCGCCGTCGTCCGGGTAGTAGGCGCAGCTCCAGTCGTCGCCCGCGTCCGTTGCCCAGGTGGCCGTCCGCCAGGATTCCTCGAGGAAGTACACGTCGAGGCGTTCCTCGGTGGCTTGCGTTCCATCAATCGAGAGCACCACCGTGTTTGTCGCGCCGGGCGTCAGGTAGCTGGAGATATCCACGCTGACATTTTGAGGCGATGGATCGAGCGTCGTGCCGCTCCACACCTCCGTCTCGTTCACCAGGAGCGTCTTCACCGTGGCCGGACCCTGGGATGCGTCGTCGTCCCGGGCGATCGCGAAGGAGATCGTGCGCCAAGGCTCGGTATCCGGAACCTCCTCGAGGCTGATGGCGATCGTCCGCTCTTGGGGATCCTGTCCGTCGGCGAGAGTGAACGTATGACCGGCCAGCGGCGCCTCGCACGCCTCATGATAGGTCACCCACGTTCGCAGCCCGGCGTCCTGCGCGCACCGGTTGCGGTAGTTGCAGTATCGTCTTCTGGCGCGCTTGCTCTCAATGGTCGATCCGAGCCCGGGTTCATCGCCGTAACTGAGCGCAGGAGTTGCGCCCCATTGCTGCAGGCGCGTCTTGTACTGGTTGAGCACCTGGGCGTACATGGCGTCGAAAGCCGGGCAGTCCGCGTCGTATCGAACGCCCGGTTCGCCGACATCCCCGCACAAAGCGTCCCACAGAACGCTGCTGTTGTCCTCGACCTCCGCGAAGATCTCGTCGGGCAGGGTGGCGAGGGCATCAAAGTTGTCCAGGTAGCCGTTGCTATCGATCATTTCGCTGAACTCGACGCTGGGTATTCCATTGGAATCGCAGTCATCGCACGTGATGGTGGCCTCGAGGCTCAGCGTCGGCAGCAAACCGTGATCGACCTGGCTCCGGGCGGCGGTATCAGGGGACCGGGCAAAGAACATCCTCGTACGCGTCGTATGGTAGTAGAGGTAGTTGTAGGGCGAGCTATAGCACAGCCAGGGTGTGGCAGCCGGCGCCGGCAAGCTGATGTCGTACACCCTCAACGAAACGCGGATCGTCTCCACATGAACGTACCCCTTGTGATCCTCACCCGTGACGGTAATGCGCCCGGCGTAGGTGCCGCCGGCCGACGGACAGGGAATGGTGAGCCAGAACTGCTGTGTCTGGCCGGCGGCCACTTCGGCCCCGCCCACCTGCGCAGACTCCAGGAACCAGGGTTGTACGCCGTAGTACTTATCGTTGGCCCACCAGCTCCATCGCTTGTCGATCGCCCGCACCAGACGGATGTCCATCTCCGTCGCCGGGATCACCAGACCCTGCTTGTCGTCGCGCAGATCGCTGATTGCAGCGGCAACCCCCACCAGGTCGTCCAGCGCGTGAAGCGCGAACGTCAGCGGTTCCTTTTCCCCGCCAATCTCGAACACCTCGAGCGTGTCCGTCGCCGGATCGAGCAGCTCCCCGACCGCTGGGATCGTATTCGGGTAGATCTTCTCGAGGTTGTTGCGGGCGAAGAGCATGTACGGGGCCACAAACGCCCCTGGATCCAGTGCCGGATTGGTCTCCTCGTAATTGAATTGTTCAAGGCCGCGATTCTCCCGATCCGTCGTTCGATCCGTCTCGAAAGCCTGGCGCGGACGAAAACGCAGACGGATCTTGTCGATCCATAATGCGTTGTCCGAGGGCAAGGGGAATTCGATCCGGAAGTGAAAGAAACCATCAATCGACCGAAGCGTCTGGAACGGACAGTTCTCGAGGAACGCGACGGCCGTATCGCGCTGCTCGGACGTCGGCCAGTCCGTCTGGTATTGCTGTTCGAACTTCGCCAGCCCGCCGATGCCGAGCAGTGCGTACCAGTTGGGCACCAGCTCGTAGTCCGGGTCGCTGTCGTCATCGAGCAGCGTCGATAGAAACGGGCGGCAGGCGGACGTCCGCGAATCGTAACTGCAGTGTGTCTCGTCGACCGTGTCGACGTAATCGACCTCGATCACCGCATCGCGAAAGGGAACCCCGTTCGTCGACAGGAAAGTCAGCGAGCTCGTTTTCACCTTGAAGGGCAGCGTACTACCCGGAGAGATCGTGCGAAAGTGGTCGTTCGGGTCCGTCAGCGATACGAGGATCGGAAACTCCGGGTCGTTGTGGTCGATATCCAGATAGATGTCCGCCGCCGAATCGGTGTCGTTCGCGCTGCCGACATCCAGCGTGAACTCCGGATAGTCGACTGCCTGCGCCGCCGGGACCATGACTCCCGCGAGCAGCATAACCATGACGCCCGCGCCCTTGAACCCCCTGACGCGAAAAAGTACATGTCTACACATAGCTGTCGTCCTCCTTCCTGTTTGCGCAATTACACTGGTCACCCCGCCCACGCCCGCACGGGTGCGAGGCGCTCGATCACGCGTTCGGCGCATACCGCCGAACCTCAAACGCCAGAACCAGATTCAACCGGGCTGCCGAGAATTGGGGCAGTCCTGTCGTGCTATTCCCTTTACCTCCTCACCTGACTCCAGAACGGCTGTTTCACGAGTCTCTTCCGCGACAAATAGAAACGACCTGGTAAGGACACGGTGCGGGACACGCGACCCGCACCCAGTGCCTACCGGGGGTTCTCTCGCGGTGATGTGTTTTTGGCTGGGGAAACGGGCAAGCGGGTTGTCGCGCCGCCACATCCGTGGATACGTCAAGCAAAGAAGCCGCGTCCCTCGCAAGGACGGGCGAAAGGCACAATCGCCCTGCGGAACCACATGTGCCGGCTCCGGGCTGGAAGGCGCACAAGCCTGCCACCCTGGAACACCGCACCTTCGTGCCCCGCCAGACACTGTACCATTCTCCGCTCAATAACGACGAGACAGACGCCCAACCGTCCTGGACAGCCTCGACGAACCAGACACATCACGCCAGACTGGGTGTGCCTTCGAGCGAGAATGCGCCTTATCGCGCCCCCACGCCTCTACTCTACACAACGAGTTGATTCTACGTCGTCTCGAGGCGCCCGTCCAGCAAATTCCGAGCCCGATTGGGGATGTACTCAACCCGTGGCATCGCCTCCATCGGCGAATACGGCCATCCGGTGGCACCGCCACTTCTGAACGCACACCATCACGCCATGAAACCGATCATCCCTCCGCTGAGCGTTGCCAACAGCGAACTCGCAGGTCCTTGGGGAACCTGGCCCCCGAGGAGTTTGTCGGAATCGGGAAGACAGCGACGCGGCACCAGAGATCTTGCCGGAGGCGACCGTCTTTGGCCATTTGTGCGATGTCCCGATGCGTAGCGGCAACAACGCGCACGTCGCGGTGGACGGGATGCAGGCCATGGGCCTGCCACGCGCTGCACCATGGTGGCGCCGACGGTCACTTGGCTTTTGTGTTTCATCGCTCACCTCCGCCCACGCTTGCGGTCATCCACCGTATCGGGGATATGGCTCAGTCACACACGTAAACCACGTATGTGTATTCCATGCTGTTGTCCGCAAGCACCCATGTGTCCGGGCTCTGGCAGTTCTCCGTGTCGTCCTTCAGCGTGCAAGGCCCGGCTTGCATGATAGATGCAGCAGGCTCTGCGGATGGGCCCCGATGCCGATCCGGCCGCCCGCCTCGTAGATCACCGAATCGGCGACGGATGCGCCGGTGCCGGTGAACATGGCGATGCGATTGGGTGTGCCGCTGCCGGTGGTCCCGCCCGGAACCGAGCCCGCAGTGTCGGCGTGGATCGCATGCGGAGTGGGGGTGAGCTCTTGTCGCGGACTCAGGGTCGCGTCGTCGAAGGTGATCTCCAGGTAGCGGGCGTCGCCGGTGACGACGTCAACTCCGAAATCGGGTTGCACCGTGAACAGCCCGTTGGTGACCGCCAGATCCGACACCGAGATGGCCGTGACCACCGGGTCCCCACCTTCCGCCTCCTCGTACAACGCGAACTCGAAGTCGTACTCTCCAGTGGTCGGCCGGCCGTTCTCCTTGAGTTGCCCCTGGTACGTGAACGCCGTCCCCATCGACTCCGCCCGGCTCACGCCGGCTACGCCCCCACCGAGCAGACCCACCAGGATCCAAACCGTTAGCCTTGTCTCGTCCGTTGGTCCTCCCCATTTGACGAACTGTCCGCTCAGGACTTCAGCGGTCGGGGTCGTCCGCCATCGACCCGGACCGCCCGCCCGTGGCGGCGGCGCGTCGCCCGACCCAGGCGAGACCATACTGTGGAACGCCCACGGCGCCGTTCGGCGATGCTTGTTTTCCGATTTTTCGTGGTTTATTGACCCGGCAGGGCCCCGGGAAGCCAAGCGTCGGGGACTGTTCCTGATCGCTCGAGGATCATCCTTACGCCCTGGCCGGCACCGCTTGTCACGCAGGGTCGCGCCGAATATCGTGGAGCACGCAAGCGACCGGCTGGATCGGGGGCCGGGCCGGTGTTCGGGACGGGCGGGGGTCCGTGGCGGCGGCCGGGGCCCGCCCTCCGACGCGAAGTGGCGCGGCGAATCGAAAGGCGGTTCGTCATCGTGGGATCGGAAGACCAAGTCACCGAGCTTCTCGCCCAACTGAGGGACGAAGACAGCGCCGTCGTACTCGAGAAACTCTGGCCGATCGTGTACGACGAACTTCGCCTGATCGCCGGCGAACAGATGCGCCACGAACGCCCTGATCACACCTTGCAGCCGACGGAGCTCGTCCACGAGGCATACGTGCGACTGCTGGGCCGCCGCCAAGTGTCCTGGACGGACCAGCGTCACTTCTTTCGCGCCGCGTCTCAGGCGATGCGGCGGATCCTGATCGAGCACGGCCGCCGCCGCGGGCGCCTCAAACGAGGTGGCGGGCGGCAGCGCCTGTGCGTCAACGTACTGGACCTCGCCGCCGTGGAAGATCCTTCGGAAATCTTGGCCGTCGATGACGCCATTCGGCGCTTGGAGAGGCAGGACGCCCGGATGGGGCAGATCGTGAATCTCCGGTTCTACGCCGGACTGTGCATCGAGGACACGGCAAAGATGCTGAACGTGTCCGCCCGCACGGTTCGCCGCGAGTGGACCTTGGCCCGCGCGTGGCTGCACCGTGCGCTGACCGCGGACGAATCTGACCCGCTTTCCTAGTCGACCATCCCGTGCGTGAACAACGGAGTCGGTGTGCCACCGCGCCGACACCGGCCCCACCCCCGCGTCCTTGATCGCCCCCGCGTGGGCGCGGATCCCGATCAGGCGATCGGAGGATGACCCGCTTGCCCCGACGGAGTCGCGACGGCGCGGAGAACGCCCGTTCCGCTCGCGGCACTCGCTCGCGATCCGCGAGTGCGTCCGCGATCGGCGCGACGGGGCGCTGCGGTTCCCGGGACGGGGGACAGTTTGACAGGGTAGTTGCGGCCGCTCGCCCGGACCGAAAGCGCGGCGCACGGCGCGGACCGCGGGCGTCCGCGCGGGATTGCAGTCACCGGTTTCACGAGAGGAGAATACAATGAACGGATTCCTGACACGAGCGAGCATCCGGAACGCCAGTCGACGTGGTATGCTGACCACGCTCGGCGTAGGCGCGTTGATCGCTCTGCAGCTTTGTGGCCCGTCGGCCTGGATGACGTCGGCGTCGGCCCAGCCATGCTGCACCGAATGTGACACCTACGTCCAAATGGCGGAGCAGGCAAAACTGAGCGCGGAACAATCCCTCACGTCGTTGGCCAGCCTGAACACACGGGCCTGGGAGTACGATTCCGATATCCGCGCCGCCCAGGCCCAGGCTGACGAGAACGTCATCGGCATCGTGGCCGCCCATGACATCGCCATCCAGGCCCAATTCGACGCCGCCAACAAGAAGAAGGAAGCCGAAGACGACAAGGAGGACACGGCAGAGTCGTGTGCGAATGCCAGCGACCTCGCTTTCGACATCGACGTTGATGCCGCGGTATGTGAGTGTTCGTCGGCCGCCGCCTTCTCCGCCGCCGCGGCGTACGGCAGCGCGGACGCCTGCGCCGAAGTGGTCGGCGCCGCCGAGTTCTCCGCCAAGGCCGCGGGGCATTCGTACGCGGCGGCCCTCGGCATCTCCAACGCCCTCGCCCTCGCGTATGCCCACGCCGAGGCACACGCGCAGGCGGCGGCGGACGCCCGGGCGACCGCGTACGCCTCGGCCCAGGCACTGGCATCCGCGTACGCGCAAGCCCTGAACAACGCGGACGCCGCCACGGCCGCCTACAACCAAGTCGTTGCCGCGTGCCAGGACGGACTCTGCGACATCGCCGTTGCGGAGGCCCTGATCGCACAGCAGCATGCCGCGGCCGCCGCTCAAATCGTCGCCACCGCGCAATGGGAGTTCCAAACCGCCGCCCAGGCCCACGCCACGGCCACCGCCAGCGCCGTGGCCACCACGGAGCAGGCCGTCCTGGTGCTGGCCGGAGCCAACGCGGCCGCGATCGCCAGCGCCTCGGCGACGGCATCAGCCGACGGCTCGGCGTCCCTGAAACTCAGTAGTGAGAAAACCGAAGACGCCTTGGCCGTGGCGTTCGCCCTGGCCGGCGCCTGGTGCTCCGATGAGTGCAATGAAGAGCAATGCGGAGACTACTGCGTCGAGCACTGCGAAGAACTTTGCGAGGGCCCGGGCGGCGGTGGCGACGGAGAGGGTTAGGACGTCGTCGCCCGACAGGCGAGCCGGCGTCCACCAGGACGGCCACCGCCCGACAAACTGGAGCGATCTGGCGGGTCAGACTCGCGGTCCTTGCCCAACCGGCGCGACCGCGAGCCGACCCGCCATTTGCATCGAACCCGCGCCACGCGGCGCTGCTTCTCGCAGCGTCGGAGCGCCCCTGGTGAACACCGCACAACGCCAACCGGTCAAGGTTCACCGCATCACGTGAAGTTTCGCTTGGGCTCGGGCCAGAGTGGTGGTACGATGCACAGATCCGCAGGGAAAGAGGGCAGCGGACGTGGACGACTCGTCCTGGAACAGTGTCAAGGAACTGTTCTTCCTCGCCGTGAACCACCCGCCGGCAGAGCGAGCGACGGTACTCGACGGGGCGTGCGGATCCGATTGCGCCGTGCGCCGCCAAGTGGAGGACCTGCTGCAATCGCACGACCGGGCCGGCGCCTTCCTCGCCGCCCCGACCGTGACCCCCGCGGTCGGTGATGGCACCAGCCCGCCCGCCCGCACGGTTGACGACTCCGGCGAACCGACCATCGGGCGCTACCGGCTGATCGACGTGATCGGCGAAGGCGGCTACGGCACCGTCTACCACGCCGTGCAGACCGAGCCCATCCACCGGGACGTCGCCTTGAAGATCGTCAAGTTGGGCATGGACACCCGCCAGGTCGTCGCCCGTTTTGAGGTCGAGCGGCAGGCCCTCGCCATGATGAATCATCCCAACATCGCCCGGGTGCTCGACGCCGGGGCCACCGCCACGGGCCGACCGTTCTTCGTCATGGAAATCGTGCGGGGCGCACCCATCACGGAATACTGTGACGCGCACCGCCTGACCATCGACCAGCGGCTCGATATGTTCGTCCAGGTGTGTGACGGCGTGTGGCACGCACACCAGAAAGGCATTATCCACCGTGACATCAAGCCGGGCAACGTGCTGGTCGCCGACGTCGCCGATCGCCCGGTCCCCAAGATCATCGATTTCGGAGTGGCCAAGGCGATCCACGGGCATCCCGGCGACGGATCGCTCTGCACGCAGCGCGGACAACTGGTCGGCACCATCGAGTATATGAGCCCCGAGCAGGTGAACCTGCGGGCCGACCAAATCGACACGCGCTGCGATATCTACTCCCTCGGCGTACTGCTCTACGAACTGCTCACCGGCGAGCGGCCCTTCGAACGCGATCCGCTCGGGTCCACATCGCTGCCGGACATGCAGCACCTGATCAGCGAGCAGATGCCGCTGCGGCCCAGCGTCCGGGTCCGCAGCCTCTCGTCCGTTGCGCAACGCGTGACGAGCCGGCCGCCGGAAACCCACTCGGCCGACGCGGATCGGACGCGCTCGCCCCGACACGCGGATATCCACACGCTCGCCCGCCACCGCGCGTGCGACCCGCGCACCCTGACCCGCCGCCTGACCGGCGAGTTGGACTGGATCGTCCTGCGCGCCCTCGAGAAAGAACCCGCGCGACGCTACGCCGCCGCCTCGGACCTGCGGGCCGATGTCCTTCGCTCGCTGAGACACGAACCCGTCACCGCCGGCCCTCCCAGCCGGATGTACCGTGCCCGCCGGTTCGTCCGGCGGAATCGCGTGCTCGTCGCCGCGGCCGGTGCCGTGTTCGCCGCCCTGACCGCCGGTGTCATCGGCACGTCGATCGGTCTTCATCGCGCGGTGCTGGCCCGCAATGCCGAGTACGACGCCCGTCGTCACGCTGAAGCCGATCGGGCCGAGGCCGACCGGGCCGCCGCCCTCGCCAACGCCATCAACCGGTTTCTGCACGACGACCTGCTCGCCGCCGCCTCACCGGAAAACTGCGGGCGCAATGTTACCGTCCGCGAGGCACTCGATCGCGCGGCCAAGCAGGTCGGACTACGGTTCCGCGACCAACCGCTCATCGAGGCCGGCGTGCGCAATACGCTCGGACTGACCTACGCCAACCTCGGCGCCTTCGACAAGGCACGGGACCAGCTCGAACGATCCCTCGCCATCCACCAGGCCGAACTGGGCGAGACTCACGCCGAGACGCTCGGGGCGATGAATAACCTCGCGTTCGCCTGCGAGAAGTGCGGCGCGTTCAACGAAGCCGAGGGCCTCTACTTGGCACTGTTGGAGGCATGTCCTGTGCCATTGGACGACACCCGGAAACTCGTTCTGACCGCCACAAGCAACCTCGCGATGCTCTACGAACGGCAAGGCCGGTTCGCGGAAGCCGAGCCGCTGCATACCCGCGTCCTCGACGAGCGCCGGCGCACTCTCGGTCCACAACATCCCGACACGCTCATCTCGATGAACAACCTCGCCGCGATCTACAACGCCCAGGGACGCCATGTCGATGCGGAACGACTCTTCACCCAAGCGTACGTACTCCGACGGGCGACGCTCGGCGAAGACCACCCGCAGACCCTGCTGTCCATGCACAACCTGGCCGGGACCTACCTCCGCCAGGGACGAAACGAGCAGGCTGAATCGCTGCTGGTGCGGGTCGTCGAAGGTCGCCGACGGGTCCTCGGCGCCGAGCACCCCAACACGTTGCTGTCGGAAAACGACCTCGCCGTGCTATACCAGCGCCTGGGCCGCCTCGGCCAGGCCGAGACGATGCTCGCCGACTTGCTGGAAGCGCGGCGACGCCTGCTGGGCGATGAACATCCCGATACGCTGACCGCGATGAACAACCTCGCATCGATCTACGCCAGCCAGGGGCGAGTCGACGAGGCTGAGGCGCTCTACAGGCAAACGCTGGAGCGACGCCGGGCCGCCCTGGGTGCCGCTCACCCGGACACCGTACGCACCTTGCAAGGACTGGCCGTCTGCTATCAACGCCGGGCACGGCACGCTGAGGCCGAGCCCCTGTTTCGCGAAGCGGTCGACGCCTGTCGTCGCACCCTTGGCGACGGTCATGCGCAAACGCTCCTCGCCGCCAGCCGGCTGGCCCACGTGCTCCGGGCGCAGGGCAAGTTCGCGGAGGTGCGACCGCTGCTCGAATCGCTCATCGCCGCCCATCGGCCCGACCACTCGTGCGCCGAACACCCCCTCGGACGCGCCTTGCTCGAATTGGGGAGCGGCCTGGCCGACCAGGCGGAGTACGCGGCGGCCGAGCGGACCCTCCTCGAAGCGCATCAACACTTGGAGGCCGGCCTGGGCCCCAGGAACACCCACACCGTTCGCGCGGCCCGGGAACTCGCCCACCTCTACGAAGCGTCGGGCCGGCCCGACCAGGCACGCCCCTGGCAAGCCAGACTGACAGACACGGAATAAAGACGGCGAAGAAGGCGGCGGGACGGTTGCGGCACCTGCGTGAGGGCGTCCGTCTTCCGGCCACGCCGTTCGCACGACGGACGCCGATAACCGGCCCGAGTCGCCCCGCGCGATCGCCCCGCCCCGCGACCGGCCTCGCCTGGCAGACTCACCGGAGTCTTCGCGGCGCCGCCGGATTCATTTGGCCCGGCAACAATCCCTTGAATTGAAGACTCTCTATGGGTGAAGCACTTGCCTTCAGTACGAATGGACTCTCTCAAATGGTACTGTTGACCGGCGAGAACGTAGGGGAACGGGCGACGGAATTCCTGTGTCCGTTGAACGAACGGCGCCCCCCGCTTTCGCGGTATTCGGCTTCGAGACCTCTGCAGAGCGGCTTCCGCGAGCCCTTTCTGGTCGAGGCGCGTAGTGATGCGGTTGCGCTACTACAGCCGACTTGACGCATGGTTGTGTAGTAGGTGGAATCTCGGCGAGATCCGCCACACAGTCAGTCCACGGATTGGAGGACGAACGATGTACCCGACAAGAACATGGGCTCGAGTAAGGACAGGGCTGGTCGTCGCGGTTGCCGTGATGCTGCTCGTGGGCATGACCACCCCCGCCACCGCCGCGACGCTCTACGTCAACGGCACGACCGGCGACGATACCTGGGACGGTCGTTGCGAAACCTGGGTCGGCGGAACGTGTGGTCCGAAAGCAACGATCCAGGCCGGCATCAACGCGGCCGCCGATGGCGATGAGGTCGTCATCGCCGACGGGACGTACACGGGAGACGGTAACCGCGACCTCCACTTTGCCGGTCGGTCCGTCACCGTCCGCAGTGCCAGTGGTGACCCAAGTGCATGCGTCATTGACTGCGAGGGAAGCGCTGAGGACCCGCATCGCGGATTCTACTTCCATGGCGAGGAATCCCCGGACAGCACGATTTCCGGGCTGACGATCACGAACGGTGATGTCACGCACGCCGGCCCCGCCAATTTGAATGGTGGCGGCGTTTTGTGCGATGAGAGCGACGCGACGCTCACCAACTGCATAATCACCGGGAATGCGGCCGCCAAGGGTGGCGGCGTCTACCGTGTTGGCATCTCAACGATCACGATCACGAACTGCACGATCGCTGGGAACTCGGCGGTTTACCACGGCGGGGGTATCTGCGGCATCATCGGCCGACTGGCCGTCACCAACTGCACGATCCATGGTAATTCGGCCAGTTATGACGGCGGGGGCGTTTTCTACTATTACGGTGACCTGTCGGTCACTAACTGCACCATCACCGGGAATGCAGCCACCTCGGATGGCGGTGGGCTCTTCTACCGCGGTGAAGACAGGGCAACGATCACGAACTGCATCCTGTGGGGCGATACGCCGGAGGAGATCTATGTCCATTCGGGCAACCCCATTTTGACCTACTGCGACGTCCAAGGCGGTTGGGAAGGCGAGGGCAACATCGACGCGGATCCGCTGTTTACAGATCCGAACGGGGACGATTACCGCCTGAGTACGTTCTCGCCGTGTATCGATTCGGGCAACACTCATGCGGTGCCAGCAGACGCCCAGGACCTCGATCGTGATGGCGACACCGCCGAACGCGTGCCGATCGACTTGGCGGAGGTTCCGCGATTTGTGGATGACACGTCGATGGCGGACGCGGGAGTGTCCGACCCGCCGGACTATCCCGAGGTAGTCGATATGGGTGCGTACGAACGTGTGCCTCTTCGGCCGTGGAGCGTAGCGTCCCACGCACCGTCCGGGGCGTTCCCGGGCGGCGCGATCGAGATGCAGATTCACCCCAACCGAGGCCTGGTGGAACCCCGTGACCAGGATCCGACGGGTATGTTCTTCCGTCTGGTCTTTGTCGAGGACGTCTCGCCCGACACCTTCACGGTCATCGTCTCGCCCGATCCGGGCTTGACGCCCACGCTGTCGGCCGGGGCAACGGCGAACGAACTGACCCTTGCCTTTGACGGCGTCTTTCCGACGGGTCGATATGAGATCACGTTGGACAGCGGGTCGGATCGAACGCACACGTTTCCCATCTGCTTCGCCGAGGGCGACGTGAACTGCAGCGGGGACAGCACGGGCTTGGACCTCGCGCTGATCCAACACGCGACCAACTGGAATCTCGATCTGTCGACGGCGGCCGATCTCCGGGCAGACGTCAACCGCGACGGCCAGGTGACGGCCCTGGACCTGCAGGTCGTGCAAACCCCGGAAAACTGGAACCAGCCGGTCCCGCCGCTGACGTGTCCGTGCCCGTGAGCCGGAGCTGTGGTCCAGGCCGGTACGCGGAAGGGGGGTGCAACAATCAGATGGGACCCTGCGGAGTCCCGTACGTGGCCGCTCTGCTCCTGCCCCGCGCCCAGCCCGGACCGGTCCCCGGTGCCGTCCGGCCACCCCTTGGCCTGCCCCGTTCCGTCGTCCAGGGTCGGAGCGGCCAGGTACAAGGCCTGGCCACCGTTCAGCCCGGTCACCCGGATCCACCTGACACCCGGGCCCGAGTCGACGCTCCACGTCCCCACCTCCGCCGTCCAGAAGCCGGTCGGGCTCAGGTCGAACGGGTCGTCCACCACCCGGGCCTCCCCGGCCGGGTTGCCCTGGGTCAGCGTCGTGATCTCGTTCGTCGCGTTGACGGTGTGGGTGAACGTGGCGCTGGCGCTGTTCTGCGTGAAGCCGCCCGCCGCCGGCGTCAGGTTGCCCAGCAAATCCATGTCGTCGTCGCGGACGAGGTCGCCCAGGGCGATGGACCCATCGATTCCCGTTCCGTAGTGCCACGTCGTGTCACATTAGCGCCTGTCCCGAACTTATTCACTTACCAGGAACCGAAACGACCTTTCTGGAAACGGCACTAGCGTTCCGTCACGCGTAGGTTGACGGATTTGTTGATCTCCAGCCGATGATGACAAAGGTCATCCACGGTACGGAGGTCAAGTAATGAGGAAACGATACCGGATGACGCTGACGGCGGCAGAGCGAGACCAGTTGACGACGATGCGGCGGCGTGGGCGTATCGACGCGCGGGTGTTAGTGCACGCGGGGATTCTTCTGAAGGCGGACGAGAGCCGAGGAGGTCCGGCTTGGAGCGATGCCCGGATTGCTGACGCCTTGGACTGCGGGACGGCGACGGTCGAGCGGGTGCGCAAGCGGTTTGTGAAGGAGGGGTTGGAAGCGGCATTACGCCCCAAGCCGACGACCCGCACGCATGTGCGTAAGCTCGACGGCCATGGGGAGGCACGTTTGATCGCTCTGGCCTGCAGCGATCCCCCGGAGGGACGCGCCCGCTGGAGTTTGCGGCTGCTGGCGGATCGCCTGGTGGCCTTGGGCGTGGTGGAGGCCATCTCCCACGAGGCGGTACGACGCGCGTTGAAAAAAACGAGTTGAAGCCCTGGCTCCGGAAAGAGTGGTGCATTCCGCCGAAGCAGGACGCGGAGTTCGTCGCGCCGATGGAGGGCCTGTTGGCCGTCTACCATCGGCCGTACGATCCCCAGCGTCCGGTGATCTGCATGGACGAGACCAACAAGCAGTTGATTGGCGAAGTACGCCCCCCGCAGGCCGGCCGGTCCGGGCGCGGTGCAAAACGGTACCGCCAACGTGTTCCTGGCCTTTGAACCGCTGGTTGGCCAGCGGCAGGTTCGTGTGACCGACACACGTAAGCGTCGCGACGCGGCCCGTTTTATGCAAGAGTTGCTCGATGGTTCGTATGCCCAGGCCGAGCGGGTGGTGCTGGTGATGGATCAGTTGAACACCCACTCCGGCGCCAGCGTCTACGAGGCGTTCGCGCCTCGCGAAGCCCGTCGCCTGGCGGAGCGAGTAGAGATCCACTACACGCCGAAGCACGGATCGTGGTTAAATATGGCGGAGATCGAACTCAGTGCTTTGGGTCGGCAATGCCTGGACCGGCGGATTCCGGAGAAGAAGATGATGGAGAAACAGGTGCATGCGTGGACCCGGAGTCGGAATCGAGCCCGCACCCGCGTGAGATGGCGATTCACAACCAAGGATGCGCGTATCCGACTACGGAAGCTCTATCCGTCAATCGATCCGTGACGGATCACTAGTTGCCGAGTACCTGCAGCGAGAATGGGCAAACGTGGGCATCGTGCATATAACGTGAACGTGCCCACTCCGGCCGTCTACCCGGACAGGAGCCAGCCGTCATGCCGCGTTCGGCACTCGACTTTGGCGACGCACTCGCCCTGGCCGACAAGCTTCACGCGAAGTACCGCCCGGCCTGGGACAGGTACTCACC
Organism: uncultured Phycisphaeraceae bacterium; assembly: GCA_964495075.1. Classification (GTDB taxonomy): domain Bacteria; phylum Planctomycetota; class Phycisphaerae; order UBA1845; family UBA1845; genus JAFGJQ01. The sequence continues at coordinate 15,651 of CAZBUJ010000072.1, forward strand.
AAAGCAACGAGCCGCCCTGGCGTTGTACTTTCTGCCCCACAGTTCCGGCAAGCCCGTGTTCCGGCCCACGCGTCCTCGCATCATCAAGTGGTACTGCCCGTTCGCAGATCAATGTGACTTCCCCAGCGGCCATCGCTACTGCATCAACGTGTATACCGGTTGCAGCCATGCCTGCGAATACTGCTACTCCGCTGCATACGAGCCGGAAACGGCGCAGCCGAAGCGGTATTATCAACGGCTTCTGGTCAGGGATCTGGAGGATCTCGAACGATTCGATGTCCCGCCGGCACCGGTCCATTTGTCCAACAGCACGGATCCGTTGCAGTTGCTCGAGGCGAAAACGGGGCACACACGGATGGCATTGGAACAGATCCTGCGCCACCGTCATCGCTTCACCACGGTGACGCTGTTGACGAAAAACCCTCTCCGCGCCGTAGAGCTTGACTACGTGAATTTGTTCCAGGCATTGGGCCGGTTGTCGCGGAGTCATCCTCTGGCCGACGACTTCTCCCGCAAGCCGTCACCGGGCTTCGTGATGGAGGTGAGCCTGGCGTTCTGGCGGGAAGACGCCTGCCGCCACTATGACCGCTACGCGCCTTCGGTCGCAGATCGCGTGGAAGGGCTGCGTGCCCTCCAGAAAGCCGGGATTCCGCTCGTGTTGCGTATCGATCCGTTGTTTCCTCGTGCCCCCTACGTGTCCGGCGCAGTCCGTTCGTACGGGAATTCGGGGCTGGTGGAGCCCCAGACGGCCGCTGACCTCGACCACCTCGTGGGCCTTGCGAAAGAGCTGGATGTGCGGCACGTGGTGTACTCCCCAGTCAAGATCCCCAAGCCACGAGGCCGGAAACTGTCAGCCGTGATGCGAGCCGTGCGGGCTGCCTGCCAGGCCTGCGCCGATGGTCAAACGCTGATCTGGCGCGGTGGAAGCTGGCGTCTCCCGCACTCCGTCAGCCAGACCCGAATCGTGGTGCCGTTTCTGGAACTCTGCCAGAAGTACGGTGTCCGCGCCAAGTACTGCAAAACGAACCTGATCGAGACCCCCTGATCACACCGGTCTTCGCCTGTCGCCCACAGCTCTCGCTACCTCGCGAGGGGAATCGCGGCCAGAAAGCGGCGCGTTGACTGGGTTGTTACGGGCCGAACACCCACTGGAACTCCGCGAAGTCGAGCAGGTCAACGTCGCCGTCGTAGTCTGCATCGAAGGGCTCACAGCCAGTGTCGTACGGCCCGGCATCCGGGCCCCTGCAACAACCGTCCCATGCGGCGTAGTCGCCCAGATCGACCTCGCCGTCGCAGTTGTAGTCGCCGAAGCCGTACTCGTAGGCCCCCATATCGACGCGCCCACACAACACGCGCGGGCCGCCGTTCAGGTCCGTTTCGCCGTCGGCCGGGACGTAGGCCGGATCGCCGGCGTTGACGCACGGCGAGTTGCCGCGGAGGCGGTAGTTGTTGTCCGTCCACGCGTCGGGATCGCCGTCTGGACCGTCGGGGTCGACGAACAGCGGATCGGCGTCGATGTCGCCGGCGCCGGCCCACCCACCTTGAACATCGCAATAGGTGACGACCGGGTAGCCCCACTCGACGGAGATCTCCGTCGGCGCGTTGTCCCAAAGGATGCTGTTCGTGACGACCGGGTCGCTGTCCTGATTGGTGCAGAACAGGGCGCCGCCGCGATCGGCCGAGTTGCCCGTGATCGTGCAACTCCGGACCGTCGGGTTGTCGACCCAGCCGCCACCATAAATGGCGCCGCCGTCCCACGTGGCGTCGTTCCTGATGATCCAGCAGTTGCTGAGCAGCGTGTCGCCGGCCTCGCAGTACACGCCGCCGCCGGCCTCGCCGCCGGGATCGGCGCTGTCGGCGAAGCCGTTAGTGACGGTCAGTCCCTCGACAATCGTGTCCGGGTCTTCCCCGCTGTGAAAGTAGAAGCCGCGGCCGTCGCCTTCGCAGTCGATCACGCAGCCCGCCGGGTCGCCCGATGCGCTACGGACCGTGATCGCCTTGCCACCGAGGTCCAGGTTCTTGTTTCCTGCTCCAGAGTACGTTCCGTCGGCGATCTCCACGACTTCGCCGTCGACCGAAGCGTCGATCCCCGCCTGGATCGTCGGGAACTCACCGGGCACGCGGAGGACGCTCGTCAGGAACAGCGACACCGGCACCTCACGTGGTGAGTTGACTGCGTGGGGATCCGAGACGACGAGCAACGCCGAATGCACGCCCGGTGGAAGCCCGGTACTGTCAACGCTCAGCGTCACGTCGGTCACCCCGCCGTCCGACTCGCCCGTCGGCGGCGAGACGGTCAGCCACGTCGGTTGGCCGGTGATCGCCCAGCTCAACGTGCCTCCACCGCAGTTGCGCACGGAGAGCACCTGGTCGGGCGGATTCTCTCCGCCATCATCTCCGGTGAACTCGAATACCGACGCGCTAAGCGCGATCGACGGGGCGGCGGGGTTGAATTCGTAGACGCCCATGTCCGCGGTGGCGACCATGTTGTCATCGCCGTCCAGCGACCGCGGGTTGCCGTCGAGGTCGGTGGCCGGCAGCCCACCCGGCGGGTCGTCGGTGGCGGCGTCGATGCACGGTGAGCCGGGCAGGAGGTGGTAATCGTGGGCAAAGGCGAACTGCGGATCGTCGTCAATGTTACCCTCGCCTTCCCAGCCGCCTTGTACGGCGGAGTACGTGATTACGGGTGTGCCCGATTCGCCCTCAATCGCCTGAGGTGCGTTGCTCCAGAGGATGGAGCTGGTGATCATCGGACCGCTGGCGGGGCAGTGCACGCCGCCGCCGTACCGGCCGGCCTGATTCCCGCTGATCGTGCAACTCGTGATCGTCAGGTCATTGAACTCGCGGCAATTGATGCCGCCGCCGTCGGCGGAGGCTGCGTTATCGCCAATGAGGCAATTGAAAAGACCTGGGACACAATTCGCTTCACAGTGGACGCCACCTCCGCGGGTCGCCTCGTTCCTGATGATCACGCAGTCGGTGATCGTCGGCGAGCTGTGATTCTCACAGAGGACGCCGCCGCCGCTGTCGACGCTCCCGTTCGTGATGGTCAGCCCCATGATGATCGAGTCCGGCGACTCCCCGCGGCGGAACACGAAACCGCGACCGTCGCCTTCACAGTCAATTACGCACCGGGCGGGCCGGCCCGAACCGCTTCGCACGGTGATCGCCTTTCCGCCGATGTCCAGGTTCTTGTTGCCGGCTCCGGTGTACGTTCCATCGGCGATCTCGACAATGTCGCCAGGGCCCGCGGCGTCGATGGCGGCCTGGATCGTCGTATACTCGCTCGGTACGTGCCGTGTCGTTGTAAGATACAGGCTCACCGTGACGATGCGCGGCGAATTGACCGCTTGAGGATCGGTGACTTCGAGGAGGGCGCCATGCACGCCGGGACTGAGGCCGCTGCTATCGGCGCTCAGCGTGACCTCGTCCACCTCGCCGCCCGACTCACCCCCGACCGGCGAAACTGTCAGCCACGAGGTGCCGCCCGTGATCTCCCAGTGCAAGGTCGCCCCACCGCAGTCGCGAAGGGACAGCGCCTGGTACAGCGGGTTCCCGCCGTCCAGCCGGGCGTTGAACTCGAACGTGGCCGGGCTCAGTGCAATGGAGGGGGCGTCGGCATTGTACTCATAGGCGCCCATGTCCGCGACCGACTCGGCGTCGCCGTCACCGTCCAACGGGCGCGAGTTGGCATCGAGGTCCTGAAGCGGCAGTCCGCCGGCCGGAGTGTCCGTGCCCGCGTCGATGCAGGGCGAGGCGGCGAGCAGATGGAAGTCATCCGGAAAGGCGAACAGCGGGTCGTCGCCGATGTTGCCGATGCCGCCGTGCGTGCCGGTCCAGCCCTGGACACAGCAATAGTCAATCGTAATCGTGCCGTTGCCGATCTGGGCCGACTCGTGGGCATTGCCACCGGCCGTGTTGCCCCAGAAAACGCAGTTCGTGAGCGTGATCTCCGTTCGGCCTGGGTTCATCAACCCGCCTCCATGGGCGGTCGACACCGCGTGGTTGTCGGCGATTGTGCAGTTGACCAGGGTCGGTGTGCAGTTGTTGCTGTTGATCGCCCCGCCGGCCCACGGGTCGGATACGTTACGCGCGAACAGGCAGTTGGCGATTATTGGGCCCGCGGCGTTGACGTTGTACAGGCCGCCTCCCGCCCGTGCGCGGTTGTCTTCCACCCTGCAGTGGCGGAGCGTCAGGGTGCCGCCATTGTTGTAAATGCCGCCCCCTCGATCGTAGGGTTCCGGGCCGTCGGCCTGGCCGCCGGTGATGACAAGACCGTCCAACCCCGTGCCAGCGCTCGTCCCGATGATCGTCACGACGTGATAGACGTTATTGTGCGTCCCCGAATCGACGGTATCGTCGCCTTGCAGATCGCCGTCGAGCACTGTTTCGTAGAGCCGGATGTTCCGCTCGTCGGGGTCGGTCGCGCCGTAGCCGGCGTAGCCACCGTCCACGATGACGCCGTCGACCAGCCGAAACGTCGCATCGCGCGGACCATCCGCGGGGGCGGGGGTGTATCGTCCGCCGGCCACGCGGATTTTATCCACCGTGCCGCCCGATGCGGCGGCGGCCGCCAGCGCATCCTGAAGGTCATCGAACGCCCTCTCCCAGGTGGCACCATCGCCTCCGGGCGGAGCGTCGTCATCCACATACAACGGGCTAGCGCTGACGCTCCCCGCCACACCCAATACGATCGCGATCATCCATACTGTCGTTGCTGCTGTCTTCATCCCCACGCCTCCAGTTGGTCGCCGTCTACCCAGCACACCGTGGTTTCAGCCCATTGTGCGGCACTACCGGTCAACGCCCGGCACTGCCATCGCTGTTTGGACCGCAGCCCGACGCCGCAACCCGTTCCGACTCGCCCCTCCACACCAGCAGACGCGGAAAGGCGACGTCTGCCCCTGTCCCAAGGTGACGGCCGGCGCCGTTTCCCCCAGAACGATATGAGACGGACCGCAATAGGTGCTCTAAGTTCGACTTTCGCACTTTTGGGGGCCTGGATGAAGCCCCTGTAAACAAAGACGAACCTCCTGCATCATAGGGGTTGTTGGTCAAGGATGACCCCGCAGAGCAAGGAGGCTCGTCATGGAACTTGTACCCTCGTTTGTGGACCTTGTGCAACAGGTCGCACCCGTGTTTACTGCTCCGACGTTCAACAGCTTCCTCACCGTCCTGACCGGATGGGTCTTCGCACGTCGCCGGATCGTCACGCGAATGATCGAAGCCGCCGACGCGGTGAAGGTTCCTGGCCGCGACGGCGTGAAGCACCACTCCGCGTTCCACCGCGTCTTTTCGGCGGCCCGCTGGTCTCGGGACGAACTCGGGCTGGCGGTCTTCGGATCGATCGAACCGTGGCTGAAGGACACCACCGTGCTCCTGAGCCTCGACGACACCCTGGCCCGCAAACGCGGCCTGAAGATCTTCGGCGTCGGCATGCATCACGATCCGCTGCTGAGCACCCGCAAAACGGCTCTGATGAACTGGGGCCACAGTTGGGTGGTGCTGGGCGTGATGGTGGCGTTCCCCTTCCGTCCGGGACATTCTCTCAGCCTGCCGATCCTGTTCCGCTTGTACGTGAACAAGAAGACCGCAGCGAAGAACCGGCGCTTGACCTACCGCACGCGGCCCGAGTTGGCGGTCGAGATGCTGGCCCTGCTCTGTAGACGCCATGAAAACCGACGTTTTCACGTGATTGCCGATTCGGCCTACGGCGGCCAGAGCGTCTTGGGCCGGTTGCCAGCGAACGGAGACCTGACCTCGCGGCTCGACCTCGACGCTCGCCTTTACGAGGCCCCATCGGTTCGCCGGCCCGGGACCCACGGGCGGCCCCGCAAACGCGGCACGCGTCTGCCCACGCCGCGGCAAATGCTCGCGCAGGGAGCGCGCCGCCTGACGCTCAACATCTACGGACGACGTGATCGTTCGCGCGTGGCGGACAACATCGCGGGCGTGCACGCCGTGCCGGATCGGTCGTTGCGGATCGTGGCGGTCGAACCGCTGACCGGCGGCCGGAAGAGGCAAGCGTTCTACTCGACGTGTCACGCGGCGACGGCGGAACAGGGGTTGACCTGGTATGCCCTGCGTTGGTCGATCGAGGAGGCCTTCCATGACGCGAAGGGGCATCTGGGCTTCGAGGAGCCGCAGGGCTGGACCCGCCAGGCGGTGGAGCGCACCGCGCCTACGGCGATGCTGCTGTACAGCCTGATCGTCTTGTGGTTCGCGGCGGAAGGTCATCGTCAACACCGGGCGCCCCATCGTCCGTGGTACCGAAGCAAATGTTGTGCGTCGTTTGCCGACCTGCTCAACACGTTGCGGTGTGAGAGTGTCCGCGAACAGGTTTTGTCATTGGGCCTACAGGGGCGGGGTTCAAAAGACATCATGAAAACCCTATGCCGTGCCGTCCAACAGGCTGCATAGGTGCAAAAGTCAAACTAACAGCATCGCTCGCGCCGCGCCAAGTGCGATTGTAGCATAGTGCCAGTGTATAAGGGGAACCAGAACCCGTTGCGTGTCTGTAGGATTGCCGACGTACCATTCGATCCGGCGCGTCCTCAAGCATCCCGCCTATGCCGGAGCGTACGTCTGGGGCAGGACCCAGACCAAGGCTGTCCTGGAAAACGGCAAGGTGCGGCACGTTGCTCAACAGAAACCTCAGGACCAGTGGTTGGTCTTGCGGCAGGACCATCAGGAAGAGTACGTTACCTGGCAGACCTTTGAGCGGATACAGGAGATGCTTCGAAAGAACGTCCACGCCTGCATTCCCGTTCACGCGGGTGCCGCCAAGAGGGGGCCCGCTTTGTTGGCGGGAATCCTTCGCTGCGGTCGTTGCGGCAAGAAGCTGATGATCCGCTACACGGGTGGCCGTCCCGCCAACGTGCTCCGCTACGTCTGCCATCGAGGTTTCGACGGAAGTGGAGAGCCTCGTTGCATCAGCTTCGGTGACCTCAGCAATGCTGCGGACTTGCTCCGTGAGGTTGGAAGGCATCGCGTTGACGCTGTCGATCAGTTCCTTCCAGGTGTCGGCGACGCCCTCAAGCGTCGCGCCCGCCCCCCGCTGACGATGGACCGCCCTCCGGAACGCCGGCATACGCAGTCACTGCTTCCTGAGGAGGTCGCTGGCGTTGGCTCAATCCGCCGGTTCAACCGGCGCCTCGGGCAGGTCGAAGAAGAGCGCCACGGTCGAAGGCAAGATCGGGTATTTGATGGGACACCGGTAGACGTCGAAGCGATCACCGTCCCACCCGAGCTGCTCGAAAACGTAACGGCCCAACTCCGGGTACCGGGGATAGTCGGGCGTATACAGAACCGAAGCCCCCTTGCCAAGGTGCGTGACCGGCTCGAGCGGCTCCAGACGCTGCCACGGGGCATGCGTCCCGGGCGGCTGCACCTCCGCCAGGTGGTCAGCCGATACCAGCGCAGTCGGGTTGATGACGGGCCCGCACGTGTCCTCGCGCATGACCAAGTCGAGCAGCAGCGTCTCACACGGAATGCGCACCTCGGCCAGGTGAGCCCCGACCTGGTTCCCCGCCTCCCGAAAACGCGGTACGGCCGCCCGGTTCAGGTGCCCTTCCACGCACGTTACCGCCGCCGTTTTGCCCACGCCCAAGCCGGTAAGCTCGCCGTACACACGTCCCGGCGCCCCCGGAACCGTTCGCAGTTGCAGCGTCGGCTCGCTGCAGAATTCACGCAACAGGGCAACGCCTGCCGTCTGGTCCGCCGTCGGAATCAGCGGCTCCCGTTGCACTTCGCGCAGCGTGCCATCGTCGTTCATCGTGTACGCCGGCGATAGCACAATCGGCGCCCGCGTCGGCCGCAACCGGCGTAGCGAAACGAAGCCCGTCACGTTGGCCAGGTCCAGCAAACGCGGATCGTGCTCCGAGGGTTGCACGATCAGGCACTTCATCTGCACCCGTACATCGAGCCCGAACAGGTGGCGCTGCCCCCGAAACGTAGCCCGCCGGTGCTGAAACGTGATCTGGGCGGCGTCATCGTCGTCGACCAGCGCACTGACCATCGAATCAAATGTCGTCCGGTCATCGGCGTGCTTGTTCACGAGCTCTTCGAACTCGTCCGTGGCCTGCGCCGCCGCCTTCACCACCGGCTCCCGCACCCCCGCCTTCCGGGCCGCCTTCAGAAACATCCGGAGCGCCATGATGCCCGGCAGATGCAGGCTGGCGGACAGCGGCCCGGAAGCCGACACGACCCGGAGCACCTTGCAGCACACGTTCATGTCGACGCCCAGCGCCCGCCGCAAATCGGTCGGTTTGGCCACGCGGCCCCGCACCCCCGCAATCAGTTCGCCGAGCGCCGCGCGCAGCCGCTGCACCGCCTTGGCCGTCTCGGCCTCGAATGCCTGCACCTCCGCAGCCGACCCCGCCGGCAGGACCGCGCTTCCGTTTGTCTGGTCTGCGTCCACGTCGCTGCAAGTTCTCCGCTGGTCTCCAGTTGCGACATATCTCGCATAAGCGGGCCGCGCGCGAAGCCGTTCAACCGGCCTCGCGGGGCCAGGTGGGATAGCCCCCCGGGGCCCGCCAATCACCATCGTACCACCCGGCGGCGAAGCTGCAATAGAGGATCGAGATCAGAACAGAATTACATGACGATTTACGCACGTAGTTACCTGCGTATTTACAGAGATTATTATTGACACAGCCATCCGCCCTCGGTAACATCATCTCTGAGAGAGTCGGCGACGCGGCCCCGTACGGGCCGAAACGCCCTTTCGCGTCGCCATCCGCAACAACATGTCGCTGGCGCGCAGGCGAGTGTCCAGCCGCCGCGGCAGTGGACGACCCTCGGCGCCGAGGGCTTATTCTGGAGGAGGAAGTATCATGCCAAGAGTCTTGTTGGCCGCCCTGGCGGCCACCGCTATCGCGACGAGTGCGTGGGCGGTCGAGCCAGGCCTGTACGGCGTTCAGTCGGCGAATGACGGCAACAACGGCCTATTCAGGATCGACCCTGAGACCGGTGCCGCCACGAAGATCACGTCCCTCGACAAGGACCCGAGTTTAACCGGCGCGTCATTCTTGAACGGCGAGCTCTACGTGACGGATGTCTTGAATTGGGTCCCGGGCGTCGGCTACCTCCTCTACAACAAGCTGGACATGGAGACAGGTACCTTCACCGGTGTCCACGATCAGGGTTACGACTTCAACTGGCACGGTCTGGCATCGTCTGACGCGCTCGGCGTCACCTGGGCCATCGCGCAGGACTCCGACAGAGCGCTCGTCCAGACTGACGCCGACGGTGACATGACGATCATCGGCCTGACCGGGATCGATGGCCGCGGCATGGCCTATGACGACACCCACGGTATCCTCTACGCGACCAACTACGACGATTCCGGCCTCTACTCGATCGACATCAACACCGGTGCCGCGACGTACATCGGCGACACCGGCGTTCGCTGCGATTTGGTCGGACTGGCCTATGACGAGTGGACGCAGACCCTGTATCTCAACGAGGCCGATGTGACCGATTCGCTCTACACGGTCGATGTCAACACCGGCCTCGCCACGTTGGTCGGAGCGAACGGTTATCCGTGGATCGACGGTCTGGCCTGGATTCCCGAGCCGTCGTCGCTGGCCCTGCTGGCCCTCGGCGTACTGGCCGCCCTGCGCCGGCGCTAGTTCGGCGACTCGGGCCTGGGCATCCTATTCCGGGTGGGGCGTACGTCTCGGCCGCCAAGTCTCCCGAGGCGGGCAAAGGCGCCGCGGGGGCCGTCGGCGGGCAACCAGCCATAGAACCTCCGCCTGTACGCTGCCGCCGTTGCGGACAGAACGGCGACAACCTGAACATCACGCTGGTGGCCAAGACGGGCGGCTCGCCGATCGACAAGGGGCTGCCGGGCCCGGGGCGGCTGGCCTACGTGGTCATGGTGAAGTTGGCCGACTACGTTCCTCTGCATCGATTGCAGCCCATCTTCGCCCGCCAGGGCTTCGAGTTGGACCGCTCGACCATGTGCCTATGGCTGGCGGACGTCGCCCGACTGGTGCGGCCGCTGCACGACCCGGATGGTGCAGCGGGTGCTTGAGTCGCATGTATGGGCGACGGACGACACGGTGATACCGTTGCGACAGCCGGGCAAGACCAAGCCGGAGCGGATGTGGATCTACCAGGGGGACGAGTCACAGCCGTACAACGTGTTCGCCTTCATGGAGAGTCGCAAACGCGACGGGCCGGCGGTGTTCCTCACGGACTTCCGCGGCACGTTGCTGGCGGATGCGTACGGCGGGTATGACGGGATCGCGCTGAACCAGGAACTGCCGCGGGCCGGTTGCCGGGCCCATGCGCGGCGCAAGATCGTGGACCACGAGAAGGCGGCGCCACAGGTGGCCCGCGTTGTCCTGCGCCTGATCAACAGGTTGTTCGATCTCGAAAAGCAGCTCAAGGATCTGGACGCCGGGCGCCCCCGCAAGGTAGCGCTTCAGAGTCGATGTAAACGAGGATATGGTGATGGCTCCGAATAGCGTGTCCGTTTTTTGGTAATGGTCGTGCAAATGGGGCCCAGGTGGGCGCGAAAACGGGACCCACGCCGGAGATCATAGCTCTTTTCTTCCCTCACACAAGCGTGATGGCGAGCTGACCGCCGCCGAGGTCAGCCGTACCGGTCACCAGCACTTGGTCATATTCGGTGCCGGGCTGGGAGCCGGCGATTTGAAGCTCCACCATCGAGGCTGAGTTGATGGTCAGATTGGACAGGTCCAGCGCAGCAGTTGAGAGACCGGTTGAGCCCCCCGGTGCCAGGATGCCACCGGGGTTCACGAAAGTCAGTCCGCCGATGCTAACCGACCCGCCCAGCATCATCTGGTTGAACACGGTCGTGCCACTCGTGGCGGAGCTGCCATTGATCAGCAGCGTGCCCTCACGGACCTGCGTGGGGCCGGTTCCCCCGGGTGGCCGATGGAAACTGACTTCACGAACACTTCCGCTGGCGCGGGAACCGCGACCACGCGCGAGGCCAGTTGCCAGTCATAGTCGCCGTCTCGATACTCCCATCCGCCTCCGCCTGGATTCAGACAGTGTCCTCGGGTATTGGGCGCGGTATCCCATGCCGCTTCGCTGGTCGACGTGCCCGGCGTCGCCACTATGTAGTATTCCACGCCCGCTTCGAGCAGGGGATTCGGTGTCGAGTTCAGAATGACCGCACCGGTGTCGAAGTCGGTCGGGTAGGAATCCGGCATCTGCGATTCGTCCACCATGCCGAGCGACTCGATGAGCGTTGCCGGGCCGCTGCCGGAGCCGGAATACAGCGCTACGTCGATGAGCGCGCCGGGTTCCTGGCTGTTGAGGCCCAGTTGAATGCTTGCCAAGGTGCGTCCGCCGTGGGTGTGAACGGCTGTGCCAGAGAGACTGAGTCGAGAAATGGGTTCGCATCAGGGCCACGGACGACCGCGCCGCCGCCGCCGAATTGACGGCCCTCCGGGACATTGTCAAAAACGACCGGTTGAGCGTTTGCAGTGGCCGCGGCGATCAGCGATGCCGCCAGGGCGACTGCGAGGGGTATTCATGGAGGACAATGCCGATCGCCATGGCATCCAATCTCGTCACTTGTCGGCTTCGCTTGCGCATCGCGTGTCTCCTCCTGTTAGATCTCCGGCTTCGTCAGCGGGTACCACTCGCCCACTACACCAGAAAGCACGAGAACCCGCCGAAGAGGCCCGGTTTTCCGGTAGAATCTTCGAGGCGAATACCTGCGGCCGCCGAATCTGATATAATTGCTTTTGTCTGAGGAGGTTACGAAGCCTATGCCGAAGCCGCCGCCACAAGACGTGACCCGGATTCTCGGTCAACTCGCGGAGGGCGATTCATCGGCCGCGACCGAGCTCCTGCCGCTGGTGTACGATGAGGTCCGCGTATTGGCGGCTCACTACATGCAGGCGGAGCGACCCGACCGTACGCTGCAAGCCACCGCACTGGTCCCCGAGGCCTACGTGCGCGTGGTGGGTTCCGGCACGCTGGAGTTCAAGGGCCGGCAGCACTTTTTCGCCGTGGCGGCGCGGGCCATGCGGCGGTTGTTGGTCAACCATGCCCGCGATCGCAGGGCCCGCAAGCGCGGCGGCGGGGACTGGGAGCGGATCACGCTGAATGAGGCGGTCGCTGTGGGGGAGAATCAGTTCATCGATACTCTCGATCTGCATGAGGCCCTCGAGGCACTCACGGCCTTGAATGAGCGGCAGGCGCGCTTGAGCGAGCTGCGTTTCTTCGGCGGACTGGAGCTCGCGGAAGCGGCGACTGCATCGGAGGCCTGAGCTTCGCTTTGGACGGCGAGCGGATCGCGGTGGCCCTGAACCGCGAGGGGCGCGTCGCCTCCATTGTCGTCATCGATCTCCGGACTGGGGAACGCACGGAGGTAATGCGGGCCGCGAACGGGTTTTCCGGAGCCGTGGCGTTTTCTCCGAGCGGAGATCAACTCGCGGCCGTCATCGGCCACGAGCTGTGCTTCTGGAATGCGACCACCTTTGAGCTGGTCGCTCGGCTGCCGGAGGCGCCCCTGTGCATCGCCTACGGACCGCGCGGCTACCTGTTGGCGACATCGAAGACGGGCGGCGGGGCCCGCGTGTACGACACGCGGACGTTGCAAGTGTATCGAGAGTTTCCCGGTCTGTATGGCGGTGGTCTGGCTTTCAGTCCGGATGGGAGATTGCTGGCCGGCGGTGGCCCGGAGCCGGAGGTGTTCGACGTCGCTTCGGGGCGGCGGGTCGCCACCTTGCGTGGGCATACCGATGAAGTCTGTTCCGTCGCGTTCCTACCCGATGGCTCCCGGCTGGCGTCTGGATCCAACGACCGCACGATCTGCCTCTGGGACCTCGACACGTTTGACGAAGCTGCGCAGCTCCGCGGTCACATGGACCAGGTCAACGACCTGGCTTTCACCCCGGACGGAAACACACTGTTTTCCTGCTCGGGCGACTATACCGTCAGAATGTGGGACACGCGCCCACTCAGTGTGATGCTAACAACGAGAAACGAGAGCGAGGCCATTAGCGCACAGCTCGCCCCGCGTATTCGCGACCTGTTCCTCCAGTTCGGGCGTGCCGCGGCGGTGGTCGAACATGTGGAGGCCGACGCGTTGCTGACACCGCGCCAGTGCGAGATCACCAATCAGCTGATTCTGCGGGAAGCGATGGCGCCACGACGACTTACGCCTTGAATCTACGTACGCAGCGCGCTGTGCTCGGAACATTGCCCTGTGCTTCCGGAGTATTCGGTACTGATTGTCAGGCAGGCACTTGCAGCGTTGCCTCGCGCGCGTTTCTCAAGTACGCTCGTTGCGACTCAATGACCCATGAGGCCTGTGAAAGGAGCACGCTGCAGATCGTCATGGTTCTGATTCGCGGTCTCGTCGTCGACCGCGCCGAACTGGCCGTCGAACACCTCGCACGGCGGCAACAACTTGCGGTCTTGGACCGCCAGTCGCCGCGGCCGCGGCTCCGGAAGCGCGAGCGGATTTTCTGGGCCTAAGTGCTCTGGCCCGTAAATTCGGTGACGTATTCCTCATGCCGATTTCGAACGCGG
>CAZBUJ010000073.1:0-28091 GCA_964495075.1 uncultured Phycisphaeraceae bacterium
ATCAAGATCATCGGCGAGGGCACGGACAACTACGCCCAGGGTTATTTCGTCTACGACTCCAAGAAGGCCGGGTCGGTCACGGTATCGCACCTTCGGTTCGGCCCGCGGGAAATCCATTCGACGTACCTGATTTCGTCGGCCAATTTCATCGGCTGTCACTCGTGGGTGTTCCTCGAGCGGTACGACATGCTGGAGCACGCGGTCGACGGAGCCACGTTCCTGTTGAACGCGCCTTATCCCAAGGACGAGGTGTGGGATCGCCTGCCCACGAAGGTCCAGCAGCAGATCATCGACAAAAAACTGAAGTTGTACGTCATCGACGCGTACCACGTCGCCAAGGAAACCGGCATGGGCGTGCGCATCAACACGATCATGCAGACGTGCTTCTTCGCCATCTCCGGCGTGCTGCCCAAGGACGAGGCCATCGCGGCCATCAAGGATGCGATCAAGAAAACGTACGGGGCCAAGGGCGAAGACGTGGTCAAGAAGAACTGGAACGCGGTGGATCAGACCCTGGCCAACCTGCACCAGATGGAGGTGCCGGGCCAGGCGACCAGCGCCGTCGAGATGCCGCCCGCCGTGCCGGCCGCCGCACCGGAGTTCGTGCAGCGGGTGATTGGGGAGATCATCGCCGGGCGCGGCGATGGAATCCCGACCAGCGCGTTCCCCGCCGACGGGACCTTCCCCACCGACACCACCAAGTGGGAGAAGCGGAACATCGCCCTCGAGATTCCGGTGTGGGATCCGGACGTCTGCATTCAGTGCGGCAAGTGCGCGATCGTGTGCCCGCACGCCGCGATCCGAATGAAGGCATACGATCCCATGTACCTCGAAACAGCGCCGGCGTCGTTCAAGCACTCCGAGGCCAAGGGCAAGGAGTTCGAAGGCATGGTCATGACGGTGCAGCCCGCGCCGGAAGACTGCACCGGCTGCGCCATCTGTGTCGAGGTGTGCCCAGCCAAGAACAAGAAGGAGACCCGCCTCAAGGCGATCAACATGGCCTTCCAGCCGCCGCTCCGCGAATCCGAGCGCGAGTGCTACGACTTCTTCCTCGGCCTGCCCGAAGTCGATCGCAGCACCGTGAAGATCAACTCCGTCAAGGGGTCGCAGTACCTGCAACCCTTGTTCGAGTACTCCGGAGCCTGCTCCGGCTGCGGCGAGACGCCCTACGTCAAGCTGCTCACCCAACTGTTCGGCGATCGGGCCATCATCGCCAACGCCACCGGGTGCTCGTCAATCTACGGAGGCAACCTGCCCACCGCCCCGTGGGCGAAGACGACCGACGGGCGAGGCCCGGCCTGGTCCAACTCGCTCTTCGAGGACAACGCCGAGTTCGGGTTCGGGTTCCGGCTCACGCTCGACAAGCACCGTGAGTTCGCCCGCGAATTGCTCCAGAAACTCGGTGACACCGTCGGCCGCGACCTGGCGGACGGGTTGCTCCAGGCGGATCAGTCCACCGAGGCCGGCATCGCCGAACAACGACAGCGAGTCGCGACGTTGCGCTCGAAGCTGAACGGCATCGATTCATCCGAGGCCCGACAACTCGGCACGCTGGCCGATACCCTGGTCAACAGGAGCGTGTGGATCCTCGGCGGCGACGGGTGGGCGTACGACATCGGCTACGGCGGCCTGGACCACGTGCTGGCCTCCGGCCGCAACGTCAACGTGCTCGTCCTCGACACCGAAGTGTATTCGAACACCGGTGGCCAGTGCTCCAAGGCCACCCCGCGGGCGGCGGTCGCCAAGTTCGCCGCCGGCGGCAAGCCGCAGAACAAGAAGGACCTTGCCCTCCTGGCCATGACCTACGGCAACGTCTACGTGGCGACTGTGGCCATGGGCGCGAATGACGCCCAGACCGTGCGGGCGTTCGTCGAGGCGGAAGCGTACGACGGCCCGTCGCTCATTCTGGCCTACAGCCACTGTATCGCCCACGGCATCAACATGCGGACCGGCATGGACACGCAGAAGCTGGCCGTGCAGACGGGCCACTACCCGCTGTTCCGGTTCAATCCGGACTTGGCCGCCGAGGGCAAGAACCCCCTCAGGCTCGACTCGAAGAAGCCGACCGCCCGGTACGAGGACTTCGCCTACATTCAGACGCGGTTCAAAATGCTCACCAAGAGCAAGCCGGAGGAGGCGAAGGTGCTGCTCCTGAAGGCCCAGGCCGATGCCGTGCAGCGATGGGCCCGCTACGAAGGTCTCGCCGCCATGTACGAGGCGGAAGTCGGCGGCAACGGCAATGCGGGCGGCAACGGCGGCAAGTAGCGCCGGTACATCGACAACCGTGCGAAAACGGCCCCACTCCCCTGCTGGGCGGGTGGGGCTTTTCTTGTGAAAGCGATCCCGGAACGGAAAGACACCGGTGCCAAGATCGTTCTGAGTTGGCTCAGCAGCGCATGACGCCGCTGCACGGGGATGCAATGCCGGGTCGCTACGGTCGTTGCAGAGTCGGTTGAGGGCGTGCGCCGGTTGGCGTGGCCCAACGCGTTTTCGTCGTCCGCCGGGTCGGCGGACCGATGCGCAAGCCCTCCACGTTCACGCATTGCAGGTTGGCCCAGAAACCGGCGTAGGGCGGACTCGCCCCGCCGAACGCGAACGTGCAGCCCCACGGTGGATCATCTTGGCCGAATACGTCCCCCGTACCGCCGACCTCGGCTTGCCCGGCCATGATCCACCCCGCCGCGTCGGTGGTGAACGTGACGACCATCCACACTGTGTCCGGGAGATGCACCGGGGACTCCGAAAGATCCGCGCTCAAGGTATAGATGAACCCGTCATCCGGGATGTCGGTCCACGTCGACGACGTCCCCGCCATGGCCACGCCCCCGTCGCCCGGGCAATCGGTGAACAGCTCAACCGTCACGTCGAACGCTCCGCCGCCGCCGCTGCCCCCGTACACGGCGACGTCGTAATAGGCGAGGTCGCGATGCGTGCCGGCCAGCGCGAGGTCGTCCCCCAGAGCGGAGTACGCCCCCGGGGCGTAGAACGCCGTGACCGGGTCGATCTCGTTGCTGTACTCGGGGCAGCGCGTGCCGGCGCATGTCGTGTCGTCGCCCTCGTACGACCCGCCCAGGTCGAGGCAATCGGTCTCGGTCGTTTCCGTGCACGACCAGCCGATGGGGTCACAACACGCGCCGATCGCCGGCAGCGTGCAGTCGGAAGACCCGCAGTCGGTGCCGTCCCCTTCGTACGTACCGCCGCCCGCGAGGCAGTCACTCTCGCTGCCCTCGGTGCAGGTTTCGTCGGTATGGCAGCAGGCGCCCTCGCGGAACGGGCATTCGGTGCCGGCGCACCGCGTCCCATGCCCCTGGAACGCGCCATCCGGGATGCTCTGGCACGTATCCTGGTTCAGGTCGAGGCAGAACCCGTTCGTGAAGCAGCAAGCTCCATCGCATTCGGTCTCGGCGCAATCGCTGTAATCCCCCAAGTAGGTGCCGCCGGTGGCGTTGCACTCGAGTTCCGTGCCTTGCAGGCATGCGCCGTCGCCGAAACAGCAGGCACCTTCGGCGGCCGGCCCTTCGTACAATCGCTGCCACCGCGCCGCGTCCACCAGGTCCACGTCGCCGTCGCCGTCGCCGTCGGCGCAGTCGCAACCCGGGCCGGCGTCCGTGTGCGGGCCGCGCCAGCAATCGTCGAACGCCGCGAAGTCCGCGGTGTCGACGTCGCCGTCGAGATCGAGATCGCCGCCCCCCACGCCGAGCTGCCACGTCTGCGTCCCGTTGCCCGTCGCGTTGGTCGCCCGGATCGTCACCGTATACGGCGTCTCCGACGGTGCCGGGGCCGGCCAGACGACAACGCCCGACGAATGATCGATCTCCATCCCCGGCGGGGCTTCGTCGAGCGACCAGTTGATGATCGGCTCCATGCACTCGGGCGACGTGATGACCGGCGTTGGCCCAACGTACGGCACGCCGCACGGGATCGCCTCGTCGTCGATCGGCGCGAGCTCCGGGGCCGCCTCCGTCACCCCGAGGAACAACGTTTGCGTGGCCGTGCCCGCGCTGTTCGTCGCCCGGACGTGAATCGTGTACAGAAAGTCCGACCGCACCGGGCTCGGCCACGACAGTACGCCGGTGACCCGGTCGATCTCCATCCCCGGCTCCGGGTTGTCCAGGCTCCACGTGATCGGGTTCATGTTCAGCGGGTGCGTCACCTCGGGCGCGACCCCGACGAACGGCTCCCCGCAGGACATGACCTGCTGATCGAGCGTGAGGATATCCGGCACAAGCTGGTCGATGATCAGCGGCTCGCAGTAGACCACCGCGTTGTTGTCCTCGTAGTCCTCCGCGATCTCGTTGAGGTCGTCCAGAATCGCCCCGAGGTAGTACGGGCCGGCCGGCAGGTCCTCCGGCATGTCGATCTCCACCTCGAACTCGAACGCGTCCGCGAACGCGATGTCCCACCGCACTTGCCCCAGCAGCGTGTCGTCACCGTCGATCACGTCGTCCATCGACAGGTAGAACCCCTGGCTGACGTTGAACTCGCTGGTCGTGCCGAAGTTCTCGATCACGCTGCGGGCGGTGATTGTCCCGGCCGGGTAGACCGACGCCGGCGTGAAGAACATCGGCACCGAACGCCCGATCCGCGACGGATCGGGATGAGTCGTGTGATTTGCACTGGCCAGGTCAACCAGCGGCGGATCCGACGGACCCGAGTGCGGATACAGATAGCGCGCCCCGTTGCGGTCATCCGTGTGCAGTTCCACAATGTCGTTCTGGCCGACGGCCCCTCCGGCCGGGTAGCTCGGGTTCATCGTCGCCACGAACCAGAACGACCCCGGCGACGCTCCGTCCACCGGCTCATGACCGAGACCGATCGCGTGGCCCAACTCGTGCGTCGCCACCAGCACGAACGAGTACCCGTACGCGTCGGAGTCACCCAGAATCGCGCAGTCAGGGTTGGGCTCGAACGACCAGCCCTTGCCGGCCCCGGAGGCACTGAAGATCTGGTCCATGTCGTACCAGTACGACCCCTGGTTCACCATGTAGGTGACGCCCAGCACGCCGGGGTCCAACTCGTCGGCGATCGTGTCGTTGTACCCGTCGTACGGATCGATCGTGTCGAGCCCGCCCGGATCGTAGAAGTACTCGAAGTCCGCCGCCGGCACCATGTTCCACAGCCCCATCCCACCCAGCAGCAGGTACTGAACGTCACTGCCGTCGGGAAAGCTGGTCGGCGAAAGATAACGCACGCTCTCGCCACCCGCCCAGATGACGTCATAGCCGCCGTACTGATACCACGAGAATCCCCTCGCACGGTCGCCGGCTATCCACAGCGTCGCGGCGGCGGCCACGACGAACCCGATTCGGGCCAGACCGCGCTTCATCGATTTTCCTCCGCGGACCGCGCCGGCCGGCGCGGCGTGAACGACGGAGCGACCGGGGCTTGACCCCGTAGGGTCGCTTTGTCATCGGCGGGCCGATCGGCCATCTTGCCCGCGGGCACCAGGGGCCGGGCCGTGCGGTGCACCGTGTCCGGTTGACCGGCCGCTCGCGTCAGGTCGTGTGATCGGCTGGCGGCCAGCACCGGCCGGATCTCCGACAGAAACGCGTCGAGGGTCATCGCCTCCCGCGGGCTGGCGTCCGGCGCATCGGACCGCACGCGTGCGTTGGTCGTCTCGCGCAAACGGTCATGAATCGTGCTGCGCATCCATGCCTTCTCGCCGCGGACCTCCACGAAGCCGTCGCCGTCGAACCCGGCGATCGGCTGCTTCGTCTGGTGACGGCAGGAGTACACGCGTTCGATCCCCGCCGCGTCCGCCTCGACCAGGAACGAGCCCTGGTACAGCCCCACCACCGGATAGGTGTTGTAGCTCGGCAGCAGGAACAGCACCCACTTGTCACCGACCGCGAAGTCGGGCGAACAGCAGACGTACATGTGCGTGTCGCCGACCGTCCCGCCCGGTACGCGCAGGACAAACGTCGGCGTGGAGTCGTGAAGCCGGCCCTTGAGATACTCGACCTGCTCAAAGGTGATCTCG
Organism: uncultured Phycisphaeraceae bacterium; assembly: GCA_964495075.1. Classification (GTDB taxonomy): domain Bacteria; phylum Planctomycetota; class Phycisphaerae; order UBA1845; family UBA1845; genus JAFGJQ01. The sequence continues at coordinate 5,981 of CAZBUJ010000073.1, forward strand.
GACTCGATGCGCCGCGGGTCGTCCAGCCAGTAGGATCGGATGGCCGCCACCCGTCCGACGATGACCTGCCCGGCATGGTCGGCCATGGTGGCCGAGTTCATGGGGACCACGGTGCTGGCCGGTGCGAGCAGTGGACACGCGGCGATTCCGACGACGGCGATCACCATCGCCACCGCCGGCCGAATTTGATTACTGAATTCAGCCACCATCCGCTTCTCCCCTCGGTGGACTTGGCGCAATGCGGCGATTGCCACGACCGATCACCGTTCGGCCTGGCCCATGCCAATGATATCCCGGCGAATCGGCACGTTTCCACGGTCCGAGTATGCATGGGATGCGTATCGGACGTACCCGGTGTGAACCCCTCGCGCGTGCTCGTCCGCGAAGCGTTCAGCCCGAACGCCAACGAAGAGCGGTCGACTGTGCGAAGAAGCGTCGGTAGTACCGCGGGCGTCCAGGATCGTCGCAGGCGATCTGCGCCGTTCCTCCGTGATACAAGCCCCACCCGGGCGACGGTGGCCGTGCCGTGCTCTCCGTTCACCTCTCTCCTCTCGACCGAAGGCCGCTGCCGGCCGTACCACCGCCCCGGTGCTTTGCTCCGGCTCGGAGAGTCCGGTTCTTCATCGTTGAACTGGGGGATCGGCGTGCCGCACTCCGGGCACGTGCCGCTGGTGTTTCTGGCGAGGTTGTAGTCACAGCTAAGGCAAAAGACCGAATCGCCGCCGGCGTCCAAGTACCACCACCGGCGCAGTCCGCGGTGGATGGATTGACAGGCGTACGATGTGGCGATCAGCGTAAGTACGGCCGCGATGCTGTAGACAATGGCCATGATGGCGAGGATGACGGACTCGTCCGTCGTTTCGCAAAACGCCGCGGCGAATATGAGCGAAAACACCGAGAGAAGGGAGAAGACGGCGAAGCCGATGGCGACGAGCACGACCGGGGAGATCGCAATGGTGAGCAGCAAGCTCGCACGATCCGACATGCGTCTCCGTTGGGCCCACCGTGCCATCGCGAATCTCACCGCGCCAGTGGAATGTGGGTGCCCGGTCCGGCCCTGTCAAGTGGCGACGGATTCCGCCTCGCGAGCCCGGCGGCGGCACGCGTCGAATCGCCCGGCGACCTCACGCGGCTTGCCGGTTACAGAGTCTGACATGTTGCACCCCCACTTCCAAACCGCGGTCCATCGTGTAATAGACGCGACCGACGGCGGGGGGTATTCTACACCCTGTACCCGCGTTCGTCCGGAGGTCGACCCGCGGGCCGAAGGAGGCGACACGGGCGCGATGGAAGGACGGGCGGCGAAAGTCATCCTCACCCACGCCGGGAATGTCGGGACATGTTGGCAACAACCAACACCCTTTTACGGTGACAAGCCCTGTCGCAGGACTCATCGGCATACGAAATCGGGTATGATGAAAGTGGTGGAGTGGGCGCGCCCAGCCTGACGATCACGCCCAAGCAGAAGGAGCCGAATGAAATGAACACGCGCACATGGACCGGGACCGCAGGATTGCTCGTCGTGCTGACCGCGGCGTGGTGGGGCGGCCCCATGGCCGCCGCCGAGTCCCCCTTCACATTGGCCGCCGCCGTGCCCGACGACGTCTTCATCTTCAATGCCAGTCGGACCAATCCCGAACGGGCGTTTCTCGATGCATACTGGAGCGACGTGTTTGACGCCCTGAAGAACTCCGGTATCGACACCGACGTGATGGAACTCATCGGCATGATCGGCGGCGAAGAGACCACGGCCGAGGTCGAGCGGATGAAGGAGCTGGCCAAGCAGCTGATCGCCGGGGTGGACTGGGACCAGCTGGCCGGCAAGGAGGTCGCGTTCGCCGAGCGGTTGAACGCGCTCTCGAAAATCGGCGACAACGTCTTCATGGGCCCGCCCGACTTCGTTGTCCTCTTCCGCGGCACCATGGAAAGCACGCCGAAGAACTACGAAGGCCTGGTCGCCATCCTGGATGCCGTGATTGCCGAGATCAACCGGATGGCGGGAGAGCCGGTGCTCACCGTGCAGAGGGCGCCGCGCCTGGGCGCCGACGTGGCGAGCGTGAACTTCCTCGGCAAGGCGCCGGGGGCCGCCACGATGACGCTGTCGATCTTCCACCACGAAGACGTGATCGGCATCGCCATGGGCGACGACATGCTGGCCGACGTGCTCGGGCTTCGGGCCGGCCAGTCCGCCAAGGCGCCGATGGCCAAGAACCCGCGCTTCCTGGCCGCCTTCGGCAAGCTCCCGCTGCCCGACGACGCCATGACGTTCTTCGACATGCAGCGGCTGCTCGCCTCGGTGCGGACGATCTTCGACGGCTTGATGGAGGAGGTGGCCAAGCCCGATGACGTCATGCTGCACGTCAATCGCGCCGGCGAAGCGTTCGAACTCAGCAACCAGGCGATCAAGGCTTGTTACGCGGGCGATCTCGAGAAATGTCTCCAACTGACCCGGCAGGCCCACGAAAAAGACCCATCGGACTCCCGCATTCTCTACAACCTGGCGTGCGTTCAGGCTCTCCGCGGTGACAGTGAGCTGGCACTCAAGACCCTGAACGACGCGGTGGAGGCCGGCTTCTACTGTCCCAAACAACTCACGCGGGATTCCGACCTCGATTCGATACGCGGCGACCGGCAGTACCAGGCCGCCTTCAGCAAGGCGTGCCGCATGGCCGAGCAGTTCGCCGGGGCAGACGTCGTGCGCAACTCCATCAAAAGCGGCGAGGCCCACGAACTGAGTATGCAGGCGTGGGAGGCGTACAAGAGACAGGACTACAAGAAAGGTCTCGACCTGGTCGAGCAGGCCTACGAGAAGTCGCCTGACGACTCCCGCGTGCTCTACTACATGGCCTGCTTCCGCGCGTTGAACGGTCATCCCGACGAGGCCCTCGATTTCCTCGAGCGGGCCGTCAACGGCGGGTTCTACTGCCCCCGCCATATCGCCAATGATCCCGATCTGCGGACGATTCGCGCGGATGCGCGCTACGAGGCAGCCCTCGCCGCCGCCGCCCGGGCCGCTTGCCAGCAATCGGAGACGACGCAGGGGGGTATGGTGGCCCGCACGCTCGCCCTCCGCGTGCTCGACGTGCCGGCGATCCTGGATTACACCGCGGCCGTCGAACTGACCGACGGCTTCTCGACGCGGACCGAATCCATCGCCGTGCTGGCGCCCGACGCCAAGAGCAAACCCATCTACCCTGTCATCGGGAACCGCCCGCCGATGACGAATTTCGAGCGGTATCTGCCGCAGGAGACCGCGTCCTTCACCGTCAGTAACGGCATCGATTTCACCGCCCTCTACACGTTCCTCGAGGATTCCGTCCGGCTGACCGGGCCGCCGGGAGAGGAGATACTCGAAGCGTGGGCGGCCATGCAGAAGAGCTCCGGCATGGATGTCAAGAACGACATCATCGGCAACATCGACGGACAGTCCATCTCCGTCACCCTCGACGAGGGCCGTGGATGGATCTGGATGGTCAAGGTCAACGACGAGGACAAAGCCAGGCAAAACGTCGCAGCCGGCATCGACTTGTTGGCCGGCGCCATGACGGAAGCCGCACAGCAGAACCCGGCCCTCACCATGCTCGCGATACGTAAGATGCCCCTCGAGCACGAGACCCTGAAAGGATTCGAGAACGTCTACTTCAGCGTGGACCCGCAGCCGTTCGTGTGGGGCGTGGCCGACGGACACCTGATCTTCGCCAGAAACGCGGATGTGGTGACGCTTTGTCTGGCCACGGCCAAAGGTGAGCATCCCAACGTCCGATCCAACCCGCGGGTGATGGAGGAAGCGATCGTGCCGGACGGATCGTTCGTCAGCGTGACCCTGACCGACCAGCGCCGCCTCGGGCAGGAACTCGCCGGGTTGATCGGTATGATCTCAATGACCGGCGGCGTGATGACGATGATGATCCCGGATCCCGAGGCGCAGCCGATCATCGGGAAGGTGGTTGGCATGATCGGCAAACTCGCGCCGGTGCTCGCTAAAATCGATTTCTACAAGTCCACCGCGACGTGCACCACGTTCGACGGCCATGCGTGGCGCACGCGCAGCGTAACGCATTACGTGGCGCCGCAAGCACGCGCCGTGACCAAGGCCGACTGACACGAACGGCCACGAACCCTCGGGCCCGGCGGATCTTCGCATCGGTCGGGCCCGTTCTGCGCGCCAATCCGACGCGAGCGTTCGATCGTGACACGTGCGGAGCGCCGGATTCGCCGCCCCCGCCTTCCCGGCATCGAGACACCCTCCGTGAATTCGCATCGGGACCCGCCCGCGGTGTCAGATCGCCTTGACGGGGCGGCTAATCGCAATAGCATCAGAGGTTCGGGCTGGATGTTTTGATCCCACAACCGATGCCAGTGACGGAACGGGCCCCGCCATACGGGCCTGTCGACGGGGATCTGATGCGCGTGCCGGCGGGCCATGGGCGCCCGTGCACGTGGATCGGAGTGCGCGCATGGGTCGCGGCGGCAGAGGTTTCTTCAGATCTACAGGGAGGAATGTGGCATGTTCACGCAACTACCAACGGGGCGGCTCAGGGTGCCTTCGATGCAGTGCTGGGAACGGAGCGCGGACCGTCGGAGGCCGTCCCGACTGCTCACTGCGGTGCTCGCCGTGGTCGGCGCTGGGCCCGGCGTGGCCGCGGCCGGCGGTGGCATCAACGGCGGCGGGGGAGGCAGCATCAACATCGAGCTGGTGCCGGACGCGCCAGGACCCTATACGGGCGGCCAGGCAGTCACCGTCGACGTCGTGTTCAACAACCTGGAGCCGTTCTCGCTGCCCGTGTACCTGGTACGCCTTGATTTCGCGGACACCGATCCGGCCATCGGGCTGCCGGCGGACTTCGACTGGCTGCTGGAACCGGTGACGGCGGGCGATCCGACCATGCCGGTGCCGCAGTGGCAGATTACGGCCGGTCCGCAGAACGTCATTCCACCGTTCGGATCGCTCACGGTCGGTCGCGTGACCGTGACGGCGCCCGCCGAACGCGGCTGCTACGAACTGGATGTTATGAACGCCGACGAGCCGGACCGGACACGCGGAGCCCAATTCGAGTGGCTCGAACCGGTCCGTGCCCTGGTGATCTGGCGGGCGTACACCGGCGAACTGGTCGGCGGCACCCTGACGATGGAGGTCGGCCCGCTGGAAGAACTGTGCAACGGGCGGGACGACGACTGCGACGGGCTGATCGATGAAGGCTTCGAGACGGAGATCATCATCCCCGGCAGCGGCGAGACCATCATCCTGAGTCCGGGCGACCCCTGCTTCGGCGGCGAGGGTGAGTGCGAGGCACCCGGACGCATCGTGTGCACCGAAGACGGGCTCGGCGTGGAGTGTGAGAGCCATTCGCCGCCGCCAGGCGTGGAAGGGCCGGTCGACGACCCGTCCTGTTTCAACTTCAAGGACGACGACTGCGATGGCTTGACCGATCACGAAGATCCCGATTGCACCGGACCGGAACGGTGCGATGGTTTCGACAACGACAACGACGGCGAGATCGACGAGGATTACCCTGAACTCGGCGACGTGTGCGTGGTCGGCGACGGGCTGTGCGAGAAGGAAGGCATTCTTATCTGCACCGAAGACGGGTCCGGCACGGAATGCAATGCCGCCCCTTATCCGCCGCACGCCGAGGGGCCGCCCGGCTGGCCCCGGTGCGGGGACGGGCTCGACAACGACTGCGACGGCCTGATCGACCTCGAGGACCCGGATTGCCAGGAGCCCGAATCGTGCGACGGCAAAGACAACGACGGCGACGGCGAGATCGATGAGGACTTCTCCGACCTGGGCGATCCGTGCAGTGTGGGGCAGGGGCCCTGCCGCCGAGACGGCAGCATGGTGTGCACGGCCGACGGGTCCGGCACCACCTGCGACGCCTCCGCCGGCCGACCAAGCCCCGAAGGCCCCGCCGGCTGCGATTGCGCCGACGGGCTCGACAACGACTGCGACGGCCTGATCGACCGCGATGACCCCGACTGCGGGTCCGCCGATCTGGGGGTCACGTGCGCGCTGCCCTACACGTGCCGCCCCGAGGGCGACGACTGCCGCAGTTGGCACACGGTGGACTACGAGGTTCTGAACCCCGTCGGCGACGTGCAGGTCCTTGCCGAACTCGTCGCGCTCGATGCCGACGGGGACCCGCTCGTGTCCATCCCCGTCGAACTGGGCGATTCGGTCCGGCTGGCCAGCCGCGTCGACGCGGTCGACTTCGAGGCCTCCACCACGGAAGTCGACGTGGATCTCGCCCTGTTCGCGTTGTGGGACGACTGCGAGACCGGCCCGGACAACGGCCCGATCCCCGCCGGATGCGAAGCCCTCGACAGTGATTGCGACGACGACATCGACCTCGCCGACCATGCGGCGTTCCAGCAGAAATTCGGGCAGACGCTTCGATTCCACACGCTGTCGGCCCCGGTGGTCTTTCTCCACGTGGCGGTTGACAACGGCTTCAATCATGCGGATGCCGTCTGCTCCAACATGCCGTACCTCAAGGTAATCACCCCGGCGGACGAGGTGCTCGGCAGCGGCGACAGCCTGCGCGTGTTGACCGCGATCCCCAACGTGGATCCGGCGTCGTTGTCGGTAGGGCTGAATGGCGTCGATCTGCTCGCGGGCCTGGGCCTGGATCCCGCCACCGATTTCCCGGGCGGCCCGTACGGCGGTACGGTGGCCATCCACGACTGCACGGTTGAAGTGTGCGACCTGATCGTCGACAGCGCGCCGTCGGACACGTTGTCTTCCAACACGCTGAGCATGACCCTGCGCGACCTGTGCTGCGGCGGCGGGACGGTCGTCGTTCGCGGGGTGAAGCGCGAGGGCTCGTACCCCGATGATCCGGCACCCGCCTGCCTCGTCGACGACCTGCGGGACACGGGCCTCGCCAGCGTGTTCGAGTTCACGATCTTCACCCCGACCGACGGCCTGATCACGCCGGGCGGCGACACCCAGGTGCAAGGCGAGATCTGCCACAACAAGGAGCTGGTATGCCCTTTCCCCACCACCTGTGGTCCGTTCGTGAAACTGAACGGGACGTGGCTGCCGCTCACCGGACCGGACATCATGCCCCCCCTCTGCGCGGAGTGTCCGCCGACGTTAATCTACTCGTTCGACCACACGCTGCCGACGCGATCGTTCGACGAATCCGTGCTGCCCGGGACGTTTCACCCCGGCGGTGAGCGACTCATTGCCGAAGCGTGGGACGTGCTGGGCAACGTGGCCCTGTCCGATCCGGTGGTCTTCGCGGTCGGTCCGGTGCGTCCGCCCCCGTCCGCGTTCCGTGGTGACACCGAGGTGCCCAACGCGGTCACCCTGACCATGACCGGCGGGGGGCTGACCACGGCGTTTGACTCGATGATGTCGAGCAAGGTGTCGGACGGTCTGCTGAACGTCCTGCAAGACTGGCTGGCCAAGTTCGACAACTTCAAGCAGGACATCCCCATGCCGATCGGGCTGCCCGACTGGACCATCCATATGACGCCGTACCCCGAAACCGCCGCCCTGGGGCCGCAGGACCCCGTTACCACCGTGGACCTGGCCGACGGGCAGATGACGGTAACGACCGTGTTGCCTGACTTCGAAGGGCAGGCACTGCTGGAAGGGCAGTACCGGATCAAGGCGTGCGGTCCCTTTGGAAACATCTGCGTGTGCGTGGCGAGATTCACGCTGGATGCCCTCATCAAGATCAAGATCCAAGGTGCTGAGGTATCCTTCGTGATCACCGAGGCGGACATCCTCAACAACAACGCGGTCGAGCCGCAGTTCACCGTCCCGGAAGACGCGGTTGACGCGGAGGTCCTCGCCGGTGGGCTGGAAATCGATTGCGCCCTGGGCTTCGTGTTCGATCTGATCAACGTGCTGGCGGAGGTCGTGAACACCGCTTTCAAGATCCTGACCTTCGGGCAGTGGGACCCGGACCTCGGGCTCGGCCTGCCTTTGGAGGACTACATCGAGGACGTCAACTTCCAGGACGCCCTCGACCTGCTGGACGGCGATCCACTGAACTTCGACTTCGTGCAGCTCGACGACGCGGTGTTTCCGGCTTTCAACGTCGAGATGACCAGCGAGATGGCCGAGGTGCAGATCACGCCGCAAGGGCTGGCCATCGCGTACAACGGAACGTTTGCTCCGACGCCGGGGTCCCTCGATCCGGAGGCGGCCATGATCCCGGGCACGCCGTTGACCGACGGCCCGCTTGCCCTGCCCGTCATTCCGGGCGCCGACCAGGTCACGTTCGGGCTGGCGGACGACTTCTTCAACCAGCTCCTGTATGGCCTGACAATCACCGGCGGCTTCCGCTCGTCATTCGACGAGGTGCGGCTGCTGAACGACCTGCTGCCGCCCGACTGCGCCGCGCTGGCCACGCCCCAGGAGCGGGGTCAGTGTGCAGCCCTTCGCGGCGAGGACTGCTCGCAGTTCGACGGGATCGACGAGGCTGCGGAGCTGGTGTGTGACGCCGCCACCGACACGGCGCATTTGCTCAACATCGACGCCACCACGCCGATGATCCTCCACGGCCGCATCGGGCTCGCCCCGAAGGTCGTCATTGACGACGACCCGGCCACGGATGGCGTGCTGGAAGCGGTGCTGCGGATCGGGCAGATCTCCGTGTCGATGCTGGCCGACCGGGACGGCGACGGGGAATTCGACGTGGATATGCTGGCCTCGGTCCCCGAATGCGACGACGCCGTGCCGGCCACGGAAACGACCTGTCTGTTCTGGGAAACCTGCTACGACGTGGATTTCTTCCTGGATCTCGACCTGACCACGGACCCCGACGGCGTTCCCGTTCTCACCCCCACCGTGGTCGACAGCTCGATTCAGACGGCCGTGATGTGTGGTGGTGGTGGTGGCGTGATGCTGCCGGACGACGATTGGATTGACGAGCTGGCTCAGGCGATCGTGTTGACCACGTTGACCGACGAGGTGACCAACAACACCCCGCCGTTCGAAATGGACGGCCTCGACTTCGGTGACCTGATCGAGTTGACGGCCCCGCGGGCGATCGCCGTCGAAACCGACGGTGACCCCACGATCGACGAATACCTCGGCCTGACCAGCGACGTCCAGGCACCGTAAATGGTCGTGCCGGTACGATCAGAAGATGTGCCGGCGCCGTAGTAATGAGCAGCGACGACGGCGTTTCAACTACCCGGGGCCCGGCCCGTGCACGTGCGACGGCCGGGCCTCGGCGCTCGCGGGCGGCGACATCGATTGGACTTGCCATCGCAGTCCGCCGGCCGCCGGCGCGGCTATCATCATCCGTGCGTGAGCACGCCGTAGAACCGTCGAGGAGCGTGATGCCCGGCCCACCGATCCACGGACGTGGGCACGTAAGGTCCGCCAAGTTAAGCTTTTGTAAGCGGTTGCCCTTGTGTGGCGGCGTGCCTAGAATCGCCAAGCGGGTCCTTGACGAACGGCGCACCGACTGGTACTGTCCTGGGGTTTAAGTGACACTCTAGGTCGCCCTGTGGGGCTGGACGGGTGTCGGGGGGAGTTTCCGAGATCGCTGGTGGTCGTGGGTACTACAGCGCATCACTTCTGCCCTGACCGAAAGAACAGCAAGAGATGGACGGGCACCACCTGGACGCCTGGCGGACGGGGAGGGCCCGGCATGAGGTTCCCTGGAGTGCCGGGCGTAGGCCCGAAGTCTGACACCGATGGCGGCAGGTACCTGCCTGGCGGCTCGTGCTCACGTGCGGCTGGTGATTTGCGGACGTCGTCCGTATGACCGGCTCAACGTGATTCGGACGGCGAGCCCATCTTCTGGTAGGGCAGGTGACCGGTGCAGGACTCCGATACCGGGCACGGCCCCATTGCCAGATCGCGGATCAGCGGGTTGGGCCATCGGGGGACGAGCGATTGTGGGGCAACGGGCGATCACGGGGTACCGTGTCAAACGCGATGAAACGGCGGTGATGTTCCGGTGGTAAGTGGCGTGTCGTGTCACTCAGTGCCGATCGACGAACTCCGCGACGGGCAGGAGTCGGTGATCGATCGGTTCGTCGGGCGCTGGTGGGTGGTCCACGCCCGTCCAAGAACCGAGAAGAAGGTGGCGGCCCGCTGCGAGCAGATGGGGATCCAGTGCTTTCTTCCGCTGGCTCGCGTGCGCCGGCGTTATGCAAGCCGGACGAAAGATGTCAGACTCCCGTTGTTCCCCGGATACTTGTTTCTGTGCGGCGGGCAGGATGACCGTTATCGGACCCTGACCACCAATCGGGTGGTATCCGTGCTCGAGGTGCGGGACCAGGAGCGAATCCGGTCCGATTTGCGGCAGATCTACCGCGCGGTGACCGGCAACGTGGCCGTGGATCTGTATCCGGGCATCCGGCGGGGCCGGCGGTGCCGGGTCCGGTCCGGGTGCCTGCAAGGGCTCGAAGGGGTCGTGTTGCGGCGTCACGGCCTGTGTAGAGTATCGGTCGGGGTGGAGATCCTGGGGCAGTCCGCCGAGGTCGAACTGGACCCCTCGGTCCTGGACCCGATCGATTAGCGAGCATCGCGGTAACTTCATTATTTCTGGTTGGTTGCGTCTTTTTTGTGCCGACCCGACGGGCACGGAGTGTATCCTGACCAGCCGCAACGCCGCCGTCGATGCGTCGCTGGCCCGATCCGCGAGTAAAGTGGGTCGGGGCCGGATGAGGGGCGAGGATGGGAACGGTCGTTCACTGCTGCAGAGGTTGAGCCATCGTGTCTGCGAACGGAAAACAAACCAACGAGACGCCCAACGGCCGATCCGGATCGGAGTTGGCCGCCCCGTCGCGCTCGGTGCTGGAGCCGGCGGAATCGGCGTTGGCGGGCCCCAGGGCGGCCGACGACGACCAGTCGACGGCACTGACCTTCGCGCTGATTCGCCGCTCGAAGTGGACCATCCTGGCGGTGGCCCTATTGCTGAGCGCGATTGCCCTCCCCGTCATCTGGCTCACCCAGGAGCCGGCGTACATGGCGACGGCGTCGGTGCACGTGGCCCCGGTCGTCTCCCGGCTTGTCTATAAGACCGAGGATAACGTCGGCGGCATGCAGAGTCTGTACCACTCGTATCTGAACACGCAGATGTCCATCATCCGAAGCACGCCGGTACTGGAACGGGTGCTGGACGACCCGGCCGTACAGGGCACCGATTGGTACGAGAACCCGCCGGAGACGCTCAAGATGCGCCTGGGCGGCGCGGCGCCCACCTACCTCGAACGATTGACCGATGCCCTGACCGTCGAACAGGAGGCCTACGGGGAGATGATCAACGTGTCGGCCACCGACCGGGGCGCGGCGGACGCCACGACCATCGTGAATGTGCTCGTCGACGAGTACAAGAAGTATATGGATGAGGCGCTGCGCAAGACGGATGTTCAGCGCTTTGAAACCCTCAACCTGGAACGATCCGCGCTGCGCAAGGAGATCGATGGGCTGCTCGCCTCCAAGTTCAACCTCGCCAAGCGGCTGGGCACCATCGCCCCCGAAGATCTGCGATCGCAACTGGCCATGCAACTCAGCGAGTTGGAGGCCAAGCGGGAGGAACTGAAACACGCGTACTCGATGACACGATGGGAGCTCCAGTACCACCCCGTCCCCGAGTCGGAGTCCCCCAAGGACGCTACGCCCGGTGCCAGGGAGGAGCCCGACGCCGACGAGTGGTACGCCGCGGACAGCGACTGGCGAGTCCTGTCGCGCGGGCTCGAGGACGCCCGTCACGAGTTGGACCTGGCCCTCAGCCGGTACGGTTCGTCGCACCCGCGGGTCCGCGAATTGCAGTCCGAGGTCGAGTATGCCGAGAAGCAGCTTCGGACCCGCGAGTCACAGCTCGATGCCCTGCGCGACAGGGCCACGCGGGCGGTCGACGTCGCGCCCCAGGACCCCGCGACTCTTCACGATCGCGTCTCGTTGGAGGTGCTCGCACAACGGCAGCAGCACGAACTCGAGCTGCTCGATGAGCAGATCAAACGCCAGCAGGAACGTGTGGCAGAGGCTGGCGATATTGCCCGCGAGATCGCGCAGTTGGAGGAGGAAATCAACCACAAGCGCGAGGCGTACGCGGCGGTACGCTCCCGGCTGGAGGCGCTCGAGCTGGAGTCGAAAGCCCCGGCCCGAATCTCGATTGCCGCGACGGCCGTGGCGCCCACTCGGCCACACCGCGACCGCCGGCCGACCCTCTCCGTGATGGCGATCGCCGGCGCGTTCTTCGTGGGCGTGGCGGTTGCGTTCATGCGGAACCGTTTGAACCCCAAGATCTACGAGGCGAGTGACGTTCGATACGCCATTCATGTCCCGTTCCTCGGTCAGGTGCCGTACGACCCCAGCCATCGGCACGGGTGGAACGACGCGGACGCCACCGCCATGGAATGCATCCGCATGATCCGCACCGCGCTGCTCGAACGGATGCGCGGCGCGGGAAGCCGCGTGGTGCTCATCACGAGTTCCAACAGCCGCGCCGGGAAGACCAGCGTCACCCTCGCCCTCGCCCGCAGCCTGGCCGACCTGGGCAAAAAGACGCTGCTGGTGGAGGCCGACCTCCGACGGCCCACCCTGCAGGACCGGTTGGGAATGAAGGCGAACGCCGGACTGGCCGCGCTGCTCACGCAAAAGAAAGACGAATCCGAGGTCATGCTCCGGACGGACGACCGCAAGCCGGACATCGTGCTCGCCGGCAAGCTGCCCGAGGGATTCGATCCGGAACTCCTGGCCAATGGGATCTTCGCGTCGTGCCTGGAGCGATGGCGGGAGACCTACGACTTCATCCTGCTGGACAGTCCGCCGGTGCTGCCGGTGGCCGACGCACGCATCCTGGCTCGGCAGGTCGATGGCACGGTCATGGTGCTGCGGGCCTCGCACTGCCGGCGCACCGAAGTGCTGCAGGCCCAGGCGGACCTGAACGCGGTCGGCTGCCGCCTGCTGGGCACGGTGCTGGTCGGCGGGGCCGGCGCGTCACAGTACGGATACGGCGCCGAGTACGGGTCGACGAGCGGGGACCTGAAGGCCCTGGTCGCCAAGGCCAAACCGCAGGAGGACGAGTAACCGGTGTTGCTGCTGATCGACCATTGTCCGCCGTTTCTCCAAAGCGGGGGTGCCCGGCCGTCGCTGCTCACCATGCCGGTGGGCGCCAGCACCGTTCTCGGTCTGTTCACCGAGCGGCTGATCACGGTTCTGCAAGAGGCGAAGCAGGAGCTGTTGGTGTTCCCGACGTTCCGGCCGGACGACGATTACGCGGCCCGCGTGCAAGGCGCGGCGATCCTGCCGGTGACCGTGGTCGACGGCGACGAACTGGCCGGGCGGGCGCGTGACTGCGAAGCCCAGGACGCGGTGGCGGTGATGGACTCCGCGCAGTGCCCGGTGGGCGAGGCGGACCTGCGGGCCCTCGCCCGCGAGCATGCCGACACCCGCACCGCCGTGCATTGTATCGCGGTGGGCCAGACGGGGGCCGGCGTGCGCGAGCGGGTGGAGATGGACGAGAGCGGCCAGGTCACCCGCGTCCGGCGGCTGTACGACCGAATCGACGGCCCCGACGCGCTGGCCAGTCGCATATGCGTGTCCGTGCTGCCCGCGCGGGCCGTCGCGGCGACCGCGTTCTCGTCACTCGTCGAGTTGCGGTCGGCTTTGTTCGACCGAGGGCTGCTCTGTTGCGATGTCGCGACCCCCTTGACCGCGGTCGACCTGACGCAGCCGCAAGGCCTCCTGGCGTTGAACGAAGGTGCGATCTCGCGCGACGGACACGGGCCGGCCCCACCGGCGCCGTCCAGAGGCAACGGCAGCGCGTTGTTGATCGGCCGCGGCTGCCGCGTCGATCCGTCGGCCCGGATGGTCGGCCCCGTGGCCATGCATGACGACGTCGTCATCGAGCCGGGGGCCACGATCGTCGGCCCCACCGTGATCGGGGCCGGGTGCCGGATCGGCAAGGACGCCATCGTGGCACAGTCGGTGCTGGCGCCGGGCACCCGCGTGTCCGCGTCGGGCACGCTGCGCCACAGCATCGCGGCGGGACAGATGGACAACGGCGCCGTCATCACGCCGGTGAGCGAAACCATACTCCCGATCCGGCCCACCACGGGTGATCCACGCGACGGCGCCGGTGGCGGTAGCCGTGACGTCGACCCCTGGCGCGGCAAGCGCGGGCACGCCGTGTTGAAGCGGGCGTTCGATTTCGCCGTCTCGGTTTCCACCTTGACCCTGATGGCACCGGTGCTGATCGCCACGGCCCTGCTCGTGAAACTCGATTCGTCGGGCCCGGTCTTCTTCCTCCATCGACGGGAGCGCAAAGGCGGGCGCGACTTCCCCTGCCTCAAGTTCCGCACCATGGTCGCCGACGCCCACAGTCGCCAGCGGGAACTCTACACGAACAGCGAGGTGGACGGGCCGCAGTTCAAACTGCGGAACGATCCGCGCCTGACCCGCGTGGGATACTGGCTGCGCCTGACGAATCTCGACGAACTGCCGCAACTGTTGAACGTGCTGATCGGCCACATGAGCCTGGTGGGGCCGCGACCGTCGCCGTTCCGCGAGAACCAGATCTGCGTGCCCTGGCGTCGGGCCCGGCTCTCCGTGCGACCGGGTATCACCGGGCTGTGGCAGATCTGCCGCAACTCCGACCGGAGCAAGGGCGGGTTCGACGAGTGGATCCGCTACGACATCGATTACGTCCGACACTTCTCGTTGTGGCTGGACATGAAAATACTCTGGTTCACGGTGGTGACGCTCGGGGGGCAGCGCAGCGTGCCGGTCTCCCGTTTGATCCCGAATCGGTGTAACGGGCATCACGAAGAGTAGCTCGCCGCGTGGCGGCGAACGGAATGGATCGCGCCCAACGTTTTCATCGCACACCCGAGGGTGGGGGCACGCAACGACGGCGACCCGGTTCCGGATTCCGATTCACTGGATGATGAAAGGGCGATGACCGATCGAGTCGGGTCGGCTCGATGGCGCGGCACGCCCTGTTTAGCCCAAAAGGACCCATATCATGAAGGGTGTCATTCTTGCCGGTGGCCTCGGGACGCGCCTCGCGCCGCTGACCCGGGTCACCAACAAGCACCTGCTGCCGGTCTACACCAAGCCGATGATCTACTACCCCATCGAGTGCCTGGTCAACGCCGGCATTGAGGACATCATGATCGTTACCGGTGGAAACAACGCCGGCGACTTTCTTCGGCTGCTGGGAAACGGCCACGAGTTCGGCCTCCGCGATCTCCACTACACCTACCAGGAAGGCGAGGGCGGGATCGCCGACGCACTGCGGCTGGCCCAACACTTCGCCGAAGGGCAGAAAATCGTCGTGGTGCTAGGCGACAACATCATCGAACGCAGCATTCGCCAGGCCGTCGGCTCGTTTTTCGCCCAACGGGAAGGCGCCAAGATCCTCCTCAAGGAGGTGCCCGACCCCCAACGGTTCGGCGTTGCGGAAATCCAGGATGGGCGACTGATCGGCGTCGAAGAGAAACCGAAGGAGCCCAAGAGCAACCTGGCCGTCACCGGTATCTACATGTACGACCGGCAGGTGTTCGACATCATCCGGCCCCTGACGCCGTCCGCCCGCGGCGAACTTGAAATCACCGACGTCAACAACGCGTATATCAAGCAGGGCACGATGACCTACGACATCCTGGACGGCTGGTGGACCGACGCCGGCACGTTCGAATCGCTGCACCGCGCCGCCCAACTCGTGGCCGGGTCGGGGGCCAACAACCTGGAGCCCGCCGACTACGGCATGGTCGGTGCGGAGAAGGGGAAGTGACCATGAAGCGGATGATCGTTACGGGAGCCGCGGGCTTCATCGGGAGCAACTTCGTCCGCCTCCTGCTGCGCGAGCGGCCGAACACCCACGTCGTCGCCCTCGATGCCCTGACCTACGCCGGCAATCTGGAGAACCTCGTCGACTGCGAAAGGAACCCGCGCTACAGCTTCGTCCGCGGTGACATCTGCGACGCGGAGGTGCTCACGCCGATCTTCGAACGCCGACTCGACGCGGTGGTGAATTTCGCCGCCGAAAGCCACGTCGACCGCAGCATCCTTGGAGCCCAGGAATTCGTGCGCACCAATGTGCTCGGCGTCCAGGTGCTGTTGGACCTGTCCCGCAGGCACGAGGTGTCGCGGTTCGTCCAGGTCTCGACCGATGAAGTCTACGGCTCTCTGGGGCCGACCGGGCTGTTTCGCGAGGACATGCCGGTGGACCCCAGCAGCCCGTACAGCGCCTCGAAAGCGGCCGCCGACCTGCTCGTCCAAGCGAGCCACAAGACGTTTGGCCTGCCCACCGTCATCACCCGGTGCTCCAACAACTACGGCCCCTACCAGTTCCCGGAAAAGCTGATCCCTCTGTTCGTGACGAACCTGCTCGAGGACCGCAAGGTCCCGCTCTACGGCGATGGGTTGAACGTCCGCGACTGGATTCACGTCGAAGATCATTGCGAGGGCATCCTGGCCGTGCTCGAGCGGGCCGAGCCGGGAACCGTCTACAACCTCGGCGGGCGGCAGGAGCTGCCCAACATCGATATCGCCCGGCGCATCCTCGCCCACCTGGGCAAGGACGAATCGTACATCGAGTACGTCAAGGACCGACCCGGTCATGACCGGCGCTATGCAATGGACATCACGCGGATCGGGCGCGATCTGGGGTGGAAGCCCCGGTTCGATTTCGACAGCGGGCTCGCCGCCACCGTCGAGTGGTATCGGGGGAACGAAGACTGGTGGCGCCGCATCAAGTCCGGCGAGTATCGCGAGTACTACGAAAAACAATACGGTCCCGGCGGGATCGTGGGGGCATCCCGGTGAACGGGGCGTCATGGGACCAGGGCACGGTTCTGATCCTCGGCGCCCGGGGCATGCTCGGGAGTGAACTGGTCCGGCAGACACGTGTCCGGCTGGAGCGCGGGGGCGGTCGGACCGTCGCGTGGGATCTCGACGAGCTCGACATTCGCGACCCCGCCCGCGTGCGAACGCGACTCGGGGCGATGCGACCGCGAATCGTCATCAACGCCGCCGCCTACACCAACGTCGACGGGTGTGAGACAAACGTGGACGAGGCGATGGCCGTCAACGCGGCCGCCCCCGGTCATCTGGGTGACGCATGCCGCGCCGGCGACGCCCTGCTCGTGCAGTTCAGCACGGACTTCGTGTTCGATGGTCGAGCGACCGAACCTTACGCCGTCGACGCGCCGACCCACCCGCTCTCCGTGTACGGGCGGTCGAAGTGGGAAGGCGAGCAGGGCGTCCGGGCGAGCCGGTGCCGCCACCTGATCCTTCGCACCTCCTGGCTGTTCGGGGCGGGGGGGCACAACTTCGTGGAGGCGATCCTGGCCCGGGCCGAGGCCGGTGAACCCCTGCGGGTCGTGACGGATCAGGTCGGTCGACCCACGCACACGGTGGACCTTGCCATGGCGGTGATACGTCTGCTCGACGCGTCAGCCGACGGAACGCATCACTTCGCCAACGCGGGACAGTGCTCGTGGCACGAGTTCGCGCGGGAGATCGTCCGGCAGGCCGGGTTCACATGCGAAGTGGCGACCCTGACGTCGGCGGAACTGAACCGGCCGGCCGCCCGACCGGCGTACTCCGTCCTGGACACGTCCGGGTACACCGCGTTGACCGGCCATCGGCCGGCACCGTGGCAGGAGGCACTCGGTCGATACCTGGCTTCTCGAGACACGCGCCGGTGAGTGGGATCGAGCATGGAACACAAGCAACCACGAGTCTGCATCGGCCTGCCCGTCTATAACGGCGAGGACGTGCTCCCCCGGGCGGTCGACTCTTTCCTGGCCCAGACCTACCGCGATATCGGAATCGTCATCGCGGACAACGCCTCGACGGATCGAACGCAAGCGATCTGCGAGGCGTACGCCCGGCAGGACCCGCGGGTGCGGTACCATCGCAACGAAACGAACCTCGGCCAGATCGCCAACTTCAATCGCGTCTTCGAACTGTCCCGGTGCGAATACTTTCGCTGGGCCGGCTGCAACGACTGGCTGGCCCCGGGTTACGTCGAGCGGTGTGTCGAAGCCCTCGACGGGAATCCAGACGCCATCCTGGCGTCATGCGAGCACGAATTCGTCACGCCGGGCGGCGAGCACATCCGCGACCCCCACACTGGAGCGCGGGTCGATTCCCCGTACCCGCACCGGCGGTTCGCCCGCATGTTGTGGTTCCTCAAGGCGAGTCGATACTACTTCGATCCGATCTACAGCATGATGCGGCGATCCGTGCTCGAGAAAACCGCCGTGCTGCGGCCGATATTCGCCACCGACCTCGCCCTGGCGGCCGAGCTCAGTCTGGCCGGGCCGTGTTGCCACGTCCCCGAATACCTCGTGTACCAGAGTGTCACAGCCCCGGCGCCGACGGCCACGCTGATGAAACGGTACGACCCGCGGCTGGAGGGGTCGAGACGGTGGTTCGGGGAGCTGTGTCGCGTCATGGCCGGGATGATCCGGACCGCCCCGATGACCCGCTGGCAGAAGGGCTACTGCTTCGGCGCCCTGGCCAAGTACGCCGCCAAGCACCACGGGCGCGCAGTGTGGGCGGGTGCCCGCCGGACGGTGGCCCTGCGCACGCGGCTGCGCAGCCTGAAAGCCGCGGTGATGCCCAAGACAAGCCCGTCCGCAGGTGGACATGAGTGACTCGCAGGCCATCTCGTTCGACGCGGCGACCGGCGCCCTGTCCGACCGCGGTGACGGTGCGAACCGTCCGGCGGATCCCGGTGTGGCATCGTCGCCGTCGCTCCGGCAAAGCGCCAAGCGGGCGTCCGTCTGGACCATCGCGGGGTTCGGCGGCGCCCACGTGCTCCGGCTGGGCAGCAACCTGGTGTTGACCCAATTGCTCCTTCCCGAGGTCTTCGGGATCATGGCGATCGTCAACGTATTCATCCAGGGTATGCAACTGATGTCGGACCTCGGCATCGGGCCCAGCGTCATCCAGAACGAACGAGGCGACGAGCCGCGGTTCCTGAACACCGCGTGGGCGCTACAGGTCCTTCGCGGCGGTGCCATCTGGCTCCTGCTGACGCTCGTGGCGTGGCCGGCCTCGGTGTTCTACGGCGAGTCGATCCTCCTGTGGCTGATCCCCGTCGTCGGCTTCACGGCGGTGGTCTCGGGGTTCGAATCGACGGCCCAGTTCACGCTGAACCGCCACTTGGCGCTGGGCCGACTGACCGCGATGGAGCTCGGCTCGCAAGCCGCCGCCGTGGCCATCATGATCATCTGGGCGTCGGTGCACCCCACCATCTGGGCCCTGGTGGCCGGGACGGTGGGCGGCAAGGTCGTACGCACGGTGTGGAGTCATCTGCTCCTGCCCGGCCGGCGCAATCGGCTGGCCTGGGATCGTGACGCGGTGCGGGCGGTCGTCCACTTCGGCAAGTGGATCTTCCTGACCAGCGGCGTGGGGTTCCTGGCCAGCCAGGTGGATCGCCTGACCCTCCCCAAGCTGATCCCCTTCGGGCTGTTCGGCGTGTATAGCATCGCGTACATGCTCGCGTCCGTGCCGGATCAGGTCGTGGCCAGCCTCGCCTACAAGGTGGTCTTCCCCGCGGTGTCGAAACGAGCGCATCTGCCGCGTCCGGAGTTGCGACGGACGGTGCTGCGGATGCGGTGGCCGTTCTTGTGTCTGCTGGCCCTGGCGGTCAGCGTAGTGGCTTCGTTCGGGGATCTGGCGGTACGGCTGCTGTACGTTTCGCGGTACCACGACGCGGCCTGGATGCTGTCGATTCTGGCCCTGGGCCTGTGGCCCCGGATGCTGACCAACACCATCAACCCGGCCTTATTGGCGATCGGGCAGCCGCGCTACATTGCCTTCGCATGCGTGGCCCGTTTCGTGGTGCTGACCGCCGGTATGCTGGTGGGGTTCCATTACTTCGGCGTGGTCGGCGTGGTCACCGCGGTGGCGGCGGCCAGTTGGGTCGACTACGTGGTGGAGACTTTCGGGCTGTGGCGGCACGGGCTGCTCGCGGTTCGACAGGATGCGGCAGTGACCGGGATCTGGCTGGCGTTGCTGTTGGTGTTCATGTTGACCCGCGGGGCGTTCGGGCTGGGATTACCGTTTGTGCCGCCGGCGTAGCCGGCCCGGTCATGGATCGTGCCATCGATGCTGATCGATCGAATCGACAGTCTTGACGCGTTCGACGCCCTGCGCCGCGACTGGGAAGCGGCGTACGCGGCGGATGCGGATGCCCAGATCTTCGTCGACTGGGCGTGGCTGCGGTCCTGGTTCGAGATTGCACCGTATCCGTGGCATGTACTGGCCGCCCGGGTGGCGGCGGATCAGCCGTACGTGGCGTTTCTGCCGCTCGCCACCCGCACGATCCGTATTCGCAGCCTGGACGTCATTCGCGAGCTCCAGATGGGTGGCAAGCCGTTCGCGCCGTTCTCCGGGTTCGTGTGCAGCCCGCCGCACGCGGAGGAGGCGATGCAGGCGTTCGGCGAGCACGTCCGGCGGGACTCGCGATGGGAGCGATTCAGCCTGGCCGAGGTGATGGACTCGCGGTTCGACTTGTTCGCCCGGCATCTCGACGGTCGCGGCATTCACGTGCATCCGCAGGAACCGCTGTCCTGCCCGTACGTGCCGCTTCCCGACTCGTGGGACGACTACCTGCAATCGTTCATGAGCAAGAAGGGTCGGTTCAACCTGCGACGCTCCATGCGGCAACTCGAAGAGCTGGACGCCTTTCACGTCACCAGCCCGGATACCGAGCCGGTGCGGGACCAGATCGACACGCTGTTGGCACTCTGGCAGGAGCGGTGGGGCGCGATATCCGACGCGTCGCGGCACCAATACCAGCACATGTACGGCCGGGCCCATGAGCGCGGCGGCCTGTGGCTCAAGATCCTGTGGCAGGGCGAATGCCCCGTGGCCGGGCTCGCCGCCCTGGTTGATCGCGTCAAACGAACCACTGCCTATTATACGAGCGGCTTCGACGCGCGGTACGCGAAGCTCTCGCCGGGCAAGGCGATCGTCGGGTACGCGATTCAGGACGCGATCGCGGAAGGGCAACACACCTTCGATTTCCTGGTCGGCGGGCACGACTACAAGCTCTCTTTCTTCGGGTCGGTGGAACGGTTTGCCAGCAGCGCCCTGGCCGTGCGAAGCAACGTGCGGCAGCGGGTCGGCGGCTGGCTGCTGCGGTCACGGGATCTCCTTCGAAGCGCACGCCCGCGCTGACACCCGCGGCGTGCCCGGACCAGAGGCTCCAGTTGCGCGAGAGATAAACACGTCATGTCGGTGCATCAGGTTACTCAACAGGTCGAACCCGCCGGGTGGGCGCGGGCCACGGCCCGCAAGCTCCTGCCGGAAGGCGTGCGACGGGCGATCCGGAACGTTTTGGCCCCGGAAGGCAACTCCGTCGAGGCACGGGAGCTGCGGAGGTTGTGGCGGCACGTGCACCCCATCCCGCCGGGCGCCAACCGAACGGCGCGGATGCTCCAGTACACGATCCGGGTCAATCACGGGCCCGTGTGCTACGAGCTCTTTAAAGACATCTTCGTGAACCGCATCTACTGCTTCCAGCCACAGCGGCGCGATCCGCGGATCCTGGACTGCGGCAGCAACAACGGCATGACCATCCTGTATTTCAAGTACATCTGCCCCGACGCGAGAATCATCGGGTTCGAGCCGGACCCGGCCCTCTACCCGGTGCTTGAAGAGAACATCGCCCTGAACAACCTCCGCGATGTGGAGGTGCACCGGGCGGCGGTGTCCGACAAGGAAGATACGCTGACCTTCTACGCCGACGGCCTCATCGGCAGCATGCTGGTCGATGACGAAGCCGCCGTCGACGTGCCGAGCGGCTGGGCCCGGCACGAGATCCCGGCCCTGCGTATGCGGGACTTCCTCGAGGAACCGGTCGATTTCCTGAAGATGAACATCGAAGGAGCCGAATGGTCCGTGCTGTCCGACTGCGCGGACCGCTTGCGCCAGATCCGCGAAATGGTCGTGGAGTATCATCACCTGCCCGGACTGCCTCGCACGCTCCACCTGATCCTCGAACTGCTGCACCGCGAAGGGTTCGAGTACGCGGTCAGTGATTTTGGCCTGGGCACCTACGCCAGCCCGCGACCGCCGGTCGAGCTCGGACCGGACGCTCGCTACTATCGCCACCTGTACGCCAGGAGAAAGGACTAGCCTGTCGCATCGCCGGGCGGGGCGGCGGGGTGGGGG
>CAZBUJ010000074.1:0-28085 GCA_964495075.1 uncultured Phycisphaeraceae bacterium
TCATCCGATCCCGACAGCGCCCGCCGGCCGTCCGGCAGCACCGCGCAGGAAGTGACCCTGCCCTCGTGTCCCTCCAGCGTCCCCAGAAGCGGTCCGCCGGGCGGAGTGAGCGTCGGATGGACCGGCACGAGGCATACGCGGTCACTGGACCGTGGCGGACGGGCAGTCTGCTCCACCAATGCCTGGATCTCCGTATGGTCGAAGCCAAGCAGTCGCCCGCGAAGCTGGCCCGCCAGTTGCGCCGTGTCCTTTGCCAACACATGCGCCGACAGGCGCAGTGCCCCCTCGACAAGCCTGAGCGGTGGCCACTCGCCCGTTGCGATTGAACCGTCGGATGATGTGCCGGCGGTGTGACTTCGGCCAGAAAGCCGTGCAGCAACACGTCGGCAGTCAGTGAGCAACGCGTTGACATCCGTAGCGTTCAGCTTGGCCTGCAACCACGGCAGATCGAGTAGCTGACCCCTGGCCTCTTCCGCCCTCTCAGCCGCGATTAGGTGCTCCAGTAGATGCTCGAAGTAATAGCCGTCGTCAGGGCCGGCCGCCCAGTCGCCGCCGCACAGGTCGGCGTACGCGTCCAGCAGTCGGTTGTGCAGTTTGACCGGCTCTTCGGCTCCGGCCACCTCACGGATCCGCGAGTTGCCCACGTAGTCCCGTTGCAGGTCGTGGAGTAGGATTTCCCCCCGCTCGTTGCGTCGTGCCAGCGAACGATCGATGAATAGATCGATCCGTGCCAGGCAGTCTGACATCTGAAGCTGGCGAGTACTCCAGAGCGTCGTCAGCGCGGCTTCGGGAACCGGTGTGTCTTCAGGGAACACAGCCAAATCAAAATAGCATGCCTTCTCCGAGTCCTCCAACGTATTGACGCTCGCCTCGATCGCCCGGAACAGGTCAGGGTAGGGGTAATCGGGGAACTCCTGACGGAAGAACTCCAGGTCCGATTCGCGGAGCTTGTCGAGGACCATGCTCCACCGATCACCCGGCTTGCCGCGAACCGCGGCCCCCGCCATCGCCAAGGCGAGGGGCAGACAGCCACATTCGTGGGCGACTTCGCGGGCGTCTGCGGGAAGACCCGGGACGGTGCAGCCCGCCCACTCCGCGAGCAGAGCGAGGGCGTGGTCCTGCGGCAAGACGTCGACGGGATACTCCGTTGCGCCGACACCCCGCAGCACCTCAGCGTGTCGCGTGGTAATCAGGAGTCGTCCCGGTGGCTCAAGCACGAGAAACGGCGCCGCGTGGGCCACCTGCCAGACATCGTCGAGGATGAGCAGGCATTTCTTGCCAGCGAGCAGTTGACGCAGGTGGCCGCGGCCTTCGTGGGTGGTCTCGAAGACGGGAACCTCCGCGACGGCCTGGAACGCGCGGGCCAGCCGCGTTTGGAGTGATCGGATGTTGCTGTCGTCGGCCTCCCGGCCTACCGTCAGCCAGACGACCCCATCTGGGAATGCCTCAGCAACTTCGAGTTCCCGCGCAACCGCCGCGGCGAGCACGGACTTGCCGATGCCGCCCATGCCCTGCACGCCCACGTTGCCGGCCGCGGCGAGGCCGACGGGGCCGGAACCGGAAAGTAGTACTTTTTTGATCCCAGTGAGAGCCTTCGTACGCTGCAGATAATGGGGCGGCAGCGGGGGGACATCGACGAGTTGAGGGTCGGGGACGCGTCCGCCCGCGGGCGTACGCCTGGCACGATCGTCCCGGTTTTTCCGTTTCCTGCGTGCCATGTCCTGGCCCGAGCGACACGAATCCCCGGATCAGCCTCCCCGGCATCGAGTATCCGGCGCAGGACCAGATGAGTCAACCTGTGGGTGCGGTGTGCGCCCGTAGCGTCCCAGATGGCCGACACAACGGGCAACCCGCGAGTGCTTTCTAAGTGACCAAGGGTATTGCCTGATCAACGGGCCTTGTGGGAGGCCGCGGACTCGGCAGGCAGCTATGACTTTCGACGTGTGGAATTGCGCCGGCGTTTGGCAGCCCGTTCTTGCGCCCGCCGCTTCGCACGGGCGTCCGGAATGAAGATTTCGTCCAGGCTCGCGTCGACGAGGAGCACCATCGCCGCGGCCTGCGAAATGCTGGGCTCCCCGACTCCATTCATCCACCGGTTCAACTGCGAGTAGGAGACCCCCGCCGCCTCGGCGACGTCCTTTTTGAGGATGCGGAACTTGCCGCGTTGCATTCTCGTTTCGTATTTTGACCACCAATCGGTAGGCACATCTGGCACTCACACGCTGAAACCCAAGGCCGAAGATCGCATCGGTGTGCACCTGCGGGGGCAGAGTTCACGCGGTAATATCGCAAACAAGCGATTCGGCCGGGAACGCAGCGCCGGTCGATGTTCACTGCTTTCCATTTTGCACAGCGCCACTCTCGCCAAACAACCGGTCGAATTCGGCAGCCCGGGGACGCGGTTGCTGTCGCCGGTCGTGCTAAGGCCGAACGCGTGGACGGGGCCCATTCCACGCGCTACGGGAGAAGATCCCGAGGGCGGACTCCCAGAGCCACGGCAAGCCTACCGATGTTCTCCAGGCCGACGTTTCGCTCTCCACGCTCGATTCCACCGATGTAGTTACGATGCAGGCCGCTGCGTTCGCCGAGTTCCTCTTGCGACCAGCCTCGCTTATCACGCAACTGCCGGACGCGGCGGCCGACCAGTTTTTTTATGTCCTCTGCCATTTCCAACTTGACATCACACTTATTAGTGGGAATACTGTCTACACACGATAAGTGTGATCGGGATTGAGTCGGTCTCAGCCGGTAGACGGTCAACCTGACCGCTGCGTTAGCTCTGTATCGTGGCGGTTGGGGCTCTAGTCCAGCTGAGATAGCCTCGCCCCGGACGGTGTCCGCGCTAGTACCGCGGGCGCTGCCCGGTGCGCGGGGTCGCGAGGACTAGGCTTGACCGTCTGCCCGCGGCCCTTAGCGCATCGGGTGGCGCCCGTTTCCTTTTGGTGCCATCTGAAGCTCTCATTGTCACGCCGTGAGTCACGGCGGTCGGGGATCGTGCGCACCGCGCATCGGTCAACGCTCGTCCTCTGTGGCCGATGATCGCGGGACACAGATCGCGGCGTGGTCTGTCCTGCGTACGGAAAGGGGAAGCGAACATGTTGGAACCCATCACATGGTACGAGGAAGGCGAGGTCAGGCAGATCGATCGACTGGTTCAGTTCAGCGATCGGCTGCCGGGCGTGTTTCGCCAACGTATGGAGCAACTCGAAGCGGTCCATCGGTGGCTCGCCGGCTATTTCCAGGCCGTCGCCATCCTGCTGCAGATTCCCGGAGCAGCGGAGTACCGTTGCATCGACGACCAACGAGCCGACTTCTGGGATCACACCTGGACCCGCGACGGCGACGTGACGCGGAGCCTCCTGGCCGCGGCGCTGGGTCGGCTTGACGCCGCGAGCTTGATGGACCAGGTGCCCGGGGGGTCGGATTACCGAACGCGCAGATTGCCGCACGAGGTGCACCTACGATTGGCCGCGTTGGACCGCAACGAGCTGCTCAATGTCGTGGCCGCGTGTCTGGATCGGCTGCTGGTCGTGCCGGAGCTGGAAGACGAGGCCGAACTCTATGGGATTGACGCACCGCCGCCGCGATGGTGGTGGCCATTTGACCGGTCGCGAGGGCGCCGGAACAGAGAGCACGACTGGACGCCGGGGAGCGGCCGGCGGCTGGAAGACGACCGTTCACGGGCAGGCGACCAGCAGCGCGAGGAACCGATGCCATGAACGTCGACTCAGCCCAGGCAAGTAACAGCGGCGGTGGCTGGGTCGGCAGCCTCAGCGCCGACCGAACGGACGGGAACAACAGCGATCGCTTTGCTGTGAACAACGTCGATGCCGGCTCAGCCGAGCCCGGAGAACCAAGTCCTGCCACACCAGGGCCGTGCTTCCCACTGACGGCATTGCTGCAGGACCTGCGTCCACACGTCGAACTTGACCGGCGCACCCTGGGATACCACCTCCGGCAATCCGACGCGACCGCGGCCGACGGCTATCACCATGCATCGATCAATGAGGCCCGCTCGTTCCTGGAAGCGCTGGTGGTCACCATCGTCCACGCGGTCCAGAGGCACGTCCGAACCGGCGACGTCAACGACAATGCTCCCAACGGCGGGTGCAACGGTATCCGCAACGGCGGCCAGAACGGCACCGCCTTCCGCCATTACCGCCGGTACCTGCTGGACATTGGGCTGACCGATCACGATGAGAACGAGCTACTGCAATTCGTGTACAGCGTCGCCAGCGCGAAGGGTAGCCACCACGGCGTGACTGACGAGGCCTGGACGCGACTGGCTCGGCGAATCGTCTTCGCGGCCGGACAACACACGGTACAACGCTACGCGGCATGGAAACGCAACGGCATGCCCGTAACTCCGCCGCCCGACAAGGCCGCGTCGCGTCCGCGGCGAAACTGGCTTTCGTTCTGGCGCAGGCTGCCTCGCCAGATTGCCACTCGTCTCGTGTCGCGCTGATCCGACGCAAACCCGCACCCGCAGCCGAGACCACTCGGTTGTGTGAAACCTGCACGGGCTGCCGATGATGGCCGGTTCCGGCCGGCGGCGAAAGCAAACGTGGAGTTGCAGGCCCGCGGGATCGTATCGACCCGCTCTTCTTCGGCTGCAGTGGGCGGCAATCCCGCTAACTGGCTTCAACGCAACGGGATAAACAAGCCCGCCTGCGATGATCTGCCAGCACCCGTTGCTTCGCGGCACGGCACAGCGTCCTGCCGGTCCCATCGGCGCGACCCATGTGTTACACTGCCACGTGTGTGCACCAGCGCCGGTGCAAGACACAGAGTTGGGTGGGGGTCCTTTGCCAAACCCCCGTGGGGGCTCCGCCGGTTGTATCGCGCGATTTTTTTAGACGCAGGCATCAAACACGGCGGTAAGTAAGCGGAACCGGTCCGATGCAAAGCGGAAAACGAGCCGACATCCAGGATCGAACGATCGATGAATCGACTAAGTGCTCTGGCCCGTAAATTCGGTGACGTATTTCTCATGCCGATTTCGAACGCGGCTGGGCGGCGTCGAGTCGCGCCAGCAATTCCAACAGCTCGCGACGCGTGAACTTCCATTCGAAGGGTTGCGCGATCAGCCGGTAGTGCTTCTCGAAGCGGTGGAGTCGGTCCGCCACGTCGGCCAGCGAAGCGAAATCGTTTGGAGTCAGCACCTTTCGCTCGACGATCGAGAAATAGATTTCGATCTGATTGAGCCAACTGGCATGAACCGGCGTATGCACCAGCTGCAGGTTGGGCCAGCGCGCCTGCAGCCGCCGCACACTGGCCTCGCCCCGATGCGACGAGCCATTGTCGGTGATCCAGAAGACCCGCGCAGCCGAACAATAGGGTCGGCGGCGCATCACATCCCGCACCAGACGGTCGAAGGGGACTATGCCGCTCCGCCGCTCGCAACGACCGAAGACGCGAGCGCGTCGTACGTCCCAGGCGGCCAGGTATGCCCACGCACCGCAGCGCGCATACTCGTGTTCGATCCGCATCGGTTGACCGGCACGGGGCGGCTGCGTCGGATGGAGTCGGCGACGCCCCTGGATGCTGGTCTTCTCGTCGGCGGAGATCACATACTCGTTTGGCCCCAGGGGTCGGCCGTTCCATCGCCCCGCGTACAGATCGAGAATGCGCCCGGCCTTGCGGGCGAAGTCGGGATCGCGCGGAAAGATCCAGTGCCGGTGGCACCAGGGCCGAATGGCGTCTTGCGACAGCCAGCGCCACACGGTCGTCTCACCGATCGACGCCACGAGTCCGCGTTCGACGGCCGCACGGCAGATCTCGGTCGTGCTCAGCCGCGACACCGGGAGGCCGTGCTCCTGCGGCAACTCGCAGGCCAGCGCCTTAATCGCGACCACCACGCCGGGGGGAAAAATGCGCCGGACGGCCACCACGCGGGCGTTCTTCCAAGCCTGCCAGTCGCTCTTCGAAGAACCGTTTACGCCACTTGCTGACAATCTGGCGCGGGGTGTCGAGGCGCGCCGCGATCTCCTCGTTTGGCAATCCGTCCGCGGCGTACAAGACGATTCGGGCGCGAATGACGTCTCGATACGGTGACGTGTACTTCCGCGCCATCGCCTCCAGTCTGGCCCGTTCCTCCCGACTCAACTCGATGCGATATGGGCTGTTTCTCGGCATATTCTGGCCTCCTGCCACAGAGACCAGTATGCCGAGCCAGGGCAATCCATGCAACGATAATATGACATCGTATTTAAGGAATCAGGCACTAAGTCCCCTGTGCATAGGGCTTTGCTGCGGTTCACGACGGACGAACGCGTGGAACTCTCTCGGGCGGCCCAGCGGAAGCGGGCGGGTGAAACGCTTACTCGTCGGGAGCGGAACCTCCTTCGGCGGTTCGCTCGTCTGAAGGATCAGGAACTTCAGCGAGACCATCTCCGAGCCGTCCCTCAATGGATGTTCCGGGAGTTGGCCCGCGACATTCAGACCAAGCAGCTCCACGACTGGGCGGACCGGTACGGTGCTCCGGTCGCACGCAAGACCATCGACTTGGCCGAAGTGTTCACGTGGCTGCGGCGGTTCATCGCCGACAATGCCCGCAAGCTCGCCACGGGCGACGACGAGGCGGCACGGCCGGCAAGGGCGAACAGCCCAGCCCTTGAGGAGTACCGGCGGTGGAAGGCACAGGCGGCGAAGTTGGATGTCCAGGAGCGGGAGCGGAACCTCCTGGCACGCGAGGACATGCACCTGATGCTGGGCCGCGTCGCTGCGATCCTCCGGCAAGCCGGCGCGACCCTGCAACGGCAGTTCGGGGCCGATGCTGGAGGCATCTTGAACGAGGCTCTGGACGATGCGGAACGCGACATCCGGGGCTTTTTTCGTGACAGGGACCATCAAGAAGAGTCCGATTCGTGACAGCGGCCTGACGTCCGGCGATGCCGCCTCCGGGACTACATACCCGAATGACGCGTCGGGAGGTGATGAGCGACCGTTGTTTCCCAGCGGGACGCCGGATACGGACCGTTGAGCAACGGGGCGTTTCTTGCGGTGGGCCATGCCCGACTTCCAGCCAATCCGCCGACGGGGCCATCGCTGCACTCGAAGCGCGTATATCGTCCGGGCTGCAGCCGATCTGACCTGGTGCGACATGACGCTCTGCCTCGCGCGATGGGCTCACGGAGGGACAAGAGGCGGCGAACACTTATGTTCCAATGGCGGAATTCGAAGCCACATCCGGCTCGCAGCATTCAGGAGACACGTCACGAATCAAAGCAATCTCTGCAATCTCGTGCCTCGGGCAGACTCCAAAAGAGAACCTCCCTCATCATCGTCAGTGGACATCTGCGGCCAACACCTTACACTATCGGCGACCGGTTGGTGCACACCTATGAACTGGATTGCAGACCAATGTCTTCCGATGTCGAGCTATGCTGGTGCTGGCCGTTTGGCCCGCTTGATCACATCTCCCACCTCTCCCCGCCGTATGGCCGGATTGGAAACCGTCAGTTTCCCAAGGCGGAGGTGACCCCCGGCAAACCGTTCGAGGCGGTGGTTGCCAATTGGACTGATCCAAATCCGTACGCGGGTAAGTCGATGTTCCTTGCCCTATTGGTGGCCCGCTACACTCCGCCACCGCGCAAGACGGTGACTACTTTGTTTTACCCTCCGACCGATGAGGACTTGGCGATTGTTCAGCGGCTCTATCCGAAGGAGGATGCGTTCCAACCCGACTGGCTGAAAGTCGAGGCCGAACTCGTCGCAGCTGGTTACGAGCCGGAGTTCCTGGTCCGGCGCCCCGCGATACAGCTGATTCGGATTCTGGAACGCGTGAGGCAATCGAAGGCGTCGGAGGGCCCGATCAATGGCAATGGCAGCGATCGCGTGCGCCCTACCTCTAAAGGCAAGGGCCGAAAAGTGCCTCCCGCCGAAGAAGAACGCGGAAAGCGAATATACCAGGCTTGGAAGGCTGGAGAGCTGGATCGCGCCGGCCTGGCCAGGGAGTTTGGTGTGGACAGGCGCGAAGTGGATCGCGCGATCGATCGCGAGCAAAAGCGCGAAAAGCGAGCAACCCCACCCTCATCCGACCGATCCGACCGATCCGACCGGGGCGACAGGGCGACCCGATAAGCCCCGTCGAAAAGGCAGACCTCCACAGCGTCGCCCACTGCGTTTTGGGCCGAACGGCCTCCCACGCACTATTGATGCCCTCGCGTCCGACTGATCCGACAGACGAACCTGTCAAATTTTTTTAAAGTCGGATACAAAAAAGTCCGGGCTGCAACATGCGGCGTCATGGTTCGTTGCAACGCCTTCCTCGACAATCGCCCGTCCGACAAATCCGACAGCATCCGTCTGTCTGGAACGGCGCTTACGTTCTTCAGGGACGCGGGTCCAGTCGACCATTCGCTGACTCGCGCCTGCTGGACGACTCCGGCGGAGATGCGTACCGAGCCACCGTTCGACGTGACATTTGCACGCAATCGTCATGCGGATCGGCTCGACTCGCGGACCAATGAGAGTGAGCGTGAGTAATTGGAGGCTTTTCGATGCTTGACACTGACAGACTGCTGACGATTCCACAAGCGGCAGGCATCACCTGTATATCACCACGAACCCTGTGGAAGTTGCTCGCGGCTGATCGGGCGCCTGAGATCGTACGAATCGGTAGGTCCGTCCGGCTTCGCGCCTCGGACGTGGATCTGTGGATTGAGCTTGGCTGTCCATCACGCGCCGACCTTGAACTAGCAAAAACGAGGCGGACCGGAGGCAAGCAATGAGCGCCCGGTTGGAGGCGATTCTGGCTCGCCTGAAAGGCGTACGACCGTCAACCACCGGTCAGTGGATGGCTTTGTGCCCGCTCCATGATGACTCCCGCCCCAGCCTTTCGGTTGCTGCCAGCGAGGACCGCAAGATCCTCATTTTCTGTCACAGATGCGGCGGTGTGGCCGAGCAAGTCATGGATGCAATCGGGCTGCCGCGCTCGATGCTGTTCCCTGACAATGGTAGGCAGCCCGAAACCACCAGTCGCCGTCGAGGCCAAATCGTCAAGACCTACGACTACGTTGATGCCGAAGGTGAGCTGTTATTTCAGGTATGCAGACTCGACCCGAAGGGCTTCCGGCAGCGGCGCCCCGACCCGAACAGGCCAGGGCACTGGGTCTGGAGTCTCGATGGTGTACAGCGGGTGCTTTACCGACTCCCTCAGCTCCTTAGGTGCGATCTTGGACAATGGGTGTTCATCGTCGAGGGAGAGCGTGATGTCGACAATCTGGTTGACATGGGTCTCTGTGCCACGACATCGCCGCAAGGCGCGGGGTCGTGGGAAAAGACGGATCACGAGCCGCTGCGCAATCGTAAGGTGTGCATCATACCGGATAACGACATGGCCGGGGCCAGACACGCCGGAGCCGTTCGATGGACACTTAAGGAGATGGCATCCCAGGTCGTGATCGTGGAATTGCCGGGACTTGGCGATCATGAAGATGTAACGGACTGGATCAACAGAGGTGGGTCGTCACGCGAACTGTCCGCACTCATCCGCAAGGCTCTATGCGACGGCGCGGGCGCCATGTCTACGGCCGACCGAATCGTCGAACTCGCCATTCAGCGGTTCCGAATGGGCCGCACCGCTGCCGATGAGCCTTTTGCCGTAGCAAAGGAGGGAGCGAACATTGCGAGAATACTCCGCGGCGGGCGAGACTCGCTTCGAGCGGAATTGGCTGCGGCCCACCGCCAGCGTTACGAACGAACTCCAAGCACGACAGCATTAGCGAACGCGATGCTGGTGTTGGAGGGCATGGCGGCAGGCGCCAACGCCGAACCGGTGCACCTGCGTGTTGCTGAGCGGGGCAACGCGGTTGTACTTGACCTGGGGACCTCTGACGGACGAGCCCTCGTCATCCAGCCAGAAGGCTGGCAAACTGTGGACCGGAGCCCAGTGCTGTTCAGACGCACCGAGCTGACCGGAGCCCTGCCCGAGCCGGTGCGCGGTGCAGATGGACTCGAACAACTCCGTATGCTGCTCAACGTCACAAGTGAATCCTGGCCGTTGATCGTGGGCTGGCTTGTGTCTCTGCTGCTGCCCGACTTGCCGCATCCCATTACGCTCCTGGCCGGGCAACAGGGCAGTGGTAAATCCAGCGCCGCCGCGATGCTGGCCAGCATCACCGACCCCTCCCCGGCGGTATTGCGCACGCCACCGCGGGACTTAGAACAATGGGCGGTTTCAGCCGCTGGGTCTTGGGTCGTAGCCATTGACAACGTTTCTGCCATTTCGCCCTGGTTCAGTGACGCACTCTGCCGGGCGTCCACGGGCGATGGCATGATCCGCCGCCGATTGTACTCCGATTCCGGCTTGTCTGTGTTGTCCTTTCGACGCTGCGTAGTGTTGACCAGCATCGATCCTGGAGCACTGCGAGGAGACCTTGGTGACCGGCTTCTTGCGATCGACCTGGATCCGATTCCCTCGAGCAAGCGACGTCTGGACCGGGATATGCGTGAGCGGTTTGCGGCAGCGCGGGGTGCTATCCTCGGATCGCTGTGCGATCTCGCCTCCAATGTCCTGCGGGAACTCCCATCAATCGAGCTGCCTGGTCTGCCTCGTTTGGCGGACTTCGCCAAAGTCCTCGCAGCCGTGGACAAAGTGACTGGCATGAACGCATGCGAGCTGTTTGTCGGACAAGCGGTTCGCGTCGCGGAGGATGTCGTAGAGAGCGATGCGGTAGCAATACAGGTACGCGACTATGTGCTCGGGCGAGGCAACTGGAGCGGTACCGCCAAACAACTGCTGGATTGCCTGACGCCCGAAGACAAGGCTCCGAAAGGCTGGCCCGCAAGTCCGCGTGGGCTAAGTGGACGGCTGAGACGGCTCATACCCGCACTCGCGGCCGTCGGTGTGACTGTGACGCCTCCGGCTGGGCAGACAGGCGTCCGGAGGGAGCGCATCTGGCGGCTAGAGGTGGAATGTGAGCAATCGTCCCAACCGGTCAACGGTTCTCACGACGGCCCGCAAGACCCTGCTGGCCACGAGTGAAAGGCGTCGGCACGGAACGATTGCGCGGTTCTGCATTGAGGCGACCGTTCACCTCACCGGTCGGCCACAAACGAGCTTGCGGGCACAGGCAGCGGGTTTGCGACCGATGAACGGTTTGAACGGTTCGAAACGGCGACAGTCTGCCTGCGGCCTCCGGAGAGGGCGTCAATGGCCGACGAGCGGTGAGACTGTGGTATGGTCAGCCGCAGGCGTCTCCAGCCGAAGCGGAGAGGCCATGAGTGCGACGAGCACGGGGCTTCAACGGGATGTGTGTCCGCATCCCAATGTTGCACCGCGTCCGCGTGTGGACGAATGCGACTCAGAGCGAAGCGACGACCCCGGGCGTTTCATGCAGCCCGGCGTGAGCGGGGGCAAGCGAATCGGATACAAGCTGGTTTGCCGTACATCTTTTATTGACAAATAGTTACGGCCCAAGTGCTTCGCAGGGTCAGGTTGACTTGGATATCTATCTTGTGATATCATGGGAACACGAGCGGAGACTGAGCAGATGACAAGCAGCATTGAGCAGGAACTCCGTGAAGCGGCGAAAGCGAGCGGCCTGACGCGGGCCGAGTTGGCCCGGCGGGCAGCCATCCCGTACAGTGCCATTCATGGGTTTATGGCCGGCACGCGGAGTCTCACGCTCACGACCGCGAGCCGCCTGTGCGATGTTCTCGGCCTCGGACTGAGGCCGAAGGTTGATCGGGCGGCGCGGCGGAAGGCACGGCAGCGATGAGAGTTTACCGGGATTCATACAAGAAGGGCGGTGATCGCTGCGAAGCCAGCAAATACACCGTCGAAATCCGGGACCATCATGGGCATCCCCGGCGCATCGCGGCGTTCACGGACAAGCGGGCATCGGAGGAGTTTGGGCGAAAGGCCGAGCGGTTGGGCCACCTTCGGGCTGCCGGGGAACAGCCCACCCGCGAGTTGCAGCAGTGGATTGAGCAATTGCCTGCCCGGCTGCGCCGCCGCCTAGCGAAGATCGGTGTCCTTGATCCGCGGCGGGTGGCGGCGGCGCTGCCGCTGAAGGACCACGTGGCCGACTTCAAGCAGGCGCTGCTTGATAAAGGCAACACCACCCGCCACGCACACAATACGCACACGTGTATCACGGCTATGATCGAGGGCACCAACGCCGTGTTTCTGTCGGACGTGGACGCGGCCGCGGTATCACGTTATCTGGCTCGACGGCGCGAAGATGGGCTGAGCCTCAGCGGGTCCAACCACTACCTGGCCGCCGCGAAGAGCTTCTTCAATTGGCTGGTAAAGGAAGGGCGGTCGGTCCAGAATCCGATCAGCCACCTTGAAAAGGTGAACGCCGATACTGACCTCAAACGCGTGCGGCGCAGGCTCGAAGCGGACGAGTTTCGACAGTTTCTCCACGCTGCCCGCAAGGGGCCCGAACGCTTCGGCATGGCTGGTGCCGAACGGGAACTGCTCTACCGGCTTGCTGCCCAAACCGGGCTGCGGGCTGCCGAACTGCGGAGCCTGACGAGGGCATCGTTCAATCTGGACGGCGACGA
This sequence comes from uncultured Phycisphaeraceae bacterium, assembly GCA_964495075.1. Classification (GTDB taxonomy): domain Bacteria; phylum Planctomycetota; class Phycisphaerae; order UBA1845; family UBA1845; genus JAFGJQ01. Next base: position 12,514 of record CAZBUJ010000074.1, read on the forward strand.
GCCGACAGTTACCGTTGCGGCGGCCTATGCCAAGAACCGACGCAGTGATGTTCTTCCGCTGCGGCCCGCCACTGCGGCCGAAGTCAAAGCGCACTTGCAGAACAAACACCCATCCGCCAGTGCCTTCAACGTTCCGCCAAGCGACAAAACGGCGAAGATGGTCCGTGCGGATTTGGCTGATGCCCGAGCCGCCTGGATCAAGGCTGCCAAAACCGACAAGGAACGGCTGCAACGCGAGCAGAGCCACTTCCTCGCGTATCAGGATGCCGCCGGGCGGCGGTTCGATTTCCATGCACTGCGTCACCAGTTCGCTTCCGACTTGGCGGCTGCGGATGTCCATCCGAAAACGGCCCAGGACCTGATGCGGCACAGCACCATTTCCCTGACGTTGGATCACTACACGCACACTGCCCGGGGCAAGCTGGCTTCCGCGGTTGCGCGCCTGCCAGACCTCTCCCTTTCCGACGAAGAGCAGGCCCAGGCGACCGGTACGGACGATGTCGCAGTGGCTGCCGCTCCCGAGGATCCCGCGTCGTACTCGGCGCCGGCGGGCACCGGACAGGGCGCGACCGTTCGCGACGGTGCGCTCCGAATGCCAGTTTCTGGCACAGACGCGCTCGACGGTGCTCTTTGCCGGACGGGGACTTACGACGACGTGCCGTGCACGGATGTGACTGGGCCCGGCTGGATTCGAACCAGCGACCAATCGATTATGAGTCGATTGCTCTAACCGCTGAGCTACGGGCCCGGAATGGCGCTGACTCAGTCTGACGGCATCTTACCCGCATCCCGGAAAGCGGGCAATCTCGTGGGGATGACGGGAACAACTCGATGGCATGCACGGGAATGTACGCGGAGGGACCGACTGGGCGGTGACGAGCCTTCGACCGGCTCGGCCGTGCTCGGCGCCGTGCCCTGCGGGCGGTGGCAGGCACCGTGACCGGCCGGGTGGTGAGAAGGGCCGCGCCTGGTTGCACAGCGACAAGCGATGCGAATCGCTGATGGCGTCAAGGGCGGTACCGATCATCAACGTGCGGCCGGGCGCGATCAACCGTCAATGTGCGGGCGGGCGTCGTCGACTTCTCACCGCTCCCGCGGAGGATCGGTGGCTTTGCGCTGGGTTTCGCGCTGCAAGAGCTTACGCTCCTTCGGGGTCAGCGACCCGATGCCGTGACGCGAGATCTTCTCGAGAATCGCGTCCACCTGGCGACGCTCCTCCTCGATTCGGGCCGCCTTCCGGCGGCCGCGCTCCTCCGCCTTGCGGGCCCGACGCCGGGCCAGGAACGACGGGCGTCGCTCCGGGTGGTCCGACGAGCGATCCAGTGACGTGTAGCCCTGCGAGAAGTCGTACCCGAACTCGCCGCCCGATTCGAGCACGCCCATCTTCACCTGCTGGCGCTGCTGCCAGCAGGTGAAGTAGCCGAACACCGCGATGAAAAACAACATCATCGCACCGGTGAACAAGCCCAACACGGCGAACCCGATCGCGCCTACCATGCCGATGCCGCTGGCCAACATCATCGACTGATGAAAGCCGTTGAAAGGCCACAGCAACGCCTGGAGTACGCGGCCGCCGTCCAGCGGATACACGGGCGCGAGATTGAAGAAGAGTATTATCGAGTTCAACGTGTAGAAGATGACGAGCCAGCGCTCGATCGTCCACGGCCCGAAGTACGCCCCCGACAGCGGCATGAACGGGTTGAACGGGTTCCACGGCACGGACTTCAGACTGCCGGTCAACAGGATCAACGCCGTTGCGGCGAGCACGCAGAACGCCACGTTCACGGCGGGACCGGCCAGGGCGGTGATCAGGTGGGCCCGCGGTACGTGGGGTGGGGCGACCGTGGCCAGGCCGCCCAGCGGCCACATCAGGATCTCATCCGCGCTGCCACCGGTGCCCCGCGAGCCGAAGCAGTGTCCGAACTCGTGGCAGAGCACGATCAGGAACAGCAGGCCGATGGTGAGAATAGTCTCGGCCACGCCGCTCAGGGCGGCGTTGTCCCGGAACGCAACCGCAATCACGTACAGGGCGCCGAGGACGAACAGGATGTGGATGCGGATGCCGATACCGAACAGACGCCCGATGCCGAACGACCAGTTAATCGGATTGTCAAGCGATCGCCCCATGGGAACCGCTCTGCTCCCTTGCTACCACCCGCGCCGGGCACGGAGATCCTGCTGCCGCTGCTCGTCCGACGCGGCGGTCAGGGTGTCCTTCTCCTGCTGCGTGAGCGTGTGAATCCCCCCGTCATGCACCTTCTTCAGAATGCGATCCACTTCTGCGGCGTCCACCGTCCGCCGCTGCATCTTCCGGTCCCATGCGCCCGGGTTGGGCGCCCGGGTCGTTGACCGCCCCCGGCCGAACCGGGCCGACGTGTCGCCGGTCAGCATGCGGCGCAACGAGGACCGCATCCACCACGCGTCGCCGCGCCAGGCGTACCAGGCGCCGAACACGAGTCCGGCGATGTGGCACGCGTCACCGCCGGCGTTGGGTCCGCTGTTGTACACGTTCCACGCATAGCCCAGGCCGATCACGATCGCCGCCGTCCGAATCCTGACCGGCAAAACGAAGTAGACCAGCACTTCCGCGTGGGGGAACATCACGGCGGCGGCCCCCAGGAGCCCGAGCACACAACCCGAGGCGCCGGCGGCGATGCCGCGGGGCGACAACACGCCACCCATCGCCAGGGCCAGGTAGAACAGGCTCGCCACCACACCGGCCACCGTGTAGAAGACGAAAAACTTCGTGGTCCCCCAGATCCGCAACAGGGGACGGCCGAAGAAATACAGACCGAGCATGTTCAGCACGATGTGGACGGTGTTCCAGTGGAGGTAGTCGGACGTGATGAGGCGCCACACCTGGCCCCGCAGGACGAGTTTTGCCTGCATGGCACCGAATTGGAACAGGGGGCTGCCCAGGATCCCCATCGGCGATCGCGGGGTGGTCAACAGGCACAGCAGATAGATCACCACGTTGATGGCAATCACGATCGTCACGATGTCATACGTACGCCCCCCGGGGCGGACCGGACCGACCCGCCAATGGCCGCCTCTCGGCTCTCTTGCGTATTCGCGATCCTGCCAGCTCATTTTGTGGTCCCGGCCTCCTCTCGCAGGAAATAAATGCTCAGGATGGCGATGGTCTTGCCGTCACGGATGTCACCGGCCGCGAGCATGCCTCGCACGCGGTCCCGGTCCATGACCTCGACCCGGATCTTCTCCCCGTCGTCGAGGCGCTGCTGCCGGGCGGTGAGATCGGTGGCCAGGTAGGCGAGCATGCGCTCGTCGGTGATGCCGGGAGTGGTAAAGAACTCGCAGAGGGGTTCGACGCGGCCGGCGGCGTACCCGGTCTCCTCTTCCAGCTCCCGGACGGCACAGTCGGCGGGGCTCTCGCCGGGCTCCAGGGTGCCGGCCGGCAGTTCGAGTAGTTCCTGTTCCACCGCGTGTCGGAAGTTGTGGATCATGACGATCGATCCGTCCGCCTGGACGGGGAGCACGGTGACGGCCCCGGGGTGCACGACGACCTCGCGCACGAGGGGCGGGGCGCCGTCGCGGGCGTAGCGACGCCGTTCAACCGTGAACACGCGGCCCGTCATAATCGTTTCCCGGGTCATGGATTCGATGGAATTCATCGTCGCAGCACCCATCGCCCTGTAGGTCGATTATAGGTCCCGTTGACAACCCGGGCAATTTGGACCTGGCGCAGCGGCTTGTCTCGCCTCCACGGTCTCCCTATCATATGCCAGTCTTGGTGGGGATCGTTCGGAAGGCAGCCCAAAATAGCCACTTAGAGATGAGTCAACGCGTCATACTGCTCGGTTCCACCGGATCCATCGGTCAAAACACGCTCGAAGTGCTGGCCGGGCTGGGGGATCGGTACGTCGTGGTCGGGCTGGCGGCCGGTTCGCAGTGGAAGGCCCTGGCGCAACAGGCTCGCTTCTGGCGGCCGGAAGCGGTCGCGATCTCCGACGCGGTGAACGCGGACGCGCTGGAAACGGCCCTTGGCGGGCAAACCCGCGTATTCGCCGGCCCCGACGCGTTGGTCGAGCTGGTCGAGGCGGTGGACTGCGACTGCGTGGTGTCGGCGGTGGTGGGTGCGGCCGGGCTGCCGGCCACGCTGCGAGCGGTGGAGCAGGGCCGGCGGGTTGCCCTGGCGAACAAGGAGACGCTGGTGGTGGCCGGCGGCCTGATTGCCCCGCTGGCCAAGCGAACCGGAGCGGCGTTGTTGCCGATCGATAGTGAGCACTCCGCTGTTTTCCAGGCGTTGCAAGCCGGTCGGCATCATGAGGTCCGCAAGATATACCTGACGGCGTCGGGCGGGCCATTTCGGACCTGGGATGGCGAGCGTATCGCGTCGGCCACGTTGGAGGATGCCTTGAACCATCCGACGTGGGACATGGGTCCGAAAATCACGATCGATTCGGCGACCATGATGAACAAGGCCCTGGAGATTATCGAGGCCCGCTGGCTGTTCGACATGCCGTCGGAGCGGATCGACGTGCTGGTTCACCCGGAGTCGGTGGTTCACTCGCTGGTCGAGTATTGCGACGGGTCGGTGATCGCGCAGCTCGGTTCGCCGGACATGCGGACGCCGATCCAGTATGCTCTGACGTACCCGAACCGGGTGGCGTGTCCATCGCACGCGTTGGACCTTCTGGCGCACGGTCGGTTGCATTTCGAGCCGCCGGATCCGCAGCGGTTCCCCGCCCTGCGGTTGGGGCACGAGACGGCCCGGCGGGGCGGGACGGCGGGGGCCGTGTTGAACGCGGCCAACGAAGCCGCCGTCGCGGCATTCCGGGCGGGCGAGATCCGGTTCCCGGAGATTGTGGAGGTTACCGAGCAGGCGCTGCGACGCCACGAATGGAAAGACAACCCCTCGCTGGACGATCTGCTGGCCGCGGATCGCTGGGCGCGAAACGAGGTTGCTGAATGTACGACATGCTGACAGAACTGGCGCAGTTGGTCCCGAGCGGCCTGGCCATCACCGGCATCGTGGGGGTGCTGGGGGCGATCTGGCCCTACCTGCTGATCTTCATCGGGTTCTCGGCGGTGATCTTCGTGCACGAGCTGGGTCACTTCGTGGTGGCCAAGTGGTGCGGGGTTCGCGTGGAGAAGTTCGCGATCGGCTTCTTCCGTGAGGTGTGGGGCTTCACGCGGGGCGAGACGCGGTACTCGCTGAACCTGCTTCCCCTGGGCGGATACGTCAAGATGATGGGGCAGGAGGACTTCGAGATCGACAAATCCGGGGAGATCGCCCTGAAGGACGACCCGCGCTCGTTCTCGAACAAGACGGTCGGGCAGCGAATGGCGGTGATCTCGGCGGGGGTGATCATGAACGTGCTGTTCGCCGCCGTGCTGTTCGCGATCGTGTTCATGATCGGGCTGCCGGGCCGGCTGGTGACGGAGGTGGGATACGTCATTCCGGACCGGCCGGCGGACCTGGCGGGCATTCGCAACGGCGACAGGATCGTGGCGGTCGGGGACCAGGAGACGACCGAGTTCAACGAACTCATGATGGCGATCGCCCTGGCTCCGCCCCTGGATGATTTGCCGTTCAGGATCGAGCGCGACGGCGAACTGCGCACGCTGGACCTCATTCCGATCAACACGCCGGACAAAGGTGTTCAGCAGGTGGGCATCGCCCCGGCCAACACGCGGCGGATCGTTGCCCTCGGTCCCGAGTTCGACCCCAACCTGCCGGACGCACCGCAAGTGGACGACAAGGTGGTTTCCATCAACGGCGAACCCGTCAATGACGAGAACGCCAATTCGATGGTCTATCGCATGATGTTCAACCCGTCCGCGGAGGCGAAGATCGTCGTGGAACGGTCGACCGTCCCGCACGACGAATCGGCGCCCACGAAGCTGGTGGAACTGAACATCCCGTCCCGGATCGCCATTCTTCCGAGCGACCGCGACGATCCCGGTTCGATCGATGTGCTGGGACTGGCGCCGTTGACGCGGGTCGATTCGGTCGACCCGAGGAGCCGGGCGTGGCTGGCCGGCATTGAGCCTGGTGACACCATACTCCAGTGGGGCCGCGCCGAGTACCCCACGGCCAAGCAGATCATCCAGGAAACGCGCGATGCGTGTCGTCCGCGGGGGAGTGGCACCGACGCCGAATCGGAAGCGTACGACATCGTTGAACGAGACATTCCGATCCGTGTGTTGCGGGGCGACGGCACGGAAGTGCGTATGGTCGTGCGTCCGAAGGTCAAGCGGTCGTTGTGGCGGCGGCTCACGTTGGATTACAGCGTGGGGCTTCCCCAGATCGGCGCCACCTTTGGCATTCTGGCGGACAACCTCCTGCGGATCGGGAACATCGTGGCGGAGATCGACGGGCGTCCCACGCCGGCGGCCTTGAGCGGCATCCCCGCCGGCGCCACCATCACGCACGTGAACGGCGAGCGGGTGGTCCGTTGGGTGCAGTTGGTGGAGGCGTTGGCCGCCGCGGCCGGCACCGACGCCACGCTCACCTACGCGGTCGACGGCAAGGCGGATCAGACGTGCCGCTTCCCGGTTCCCGAGTCTATTCGGACGCGGTTGGGGTTGCCCTGCTACGCACGGATCACGTCCATCAACGGCGAGGACCACGTGCCGTTGACGCTACCCACGAGCTACCAGGGCGAGGAGCGCGAGATCACGTGGGACGTGGCCGCCACGTACTGGATGGGTACGCGGGCGCTGCTCAAGAAGTACGCCGGGCGGACGGTCCCGGTGGAGTACACGCTCCAGTCTCCGTCGGACTCGCAAACGGCGGAGGTCGCGATCACGGAGGACATGGTGGATCCCTGGCTCGGGCGCGTCAGCTACGCGGTGGACCTGGGGTTCGAGCAGAAGACGACCACCCTGCGGGCATCAAACCCCATCGACGCGCTTCGGATCGGCGCCCAGCGGACTTATTACTTCATCGTTCAGGTGTATATCGTCATGAATCGGATGATCTTCTCCCGCAGCGTCGGCGTGGAGAACATCTCCGGCCCGGTGGGGATCGTAAAGATGGGCGGGCAGATCGCGCAGACGGGGCTGCCCCAGGTGCTGTTCTTCCTGGCCATCATCTCCGCCAACCTTGCGGTGATCAACTTCCTTCCGCTGCCGATCGTGGATGGCGGGCACATGGTGTTCCTGATCATCGAGAAGATCAAGGGATCTCCGGTGAGCATCAAGGTGCAGATGGCGACGCAGGTCGTCGGTCTCGCGTTGATCATCGCCGCGTTTCTGTTCGTGACGCTCCAGGACCTGACCCGATAGCCGTCAGCGCCGCGCCGGCACGGACGCGCGTGTACAGGATCGGCGATCCGTTCTACGCCGGGCCGATCTGCTCCAACGCGATGATGAGCGCGGCGAGGTCGTCCGCGCCGATGGCCCCGTCGCCGGTAAGGTCAGCGGCGCTGCAGGGGCCGGTGGCCGCCCGGCCGAAGCACTGTTGCAGGATGGCGTAGTCGGCCAGGTTCACGGCCCCGTCCCCGTTGAAGTCGGCGTCACTGAGCGGCTGGCAGGCGTCGGCGATCTCGTTGCACCACGTAGCCTCGAGGCCGAGGCACGGGTCGCCGCCCGACACGCAGCCGCCCTGACCGTCGCACGTTTCCGCCCCGTTGCAGAACAGCCCGTCGTCGCAGAGGTCGTCGCTAGGGATGAACAGGCACTCGCCTGCGCTTTCGAAGCAGAGGTCCACCGTGCAAGCGACGTCGTCGTCGCACTCGACCGGCTCGCCGGCTACGCAACCCACCTCCGCGTCACAGGCTTCGACCCCGTTGCAGAAGATCTGATCGTCGCAGAATGCGTCGTCGGGGACGTACGAGCAGGAGTCGCTGGCTTCGTCGCACGCGTCAGCGGTGCAGCTGATCAGGTCGTTGCAGGTGACCGGGTCGCCCGGCAGGCAGCCGTCGTGCACATCGCACCGTTCGACGCCGTCGCAGAACAGGCCGTTGTCGCACGCGGAGTCGTTCGGCTCGTGCACACAGGTGCCGAGCGATTCGTCACAGTGGTCGCTCGTGCAGGCGAGGCCGTCGTCGCAATCGCGCCCCGTGGCCGGCCGGCAGACGCCGAAGTCGTCACAGGTTTCCGCGCCGTCGCAAAAGATGCCGTTATCGCAGGCGTCGTCCGACGTGCACTCGCAGGGCGGGCACGGACCGCCGCAGTCGATGCGCTCTTCAAACTGGTTGCGGGCCCCGTCGTCGCACGTGCCGTCCGGTTCGCAGTCGAATACCGTGACGCGAAACGCGTCGACGGCGGCCTCGACGGTGGACGCCCCTTCCAGATCGGATGCCTCAATCCGCACTCGCACCTGGTCGGTGGGGGTGACGTGGTGGCCGACCCGGAAGCGGACCGCGCGCCAACCGTACGTCGTTTCCGGGCCCAGCACGTCGACTACCGTCCACGCGACGCCGTCGTTGTTCGACACGTAGATTTTCAGCAAGTCGTTTTGCGGACTGGAGCCCGCGTAGTTGGTGTACCACAGCGCGAACTCGACGTCCGCGTCCCCGCCGCTCAGGTCGAGAGTCGGGGAGAGCAGCCAGGCGTAGCCGTCGTCAACGTCGCTTCCCCGCGCGAGGCCCGTGACATAACACTGGCCGGAGCCGTCGTAATCGGTGATCGGATCGCCTTGCCCGCCGGAGCCCGCGGGAACGCCGCGCTGCCACGCCCCGTCGGTCAGGGTGGGGTTCTGGCGAGGCTCCCACTCCTGATCGGTTTCGAAATCGTCGTCGAGCGCGGTGATCGTGTGCGTGGCCACGACTGCGGCGTGAGTCTCGGCCGGCGCGTCGACCGGATTATTGACGCGGCGCCCGTCGGTGGCCTCGGCGCTGACGTAATAAGTGAATTCGCCGCCGCATGTCGCGGCCGGCAACGTGGCCTCGTACTGATTCGGTGCCGTCTGCACCATGGCCACCGTGGTTTCCGAGCCGCCGTTGAGTGAATAGGTCAGCTCGCCGGTGCCGGCCATCGGAGTCGCTTCGAGCGGGATGACGTTCACGCGGAACGTCGTCGGCATCTCGGCCCGCGCGAAGGGCGGTCGGCCATCGGGAAACTCGAAGGCGATCGGGCTGAACTCCGGGCAGTCCATGTTGTGGGCGCCGAAGCCGGAGCAGATCTCCTCCCGGTGGGGAGTGCCGTTGCTGAGATCCGCGTCGTCATCGTCGAGCACGAGGAAGTCGATCGTAACTTGCGGGGTGATGTACGATCCGCTGTGCAGCAGGATGCTGTTGACGGCCAGGGCGCGGAGGATCTCCTCGTAGCGTTCCGGTTCCGTTACCATGAGCGCCTCGCGGGTGTCCCAGACGCATCCCGACAATAGCTGGCCGCAGTAGTGGATCTCGCTGGCGCAGGGGTATTGCAGCCGGTTGTCCGCGTCGCGGATTCCGCTGTCGCACGTGCGGAAGCCCGTCCCCATTTCCGGGCGGCCGGTGATGAGCATGGCCATCACGTCACCCATGCCCTCGCCGTACTGACCCTGGCCGCTGCCCCCCACATTCACCAGATGGTGTCCGTACTCGTGATGCACGACGTCGCCGAAGCCGGTGTTGTTGCACCCGCCGCCGGAGGTGAAGAAGTTGATCGAACTGCCGTTGTAGAAGGCGTTGCAGTTGTCATCGAGGTTTACGTTGATGGGCCACGCGGACTGCGTCCCGATGATGGGGTAGCTGGGGTTCGCGGCCAGCGCGAAGTCACGCACAATGTGCGCTTCGAGGTAGCAGTTGACCTCGGCCGACGTCAGCTCGGACCAGCTGTTGTTGTGCACGAAGTGAACGGGTCCGGGTGGTGATACGGTCTCGATCAGCACGGCGTCCGAGCCGGCCATGTTGTTGACATCGAACCACCGGCCGCGCAGTCGCGAGACGACGGTGACCGGCGACACGCCGTCGTGCGGCAGGACGAAGCTTCCGTCCTCTTCGGTGTAGACCACGTCGCTGCCAAGGCTCACGCGGGCATGGGGCAGTGGGGTCAACACGGGGTCGCCGCACTCTCTGGCACGATGATACGGTGACACGTACGCCTCCACCGTGCCGCCCACGTCGATGTCGTGCACCAGGTTCTCGCGGTGGAGGATCGTGCCGGTCACGGCGTCGACCACGATTCGCCACTTCTGGTAGTCGGTGGACCGAAGGCGCCCGTTGTCGGCCTCGAACGTCACGGCGAGCCTCGGCTGCACCGTCTGATCGTCCACCCCGGCCCAGATCACCGACTCCGCGTGGCCGAGAGGCGACAGCTCGGGATCGATGGCCAGCCCGGCCTGGACGGCCCGGTCGACGTCGAGACGGCCCGGCGCGGCGGGTGCCGCGTAGCCGTCGAGGTTGCGCGTTGAGGACGCGATCAACGCGGCGGGAAAGTCGGGTTCATTACGCACGAGGATGCGGAGATCGGCGTTGTAGACCGGGATACCGTCTTTATGTTGTGTGTACGTGACCAGGGTGAACGTGTACGCGTCGGTCTCGGGGTCGTACACGACCGGTTGCATGAACACGCCGTCCCGCAATACGCCGGCCGGCTCCAAGTCGTCCGCCGACACGCCGAACACCGCCGCGTAATTGAGACGGATCTCGTCCGCGGTCTGGTCCGGCGTCGTACCGAACGCGAAAGGCGTGCCAAACACCCGCGTGGTGCGATGGCCACGCTCGTGCGTGACGACACCCGGGAACTCGACGCGGAGCTGCCGGGCGGCCTGGTTCGTGGTCATCCCGTCCGTCACGCCGGCCCCCGAGGCCAGTTGTGCGAGGGCGAGCACCGTAAGCACGGCTTGCGATGTCGGCACGATGGAACGTCTCATTCAAAGTCTCCCGACGTAGTTACGATCTCTGCACGAATCACCGCCAAGTGGATGGAGTCACCGGCGACGGGAATAGCCCGAGGCCCCGCCCGGCGGCGCGCCGGCCGTGCTTCGACGATTGGCCACGAACCCGGTAATACGGCAGTGTGACCCATCCCGTGCCATCCCATCCCATCCCGTGCCATCCCATCGTACAACATTCCGTCCGCTCGCGCCTCGTTTGGTCCTGCCCCGCCTCAACCCCGCCGATGCCCGGCGCGCCGGCGTGGTGCCCCGATTGTGACATTGTAGGGTACGTCCCATAACGATTTCAAACGACCGATTTCGTGACGCATTGCGCGAAGGGGGTGGGGAGCGGCATACGAGGGGGCTGGGATCTTCTACAGGGGGCCGCTGGCTTCGAGTGCGGCGATGAACAGGGCCAGATCGTCGAAGTCGACCGCCGCGTCGCCGGTCATGTCGGCCGGGCTGCACGGGCCGGGGGCGGATTGCCCGAAGCAGCTCTGGAAGCGGGCGAAATCGGCGAGGTCCACGTCACCGTCCGCGTCCTCGTCGCCGTACGGGTCGCAGGTGTCCGAATCCTCGTTGCACCAGGCGTCGGCCGAGCACGGATCGCCGCTGGACAGGCAGCCGAATTCGGGATCGCAAGACTCCGTCCCGGTGCAGAATTGCCCGTCGTCGCAGGCCGTGTCGTCGGCGATCCTCAAGCACGATTGCGTCGGCTCATAGCAGAGGTCGACGGTGCACTCGATGCCGTCATCGCAGTCGACGGGCTCGCCCGCCTCGCACCCGACGTCCGGATTGCAGACCTCGGCTCCGTTGCAGTACTGTCCGTCGTCACAGAACCCGTGATTGGGGATGTTGTCGCACCGGTCGGTTTCCTCGTTACAGGCGTCGTCGGTGCAACTGATCAGGTCATCGCAGTCGACCGCCGGACTGGTCTGGCAGTTCCCGTAGTCGTCGCAGGCCTCGGCGCCGGTGCAGAACAATCCGTCGTCGCATGTTGCGTCCGAGATGCACTCGCACGGCGGGCACGGCCCGCCGCAATCGATGCGGTCCTCTCCCTGGTTCTGAATCCCGTCGCTGCAGGTCTCGCCTTCGACCTGAACCGACCCCAGGTACGGCACGCTGTTGCGGGCGACGGCGGTGACGTACATCACGCCGACCCCCGCCGGCGTGATCGCAAACGTCGCCACGCCGGTGTAGTCGGTCTGCGACGTCGCGTAGACGTCCCCCTCCTTCCACAAGCACACCGTGGCGTCCTGGAGTGGCAGGCCGGTCCGGTACACGGTGACGGGGAACGTGGTGAATTGACTGGTAGCGACTTCCGCGTCGTGCGAAACCTCCAGCGCGTGCGGATTCTGCGTCCAGATCGCCAGTTCGGGATCACCGAGCAAGGTCAGCTCGACGAAGATGTACCGGTACGTGGAGTTCGACTGGTACGCGTCGTGTTTGTGGTCCGTGAAGCAGTCCCCTAACCGGAAGTGGTCCTGTTCGAACAGCGACCGGAAGAAGCGGCGGTCGTACCGCAGCGAGGCGTAGTCACTGGTGCCGGGCGAGTACCACCCGTAGCGGGAGTTCCCGATGAAGGCGATCCCGCCGCCACCGCTGTTGCGGACGAATGCCTCGGCGATGCACGTTCCGGCGTCGAAGTCGCACGCCCAGCAGCCGATAGAGTAGAGAATGCTCTGATAATCGCCGTTGCTGAGGCCGGCCATGTCGTCGTTGTAGAGGGAATCCCCGTGGTTGATCGAGCCGGCCCCCATCGAATGTGTGCTGGAATGATCGATGTGGTTGACCAGGTTGTTGCCCTGGTTCAGGTATTCGATGACGTCGTCGAGGTGATCGCCCGATTCGCTGTCGTACTCGCGTCGGTAGGTCCACGTCTCCGGGAGGTAGGTCTCCTGGATGGACCGCTTGCAGTCGCGCCCCTCGTCGCTCCCTGCCCCGTACAGGTCGAATCCGAAGAAGGCCGCCGTGCGGGCGTAGTTGCTCATCGGCGGGTCCGTTTCGTAGGTGAGCGTCTTGTTCACGAACGTCGTGACCTGCGCTTCCGTCCGGGCCGGTGCCCGTCCGACGTGGACCTCGCAGGTCCAGTCATCGTCGTAGTCGGCGTAGTAGGTATCATTCGGTATGTCGTCCGGGTCGTGGCCGGTGACCTGCATCGTGCGCACGTTGGCCGGGATGACGTTGGTGTCGCCGCCGAGCAGGAAGTACGTCGCGCCCCACGTGTCGTGGGCGTCCTGGACGAAGGCGCGAATCCGCTCGTCCTCGTCGCCGCTGTACCCGCCGCTGAAGTAGATCCAGTCCTTGGTGACGATGGTGGCCGGCACGCCCTTGCGCGTCTTCCAATCGGCGAGCGGCTGGAATGCGTCCGCCCAGATCCCCTGGGTGATGATGACGTAATCGTACGTGCCGGGGTCCACGCCGCGCGACCGCAGGCCCGGGCGGGGCGAAGCCATGACCGACACCGCGTCCGGGTTGACGACCATGTCTCGAAGCGATCGGGCATACGCGTCGCGGGTCCGCGGCGAAGCGTGTTCCGGCAGATAGTCGCGACACGTGTGGCCGTCCGTGCCGTCGATGACGATCTCCATCTCCGTGTGCAGTCGGAGACGCCCCTCGGCCGGCATGTACTCCAGCGGGCAGATCTCGATGACCGCCATCGACTGACCGACCAGGTCGGTCTGGTGCCCGAAGGTGACCGGCGTGGCGGGGTAGGCCGCGGCGACGGAGTAGACGGCGGCGTCCGGACCGATGAAGTCGTTCGGGTTCGGCCCGGAACACGGCCGCGACGGCTGGGCGGGGTAGACCGTGTAGCGGCCCGGCAGGTCGGTCGTCTGTACGCGGCCCAGTCGCACGCCGCTGACGGCCATGCCGGCCGGCACGGCGACGCGCACCGTCTGCACGGGTAGCGCGGGACGCCCAACGTCCGTCAGTTGCCCGAAGTCGGCCAGCCGGACCACGTCGTAGCCGTGGCGCTGCGTAAACGTCAGATCACCGGCGGAAAACGTGGCCGTGTAGCGAACCTCCATCAGCGGGGGGGTGGCGGTCGGAGTCGTCGACGCGGCCGCCGTTGCCGCGATCAGGAGAGTGAGTCCGCAGGCTGTCGCCGCCCATCGCGTACTGGAATCCGAACCCGTGAATCGCAAACCCTGCACCGTTGCCCAGCGCGTCATCGTTGGAGACTCCTTTCCTTGTGCCAGTATACGGGATTCGCCGCGTCCCCTACAACCGTTGGTGGCAACGGGACCGACCGCGCGACGGCTATCGTGACGTTCATTCGATTCTAGCCGGACCGTGCGACCGTCGCCCAAGCGGCAAAGCGGACCGGTGTGCGATGCTCCAGCCGGTTGAAATGGACCGGATTATCGGCACAGTGGACAGGACGGTGCGTCGAGACCCGGCCGGCGCGGCGGCTGGTCGGCCCGGTGGCCCGAAGGGGAACTTGGCGCGTTGAGCGCGATGCGGTAGCCTGCCCGTACTGCGACGGTATCGCGGTTTCATTCCGTTTCCCCAGGCCATGGACTATGGACGACCGGGCATTTGTGCTGATTGTCGACGACGAGCAGGCGCACGGCGAAGCCATCGCGGAGGGGCTGCAGCGCGCGGGGCACGCCTGTCGCGTGGTGGAGACCGGGGACGACGCCATCGAGAGCATCAAGCAGCGGCCCCCGGACGTGGTCATCACGGACTATCAACTGGGTGGCGACGTCGACGGCATGGACGTCCTGCGGACGGTCAAGCGACTGTCGCCGGACACGGAGGTCATCCTGATCACCGCCTACGGCAGCGAGAGACTGGCCCGCGACGCCCTCAGCCGTGACAGCGAGTACCGGGCCTACGACTACATCATCAAGCCGATCGACATGGACTCCATCCGCGAGAAGGTCAGCCGGGCGGCCCGGCAGGCCTTGACCTCGCGGGAGAAGCGGGAACTCGAGGAGCAGGTCGAGAAGGCGTTCAGCTTTGAAGGGATCCTGGGGTCCAGCGCCGGGCTGGCCAACGCCATCAAGCGGGTCCGCAAGCTCGCCCGGAGCAAAGCGGTGGTCCTGATCATCGGGGAGTCGGGCACGGGCAAGGAGCTGGTCGCCCACGCCATCCACAACAACTCGCCGCGGGCGGGCAAGCCGTTCAAGGTGATCAACTGTGCCGCCCTGAGCGAGACGCTGCTGGAAAGCGAACTGTTCGGGCACGTGAAGGGATCGTTCACGGGCGCGGTCGGCGACCGGAAGGGGCTGCTGGAGGCGGCCGACGGCGGGACGATGTTCCTGGACGAGATCGGCGACATGCCGTTGCGGATGCAGGCCAAGCTCCTCCGTACGCTGGATATCGGGGAAGTGCTTCCCGTCGGCAGTAACGAGCCGCGGTTCGTGGACGTGCGGTACGTGGCGGCCACCCATCGCGATCTTCCGGAACTCGTGAAGGAGGGCAAGTTCCGCGACGATTTGCTCTACCGCCTGTACGCCCAGGGGGCGATCCGGATCCCACCGCTGCGCGAACGGCGGGAAGATATACCGTTGCTCGTCCACCACTTCATCAAGAAGGCCAACCAGGAGAACGAGACGTCGGTCGAAGGCGTGGCTCCGGAGGTCATGCGCAAGCTCACGCAGTACAGCTGGCCGGGCAACGTCCGCGAGCTGCGCAACGCCGTGGAACTCATGGTCCTGGAGGCGGAGAAGCCGACACTCGAAGTGAGCGATCTGCCGGAGACGCTGCGGGGCACGACAGACATCGTGCCGGTGGGGCTGCCGAGCCTCGCCGGCCTGAGCATGGCCGACGTGGAGAAGCTGCATATCATGAACAC
>CAZBUJ010000075.1:0-27574 GCA_964495075.1 uncultured Phycisphaeraceae bacterium
ATCACCCAGATCCCCGGCAGGAGGACGACGCGCAGGGGATTCAGCAACCGCGAGGCCGGGTACATCAGGCGATCCGCGGCAACCCGGAACACGTTTTTGGGAACCACCTCGCCGAAGGCAAACACGATCGGTGTCAGGATCAGCGTGGTATAAAGCTCGGTGTTGCGGTCACTCACGCATAACTCCACGCCGATGAACATCGTGAGCACGGCCGTCAAGGCGTAGTTGGCGACGTTGGTGCCGATGAGAGTGACCAGCAGGGCCGCCTGCTCGTCGGCCAGGAAGTGGGCGAGGCGACGGGCGTCGCGGTCCCGCCGGTCCTGACGCAGATGGAGCCGAAGCCGGTTGACGCAGTAGATCCCCGTTTCCGACCCGGAGAAGAACCCGCTGGCCAGCAGCATCAACAACGCGGCGAGCGAGTACAGCAACCAGGTAACGTCCATCAGGCATCCCCCCTCGTCGCCCCGCCCGACGACCGGCCCGCCCGCTGGAGCACCACGAATGCCACGCGGCGACCCTGCATCGACTCCACCGTTAGCGTGAGATTGCCCGTGCGGATCGTGTCTCCGATTCGCGGGATCCGGCCCAGCCGGGCGGTGATCAACCCGCCGAGCGTGACCACCTGCGTTTCGGCGGGCGTCATCGCGAACAGGGAAGCCCATTCCTGCACGCTGGCTCGGCCCGACAGCCGGTACGTGTTTTCGTCGATCACCTCGGCGAGCGGCGCGTCCAGATGGTCGCCGCCCGGCAGATCGCCGACGATGACCTCCAGCACGTCTTCGAGGCTGACGAGACCGGCCACGCCGCCGTACTCGTCCACCACCAGGGCCAACTGCGTATTCGTCTCCCGCATGTGGCGAATGACCTGGATCAGGTTGGCTTGCTCGGGGACGAAGTTGATCGGGCGCAGCAGCCGGGTGATGGGCTGGTCGGGTTGCAGATGAAAGTCGCGCGCGTACAGAAGCCCCTGTACGTCGTCGAGGTCCCGGTCGTACACCGGGAGCTTGGTCTTCCGGGATTCGGCCAGCCGGGCGCGAATGACGTCCGGGCTGTCGGTGATGCTGGCGGCGGCGATGTCGACTCGCGGCACCATCACCGACCGCACGCTGACGTCGGACAGCCCGACGACCGCCTGCAGCATGTCGTTCTCGGTCGAGCTGAAGACGGCCTGCCTCGATGAACCCCCGATGAGTGAGCGAAGCTCGTCGGTCGATATCGAATCTTCACCGCCCGCCGCCGGCATCAGGACGCGGGTCGCGGGTTCCACCAGGAGCACCGCCAACACCCACAGGATGGGCGCCAACGCGAGTTGCAACGAACGCACAATCGGCGTGACCAGCGGGGCGATCGTTCGGGCGTGGGTCAGGGCCACCGACTTGGGGACGACCTCGCCGAACACGATGACCGCCACCAGCCCGCCAACGCCGGACAGCGATGCGAGAATCGGATGCGCCGGGCCCAGACGTTCCGCCGTCACGAACGCGACCGCGAAGATCGCGACGTTCACCGCCGTGTTGGTGATCAGCAGCGTGAGCAGCAGACGGCGGGGACGACGCGCCAGGGACGCCGCCGCGCGACGCAGGCGGCGGGGGGACGACCGGTACGCGTGCAGATCGTGCCGCGAGAGACCGAACAGCGCCGTCTCCGAGCCGGACACGATGGCCGAGCAGACAATCAGCAGGCACAGTAGCACCCAGGTCATGGGCGATGGCGGTCGTCACGCACGCGGACACACGGGATCAACATACGCTCGCCGTATCCGGGACGCCGATCACGGCGCGCTGTCACGATTGCGGGCCTTGGTCAAGGCGGTCTCCACCAACTCCTGGTACTCGCGGTTCCGGGGCGACGGCTCGGCCGCGATGACCCGCTTGGCCAACTCCAGCGTGTCGACCGCCGTGTCGAACTCATCCGTGAGCCGGAACGCTTCGCCGAGGTGGGCGCGAGCCGCCACGAAGTACGGGTCCCGCTGGATGGCCAGCGTCAGTTCGCTGATCGCATCCTGGTAACGCCCCAGCTTCACCAGCACCCAGCCGAACGTGTCCAGCGTCTCGGGCTGGGGGTTCTGCGAGGCGGCCTGCTTCGCGTACACCAGCGCCTTGGCCGGCTGATCCATTTCCTCGGCGAGCACGTAGGCCAGGTTGTTCAACGCGATGAAGTTGTCCGGCAGAATCTCCAGCGCTTTCTCGTACTCCGCGCAGGCCTGTTCCAACTGACCGGCCTGCCCCAGCAGTTGCCCCAACTGAACGTGCAGTCCGCCACGCTCCCGTTCCGAGTCCGCGCTGGCCAGCAGCGCCCGCGTGACGTCGATCGCCTCGGGCAGCCGTTGATGACCGGTCAGCATCGCCGCCAGGAGGAACTGCCGCGGGCGCTCCAGACGGTCGTCGCCCATGGCGCCGCTGAGCAACTCGATGGCGCGTTGTCCCAGTCCGGAGTTGACGTCGGCCGCCACCGCCGGCAGGTGAGACGACGCGTCGTCGCCGGCGAGGTCGATGGCCAGGCAGAAAGCCCGGACCGCTGTTTCCTCGTCTCCCGCCTGGCCTCGAGCGCACAGCAGCAGGGCGTACTTCGACATGACGTCAGGCGTGCGCCGCTCGGACGGAACCGTGTCGTAAAACGATATCCCTTCCGTGGTGCGATTGGTTTGCAGGTAGGCCTTCAGGAGTTCGGTCACGTTGGCGGGACGGAACTTCGAGACGTCCACCGCCTGCTTCAACATGTGAATGGCCTTGTCCGGATCATCCAGTTGCAGGGCCAGCCGCCCGCCCCGCACCAGCCAGTACGGATCGTCGGGATCGATCGCCAACTCCTGCGTCACCAGCGTCTCCGCCTCGGCCAGCTTGTCGTGCTGTTCCAGGAACTGCAGCAGCTCCTGTGCCACGTTTGTGGCGTGCGGGTACTGTTCGAGGACATTCCGCAATTCGGTCTCGGCCGTTTCCGGCCGCCCCGTCAAAGCGTACCCGCGGGCCAGCAGCATTCGCCCGCGGAAGTTCTCCGCGGTGGGGTGGGTGCCCCGCAACTCCTCGAGGTCCTGACAAGCACGCTCCCATTGACTCAGGTTCCCGAACAACTGGGCGCGGCGATAGAGGGCCCGCGAATCGTCCGGCCGCTTCTCCAGGTACATCCCCAGCGTCTCGATCGCCTGACGCACGCGTCCCGACCGCAGTTCCAACTCGGCCCGCAAGCGGAGACCGGCGACGTCGTTGGGGTACTTCTCAATGTAGATGTCGTACCGCTCCTGCGCCCCTGCCGGGTCCCGCCGTGCCAGGCGCTCCTGGATGATCATCCGGTGAATATGGGCGGCCTGGGGGGATCCGGACGACTCCGCCAATTGGAGCGCCTTCTCCAGCCAGTCCTCCGCTTTCTCCAGCCGCCCCGTCTGGAAGAAGTACTCACCCAGGCGGACGCAGACGACCTGTGTCGCCCGGATGTCGGCCGCCGCCAGCATCGCGGTGTCGGCGTTCCGCCGCTGACCCAGACTGGCGTAGTAGTCGCCGATCAGCAGTTGGTTGTTGGCCTTGGTGGGCAAGTCCTCCGACGACGCCACCAGTTGCTGCAGGATTTCCCGACCGCGGTCGACGCGTTCCGTGCTTCCGTAGAAGGCGGCAGCCGAAACGTACACGCCCGGCCCGGCATTCTCGTGGGCCAGCGCCTCGGCGTAACACGCTTCCGCCTTGGCGTTCTGGTCCGTCTTGGCATACAGGGCGGCCAGCCGCGTCAGGTTCTCCAGGTCGGCCGGTGCCTGCTCGCGACGCTCCTCCCGGCGGGCGATGCCTTCCGTCGGATTCTCCTGCTCGTCCAGCAGCAATATCCAGTGGCGCACCGCGGGGTCGTTCGGAATCAGATCCCGGCACTCGGCCACGTACTCCAGGAAATGCGCCTCGTCACCTTGGGCCCGTGCGAGAACCGCCAGCCCCTTCCACGCCCGACCATCACGCGGGTTGACGTCCGCCGCCTGCTCGAACGCGGCCTGCGCTTCCGACAACCGCTTGAGATGAAGGCACGTCTGACCGTAGTACAGGAGCGTGGCCGAGTTGGTGGGCTGCTTGTTCAGCGCGGCCGCGAACGCCTGGGACGCCTGCTCGAACAGCGCCGCCGCTTCCTCCTGTTTGTTCTCCCGGCGCAACGCTTCACCTTTCTTCAGGCGGAGCCGCCCGTCGAACGTCAGGCCGTCGGCGTGGTCGGCATTGTCTCGAATGGCCGCGTCCACCACGTCGCCGGCGGCGGCGTAGTCCTCGATGAGCGTGGCGAGGCCCAGGTGCTCGCTGAGGATGTCTTCCAGCGTGTCAGGCAACGCCGTCCGCGTGGCCGGCGTGGTTTTGTTCAGCAGCAACTCCCGCGCTTGCGCCAGGTAGGTCATCGCCTGGCGCGCGTCCGCCTCCCGCGCCGGCTGTTCCTTGTCCGACTGCTCGGCGCGAACGCGGTAGTACCGGGCGAGGGCCAGCGCCCGCTCGTACTCATCTTCTATGCTCTCCATCCGGGCCACCGTCTGCTCCTCGATGATCCGGTCCTGTTCTTCCTTCGGTATCGACTCGTCCAAGCGGACCAGGAGATTCCGGATGAGCAGCGAGTCCGGCCGGGTCTCCAACGCCCGTTTTAGAACCGCTGTCGCCTCCGCCTTGCGGTCCAGGCGGGTGTAGAGGAGATGAGCGGCCTGGACGGCGTACTTCTCGTTCCCCGGATCGTCCTTCAGCTTCTCGAGCAGCCTCGCGGCCGCCTCCTCGTACTGCTCGGCTTCGAGCAGCTTCAGCACCTGGGCGCCGAACTGCCGGGCCTCGACCTGCCGTTTGACGTCCTCGCCGCCCAACTCGGCGAGGCGGGCGTACAATTGCCGGGCCTCGTCCTCGCGGTCGAGTTGCGACAGCGCCTGGGCTTTGATCAGCATCGCCTGCAGATTCTCCGTGTCCCGCTGCAACGCCCGGTCAGCCGCCCCCAGCGCCTTCTGGAGTTCCTGGAGTTCGAACAGGATGCGCGCGTACGTGACCCAGAAGTCGGCCGGGACCACCGTCTCCACGCCGGGCTCCACGATGACGTCCAACATTTTTTTGGCGGCGCCCCAATCCTTGTCGTCCATGTAGAGCCGGGCCAGGCGCAGCTTGTTGGGGAGCGACCGCAACAGGTCCTTTCGCGCTTGCGTCCTGTTGTAGCGGTCGGTATGCGCCTCGTCCGCCTGCTCGCACAACCGCTTGGCTTCCTGGATCTTGCCCTCGGCCATGCGAATCCGGGACTCGATCTCCACGGTGGCCGCCGTCTCCTGGTTCTCGGCCTCCGCCTCGTTGACCAACTCCAGCGCCTTCATGAGCGTCTCCTGCCGCTCCAACGACCCGGGCTCTTGATCGACCGCGCGCTCGATGAACAACTCCGCGGCCCGCAGCAGGAGCGAGAAACGATACGACTTGTCGATGTACTGCTGAGACCCTTCCCGTACGATCGGACGCTCAAGCCGGGCTTCGCACACCTGGATCGCTTCCGGCAGCTTGTCCAGCCGGCGGTATAGATTGCTCAACGCCAGGTATTGCTCGAACCCGTCCGGATCAGCCACCACGGCGGCTTCCAAATGGCGCCGGGCCTCTTCGACGGCCGCGGTGTTCTCCTCGATCGCCGGGTCGCGGCGCGAGTTGTCCCAATCAATCAACGCGGCTCGAGCCAGCGCCGTCAGGGCCTTGCCCAACGCCTGCTTATCGTCGCCGGCCGCGTCCTTCGCGTCGTTCAGCACCTCCCGGGCGTCCTCGAGGTCGTCCTCGTAACCGGCGAGGAAACGCGCGTACTCGATCCGCGCATCTACCGGGGCCATCCCCGTCCCGTCATTCGCCGCGACGAGCTGACGGTACAATTCCCCCGCCTCTTCGATCTTGCCGTCCTCGGCCAGATAGTTCGCCAGTCGCACCGAGAAGTCCACCTCCGCGGGTTTCTGGGCGATCGACTCCCGGATCTTCGCGTACCCCTCCTCCTGATTGCCTTCCTGCTGCTGCTGACGGGCCAACTCGACCATGGACACCCCCAGCGCGAAGAGGCCCGTCGTCGTGTCGGTGGCGTCCGTCGCTTCGCCTCCCTCCGCGCTCGACGCCGCGGTCTCCGCCGCCTCCAGCAGCCCCTCCGCATCGCGCTTGACCTGGAGCCAGCGACTCGGGTCCAGACCGAACAGGCGAGAGTGCTCGAGCTGAACGGACAGCAGTTTGCTGTAGGCATCGGTGAGATCGCTGCGGTCGGCCACCGCTCGACGCCACGTCGTCACGGCGCGCTGCTCGTCACCTTCCGCCATGTAGGCGTCGCCGATGGGAACCAGATAGGCGGAATCCTTCGCGATGGTGTACGCCCGCGCGTAGAAGCTCCGCGCCGCGTCCCAGTTTCCCTTGGCAAACGCTTCCTCACCCAACTCGGCGAAACGCTCCGGATTGCTTTCGCTCAGCCCGGATACGAGCAACACGCCCCCGCTCGTCATCACGACGAACGCGAAGGCAGTCAGTCCGACGATCAGGTTCTTGTTGAGTCGTTTCCTTTTAGCCATGGCTGTGGGTCCAGAGTAGGGTCCATCGGTTCTCAGATCGGGAGGAACTGGCCCGCCCGCTGGCCGCGCCCACCGTCCTAGGCTGGCGCGGTGCCGGCCGGCTCGCCGCCCGCCGTGTCCCCTTCCGCGTCGACGGCGTGCCAATCCGGCCAGTGTTCGTCGACTAACACCGGCAGGAGATACTCGCAGAACTCCTGTGCGGCGGTCAGCGCCGCGTGTCGAGTCGGCGTCTGCATCCGCGTGGAATCACTGAAGCTCAATTCCACCTTGCTGAAATACGCGTACCGGTCGGACGGATTCGTGGTACGGATCCGTACGGCGGTACGCGTGCACACAAAATCACCGTTGCAGTGGAACATGTACACCACCGTCGGCGTGGATCGATCGTAGACTTCCGATTTCATGAACGTGCACACGCGGACCGGGATGGCCGCCCCCGCGGGCCCCAGCGCGCTGATGTGCACCGTCTCGTTGCTGGCCTTCGTGAGCTTGTACCCCGACGCCACCATGCAGACGTCCGGGGTGTGCGGTACGAGGTTGTGGCCGCCGGTGTAATACGTGACGGTCAAATGGACGAGATAACGCGGATCGGTCTCCTCCCGGCGGGTGTCCTTGAGGACCCAACTGATGTACTTCTCCGTGCCCAGGGCCTGCACGATTGACGCTTGCAACCGATCGTCGTTGATCACACCGTACGGACCGAACGCGTTCCGCCGCATCTCGTCCAGCGGCTTGCGACACTGGATCGGTTCTTTGATGAACACTTTCCGCCACCGCTGTGCCATCGGACCCGACAGAATCGCCGCGGCGCCAAGTAGGACCAGGCAGATCAAAAACGGCGGACTTACCAGCGGCGACCATGCCGCCGCGACCCGTGTAGACATGCGCTAATTACCCTGACTGAAAAGACTTAACGGCGACCGATCCGCAGATCAAGCTCAAGCATAATCCCCTGTGCCGATGCCGTCAATCAGGCCGGCCGCGTCCCCGCTCCGAACCCGGTGCCCCGCTGTCGGCCCATGCCCGACGCGCGAACCAGACACCCCCTGCCCCATTTACGCCGTCCGCCAGAATACGGTTCAGTCGACCATCAGCCCGTCCGATAAGGAAAGGTACGGTTGTCGCGCGGGGATTCCCGCAGGAGTGGATCAGAGGCCCGTTGCGAGCGTTCCGGATGCGGCAACCCCGTCCTTGCGTGAGGCCATACGCCGATGAAGTGTGTCATTGTAGGCGCGGGCGGGCACGGACGCGTGGTGCTCGACATCCTGCTGCGGGCGGGGCAGCACGACGTCATCGGGTTCGTGGATTCCGATCCCGATGTCACCGGTCGACGCGTGGACGGGCAGCTCATCCACGGCGACCCCTCGATCCTCCCTAAACTGCGAGACGAACTCGACGTCCATGGCGCGATCGTGGCCATCGGCGACAACGGCGTCCGGCGCAACTTCGCCGATCAGATCGAACGGCTCGGACTGACGCTCGTCAATGCCATCCACCCGTCCGCCAACCTTGCCCGGAACGTCACGCTCGGGACCAACACCGTCATCGCCGCCGGTGCCCTGGTCTGCGCCCATTGCCAGGTGGGAGATTCCGTCATCCTCAATACCGGCTGCATCGTGGATCACGAGTCGATGGTCGGAACGGCCTCCCACATTTGCCCTGGCGCCCGATTGGCCGGCCGCGTGACGGTGGGGGCTGGCGCCTTCGTCGGCATCGGGGCCACGATCATCCAGAACGTCCGCATCGGGTGCGAGGCGGTCGTCGGTGGCGGAGCCGTCGTGATCCGCGACGTGGCGCCCCTGAGCACCGTGGTCGGTGTACCCGCCCGGGAAATCAAACGCACCGAAGATCCCGACGAGTTCGCCCGCTGGATGATTCCCGATTCAGTTCGTTCCACCCTCACTGTACGCGCCAGGGCCTGATCCCGATTCGATCCGCAGCGTGACCGGGACCGCGCCGCCCTGACGGTCGTCCCTACGGGACATGCGCTTCCGGGGGAGGATGCCAGCAGGATGCGCACCGAGGCTCGAACGCCTCTGGGCCGCCCACGATGTTGCCATCCACGATCGGCACTGTTCGTTGATTCCGGTCGGCCGGCTTGCCGCAGCGGGCACACTCCGCCGTGCGCCGTGTCACGTCGTCCGCGATTACCTTCAACGCCTCGATCACCGCGAACGGCTGGCCCCAACTGTCGGGATCCAGCGTCGTGACGACGACGTCCGTCCCGTTCGCCGCGAGCCGGCGACACACCTCCACCAGCGCCGCGTCAAAGAAATGGCCCTCGTCGATCCCGATCAGCTCTTCATCGCCGGTCACGTACCGCAGGATCGCCTCGGCGTGGTCCACGAGCGTCGCCTCGTACCGGTCGCCGGCGTGACTGACGATCTCCGTGTCGGAGTAGCGATCGTCACGCCGGTGCTTGAAAGCGCGAACACGCGAGGCATCGCGCGCCCGCAACTGGCGCAACAAGTCCACCGTCTTGCCGCTGAACATGCAGCCGCAAATCAACTGAATTCGGCCATGCCGCTTTTGCCCGGCCATCCACGTCTCCGCTCGCGGGCGATGGGGCAACACCTGCCATCCCACGCGCCATTGTGCCCGGCAGCCGGCTGATTGCAATCCAACGAATCGCCGCACGTGGTGTTGCTCATTTGCCCCGCGGCCGCATACTGTTGCCATCATGAAGGCAACGCCCACCGCACCAATCCTCGTGATTCGGCGCGGCCGAATCGTCGATCCCGCCCAGGGCATCGATCGCGTGGACGACGTCACGATCGTCGGCGGGCGCATCGAACGCATCGGTCCCGCCGACCCGCATCCACGCCGCACCGTCGACGCCCGTGGACTCCTTGTGTGCCCCGGCCTGATCGACATGCACGTGCATCTCCGCGAGCCGGGAGGGACGGAGACGGAGACGATCGAGACGGGCACGGCCGCCGCCGCCGCCGGTGGGTTCACCGCGGTGGCCTGCATGCCCAACACCGAGCCGCCCATCGCCGATCCCGAGACGGTTCGATGGGTCCTCGATCGCGCCCGCGCGGTCGCGAAGTGTCGCGTCTACCCCGTGGCCGCCATGACGGTGGCCCGCGCCGGTCGGATGCCGGTCGACATGGCCGCCCTGAAGCGAGCCGGTGCCGTGGCGTTTTCGGACGACGGCGGCGGGATCGACGACGACCAGACCGCCCGCGCCGTGATCGAGCAGGCCCGTGCCACGGGCTCCCTCGTGATCCAGCACTGCGAGTTCGCCGACATTGCCGCCGGCGGCTGCGTCAACCTCGGCCGCGTCTCACGCAAGCTGGGCGTCCCCGGTATCGATCCCCGGGCCGAAGACGAGATGATTGCCCGGGACCTGTCGATTCTGCGTGACCGACCGACGCCGTATCACGTCGCACACATCTCGACCGCCGGCGCCGTGAATCTGGTGCGGCAGGCCAAGGCGGACGGCCTGCCCGTCACGGCGGAAGTCACGGTTCACCATCTCCTGCTGACCGAGGACGCCGTCGTCGAGCACCATGCGAACGCGAAAATGAGCCCGCCGCTGCGGACGGCCGCCGATGTCGCCGCCTGCCGCGAGGGGCTGCGCGACGGCACCATCGACTGCATCGTGACCGACCACGCGCCGCATACGGCCGAGTCGAAGGCGACCGGGTTGACCACCGCGCCGTTCGGCATTATCGGACTCGAGAGCGCCTGGAGCCTCGTGCACGGAGGTCTGGTGGAGACCCGCCTCCTGAGCCTGAGCGACTTGGTCGAGCGGATGAGCCGCCGTCCGGCGCAGATTCTCGGACTTTCCGACCAAGGCACGCTTGCCCCGGGCACGGCAGCCGACGTGGCCCTGATCGACCCCGAGGCCCGGTGGACGCTTGATGTAACATCAATGTTTTCAAAGAGTAACAATTCTCCGTTCTTGGGGCGGACCCTTACCGGACGTTGCGCCGCGACCATCGTGAACGGGACGATCAAGTACGTGGCTCGCGGGTGGGCCGGTCGTTTTCGGGAGGCACCTTGAGCGTTCCGGGATTGCTTGGTAAAATAGGAGAAATGTTGACGGTGGCTTCAACCGGATTATAATGCAACTTCATATTCCGCGGTATTTAGCAGCCGTGCGCTGAAGGTCGGCACTCCTGGGGGGCACAAAGAAGCTGAGCCGCGCGACGACCGCAGCATCGCCCGTCGCATCCTTGAATCCGCCGCGCCGCGAGGCGTCGACCTGCTCCGAAAGTCGTAATCCCATTGAGTCGGTGCCAGGTTTGCGAGTCGTTCAGCCGGGCCCGAGTCGACCGGCCAGCGCATCTGGGAGGTGTTTCGTGAGCGTGAATCAACCTGGAGTGGCACTTGACGATCGTCGATGCCATCCGCGTCAAGACAGCGACCGGCAGGTATGCCTGCTGGCGCTGCAGGGCTACAACGTGGTTCGTTGCCAGATGCATGACTTGTCGGAGACCGGCGTGTTCGTGTCCGCTCCGATCGGCTACGGCATGGCGGTGGGGCAGCGGTTCGAGATTCTGCTCGGCGACGCCACGGCCAATGAACCGAATCCCCGCCTCCTCGGTCGTGGGCAGTATGCCACCGTCGTGCGGACTCGCCTGGATGTCGGCGAGGATGGTGATTGGGTGGGAGTGGCCCTCGAGTTTGACCAGCCGGTCGGTGTTTGCTGACACGGCCGACGACCCGCCGCGTCGCACGGCGCCATGACGCGGGGCGATGGGGGACACCGGGTGATCAGGCACACCGGACGTTGTGGTCGGCGTCCGACTTCCCGCCGCATGCAGTTGGACTCCGCTTTTCCTTTTGTGGGTACTAAAATCGGGGTTGCAAGAACGGCCCCGGTGGGCTATACGGAGTTACGATTCACGGCGCGGCGTTGTGCTGGGGGGCATACACCGCACGGCGCCGCCGGGTGCCGGTGTGCATGGGAAGACTGCCTGTTACACAGTGAGTGCGGCCTTTGGGCTTGTTCGCTGCTTGCCGTCCTAACCCACCCGCGTGGCTGACTGAGCGTAAAGGAGATCGCCGTTGAGCACGCTGACTAAAGTTTTCGTCATTCTGCTCGCCGTTTTCAGCATCGGGTTCACGATGTCGGCGATTTCGTTTGTGGTTCAGACCAACGACTGGAAGGATCTGGCGGACAAGTATCAAGCCCAGACCAAGGTCGTGGAGGCCCATATGCGGAATCTGGCGTCATCGCACGCGGCGGAGAAGGCGACGTGGATCGACATACGCGACCGGATGACTCGCGATGCCGCCGAGCTGGAGGCAAGCAACGAGCGGCAGGCCCAGGAACTGGCACGGCTCACCACTGAACTTGCGGCGGCCCGGGGTGAAAGCGCGACCGCCCAGGCGCTCTCCCGTCAGTTGGCCGCCGAATTGGAGATTGCTCAGAACGCCTGGCAGGAAGAGTCCCAGACGCGGGTGGCCATCGAACAGCGCAAGCTCGCCCTCGAGCGGTGGAACCAGGACCTCGACAACCGCATCAGCGAGCAGGAAAACCAGATCGCCGTGATGGAGCAGGAGAAACGCCAGCTGGAGCAGCAGATCCACATCCTCAAGACGGAAAACAAGAAGCTGGCCCAAGCCGGCAAACAGCCGCCGACCGTGGTGGGGGACCTGGGCGTTCCGGGCGTGGCCGGCCGCGTATTGCCCTTGTCGGAAACGACCGGCACCCCGATCCGGGGGCGGATCGTGGAGATCGGCGGGGAACGTGCCGCGATCAGTGTGGGGTCTTCCGATGGTGTGGAGGCCGGCATGGTGTTCGTGATTTACCGCGGCGGCGAGTACATCGGCGATCTCAAGATCACGGACGTCGAGCCGAATCTAGCGGCTGGGCGGATCACATTGACGCGGGGCACCCCGAAGGTGGGTGACCTGGTGGCGGACGAATCCCGACTCGGCGTGGCGAACTAGGCGCGGCGCCACCGGCCGGCGCGGGAGGTGGCTCCCTGGGGCCAGGGCAGGAGCGACAGAATATGGCAGAAATGGGACCGCCATCCAGTCCGACAAACGACGTTTACACCGTGCTCATCATTGTTGCAACGGCGTTCGTGATACTGGGAACGGTGATCATCGCCGTGCGCAGCAACGTGCTGCTTGACAGCTGGTTACCGTTCTAGACGGAGTGACGTCCGGCCGGGGCCGGCCGGTGTCGAGTTTGGCAGGGACGCAACACATCTCCTAAAGTTCGTCCGCAACACGCGCCGACATCGATAGTGCGACCCCATCCCATGGGGGCGCGGTGTGGACGCAGGGTGTGGACCTTGGACGGGAGCCGCCCGTGATCTTTGATTCCTTACTGGGCATGTTCAGCGTCGATATGGGCATCGACCTGGGCACCTGCAATACCCTGGTCTGTGTCAAAGGAGAGGGCATCGTCCTCAACGAGCCGTCCGTGGTGGCGGTCAAGCGCGGCACCAATCGCGTTCTCAATGACGGCAACGCGGTGGGGCTGGTAGCCAAGGAGATGCTCGGCAAGACGCCCGGCTCCATCAGCGCCATCCGGCCACTCAAGGATGGGGTGATTGCCGACTTCGACATCACCGAGGCCATGCTCGGCTACTTCATCCGCAAGGTGCACGGCCGCAGCAACTTCTTCAAACCACGCGTCGTCATCGCGGTGCCGTCGGGCATCACCGCGGTCGAGAAACGAGCCGTCTACAACTCGGCCGAGCGGGCGGGGGCACGCCGGGTGTACCTGGTGGACGAGCCCATGGCGGCCGGGATCGGGGCCAACCTCCCCGTCGCCGAAGCGACCGCCTCCATGATCGTCGACATCGGCGGGGGGACCACCGAGGTGGCCATCATGTCGCTGGCCGACATCGCCGTCTGCGAGTCGATCCGGGTGGCCGGGGACGACATGGACGAAGCGGTCATCAACTACCTGCGACGCAACTACAACCTCATGGTCGGGCAGCAGACGGCCGAACAGATCAAGATCGAGATCGGGTCCATCTCCGACATGGACGACGAATTGTCCAGGGAGGTCCGCGGCCGCGACCTGATCAGCGGTCTGCCGCGCAAGACCGTCGTCAGCAGCCAGGAGATTCGCGAGGCGCTCAGCGAGCCGGTCAGCGCGATCATCGATTGCGTTACGCGGACCCTGGAGCGGGCGGAACCGGAACTGGCGGCGGACCTGGTGGAGAACGGGGTGTGGCTGGCCGGCGGAGGAGCGCTGCTGCGCGGGTTGGACACCGTCATGAGCCAGGCCACCGGGTTGGATGTCCGATTGGTGGACGATCCCCTGAGCTGTGTGGCCCGGGGCACGGCCGTCTACCTCGACAACCTCTCCCTCTGGAAGGAAACGATGGAGTCCGACGCGGACGACATGTGAGCGTCGGCGCGGGCGTCATCGATGGCCGGCGTCTGACCTGCGGTTGCTACCGTGGCGACCGGCGGCGTCACTCCTGCCACGTACCATGCGCAATCGCAAAGCCAAAACCGCGAACCGCAAGCTCAGCCTCTTCGTGGGGCTGCTGGTCCTCTCCGTCCTCGCGATGCTGCTTCCGTCCCGGTACACGAGCCCGTTGATCAGTCTGGTGCAGCCGCTTCTGCCGTTCCAGGCGATGGCGAACCACGCGACCAACGTTCTCGATGACGCCATCGCCGGTCCGCCCGCCCCGACCGTGACCTCGGTCGAGTTCGACGAGATGCTGCGGGCGAAGGAGGCGGCCGAGCACCGAGTGGCGTCCCTGGCCCAGCGGGTCGAATCGCTCGAGCAGCAGAACCGGGAGTTGACCGGCCTCCGCCGGTTGGGGCTGAACGATCGCGGCGAACTCATCCCGGCCAACGTCATCTGCGGGGACGTGATCGGCCACCGACGCTCGCGGACCGTCGACCAGGGGTCGGTGGGCAAGGTGGCCCGGGGCGCGGCCGTGGTGTCCAACCACTTCTCGGTGACGGCCGGTTCGCAGGATGGCGTGCGCCGGGGGCTGCAGGTGCTGGCCAGCGAAGCCCTCGTGGGGTCCGTGGTGCAGGTCGGCACGCACACCGCGCGCGTGCAAATGCTGACCGATGCGAGCACGATGATGGCGGTGACGATCAGTCAGCGTCGCGGGCTGGCGCCCCGCCCATTGGATGCACGGTTCATCGTGCGGGGAACGGGGGCGGACCGACTGGAAGTTCGCGATGTCGCGCAAGGCTACGTCAATCGCGGCGACATCTCCGCCGGTGACAGAGTCATGACAGTCGACGACATGGAGACGCTGCCCGTCCCGGTGACCATCGGAACGGTCGAGAAGATCCGGTCGGATCCCGACAACGGCACGCTTTACATTCTCGACGTGCGTCCGGCGGTGGCCCCCGAGGATCTTCGCCGCGTGTACATCGTCAACGTGTTGGGCCCCACGCCGGAACCGGAGTGACGTCGGGGCCGTGGAGCGGCGTGCGGGATGAGACTGAGTCAAATCGTCGCCGTGGATCATGTCGAGTTGGAGGGGGTGCCCGGGGCCGTGACCGATCTGCTCTGGCTCTACCAGGATCTGGTGGGCCTGACCTTGATGGCGTCGGAGTCGGTGGAACCGGCGGCGCCGCCCGGCACCCTGCTCCGGTTTCGGTCGGGGAACATTGAACTGCGTTATCGCCTGCGGTCCGATCCGGTTGTGGAGGCGGTTGCGTGTCGGCTGACCGTGGAGGTTCCGCTGTTGGGCCGGATCGAAGCGGTTCTACTTGAGCGGTCGTGGCCGTATCAGCGGTTGCGGGGCCTCAGCCGCACGGACCGGCGGCTGTCGCTGCTGGATCCGGGGGGCAACCGGATCGAGATCAAGCAACACTGGCCATTGTGGTTCTAGTCCGCATTTAATCGTCGGCGTGGGGCATGCGGAGCCCATCGGGGCGCCGCGCATTGTGTGACGGTTCCGACCAAAAGGGTCAAAAAAGCCTAAAAAAGGGTGGTGACAGCGGGGGCCCGGAGGTGTATCATGCATATGGATCACCCCGGTTTCCCGGGGTGACGCCTTTTCGGCTGCCTTCCCGCGGGACCGCCCGGTTGGCACCACGTGCCCGCTCGCATGTTATCGGATTCTACCGTCGGGACGGTGTGCGACGGCCTGCCCTGGACCGTTGAATCGTCAGACGCCGATTCACGGGGTCGGGGTGCGGCGGGGACGGATGGGTGAGTTCGCGGAGGGGAGGCGGCCGAAGCGGAACCCGTGGTGACGCGACACACGGCAGACGTGCGGCGGTCGCGCGGGTCGACGTCGGTAAGACCGCGTCGGCCGGAGTCCTGAACCGAACGTGCGGAACCGAGCCGGGCTGACCGGGGACGGTCAGATCGGGCGCGGGGCGGCACGGATCATCGGGAGCGGCCCTGGACAAGTCCATACCCATCATCGGATTGGCCGGGGGGATCGGTTCCGGAAAGACCACGGTTGCCGCGATCCTGTCGGAGTTGGGTGCGGTAGTGATCGACTCCGACGCGATCGCGCGGGCGCAGTACGCAGATCCCCAGGTGGTCAGCACGCTACGTCAGTGGTGGGGTGATTCGATTTGTCAGCCCGACGGCACCGTGAACCGGGCGAAGATCGCGGATCTTGTGTTTCGCGATCCTCACGAACGGGCACGGTTGGCGGGGATCATCCATCCACGTGTGGCCGAGCGCCGGCATCAGCTTATGGCGGCGTATCAACGGGACCCTTCGGTGGCGGCTATTGTGATCGACAGCCCGTTGCTGTTTGAAACGGGACTCGATCGTTTGTGTGACCTCGTCGTGTTCGTACACGCCGACGCCCAGATCCGCGAGGCGCGTGTTCGGGACAGTCGGGGCTGGTCGAGAGAGGAGTGGAGTCGGCGGGAAAAGTTGCAGAAACCGCTGGACATCAAGCGACAGCAGGCCGATTATATAGTGGTTAGCAATTCCGGCTTGCATGACCTCCGTTCACAGGTCGAACGACTGTTCTCCCGAGTTCTTCACGAGAACGGGATTCTTCACGAGAAGGATCGCACACGGTAGACATACATTCGGAAGCGGGAAGGGACGAGAGTCGAGCCGACTCCGGACAAAACGGAACCCGTCCCGAACGCTCCGCAACACGAACCGTATCGACATGTCAGGAGAATGATTCATGGCGAAAGCCAGCTCAAGCCGAGCCAAGACCACCCGGAGGAGCCCGGGGACGACCCGGTCCAAAATGTCGCGGGGGACCGCGACCGAAGACGTGGCGGTGGCCGAGGCGGAGGCGAACGGACAGACCACCCGTACCGCGGAGGAGCCGGCCGGCGCCGAGAGCATCGATGCCGAAACCCATGCCCGCTACGAAGAGGTCAAGAAGGGTGATGTCCACATCACCCAGTTGCAGAAAATGACCGTGGCGGAACTCCACGAGGTGGCCAAAACGGAGGACCTGACCGAGTACACCGGTTTGAAGAAGCAGGATCTGATCTTCAAGATCCTCAAGGACCGGATCAACCGCAACGGCTTGATGTACGGGGAAGGCGTCCTCGAGATCCTCCCGGACGGATTCGGTTTCCTCCGCAGCCCGGAGTACAACTACCTGCCGTGCCCGGACGACATCTATGTCAGCCCGTCGCAGATTCGACGCTTCGGGCTGCGGACCGGGCACATCGTCGCCGGGCAGATTCGGCCGCCCAAAGAGTCCGAACGGTACTTCGCGCTGCTCCGCGTCGAGGCCATCAACCTCGAAGACCCGGAAGCCGTCACCGAGAAGACCAACTTCGAGGATCTGACGCCGCTTCATCCGGACAGCCGGCTGATCCTCGAGACGGCGGCCGACGAACTGAACATGCGCATCGTCGATCTCGTCACGCCGATCGGCAAAGGACAGCGCATGCTCATCGTGGCCCCGCCCCGTACGGGCAAAACCGTGCTGTTGCAGAAGATGGCCAATGCCATCATCACCAACCAGCCGGAGTGCTACGTCATCATCCTCCTCATCGACGAGCGACCGGAGGAAGTGACGGAGATGCAGCGCAACACGCAGGCCGAAGTGGTCAGCTCGACCTTCGACGAGCCGGCCTCCCGACACGTACAGGTGGCGGAGATGGTGCTCGAGAAATCCAAGCGATTGGTGGAGTACGGGCGCGACGTGGTCATCCTGCTCGATTCGATCACCCGCCTCGCCCGGGCCCACAACACGGAAGTGCCGCACTCCGGCAAGATCCTCTCCGGCGGTGTCGACGCCAACGCGCTGCAGAAGCCCAAACGTTTCTTCGGCGCCGCGCGAAACATCGAGGAGGGCGGATCGCTCACCATCATCGGCACCGCCCTGGTGGATACCGGCAGCAAGATGGACGAGGTGATCTTCGAAGAGTTCAAGGGCACCGGCAACAGCGAACTCCACCTCGATCGCCGCCTGGTGGACCGCCGGACCTGGCCGGCCATCGATATCCCCGCCAGCGGCACGCGGAAGGAAGAACTGCTGCTGGACCCGAAGGAGCTCGAACTGGTCTACCGCCTCCGGCGGGTGCTCGCCGACATGAACGTGGTGGAGGCCGTCGAGATGCTTCGCAACCGTTTGCAGAAGGTCAGGTCCAACGCCGAGTTCCTGATGACCATGAACCTCGCGTAGACCTTCACGCGGCATCGCGCAACGACCCGACGCCCGCGATGACACAGATTGTCATGGCGGGCGTTTGAGAATGCGGGGCTGCCTGTGCAGAAGCCCGGACCCCATTCAGGAACGCCAGCACCCGCGTCTGGTACCCGAGGATAATCGTCTCGCCAGGATGATACGTGAACGGTCGCGCCACCGGGTGCAGCATCCCGGTGGCGGCGGTCGCGCGCAGGACGGGCCGCCAAGGCCGTCGCATCAAGCTAGAGTGCGCGAATGCCAATGTAGATCAACAGGCTGATGACGCCGAAAACGGCGGCGCGGTGGAAGCGGGTCCTCCGCGTCCGCCGTCCGCACCACAGGAACGCCAGCACGAGCACCAGGTGCGCCGCGACGCCGCACCCCATGCGGGCCAGCGTGTTGTCCGCCGCCGCGATCCCTCGGAGTTTCGGCCAGGCGGCCAGCACGAACGCGATGATCAGCGCGATGGCGGCGATCCGGAACGCGAAGTCGACCGCCGGTGCCACCAGGCGCCCGGTGGTCGTCCAGGGTCGCCCGTTGTCGAGCTGGTCTTCCCACACGCCGCTGAGCCACGTCCACAGCCAGACCATGACGGCCAGGGCAAAAACCAGCGCGTTGAAGACGAGCGGGAAGCGGTCATCCAGCCCCCGCGGTTGGGACGGGACGAACAGGGTGGCCACGCCGCACACGGCCAACGTCACCAGGGCCATGCCTGCGTCGGCCAACCCGCGATTCCAGCGCGTCCACAGCATCGCGAACACCGCCGCGCCGGCGAGCGCCGCGACGGCGACCTGAACCAGCGCCGCGAGACGATAG
Organism: uncultured Phycisphaeraceae bacterium; assembly: GCA_964495075.1. GTDB lineage: Bacteria > Planctomycetota > Phycisphaerae > UBA1845 > UBA1845 > JAFGJQ01. The sequence goes on from CAZBUJ010000075.1 coordinate 18,844, forward strand.
CCGCCCACCGGGAGTTCCACCGGCGCCACGAGCGCGCCGAGCGACAGCAGGGCGACCACGACAGCCATCGCCCCGCCGACCGTCTGCAACATCGGCCGCGCCGGCGCCGATGCGGTCAATCGCGTGTGATCCGTCTGCAGCGCCAACCAGAACCGTCGGTGGGATGCCACTCCCTCCGCGATCGCGGAGATGCACAGGAATGCCGTCAACCCGGCCGCGATGGAAACACCCGTGACCCACCACGGAAGCAGCGGCACCACCGGCGCCGTGGAACCGGGCGTGGCCGCGACGACCGGAGAAGAAACGGGAGCCAAGTTGTCCGCGATCGTCGCGAGCATGGCGATGTTGCTTCTGCCGCGGGCCGTCCGTGCGAGGTGCCACGCCCCGGGAGGCCCGTGAATCGCGGCACCACCCCGCCGCGCGCCGACAACGACCCTGCAACCCAACCGACCCTCGCGCCGCACCCTATTCTGTCGCGGTGAGGGAGTCAATGGTGGGCGGCGCGGCGACTGGCTCGCGGGGCGCGGCCTGTGGTATACTGCGTGCGGGACGCGACAGCCCCGGCAAGCAAGTCATGGCGAGAAACCGAATGAGCGAGCCGCCCCCGGAAATGACATTGCGCGAGGCCCAGGATCTGATCGAGGCGATGTACAGCCACAAGGACCGCCAGCGCGGCAGCACCGCGACCTTCTTGTGGCTGTGCGAAGAGGTGGGCGAACTCGCGGCTGCCATTCGGGAGGGAACGCAGCAGGACAAGGCCGAGGAGTTCGCGGACGTGCTGGCCTGGATCTTCACCCTCGCCAACGTCGAGGAGATCGATCTGACGAAGGCGTTCCGGCGGAAATACCATGCGGGCTGCCCCGGCTGCGGCGAGATGGAATGCACGTGCGACGAGAAGCCGTAGGCTCGGCGTCGCCCCCGGGCAGGCCACCATCGACGGTAGAGGATGACGCGGGCCATGGCCGAGCTTTGGATCACTACCAGCGAAGGGAAGTCCCGCCGGGTACAACTTGGTGACGGCGAGCTGGTCATCGGGCGCGATCCCGCGTGCGATCTGTGCATTGACGACGCGGGCGTGTCACGCCGCCACGCGTGCGTCCGCGCCGAAGCCGGGCGCTACCTCGTGGAGGACCTGGGCAGCAAGAACGGGACCCAGGTCAACGGTCAGGCGCTGGCCAACGCGGTGCTCCATGACGGCGACGTCGTGGTCTGCGGCACGCGATCCCTCATCTTCCGGCAGGCGGAGCCGTCGATGACCCTGAGTTCGGTCGTCCTGGCCGACCGGACCCCGTCGGACAAATCCACCCGCTACGCGAGCATCGGTGGTGAGCCCGTGCTTCCCCAACGCCGGTTGCAGGTGCTGTACGAGCTGAGCGATCGGCTGACCACCCTCCGCGACGCCCAGGACCTGCTCGAGGACGCGATGGACATCTGCTTCGATATGTTCCGCTTCGAGCGCGGGGCCATCGGGGTGAAACCACCGGATCGCCGCAACATCGAGTGGCCGGTCATCCGCAACGCGCTGGGGGCCGAAGGGGAGTTGACGATCAGTCGCACGATCGTGGCCCGGGCCTTGGAGCAGGGCGAGCGATCCGTGCTGGTCGACGCCGACATGGCTCGGGACGACCCGACGGTGAGCATGGTGCAGCACGGCATCCGGTCGGCGTTGTGCGTTCCACTCGAGTACCAGGGCCAGATCCTCGGTGTGATGTACGGCGACCGTACATCCTCCGGCGCCTGCTACGCGGACGAGGATATGGACTTCCTGGCCGGGCTTGCCAAGCAGGTGTCGATCGGCCTCGTCAACAGTCGCCTGCACGAGGAACAGCAACAGAAACTCCAACTGGAACACGAGATCGCGCTCGCCCGTGATATTCAGCAGCGGTTGTTCCCGGCCGCGCTGCCCCGTCGCCCGGACATCCGTGTCGCGGCCATCAACGAGCCCGGGCGGCAGGTCAGCGGCGATTACTACGACGTGATCGCCATGCCCGACGGCAAGGTCGGCATGCTCATCGCCGACGTGACGGGCAAGGGCGTGGCCTCCTCGCTCCTGATGGCCAACCTGCAGGCCGCGGTGCGGGTGACGCTGCGGGCCCCCCGTCCCCTCGGCGATCTGCTCGCCCAGTGGAACGACCTGATCTACCGGAACACCGACACGGGGAAGTTCGTTACCTGTCTCGTCACGGTGATCGATCCATCGTCCCGCACGGCCACCTTTGCCAGCGCGGGCCACTTCCGACCGTATCTCGTGCGGGCGGACCGCGCGACATCGGCTGAACTCGTGGGGCAGAATGGACTGCCGCTCGGCATCGACCGAAACGCGATGTTCGTCGAGAACGAAGCGGCGTTGGGTGATGATCCATGCACGGTGTTCGTGTACACGGACGGCGTCGTCGAAGCGATGAATGCGGCCAACGAGTTCTTCGACTGGGACGACACGCTGGACGCGATTCATGCGGTGTCCGATCTTGACCCACACGGCATGGTCACGCGCGTTCGCGCCGCCATCACGAAGCACAGTGGTGCGTTTCCACAGAGCGACGACATCACGATGATCGCCGCGCACTTGCCGTGACACCCGCTACAGCGACAAGCCAACCGCCACGGCAATCCTGTACGGCTGAACGGCAGGCGGTGGAACGGCACGCTCCCAGGGCGGCCAGACCGTCCTGCGAAAGCGGCTATCGGAATACGCCTTGACATGCCGATAACAACGATTTGACACGTAGTCCAAGGCAGGTCACGCCGGTTGCGCAACGCGGCCCACACGTCCGTAAATGGAATCGGTACGCCGATGACGGCGCGGGAATGGCCGGGGTCAAGCCCCCGGTTTACATTGTCGATAGTGGAACGTGCGAATCTCGACGACCATCCCGTCCGGATACGCCACCACGTCTTCCACGCCCGCCGAAGGCGGCTTGTGGCATCGATGTCTGGCGATCCCGCTCTCGTCGCGCGGCAAACGCGTCGTCTGCTTCCTGATCGCTCTCTGGATCATCAACGCCTATGACCTCGTGATGACGATCGTCGCCCATCAGCACGGGCTGCTCGAGGAGTCCAACCCGATCGCCGCCCAAATCCTGCCGCTCGGACCGGGAATGGTGCTGCTTTACAAGACGATCCTGGTGGCCGGCGGCAGCGCGAGCCTGCTCGTCTTTCGCCACCGCTTCATCGCCGAGTTTGCATCCGCGGCCCTGCTGCTCATCTACTGCATGGTGGCCGTCCGGTGGAAACTGTGCTACGACATCTACGAAGTGACCTGCGCCAGCACGATGGGCTTTGTCGAGCACAGCCCGCCGACGGGTTGGGTGTCGTTCCTGCCGTTCTGAAGTGCCGCTGCGCCGTTCAGGCTCTCAAACGTGTCCGCGAATGCGACTTCATCCGTCGGCAACTGGCCCGGGCAGGGCTGGGCTTCCTTGATGCCCTTGCCGATCGGCACGAGCATGGCGACTACGTGATCCTCGGGCAGGCGAGCGAGTTGACCGCGTCGAAGTCGAATCCGCTCATCGGGCCACTGGAGTAGCCCGTTGACTTGAATGCTTCACCGACCGTTTTGCCTGGATTGCCTCCCGGGCGTCCGTGGTTTCTCTCCTCCAGCACCCGCCCCGGCCGGTGGACCGGGGTTCCGTGCCTCCGCCGCGCCGGCGTCCAATTGGCCGGGTCCGAGATTCTCGTTCCGGCCCTGGTATTCGACCTCGGTGTCCGCCGCCGCGAGCGATTTCCGGTAGGCCCGCCACACCGGACACCAGCGAGTGTGCCAGCGCCAGATCCGCGTAATCAATGAGTTCGGTTTCCGCTCGGCGTGCGCTGCGATGGGGCATTTTCCACAAATGTGCAGTTTCATTGCGTTGTGCCGTGGCGGGAGTGGACGCTGTGCCCCGCCGGGTCATCGTAGTCGCGGAGCCCGAACCGGGCCACTCCCCGCCCCGTGGCGCAGCCTTGCCCGTCGCAGAATGTAAACACTCACTTTAGGCCGGCGTTACCATTTGCCTATGTCAAGCGCCTGTTTTATACTATTGTTTGAAACGATAGTTTGAGGTACCGCCATGACTGGACGGAACGACAATCACAATCTCTCGACGCGGCAGCGGCTGCTCGAAACCGCGGGCGAGGTATTCGCGGAGCAGGGGTACCGCAACGCCACCATCCGGGAGATCTGCCGCCGGGCCAAGTCGAACGTGGCCGCCATCAACTACCACTTCGGCGACAAGGAAAACCTCTACGCGGAGGTTCTTCGCTACGCGGCCGCGGCCGCGGACGAGATTGCGCCGCTGGCACTGGGCTTGCCGGCCGATCTCACGCCCGAGGCGCGTTTGTACGCATTCGTCCGGTCGTTGCTCAAGCGGCTGCTCGGACAGGGGCGGGACGCGTGGCACGCGAAGCTCATGACCCGCGAGATGGTCGACCCCACCAATGCCCTCGAGCAGGTGGTGGAGCACTCGTACCGGCCGCAGTTCGAGAAGCTCCTGTCGATCGTGCGCGAGTTGGTGGACGGTGAGATGGACGGGAACACGTTGCGGCTCTGCGCGATGAGCATCGTCGGCCAGTGCGTGCACTACTACCACGTCCGCCCGGTGATCACGCGTCTGCAGCCGGAACTGAAATATCGCCCCGAGGACATCGAATTGCTCGCAGAGCACGTGACGCAGTTCTCGCTCGCCGCGATCAGGCATTTGTCCCGGGGGAAGGAGAGGGCGAAGTGAAGAGGGACATGAACAGCGATCGTTGGGTCGACGCGCCGCCCGCCTTGAAACCACGACCCGAAGTCGACACCGCGGCGCCGACCGTGTCCGATCCGGATGGGGCCGATGAATTGCCCGTCCGACCGCCCGCCCCGCCCCAAGGTGGGTGGGTGGCGCGATGGCGCCGTCGATTGTTTCCTCTCATCATAGTGGGCGTTGCCGTGGCCGCGGTGGCGCTGGTGGCCAGCATCCCGCCGCGGGTCGAGGAGAAGGTGGCCATCGACGTCCCGCCGGTCAACGTCTCCGTGCTGACCGTGACGCCGATCCCGGAGATGGCGGACTCGTTCCGCCTCACTGCGGTGGTCGAGCCGCACTGCGTGGTCGAGGTCGCGGCGGAGGTGTCCGGACGGATCGAGCGATTCGGACGCCGGCCGCGGTCCGTCGAGTGGCAGGGCCGCGTGCTTGCCGAGGGATCGGTGATCGAGGAAGGTGAGCCCATCGAAAAGGGCGATCCGATCCTGCAGTTGAACGATGCCTTGCTCAAGGCGCGCTACGAGAAAGCGCGGGCCCAACTCGAGTTTGACAAGATCGAGTACGAACGCATCGCCGAACTCTACCGACAGGGCACGGCCTCCAAGACGGAACTCGACGACCGGCGCACCCGAAGAGCCATTTCGAAGGCTGCCGCCGACGAAGCGGCGGAAGAGCTCGAACGCGCCACGGTAGTCGCGCCTATGAGCGGCGTCTTGAACCGCCTGCCCCTGGATGTCGGCGAGTGCGCCACGCCCGGCGTGACGGTGGCCGAGATCGTCGACCTCCGCACGGTGAACGTGGTGGTCGACGTACCGGAGCGGGACGTGCACTACCTCCAGGTCGGCGACGTGGCGGAGATTCTCTTACGGGCTCGCGAGGAGGATACGCGCACCGGGGCGATCACGTACATCAGTGAACTCTCGGACGAGAACACGCGCACCACGCGTGTCGAGATCACCGTCGACAACGCGGACCGGACGTTCCGCAGCGGCCAGATCGTGCGGGCCCGCCTGACCCGCCGCGTCCTGCGGGACGTCATCATGATCCCGCTGGGGGCCGTGATTCCCTTTGAAACCGAGAAGGCCGTCTACGTGGTGGACGAGGATGGGCGGGCCCAGCGGCGGGCGGTGGAGCTGGGGTTCCTCAAGGGACGGAGCGTACGCGTGCTCCGCGGTCTGGAGCCGGGGGATCGCCTGATCACCGCCGGCCATCGCTACGTCGGCCCGGGGCAGCCGGTGGCCATTCGAGAGGAGCTGTGACCCGCCGTGATCCTCTCCGACGTCGCCATTCGAAACCGCACCACCGTCGGTGTGCTCATCGCCGTCATCACGGTGTTCGGCGCGTACAGCTACCTCACGCTGCCGCGGGAGAGTTCGCCCGACGTGCCGATTCCGTACATCGTGATCAGCACATCGTACGAGGGCGTCTCGCCGGAAGACGTTGAGTCGTCGATCACCATCAAGATCGAGAAGGAACTCGCCGGGCTGAAGGGCGTCAAGGAGATCAGCTCCTCGAGCGCCGAAGGGATCTCCGTCATCACCATCGAGTTTCTCCCGGACGTCAGCACCGACGACGCGATGCAGTACGTCCGCGACAAGGTCGACCTCGCCAAGCCGGAGTTGCCCGACCTGGCCGAAGAGCCGGTTATCACCGAGGTCAGCTTCGCCGATTTCCCCATCCTCATGGTCAACATCTCCGGCGACATCTCGCCCGTGCGGCTCAAGGCGATGGCCGACGATTTGGAGGAGTACATCGAGTCCATTCCCGGCGTGCTCAACTGCGACGTGGTCGGCGCGCTGGAGCGCGAGATCCGCCTGGAGATCGACCAGGACCAGGTCGCGGCGTACGGTCTGACCATCGCGGAGATCCTGGCCCTCATTCCCTCCGAGAACGTCAACATTTCCGCCGGTGGTCTCGAAACGCCCGGGATGAAGCTCAACGTCCGCGTGCCGGCCGAGTTCAGCGATCCGGAGGAGGTCGATGAGCTGATGATCGCCATGCGGGACGGGCGGCCGATCTACCTGAGCGAGGTCGCCACCGTGCGGGACACCTTCAAGGACCGGGCGAGTTTCTCCCGGCTCGACGGGAAGGAGAGCATCACGCTGACCGTTCAGAAGCGGGCGGGCGAGAACATCATCGCCATCGCCGACGCGGTCAAGTACGTGCTGGACGAGGCCCGCAGGCAGGCGCCGCAAGGCGTTCGCTTCGACATCACTTTCGACCAGTCCGACGACATCCGCCTGCTGGTGAGCGACCTCGAGAACAACATGGCGTCGGGCCTGATTCTCGTGGTGGCCGTGCTATTGTGCTTCCTCGGCTGGCGGTCGGCCATGCTCGTCGGGTTTGCCATCCCGTTGAGCATGCTGCTCAGCGTAACGATCCTGCAACTGCTCGGCTACACGCTGAACATGGTGGTGCTGTTCAGTCTGATCATGGCTCTGGGCATGCTGGTGGACAACGCCATCGTCATCGTCGAGAACATCTATCGGCACTACACCCTCACCGGCCGACGCCTGGAGGCGGCCCGCGTAGGGACCGCCGAGGTGGCGTGGCCGGTCATCACGTCGACCGCCACCACCATCGCCGCGTTCGGGCCGTTGTTGTTCTGGCCGGGGCTTATGGGCGGTTTCATGAAGTACCTGCCCATCACGCTGATCGTCACGCTCACCAGTTCGCTGTTCGTGGCCATGATCATCACGCCGACGGTCAGCGCCGTGTTCGTGCGGGCCGAGAGGAGGCGATCCGACGCCGAGCCGATCCTGATCCGGGCGTACCGGCGGGTGCTGGAGGGGTCGCTGCGCCACCGGTTCACCACCCTGAGCGTGGTCGCGCTGCTGCTCGTGGGGCTGGGCCTATTCTACGGCAAGCGCGGGTACGGCGTGGAGTTGTTCCCCGACTTCGACCCGCGGGCGTCGGTGATCGACATTCGCTGCCCGCAGGGCACCAACATCTACGAGACCGATCGCATCACGAGAGTCGTCGAGGAACGTCTGCCACCCTACGCCGCGGACATCAAGCGCGTGATCACCAACGTCGGGTCCGGCGGCGGCGGCGGGCCGATGGGTGGCGGCGGGTCCGGCGGACACCTGGCCAACATCACCCTGACCTTCCATGACTACGCGGAGCGGAAGCGCCCGTCGGCCAAGGTGGTGGAAGCGATCCGGGCCGATCTCACCGACATCCCCGGGGCGGAGATCAAAGTGAAGAACCAGGAGGAGGGGCCGCCCACCGGTGACCCCGTGACCGTCCGCATCATCGGGGAGGACTTCAACGTGCTGGAGCAGATCGGTGACCGGGCCAAGCGGACGATCGCCGACGTGCCCGGGCTGGTCAATCTGCGAAGCGACTACGAGGCGGCCCGCCCGGAACTTGCGTTTCACGTCGATCGGCGGCGGGCGATGATGCTCGGCGTGAACACGGCCATCGTCGGCAACTTCATCAAGACGGCGGTGTTCGGGTCGGAAGTCGGGAAGTACCGGCAGTTCAACGACGAGTACGACATCACGGTGCGATTGCCGCTGTCCCAGCGCGAGAACATCGACGACCTGCTCCGGCTCCGCGTGCCCAACAGTGCCGGCGAAGCGATCCCGCTCAGTTCGCTGGGCGACTTCTCGTACGTGGGCGGGTACGGGACGATTCGCCGCATCAACCAGAAACGCGTGGTTACCTTGACCGCCGATGCGGAGGGACGGTTGAGCACCGACGTGCTGGCCGACGTCCAAGCCCGGCTCGCCAGACTCGACCTGCCGCCCGGCTACCAGATCCGCTACGCCGGCGAGAAGGAGGAGCAGGACAAGGCCCAGGCGTTCTTGACCAAGGCATTCGTGGTGGCGCTGTTCCTCATCGTGATGATCCTGGTGGCGCAGTTCAACACCCTGACCGTGCCGTTCATGATCATGACGACCGTCGTCCTGTCGCTGATCGGCGTATTGGCGGGGTTGCTGATCTGCCGCATGCCGTTCGGCATCATCATGACCGGGGTGGGGGTGATCAGCCTGGCCGGCGTGGTCGTCAAC
>CAZBUJ010000076.1:0-27290 GCA_964495075.1 uncultured Phycisphaeraceae bacterium
TGCGTCAGGCATGAACCGCACGACGCGGGCGGTGACGCCGCCGCGTTTCAGCGTGCCGAGTCCGGGGTTCTCGATCGGCGCGCTGGCCCACAGGTTGACCGGCACCGACGGGCCGTCGAGTTCGCCCTTGCCCACCAGCGTCAGGACCAGCCCTTCCGTGCTGAACTGGTCGGTCGACTCCCCCTCGGTCAGCGTGATGTGACCACGCACACCGGTCACGCCACTGACCACCGCCCCCATCAGGATCACCAGAATGGACAGGTGCGTGATGACGAAGCCGATCTGCCGGCGATTGAGCGGCAGCCGCACCGCGATGGCCAGCACCGTGTTGATGGCGATCAGGGCGAGGATGCCCAGGAACCAGGTACTGTCGTAGATGAGCCCGCGGGTCTGCGCGAGTCCCTGCTTCTGTTCGTAGATGGTCGCGTAGGCCATCGCGACCAGCAGCATCACGATAAGAACCGCCGCCAGTCGAAGCGACCCGAGGGCACGGATGACACGATGCTGAGTCATGGCGTCTCGCTGCACGGAGAACTTATTACCGGACCTTCCCGAATGGCTACGTCACGATTCGCGTCATCCGGCCCGACCCTGCGGATCAGTCGGAGCGGCGGACCGCCCCGCGGGCGACAGCTTACCGGAACCGGCGATCGTCGCCAACTCCCCGATATTCTCGGACCGGCCGCGTGACCCGTGCCGTCCGGCCGGCTCCATTCGTCTGGCCGCGGCCGGGCGATCTGCGGCGCGAAGCCGTCCGGCTGGATCACGGCTACGTTCAGTGGCTCCCGCCCCATGCCGACGAATACGTAGCGACGAGGAAGCACTCGGTACGCGCAGCGGAAACGCCGCGCCGCGAGGCGATCAGCAGGATTGCTGATCCGATCGGAGCCGGTCCGCCGGGGGCAGGTGCATGGGCACGAAGCCGCACGTGATCAAGATCGTCCGGAGCGGTCGGGTCGAGTCCATCCGCGTCGACAGCATGCAGGTGGCACTGCGGTTGCGCACGGAGCTGGAGTTGATCCGGCAGTGCGGCCTCGGCGCGGACGACGCGGTGTGCAAGGCGATTGCATCGCTGGCGGATGGCACCGGTGATGACGACGCGCGCGACCTGCACCACGTGTTGCAGGACGCCGCGCACCCGATCATCGAAGACTCGATCTCACGGATCGATCGTCAGTGGCCCGCCATCCGTGCCGAGCTGCCGTACGAGGTGATCAACGAGGAATCCGCGCGTTTTCGCGGGGACATCGCGGATCGCATTCGCGCCGCCGAACAGCCGGGCCTGGCGGCGCTGGCCGCCGCGTACGAGAAGCGTTCGAGCGCATTGGCCGCCGAGGCGACCGCGCCCGGGCCACCCCGCAGCCAGGAGACGCATCAGCAGGGCGACGCCGCCGAGGCAGCCACGTCCGAACAGGAAGACACGACAATGACCGACCCGAATTCCGACACGAACCCGGTGGACTTCGAAGCGCTGGCCCAGAATGTCGACAACGCCATCGACGCGTCGGCCAAGGCCGCCGCGGACGACGTGGAGGCCGCCTTGCAAGCAGCCGTCGACGCCGCCGACCAACTCGAACTCGGCGACTGCAACGCGGATGTCGAGGCCATCCTCAACAACGCGATGACGCCCGTCGAAACAACATCCGGCCCGGCCCCCACGCCCGGCCCGCCGCCCGCCACCGCGCAAAACGCGACTCCGACGTCCGCACCCCAGCCGACCGATCCGGCCCCCGCCGCGGAATCCCCGCCCTTGGACGAGCCGATGCCCTCCCAGGAAGAACTGGACGCCGCAGTGGCGGAGGCCGACAAACTCGACGTGGGCGACGTCAATGCGGACATCGACGAAGTGATCGCGGACACGTTGGCGAACGTCGAGCAACTGGCCACCGACGAACCAGCCGCCGAAACCGACGGTGTTGACGGCCTGACACCGGCCGCGGACCGGCCCGCTCCAACGCCGGAAATCATGGGTGTCGCCGACGCGGCCGACGAGGTCGAAAGCACGTTGGCCGACGTTGAAGCCGGTGTCGAAAAACTCGCCCAGGAAGTGGACGCCCCCCCGGCCGGGCAGGCGTCGACCGGCGCGCCGCCGGCCACCACGACACCAACGCCCTCAGAGGTTCACCCGCACAACACGGCGGTCGAGACGGCGGTGGCCGGCGTGGAAGCGACCGTGAACGCGGTGGCCGAACAGGTGGGTGCGGTCAAGCCGCCCGCCGCGCCGGCCGATGCGGACGATGTTGTCGCCGCGGTGGCGCAGGCGGATGCGGTATGGCCGGACGCGTCCGATGCCGACGACCTCAATGACGCAACGGCCGCGGAAGAACTGGTCGCCAGCCTCTTCCAGCGTGGCGACGCCCCGCCGAATGCGAACGACGCCGACACACCGAGCCAGCCACCGTCCATGAGGGAGATGCCGGCACCGTTCGAGCCCCAGCCGCCGGAGGCGCAGGAAGCGCTCGCGCCGGCCCCGCCGGAGACGCCGACGCCCGAACCGCAAGCCGCGATCGAGCCCGAGCCGACCCCGGCACCCGCAGAAATGTGGTCGGCTCCCGCGACGCAGGCATTCGACACGGGCGTGCCGAACAGCGATTCGCCGACCGCCACGCGGCCGCTGGCGGGCGCGGATCAGATCCAGAACGGTATCCGCGCCCTGGCCCAGTTCCTGACCGGGGAGGTGCAACAGTTGTGGAACGCTGCCCATCAGGCCATGGCCGAAGCGCAGACCTTCCGCAACGTCGCGGAACGCAACCACATTGAGATCCAGCAAATGCACGCGGACATCCGGGCCATGCGGCAGGAAATCGCCGACGCCCGGGAGCAGGCCCAGACCCACCGGCAGGAAGCCTGCAATCTGCGTGATGACATCCACAAGGCACTCGAGCGGGTCCGCCTGTGTGCCTGCGATGCCGCCAACGCCGCCGACCAGGCACAGAGCGAGGCCCGCAACGCCGCCCTCCACGCCCGGCAGGCACGCGACGGCAACGCACCCGGACCGAAACCGTAGTCGACGAAGCAGACTCTCAACCCACGGAGACCGTCATGCGCGCGAGGGTACTTGTCACCGTTGCCGCCGCCGTTCATCTCGTCGCCGGGGCCTGGGCGCTGGGCAGTGCGCCCCTGAAACCCGCCCGCATTTCGCGCGAAGAAGCTGAACGCAATCGTGAGGCCGTTGCGCCGGCCGCGGTAGGTAACTCGGTAACGTTCCTGATCACCATCGATGACCCGTCGTCGCAGTACACGCAGTACCACGCCGAAGTCGAGACCGTGGTGCGCGCGGCGGCCGAGGAGTGGGCGCGATACCTGGAGGGAACCGCCGTGATCGAACTGCGGGTCGGGTTTGAACCCGGCGATTACCTGATGGCCTCACGCCCCGCGGTGGTGATCGGCACCGGTGAGACCTTCAACGGCTATGACGTATTCCAGGCCGGCCCGATCTGGGAAGTCCGCGGTCTCGGCGATCCCAACGGCACGGAGTTCGACGCCGAGCTGGTCGTCAACCCCACCACCTACGACGAGATGTTCTGGGGCTATCCCGACGACACCCCCTTTCTGCTGTTCGACGCGTACGAGACGGCCTTGCACGAGATCGGTCACACGCTCGGCTTCGCCTGCTCCGATGGCTACTACGCGGGCACGGAAGACTGGTTGACCACCTACGACGTCCACGTCGCCGTCTCCGGAACCACGGCGCAGTTCGACGGTCCCGTTGCCATCGACGTATACGGCGGGCCAGTGCCCCTGTCCGACGCCACGTCGCCGGGGAGCTATCCGCACACCAACATCGAGACCGGCCCGGGCGCGCTGATGTATCCGTTTGCCAACTTCGGCACGCGGCTGCGGGTCAGCAAGGTGGAACTGGCCATTCTCGCCGACGCGGGCATGCCGATGAAGACCCCCTGCCTGGACGACGCGTCCGGCCTGGGTGTGGACGACGACGGTGACGGCGTCTTCGATTGCGTCGACAACTGCCCGGACGCCGACAACGCGGACCAGGCCGACGGCGACGGCGACGGCACCGGCGACGCCTGCGACGCCTGTCCCGAGGACGCATTCAAATCGCAGTCGGCCGGGGCATGTGGATGCGGCGTCAGTGATGGCGACCAGGACGACGACGGCACCGCGGACTGCCAGGATGAGTGCCCCACCGACCCGGCCAAGCAATCGCCCGGCGATTGCGGCTGCGGCGTTGACGAGATCGATTCCGACGGCGACGGTCTCGCCGACTGCCTCGACCCCGATCCCGATTCACCCGCGTCGGACGACCCTGGCGATGCCCCCGACTCGACCGACGACTCGCCCCAGGATTTCCTGGAGATCGAGGACGATCCGCTGGGCGGGGCAGCCGGAAACGGTTCGGTTCCCACCAACCGCGGCGGTGCGGCGTGCGGCGTGGGACTCATCACGACCTTCCCGCTCGCGCTGGGCTTACTCGTTTCCGCCCGGTTGACGCGGCGCCGAATCTTCTGATTAGCGGAGAGAGAAATCAGGGCCCTTGTCCCCGTTCCGCGCCGATCCGAGCACGCGCTCCGCGAACCTCCCGGCGCGGTTGAGCCAGATCCACAAGTCCTTCGACGCGGCGTCCCGGGATCGACGACGCCTGGCCCGCGCCGATGCCGAGAGGCGCGGGTACGTGGATGCGTCGATACGGAACCCGGACGACGTGCAACGCCGGCCGGTGGACGAGGAATAACGGCAGGTCGGGCGGCACTTCGCAGGCGGCGATCGCGCGATCACTCGCGCTTCAGCGGCTCCTGCCCCTCCGGCAACCCCACGTACTGCACGGCGCAGTTGTAGGCGTCGAGGCACTTGTTGAACAGCCGACGCCCGCGATCGGCCGCGCTCGTCACGAACAGCTTATAGTGCACGCGCCAGTTCTGACGGTCTTTGGCCTTGCGATCGATGCCGGCCTTCCTTTGCAGGTGCTCGGGGCGATTGCGGTAGTTCCACCGCACCGTGGCGTAGGCGGCGCACAGCGCGTCGGCCGTGATCCAGTCGATCCCCGCCTCCTCCATCGAGCAGTCCCAGCGGAAGTCGGCCAGAATGTCGAGCAGCATCCCGTCGAGCTGGTTCGGCCGCTGGGACAGCAACGGGAGGACCAACCGCCCGCTGTCGTTGTTCTTCCGCGGGTTGATCGAGATGCCCATCAACCCGCGGGCCGGCACGATCAGGAAGGTCGGCGCCGTGCGGACGGTGACCCGCTTATCGAGATCTTTGCTGGGCAGAAGGACCTGATCGAACATCCGCGGATCCGCCGCCTCCAACCGGGCCACCGCGTCGCGGGCGTCGGCCCGGCAGTGATGATCCGAGCGGCCCGGCTCGAACCAGTCGCGGAGCACGAACGCGGCAAACGGCTCCTTGAGGCGCGCGGTGAGTCGCGCCAGGCGGCGCATGAATCGGGCCTCGCGACGGGCCACCGCCTCCGGCGACAGCGCACACATCGCGTCGCCGAGCTTGGACGCCGCGGCGCCCGCCTGCACCCGCACCTCCGGGATGAACTTGAGATGCAGCTTCTCGGCCGCTTTCACGGCGCGACCGATCCGGCCCCGGATGGCCAGCAAACGCTTGTCCAGCTCCGCCGCTTCCCGCTTCCTCTTCTTTTTGTTCGTTGAGCCCTGCAGTTCAAGGAGTTTCGCCTCGTCCGCCCGGACCGACGCTTCCAGTTCACCGATGACCGCCCTGAGCCGCGTGAATTCCGCCTGGAACAAGGACAACCGGGTGGCGTTGATCACGGCGTTCCGCCACACCCGGTCCGCCCTCCATTCCGGTGTACCGCGCCGATTGAGTTCCACCTCTTCGTCCGGGCTGGCGGTGGTTTGCCGGTTCACCACGGCGTGAATGTACTCGTCCGGATAGACGACGGGCACGCCGTCGAGAGTGTCCTCCCATGTCCACACGTCGCTGCTGCAATCGTGGAGGATGTTGGCGAGCTTCTCCGGCTGAATCACGGCGGGATGGACCGACACGAATCCGTATCGGAGGAACGCCCGCGCTTCCGGCTGGTCGGGCGGGAGAATCCGATCCGCGGCCAGCAACCAGGCGACTTCTTCGTACAGCGCCCAAAAGTGATCCGACAACGTCCGTTGAATCGATCGGTACTCGCGTTCCGCCGCCCGACGGCGCTTGGGGATGTCCGGGTCGAGACCCAGCGCGTCGCTGTCCTTCGCCTTGCCCCCGAAGATGGATCGCAGACCCCCGCCCTCCCGCCGGGATTTGCGGTCCGCCTGGTCCTCGCGACCCCGATGCTCGCGTTCCTGCCGACGGTAGTGCGCGATGCGTTGTTCGAGGCCGACGGCGTAGAACGTCCACCCGAGAAGCGTCATGGCATCCACGTTGTGCTGACGGCAAATGGAAACGAGCGGTTCGTGCTGGCTCAACGGAATCGCCGCCTTGGGGATCAGCGGATTCGCCTGTTCGCGAGCGAGAAGGAGCTTGGCTTGCGCGACCCCGATGGTCAGCAGTTGGCGGTACGCCGGATCCTCGGCCGGCGCGTCGGCCGAAACCGAGCCAGCCGCGCCCGCGCTGTCCTCGTCATCCTCGTCGTCTTCTTCGTCGCCGTCATCGCCGTCATCGTCGTTCCCAACCGGTGACGGGGGCTTCAGCTCCTCCGCCAGATGCTTCAGTGCGGACTGCAAGGACCCGGCGGACGGCAAGCGTTGAAGTTCGCGGCTCTGGCGGGCAAGCTCGTGGGCAACGAGCTCGGAAATCGGCCGGCGGCGGAACGCATGACGCTTGCGGTCCAGGTCGAGCAGCTTGTACCAGATGGCGATGCGAGCGTCGACGACCTTGAACAGAGTCTCGGGGAGGTCACCGTCCCATTCCGTGGCCTCGATGTGTCCGTCCTGCTCCTCCTCCGTTTCCGCCTCGGGCATGCCCAGCCGGAGTTCTTCCTCGGCGGCGGCCAACCCGATCACAGCACTGGCCGCCTGCTCGTTACCGACTCGCGGCACGGGCCCGCCGCCCGCCGCCGGGTCGTGATCGCTCTGCTTCGGATCGCCAACCGGTAACGCCATGCTTGCGCCCAACTCCCGCGGCCACCAAGGGCCGCGCAACAAGACTGCGCCAAGGTTGCGTCTCGAAACGCACCGAGACACATCTGGCTACCCCATTCTGATCGGCAAACTGCACCAACGCCGACAGTTACGACCGGCTTCGAAGCGGGATGAATTGGGACGGGGGGCTCCACAGGCAGCCGGGAATCCGGTCATCACGGATGGACCCCACGCCAATGGGCACGCCACGCGACGCCGAGCGCCGCGCATCGCCCGGCCGCCCCGCGCCAACCAGCCGTCCGGTAACCCGTCGACCCGCTTGACAGACCCTTGCTGTCGCGAGCATGATGCCGTCCACCGGAATCGCGACACGCACCAGCGACGCAACGCGCCGCTTTGTTTACCGGAGTGCCGAGATGGCCGACCAACCTGTCCGATCTGGACACGTGATTGTGGTGCTGCTGTGGGCGGCGGGGCTTCTCGCCGTGGTCAACCAGTACCAGGCGACGCTGGCGGCCGGCGGGCACGAGAGCCACCCCCCGGCCGCAACGAGCCACGACCCGGGCACCGCCCACCCGGCGCCCCACTGACCGTCCGCCCGCCTGGAACGGCGGTGACGACGCCGCCGCGCCATCGGACGCCGCACGTTCAGGGCCGATAACGGCCCGGGGCCGTCCAACGCCCTCCGTCCGACCCCACCATCGAAGATGCAATGCCACAGGCCGCCCCGCGCCCCTGCCCCCGAACACCGGCCCTGCGCAGGGGGTCACCGCTTGAATTTCGGTCCTGCGAGTGCAACAATGGGATGATCTGGGAGTCGTTGGGAGTGGGCTGCCGATCGCCAGACCCGTTCACTTCCCCACATCGCCGTTCCGAGCGACGCGCCACGGAGTGGATCGCGCAAGCCAGCGCTCGTGTCCACCCGCCCGACGTCGGTTCCGGCGAGAGGCTGATTCCCGCAATTCATTGGGGCGCAAAAGGTTCGGACACGACTCCACGGAAAGAGAGGGACGCAGAAAGAGATTGGGCATTGGTGACAAACGAACGCGGGGAAACTCCAAACGCGAGGACAATCGTGATGCTGAGGAGACAGAAAGCGATCGTAACGATGGCGGCCGGCCTGTTCGTGTGCGTGTCCGTACCGCTCTGGGCGGGCGACGACGCGGCCGCGGCGACGTCCGGCGATTCCAGCGCGGCGCGACCGGATCTCATGCAGCCGATCGCCGTCCGGAAGGTCGGTGCCGAGTATCAACTCGCGCTGGAAGGGCGGCCGCCGCTGCGCGTTACGGACAAGGCGATCCACAACGCCCGGATGCTCCGCGTTCCGGATAGCGTCACGATCGTGGCACTCTGGGAGGAGGGCGAGCCCGGCAGCACCCAGCCGTTCTACGCCATCAGTCGCGATGGCGAGCGCTTCTCGTTCGCGCGGGCGACTTCCTACGACGTCAAGCTCCAGGCGGGCGAATTCGACCCGGGCGAGTCGGTTCGCGCGGTGGCCGGTCCGTTGTCGGCCGGGCCGGACAACGACCTCTACATCGTTCAGTTCATCGTGCAGCCGCTGAAGGTGTTCCGGGATCGCGTCACCGAACTGGGTGGCACGGTCTACAGCTACCTGGCCAACCACGCGCGGATTGTGCGGATGAGTCCGGAAACGAAGGCGGCGGTGGAAGCCCTGCCGTACGTGCGCTGGGTCGGGCCGTACCACCCGGCGTACCGGTTGGAACCGTTCCTGGCCGCGGCGTTGAGCGGGTCGGGCGCGGCGCTGGAGACCCAGGGTTACGGCATCCAGGTCTTCGAGACCGGGCCGGTTCAGAAGCAGGCGGTCGCCGACCGCATCGAGGCGATGGGCGGGACGGTGGACGTGCTGACGGCGGAGGGGGCGTTCTTCCTCGCGACGCTGACGCCCGAGCAACTGTCCGCGGTGGCCGCCATGCCGGAAGTGCTCTATGTGGATCGATCGGGCCCCCCACAGGCGTCGATGAACAACGCGCGGGCGATCGGGGGGGCCGACTACATCGAGTCGCAAGCCGGATACACGGGGGCCGGCGTCCGGGCGGAGGTGATGGACAACGGATGCCAGCCGGACCACCCCGCCTACGCGTCGCGCATCACCTTCCGGCGGCCCGCCCCGGAGGAAGCCCACGGCACATCGACGTTTGGCATCAACTTCGGCGACGGGACGGGCAGCGCCCTCGGGCGCGGGATGCTGCCCGACGGCGACGGCATCTTCTCGCTGTGGGGCACCACGGGCTTCCGGGTGAGTGACACCGGCCAACTGGTGAACAGCACGTGGCGATGCGTGTTCCAGTCCAACAGTTGGGGGACCATTCCGGTCACCACGGCCTACAACACCGCGGCCGCCGAACTGGACGAGGCCGTGTTTCGGCATGACATCGTAATCGTCCAGTCCCAGGGGAACGAAGGCACGCAGGAAAGCGACCGGGAGGCGTGGGCCAAGAACGTCGTCTCGGTCGGCGGCATCAACCACCTGGACACGTTCACCCGCAGCGACGACTACTGGGGCGGGGCGAGCATCGGGCCGGCGGCGGACGGACGGATCAAGCCGGACCTGTGCCAATTCTACGACTGGGTCCGCACCACCACCTCGGGCGGAGGCTACACCAGCACGTTCGGCGGCACGAGCGCGTCCTGCCCCATCGTGGCCGGGCACTTCGGGCTGTTCTTCCAGATGTGGGCCGATGGCGTGCTGGGCAATCCGGTGTCGGGCGGCTCGGTGTTCGAGGAGCGGCCACACAGTTCGACGGCGCGGGCGGTCGTGATCAACCACGCCAAGCCCTATTCGTTCGCCGGCGAAACGCACAACCTGACCCGGATGCACCAGGGGTGGGGACTTCCCGACCTGCAATCCATCTACAGCCGGCGCGAGAACTCGTTCGTGGTGGATGAGACGGACGTGCTTCAGGAGGGCGAGACCACCGTGTACAAGCGGTACATCAAGACAGGCGAGCCCAATCACGATCGGCTGCGCGTGACGCTGGTGTACACGGACTACTGGGGCACGACGTCCTCGAGCCAGCACAGGATCAACGACGTTTCGCTGCGGCTGACCTCTCCGTCGGGCGAGGCGTACTACGGCAACCACGGGCTGCTCACGGGGAACACGTCCACCACGGGCGGTACGTGGGACTCGATCAACACCGTCGAGAATTTCTGGATGAACTTCCCGGAGGAAGGCACGTGGACGATCGAAGTCTGGGCCGCCGAGGTCAACGAAGACGGACACGAGGAGACGCCGGAAGACGATGTCGACTACGCGCTGGCCATCAACGGCGGGTGGGAAATGCTCGACTGCAACGGTAACGGCATCCCCGACCGCATCGACCTGGAGGAAGGCACCAGCGGTGATGCCAACGGGAACGACATCCCCGACGAGTGCGAGGCTGAGCGATTGTACGTGGACGACACCGCGACCGGCAGCGACCATGGCACGTCGTGGGAAGACGCGTTCCAGGACCTGCAAGCGGCCCTCCAGGTCGCCAAGGAGCCGGAAAACCCGTTGACGGAGGTCTGGGTGGCCGCCGGCGTGTACCGGCCGGACGGCCAGACCGGCGAGCGGGATCGGTCGTTCACCATCTACGGTGATCTCGGCGTGTACGGCGGGTTCACCGGCGGCGAGACGGAACGGGATCAGCGAAACCCGGCGACCAGCCGAGTGATTCTCAGCGGTGACATCGGCGTACCGGCTGACAGCTCGGACAACAGCTACCACGTAGTGGAAGCCAGCGAGGCCCTCCCCGGCGCCGTGCTGGACGGCTTTACCGTCGCCGGCGGCCACGCGGAAGGCAACGACCCGACCGACCGGGGCGGCGGTCTCTACATCAATGGCGGCAGCCTGTTCGTCCGCGACTGCTGGTTCGTCGGGAATCAGGCGGCGACCGGTGGCGGGATGCTCATTCAGGATGCCTCCCTAGAAATGCTGAACTGCCTGTTCAGCGGCAACGAGTCGCTCGTGTGGGCCGGCGGGGCTATCCAGAGCCTGGGGAGTGAGACGACCATCCGCAGTTCGACGTTCAGTCAGAACACGTCGGCCACCATGTCCGGCGGGGCCATTCGCAGCGCCCAGAGCGACGCGTTGAACATCCGCAACTCGATTCTGTACGGGAACAGCGCCAACGGCATGCAGGACGAGGCCGCCCAGATCGGACAGGACGGAACCTCGTCGGCGGACATCCAGTTCGCGTGCGTACAAGGATGGACGGGTTCGTTCGGCGGCATCGGCAACATCGACGGGGATCCCCTGTTCGCCGACCCGGCGGGGCCGGATGGTGTGCCGGGCACCCTCGATGACAACCTGCGCCTGGTGCGCGGGTCCGCCTGCATCGACGCGGGCAACACCGCGGACGTGATCGCCGACGTCGCCACGGATCTTGACAGGATGGCCCGGCTGGTCGATGACGTCGCCACGCCCGACACCGGCGGTGGCGGGTATCCGGTCGTGGACATGGGTGCGTACGAGTTCTTCCTGGGCGGCGACATGGACGGTGACAACGACATCGACCTCGCCGACGCACGCTTGTTCGATATCTGTCTTGGACTTCCGGCGATCGGGTTCTGTGCCCCGGGCGATATGAACCAGGACTCGACGGTGTCGGAAGCGGACCTCCCGGTCTTCGTGCTGGCCATCACGGGACCGATCGTCCCGTAGCGGCGGGACGGCGAAGGTCACGGCCTTCACACAACAATTCGAGCCCCGGTGCCTCGCGCATCGGGGCTCTTTTCAAGAGCGTAACGGTCCACGGGCGGCGGGGTCGCGGCCCGGGTGTCGTCACCACAGCAGGCACACGAACAGCGCCCGCAGAATCGCCCTACGCAGTCGTAGCGTGCCGACCGCCACCGTCCAGGCCGTCTTGCTCTCTGAATCGAATTGCAGCGCCGCGCGGTAGCACGTCCACGCCTCGTCATGGAAGCCGCCGCCCGCGCCACGATGGGGAGCCGTCAGACCTCCGGCTCGATATCCTCTTCGACCGCGTTCAGCAGCGCGCCGTTCTCGTCCTCCGTATTGAGCGGCGAGCCGCCCGGTTGGACACGAGCGGTCGCGGCCTCGGCCGGTTCGTAGGGGACTTCCGCGTTGAGCGCGTCGATCAGCATCCGCAGACGGCCCACGCTGTTGCGGTTGAAATGGAAGACGAGCCGCGGCTTGTCCGCGTACTCGCCGTACTCCTCCTCCAAGGCGTGAGGTTCGACCCGGAAGCAGCCGTCGGCCAGCAGATCGGCGTACTCCGTGTTCAGGCGATCGACCAGATCGTCGGGCACGGCGGCGTTCAGCCGCATCACGAACTCCTTGCGCACGAATCGTGAGGAGTGATACACGCGGTAGAACTGCAGGATCTCGCGAACGGCCTCCTCCGCGTCGTCCGTGACGTGGAACAGGTGCATGTCCTCCAGGCTGATCATGCCCGCGTGCAGCAACTCCGACTTCACGTACGTGCGCCAATGCTGCCAGTAGGTGCCCCCCGGCTCGTCCGCCATGATGATCGGGATCGGGTGCGACTTGCCGGTCTGGACCAGGGTCATCGCTTCGAAGCCCTCGTCCTGCGTGCCGAACCCGCCGGGGAACAGCACAATCGCCATCGCCTCTTTCACGAACAACAGCTTCCGCGTGAAAAAATACTTGAAGTTGATCAGCTTCTCGTCGTTGGCGATCACTTCGTTGGCCGACTGCTCGAATGGCAGGTTGATCGAGACCCCGAAACTCGCCTCGCGGGTCGCTCCGTGGTGCCCCGCCTGCATGATGCCGCTGCCCGCCCCGGTGATCACCATCCAGCCCTCCTTCTGGATGAGCTGGGCGAACTTGACCGCCTGCAGGTACTGCGGGTGATCCTCCTTCGTCCGGGCCGAGCCGAAGATGCTCACCTTCGGAATCTCGGAGTACGGTTCGAAGACCTTGAACGCGTAGCGGAGTTCCTTGAGTGCACGGTTGAGCAGTTTCAGCTCGCCGCGGCCGCACCCGTCGTGGGCCAACCGGCACACGGTCACGATCATCTCTTCCAGAAGATCCTGATCATCGCTGGGAGCGTATTCGCGCAGGAGCGCCTGGATCGATTCAGACCGGGCCGCGGATCGCTGCGCCCGGCTCAACGTTCTGGAGTTATCTGACGCCATGATGTATCGCTGCCCTTCTCATCAAAACCGGGGCCCGGGACGCCGGCACCCACGAATCGTGCCGCCCCCGCCACCGATGACGAGGGCGCACCGCCCCCGGGACCCGCCCCGCCATGTTCCCTTTTCCCATTCGGTATTCGCGGCTCGCCATTCCCCAAGCCCGCCCCCATTCGCACAATTCCCGTGCGTGCGCAATCCCCCGATTGACGCTCCTGGAGCAGGACACCACGAGGCGGGCCGGTCCAGTATATCGGCACGTCGCAGTCCCGACCAGCAGCGCCTCGCGGCTACCCCGCACGCCGTGCCCGCGCATGACGGCCATGCTTGCCCCCGTCCGGAAATCCCCTACAATGAGATTCGCCCGTTCCATCGGTGTTGCGGCAGCGCCATTTCAGCCGCCAAGTGCGCGGATGACGTGTTTGTCCTCTTCGTCGTCCCGGTTCCGTCGTTCGGGAGGCAGCATCCCCCGCGGGCTGAAACTACCCTCGGCGTGGACCCGGCATCGCGGGAGTCATCCATCGGTGACCGTGTGCCCCGTCATCTTCGACCCGATTTACAAACCCAAGATCTGGGGTGGTCGCCGGATGTCCGATCTGCTCAACCGGGACTTGCCCGGCCATGAGCCGATCGGCGAGAGCTGGGAAGTGGCCGACCTCGAAGAGGACCAGTCCATCGCCCGTGCGGCCCCGCCGGCAGCCGGGAAGTCGCTCGGCGACCTGGTGCGGGAATGGGGTGGCGACCTGATGGGCCGGGCCGCGCTGGTCGACGGGCGGTTCCCCCTGCTGGTCAAGTACCTCGACGCGCGGGACGTGCTGAGCGTGCAGGTGCACCCGGATGCCGCGACGGCCGCAGCCCGCGGCGGCAACGTCCGGATAAAGAACGAAGCGTGGTACGTGTTGGCCGCCGACGACGAGGCCTGCATTCATCGCGGGCTGGCCCCCGGCGTGGATCGCCAGGCGTTCACTGACGCGGTGGACGCCGGCACGGTGTCCTCCGCTCTGCGCCGTATTCCCGTGCGGGCGGGTGACTGTTATTATCTACCAAGCGGCACCGTGCACGCCCTCGGAGCGGGCGTGGTGGTCGCGGAAGTGCAGACCCCGTCGGACATCACGTACCGGGTCTACGACTGGAACCGAACGGACCCGTCCACGGGGCGCGGCAGGGACTTGCACATCGGTGAGGCCCTCGACTGTATTGTGTTCGAACCGCGCGAGTTCGAGGAAGAGCAACGCATCACGCTCGACGGGGCATGGCCCCACGCGACCCGGCTGATCACCTGCGAGTCCTTTCTGATCGACGAAATCCGCGCGGATGCGGGTTTCGCGTGTTCGCCATCAGCGGCCGAACTCGCCGTCTGGATGATTCTGGAGGGCGCCGGGCGGATTGAGCCGGAGCACGGCCCGGGCGTGGAATTCCGATGCGGGAACACCGTGGTGATTCCCGCCGCGCTGGGACCGTTCCGGGTGAGCACCCTGGAGGACAGCCGCTGGCTGCAAGCAACGCTGCCGATCATCACCTGATAAGGATGACCTCAGCGGAACGCGACGGCGACGTACATACAGCGATCTGGATCGACGATGCCCATTCCAGCGGATGTCAACGAACAATCCTCCCCGTCGCTCGAGCCGCAGGAACCCCGGTGGCTGCGCCGGACGGAAATCGTCATCTACGTCTTTCTCTTCGCCTGCGTGTCGTTCGGCCTGATCTACCTCGTCCCCGCCGCGCTGGGGGGCAGGATCTGGAGCGCCGTCGTGGGGGCGGCGGTCGTGATCGGCGGGTCGGGGGCGACGCTGCTCATGCAGGGGATCGTCCGGGTCGCCGCGCTGATGCTCCACAACGCCGAGCAGCTCGAAATCCTCCACCAGCGGGTGGACTCGCTGGAAGACGCACTGGAGGCGGCTTTGTCCGTCGTACCGGCCCAAAACGCAGCCGCCGCCGCGACGGCGGCCGAGATCGACCCGTCCGATCTGGGCTACCGCGATCCGACGCCGTTGATCGCCGCGTCGACGGTGGAGGACCGGTTCCCGCGACTGGCGGTTCCAGTTCAACACCGGGAGCCGGAGCGTGCGGCGGCGGCGGCCGCAACCCGGTCGCCCGATTCGTCCGGCGCGACGGCCACACCCGGCGCCGGGCCTGAACAACAGTGGCAGTGCGCCTACGACGCCAGCGACATCCGCACGTGCCGCCGCATTCTCGCCGAGGCGGGTGGGCAAATCCCCGCCGCCCGTCGGCAGGCGATGGGCGATGCCCTCGACGCCCTGATCGAGGACCGCAAGCAAAGCCTCCGTAACGAGTTCGCCGCCCTGGTCCGTAGCGGCCGGTATCGCAAGGCCATCGCCAAGGGCCGCGAGATCGCGGAAACCTTCCCCAACAGTCCGATGGCCGCCGAATTCCGTCGCCTCCAACCCCACTTGGCCGCCCGGGCCGGCACCGCGACACACCGGGCAGCCGAAGGCTGATTCGGGTATACTTCCCGGCTTATGCGACCCGCCCCGGGCTCAAGCCGGCGCGGCGATTGCGCCGATGGGGTCCGAAGAGGCAGGCCGCGGGGCGCGGCCGACCTCAACCAGTCGGAGTACACGGAATGTCGATGAGCATACACCGGGCAATCTGCACCGGATGGAGCCTCGTGATCGTGGCCGCCTGCGGCAGTTGCAATGTGGTCGAAGGGATCCTGCACCAGACCGCCTCTTTCGGCGGCAGCACGGCCGGTCAACGCGGCTCGACCGATGCGATCTTCATCAACAACACCCCGTACCGGGCGATTTTCACGCTCGGCGCGTACGACGACTTCGATCGGAACACCAATCCCGAGTTGGTCCCCTTCTCCCCGAACGATGAGTTCGACCTGGAAGCCGGCGCCACGACCGGGCCAATCTCCGTCACCTGCCACCGGGTGTTCTCGATCGGCGGAACGACGATGATCGCCATCGCGCAGAAGAACCTGGCCAGCGCATCGCTGCCCACGGACGCGCTGGTGCCCGGCGTGTCGTTCTCCAGCGCCCCGCTGGGCGACCCCGACGAATCCGAGGCGACGGAAGGTCAGGCGGCCCCGCTCGATCTGCTGATCGGGTTGGACTTCCCGTGCGAGGGCGTGATTGTCTTCCGGTTTGAGATCAACGATGCCGGCCCGGAAGCGTTCCGGGTCGACTACGAAGTGATCCCCCCCGCCGCCGCGGAACAGTAGAAATCAAAATCCAACGGGTCGGGGGCGCTTCGCTCTTGCCCTCCTGCTCCGGTCTCTCGGCCAACGACCGCGGCCCGCATGGCGCCGCCGGGGCGACGTCATGCGGGTTGCATGGCTCTGGAATTCCGGCGTGGGTCACGTAATCGCTGGCGCCGGCTTCTGGGCCTTCCCGGTGCCGACCACGCACCGTCCGATGAACACCGCGCCCTCCGCCACCTCGAGGCGTGAGACCACCAGGTCGCCTTCCATGTTGGCCGACTTGGTCAGGCACACCTTTCCGGTGGCGTTAACGTTGCCCTTAATCTCTCCGTCCACGTTGACGTCGCATGCGTGGACCTCCCCTTGCAACTTCGCCCCATCGGCGATCAGCAGATTGCCGTTGGTCTCCATCGATCCCTCAAACCGGCCCAACAGGCGGACGCTCTGATCAAACTTGAGCTCCCCCTTGAAAACGGCGTCCGTTCCGATGATCGTGGGATAGTGGTTGCTGGCGGATTGTGGTTCTAGCATTTCATCCTAACTCCTGTTCACGGAACGAGTTCCATGCCTGGATCGCTCGTGGTCGGCATCGCTGTTGGCCGATGACCCGGCGCTGGCATCTGTATATCGGACAGTCGAAGGACTGGATGTAGGGCAATTCCGGTCAAGTCGTCGTCGGTCGTTCCCGCGGGGCGGGCCGGGCGAATCGCGGTCCGGTACGAGGCGTGAAACGGGGGGATAGCGGCGTTCAGGACGCGGCCGTCGCGGCCGCCGGCAGCGACAGCCGGAATCGGGCACCACCGCCGGGACGGTTGGAGAGCAGATCGAGGCGGCCGCCCAGCAACCGGGCCCAACTCCGAGCCAGCGCGAGCCCCAGCCCGACGCCGCCCGTCTTCCGGGTTCCGGCGGTCCGCCCGCGCCGGAATGGCCGGAAGACCCGCCGTCGATCGCGGCGTGTGATGCCCGGCCCGTTGTCCTCGATCTCGAAGCAGATAGCGTCGCGGTCGCGCGCGGCGCGGAGGGTCACGGCCGGCGCCGCGCCGTCGGCCGCATACTTGCAGGCGTTGTCGATCAGGTTCCCCATGATCTGCAGCGCCAGTTGCGGATCCGTGTTGACCCGCGCGGCCCCCAGGCCGTTCATGTCAAGCGCGAACCGCAGTCCCGCGGCGTCGCACCGCGGCGCGTAGCGTTCCTTCAGCGTGTCGACCAGTTCCGCAACGGGCACGTCCTTCCGATCCAACCGCACCGTCTGGTTCTCGACGCGGGAGTACTCCAGGATGCCGGACACCAGGCCGGCCAGCCGTTGCGATTCGTCGCGCAACGCCGTCACGTAGTCCGACCGGTTCTCCGCGGGCACCAGGCCGTCGCAGAGCATGTCGGTGTAGAGGCAGAGCGTGGTCAGCGGCGTGCGTAACTCGTGCGTCACCGCGTAGGCGAATTGCGACCGGCGCTCGCTCATCGACAACAGGCTGCGGACCCCCCCGCCCACCGCAGTCAGGGCGATGAGGGCGGCGATCCACGCAATGGTCATCGGCAGGTCCATGCCTTCCCACAGCCCGACCGACGCGACTGACACCGGCTGCGTCACCAACCGTGCGGGAATCGAAGCCAACGTCGTTTCCGGGTCGGGCACGGTGTCCGGCGCAACCACTTCCAGCCGTACGTCGTCAAACAGGTCGACCACCGCGTCGAGCAAGTGGGCGGACAGCTTGTCCCAATCGACCAGGAACCCCTGATACACCTTTTCCTTGGCGGCCTCGACCGTTCGCACCATCGTCAGCATGGGTCGGTCGTGATCCGGAAGATGAAGCCACATGGCCGTCATGGCCGACACGTTGACGGTCACGCAATCGGTGTCGGTCAGTTCCACGAACAGGTCGGCCCCCACCGTGTTGCTCATGTTGCCGATCGCTACGTTCAGCGGATCGCATACCGGCGGTGCGCGGTTGGTCTCGAGCACAAACTGGCTCTGCGACCCGCGGTGGATATAGTCCTTCTGCGAACGCAGTTGGGCGAACTGGTTGCGTCTCCGGGCCGGCTGCTGGACCTGGGTCTGCTGCTGGACGGCCATGCGTTGCCGTCGTCCGTAGTCGCGAATCACGCCCGCTTGGTCCTCCCCCACCAGCCACCGAGCGGCCGCGGCGGCCGCCGTCTCCGCGTTGGACACGAGCGCGCCGAACTCGGCGTACGAATGGTCCGACTCCAGGCAGGCCAACAGGTCGCGTTGGGCGGGTTCCGCCTCCGCCTCCTGACCGTCGTACCACGCCTGCCATTTGGCCGGATCCGGCAGTTGCGGCGAGTTCCACCCGGACCGGGCGGAGACCTGGAAGTGCAGCAGGACCCACTCGGCGGTGTCCTCGCGGTTGAGCAACGGCGACGGCTGGATCACCGAGCCCGTCATGTCCTCGCCGGTGGTCATCAGCGCCTCGGGCGCGTAGTAGTAAGGACTATAGTGCCAATAGGGACGGGACGCCTCCTTGGCGAAGACGTTCATGATCAACGGGTCGATGCGCCACAGGGCAAGGCGAAGCCGCCGGTTGTGTTCTGCTTGGGCGGCCGCCTTCCGCTCGGCATTCTTGAGGCGGATCGACGCCACCGTCGCCCACGTCAACCCGCCGAACACCAGGGCCGCCACCAGGACGAAGCACATGGCGGCAATCCGGGCACTGCGAGACGACGTCGCCATCATCAGGCCTCCGTGGCCACGTCTGCCATCGCGGCCCGAATGGACGGGCCGAGCATGTAGCCCTGCCCCCGCACGGTGACGATCCACTCGCTGCCGCCGCCGCGCGAACCGGCCAGCTTGGCCCGCAATCGCGTGATATGCATGTCGATCGCCCGCGTCTCCAACGACTCCGCACTGATGCCCCAAACGTGAGTGAGCAGTTCCTCACGAGACACCGCCCGCCCTAGGTTGGCGGCTAGGTGGTTGAGCACGCCCGCCTCCATCTCGGTGAGACCGGACCGCGATCCGTCGTCGAACAGCACTTCACGCCGCATGAAGTCGACCCGGGACTCGGCGCCGACGAGCGCCGTGATGGTGGGCGGACTGCCCGCACTGCGCCGCAGCACCGCATCCACGCGGGCGAGCAATTCGCGCGCGGAGAACGGCTTGACCACGTAGTCATCCGCCCCGCGCCGCAAACCACGGACCCGGTCCTCCTCCGACCCGCGGGCGGTCAGGATAATAACCGGCAGGTGCTTGTGCGTCTCGCGAAGGCGGGCGAGGACTTCCAGCCCGTCGATGCCCGGCAACAGAAGATCGAGCAGCACCAGATCGACGCCCATTCGCCGCGCCTCGATCAGACCGGTCTCGCCGTCGGAGGCCTCGGACGTCGTATAGCCCGCGGCGGTCAGCGCATCCGCGATGCCGCGGCGAATCAGGTCCTCGTCCTCAATGACAACAATGTGACGCTTTTTCACGCACTCACCTCTCGCCATTCGACGTGACGGGGCGGGGGCGGATCCGGGTTCACGCCGGACCCGCCACCACCGCCGGGACCGATCAGCCACCCCCTGCATTCTACCACGAGCGGGCCGGCGCGGGGCGCAACCCGTTTGTAACGCTCGCGGTGGTCTCAACGTCCCTCGCGGCCGCGGGCCGGGGCCGTCCCGGCCCACGGCAGCGGCGAAGGCGGGCGGGAATCACGCGGCCGACCTTCCTCGGGCAGCGGACGCCGAACGCCGCATCGCCTATAATCCGCGACGCCGGACGGGCGGGCCGGCACCGATCGATAATGCCACGAGGGCAACCTCCATGACCACGAAGAATCCGGACCCGTCGGAGCGATCGCGGAGGGCGAAGGCACGGCGCGCCGAGGCCCGCGCCGACGCGCGGAAGGCCGCCCCGCCCGGACAACGCGCACTGGTGGCGGTTCTCGCGCTGTGCACGATGGCGACGACCATCACCGTCGGCTGGCCGGTGCTGTCGGCCGAGGCCCGGACCTTCGACGACGACGCGTTTCTCACGCACAACCCGCTCGTGCAGAATCCGAGCTGGCCGTCCGTGCAACGCTTCTTCGCCGAGGTGCTCGAACCGTCCACCGTCCACGGCTATTACCTGCCGCTCTCCATGACCTCGCTGATGCTGGACTACGCTGCCGGCGGACGCCCCGAAAATCTGACTCCCTTCCATCGCACCAGCCTGGCCCTCCACGCGCTGAATACCGGACTGATCGTCGCGCTGCTCTACCTGCTCTTCCGGCAGCCGTGGACGGCGGCCTGCGTCGGACTGCTGTACGGACTCCACCCGTTGACCGTCGAACCCGTGGCCTGGGTCGGCGAGCGAAAAACGGTGCTCGCCGCGTTCTTTGCGTTCGCCTGCCTGGTGGCCTACACCGCCCACGCCCGGCGCGGCGGAGGGTGGCGGCTGGCGGCCGCCGCGGTGCTGTACCTTCTCGCCATTCTCTCGAAACCGACGGCCGTGCCGCTGCCCGCGTTGCTCGTGCTGATCGATTACTGGCCGCTGCACCGTCTCAACCGGCGGGCGTGGCTGGAGAAAACACCCTTCGTGCTGATCGGCGTCGCCGGCGTGATCGTGACGCTCGTCTCTCACAGCCGGACGGCCGGCGTGTCCGCACCGGTGGCCTCAGATCCCGCCGCCCTCGCGGCGGTTCCGCTTCGCGCCGGGTACCTCATCGCGTTCTATCTGGGCAAGGTCCTCTGGCCGTCGCCGCTCTCGACGGTCTACCCCATGCCCGACCCGGTCTCTCTTGCCAACGCGGCCATTCTCATCGGTTGCCTGGTCACCCTGGCCCTGGCGGTCCTCGTGTTCCTGTCGCGCCGTCGGACGCCGGCCCTGGCGATCGGAGGACTCGGTTTCGTCATTGCTCTGCTCCCCACGTTGGGGCTGGTACGCTACAGTTGGGTCACGGCGTCGGACAAGTACCTGTATTTGCCGGCGATCGGGCTGTTGCTGCCGCTCGCCGCGTTGCTCGCGTGGTGGTGGGGTCGCGAGCCCGGGGCCATTCGACCGAGGGTCCGACGCGGTCTGATCCTGGCCGTCATCGGAATCGTGGCGCTGGGCGAGGCGGTGATGACGCGCCGTCAGATCGCCATCTGGGCGACCTCGGAGAGTCTGGGTCGACACGCCGTGGCCGTGGCACCGGAGTCGGCCCCGGCGTTGAGCAATCTCGGGATCGCCCTTCACCTGAAGGGCCGATACGACGAGGCCATCGAGCTGTATCGCCGGGCGATCGAAGTGGACCCGAACGACGCATTGACGAACAACGCCCTGGGCGACGCGCTGGTCCAGACGGGCAAGCACCTCGACGCGGTGGGGCACTTTCTGCTCGCCCGCCGCGAGCGGCCCGACCTACCGTTCGTCCACAACAACCTTGGCAACACGCAGGTCATGCTCGGACAAAACGAGCGGGCGCTGGAGTCCTTCGACCAGGCGTTGAGACTCTGGCCCGAGTACGCCGACGCGTACGTGAGTCGCGGGCACTGCCTGTCACGCATGAACCGGCTGGACGACGCCATCCGGGACTACCGCCGGGCGCTGGAATTGAAGCCCGATCACCTGCTCGCGCTCAACAACCTCGGCAACGCACTGCTCAACAAGCGGCAATACCAGCCGGCCCTCGACGCGTTCAACCGGGCCCTGGCGGTGGACCCCGATCACGCCGACACGTTCAGCAACCTCGGCAACGTCTGGCTGGAAATGGGCGACGTCGAGAAAGGCGCCGATTGCTACCGCCGCGCCCTCGCCATCGAGCCCCGCCTGCTGCAAGCCCAGTGCAACCTGGCCGAGGCGTATCGACGGATGGGGCGCATCGACGACGCCAGGACCCAGTACGCGGAGGCCCTCAAGCTCGCCGAATCGAGGGGTGACAAGGCCACCGCGTCCTGGATTCGCGAACAAATTGAAGGGCTCGGCAACTAGCCGGCGCAAGCACCTACGCCACCAGCCGGTAGATCGCCGTCGCGGTGAACGCCGCGATCAACGGTGACAGCACCCAGCTAAGGCAAATGCTCTTGAGCACGTCGAGATGGATCGCCCGCGTGCCGCGCATCAGGCCCACCCCCATCACGCCACCGATTACCGCTTGCGACGTGGATACCGGCACGCCCACCCAGGCGAACACGTGCACCGTCACCGCTTCGGCCGTGATCGCCACCAGCGCGGCGTAGGCATCCAGCCGGACCAGGTTCGCCCCCATCGCCACCATCACCCGCCGACTGTACGTGATCACGCCGAAGGCCATGAACACGCCACCGAGCAATCCCAGCACCGGTGCGCTGTCCACGAGCCCGGTGTGATAGTACACCCCCGTCACGTTGGCGACGTTGTTCGCGCCGAGAGCGTAGGACCCGTACGCGCCGACCACGATCAACGAACACCACAGCAGGTTATCGCGGGTAAGCATCGACATCGGAATCCGGTTCAGGATCACCCCGCCAAGCCAGTAGATGACGCACGCCAGAACGGCGGCGCCGAGCGGAGTCGCCACCCAGCAGATGAGGATCTTGGGTAGCCCGTCCCAGTTCGGGGCGCCCACCGTTAAGCCGATCCCGATGATTGCCCCGACCACCGCCTGCGACGCCGAGACGGGCACGCCCAGCCCCGTCACGACTGTCACCACCAGGGCGGCCGACACGGACGCCACCACCGCCGCGGTCAGACTGGCCTGCGACAGGGCGCCCAGCGTCTCGATCCCGTGTGCTCCTTCCAGCCACGCCCCCGCTATCAGGAACCCGCTGCAGAGTACGGCCGCCGTGCCAAAACGCACGACCCGCGCAGCCACCGCGGTGCCGAACACGTTGGCGGCATCGTTGGCGCCAAGCGCCCAACCGAGAAACGCACCGCCGGCCAGCGACCACACGTCACACCTTCCTCTTGATGGCCACGATCCGCACGGCGTCCGCGGCGTTCTCGGCCCGGTCGGCGATGTCGCTGATCTTCGCCGCGAAATCACGCAGGAGGATCTTGTCCCCGCTGTCCAGCCCCGAGGTGAAAACGGCCTCGATGATCCGATACTCCAACTCGTCGGTACGGCTCTCCAACTCGCCCACGCGATCGGCCAGGTGAACGGCCGAGTTGTAGTCCTCGAATAACATGCGAACCGCCTTGAGGAGCTCGCGGGAACAGTCGCAGGCGCGACGCAGCAATTCGCGGAAGTCGTCGCCCAGTTCGGCCGGGACCTGCACCCGTTCGTACCGGATCCGCCGCGTCACCGAGTCGGCCGCGTTGGCCACCTTGTCCGTCCCCTCGAGCACCTGGAGAATGTCGCCCCGCGACTCCGGGAACAGGGCCTTGCCGTAGAGCAGGACCGCCGCCTCCTGCAGCGTGTCGTCGGCCTGCGATTCGGCCTGATGCGTGGCCTGTGCCTTGGCCACCACCGTTTGGAACGGCTCGCGATCCAGGTACGAGTCCAGGCAGTCCCGCATGCGATCCAGACAATCGTCCACCCGATCCAGGTACCGCGCGATCAACGATTCCAGGATTCTCTGTTTCCGGGCGAAGAACACCGCGATGCATCTCCAGATCAGCCCGATCGACACACCGATTCACGCGGCCGGATTGTAATCGCATCCGGCCATAATGCGAAACACGACTTGACGTCCGCGCGGCGTGCCGCCCACGCGGAATGACTCCATCTTCCTCGCATTTCACCGGCCGCCGCTTGAAACACCCCGGGCGAACGCCGGCAATGCCGGGGCGGCGGATCGATTCCTCCACGAAATGACCGCCGCGGGCTGCAATGACCCTTCGCGGGCCAGGGGGGTTCCCCCCAACCACCGTCCGGCTGAACTACGGGCGAACGGGAGGATGACTGGCCGACTCGACCGCGTTCTTGCCCCGGCCCTTCGCCTGGTACAGGGCGGCATCCGCGAGGTGCATGAGGTGGTCCGCGTCGGTCGCGCGGTCTGCACGTATCGACGCCACCCCGGCACTCATCGTCACCGGCGGGACGACCTTCAGCAACGCCGCCTTCTGCGAGAACAGGCGAACCACCCGCGAGGCCAGCGCCGTGCCTTCCCGGCATGACGCCCCCAGCATCAGAATCGCAAACTCGTCGCCGCCGTGGCGGATGCCGATGTCCCCGCTCCGCAGCGACGCCCGCAACAGCTCGCCGGTGAACGCCAGCAAGTCGTCGCCCGCGGAATGCCCCAGTGTATCGTTCAGCGCCTTGAAGTGATCGACGTCGAGCATGACCACGGTGAGATCCTCGTTGGCCGCCCGCTGCTCCTTGAAGATCGACGGCAACTGCTCGTCCATGAACCGACGGTTGTACAGTCCGGTGAGCGAATCCACCCAGGCCATCTTCTGCGCCTGTTCGAGCCGAATCTCGATCCGCTTGGTCTTGTCGGCCACGCGGAGGTGCACGTTGCGCTCGAGGGCCTCCGCCCGCGTCTCGGCACGCGTCGCCCGGTCCTTCAGGCGTTGCAGGTTCTCTGCGACGGCGCCCAGTTCGTCGTCGCGATCCACCGGCAGGGCGTCCGGCCAGCCCGGCCCCTGCTTCGAGTCCGGGCGTGCCATGATCGATAGCGGTCGACCGAGCGATCGCCACGCCCACACCGCGACCAGCACCAGCCCCAGCGCCCCGGCCCCGCCCACCACCACCGTGAACACGGATGCGATGGAATCACCGGGCCTCGGCGTTTCCACGGCGGTCAGGGCCACCACGCGTCCAATGGTGGCGCCGCTCCGTGGTGCGTGGACCCGCGCCATGGCGATCTGCACGTCGCGGTCCGTGCCGCCGACCCGCAATGTCTGCCGATGCCATGGCGTGTCACTCGTCAGGATGCCGTCGAGCCCGTGCACGCCGATGTGATCGGGCACCCGGGCCATGACCGCCCCCTCCCGGGACACGAGCAGCACTTGGATCGTCTCCGGGTACCGCAGCACCGACCACGACCAGCGGCGAAACTGCTCCCGGGCCCGGGCGGGATCACCTTCGGCGAGGGCGACCGCACTGGCCGGATCGATCAACGAGTCGGCCGCCTCGCTCACCTGCCACGCCCCCATCTCCACCCAGCCCAGCACGCGGTGCCGATACGCCGCGTCCGCATCCGCCCGGCGCTGCCAGTTGTGCCCTACGAGTGCCCCCAGCACGACGAGCAGACACGCCAGACCGGCGGCCCAGACGGTCTTGGCCGGGATGGACAACCCGCTACGGTTCACGACCCTCGCCTCGCCACGGTGCATCCGTCCTATCGGCCGATCGCGGCGGCGATCCCAGCGAGCGACATCGATCACCACCGGCAAGACAGCCAGCCGCAGTACTAACCTCATGCCAAAAAAGGAATTGCGAAAAGACCCCGCCCGACCCCGCCGTTTGGGGCGCGGGGTTTGAATCGGGCCGCGATTCGGGCACAATAGCCACGCCGCCGCGAAAGGGCCACGGAAGGACTGTTGCACCGACGGACGGGCAGCCTCCTCCCACGCCCCTCGCACACCACGAAAGGATCGATCACCATGCGAACCATCACCCAGACCCTCGCCGAATGGTCCAGCCAACTCCGCTACGAACACCTCACCCCCGACGCGGTGGACGCGGCCAAACGGTTTCTCTACGACTCGATCGGTTGCGGGCTGGGCGGGTACCAGCAGGAAGACTGCAAGATGGTGCTCGCCTACATCACCGAGATGGGCGGGACCGACCAGTGCACCTGCATCGGCGTCGGGCACCGTACGTCCGCCGTACACGCGGCGTTCTTCAACGCCCTCGCCATCCGGGCCATGGACTACAACGACATCTACTGGAAGGCCGATCCGTGCCATCCGTCCGACATCATTCCCGCCGCCACCAGCATCTGCGAGTGGCGCGGCCTGTCCGGCAGGGAACTGATCGTGGGCATCGTGCTCGGGCACGAGATGGAGATGCGCTACTGCGAAGCGGGCGAACCGGGCATCCGCGAAAAAGGCTGGCACCACGCCACCCTCACCGCCTTCGTGTCACCCATGGTCGCGGCCCGCATGCTCGGACTCGACGCCGACAAGACACAACACGCGATTGGGATCTGCGCGTCGCATTGCTGCACGCTCGGTGCCGTCACCGCCGGCAAGCTGACCATGATGAAGAACACGGTCGACCCGATGGCCACGCGGGCCGGCGTGGAGGCGGCCCTGCTCGCCGACTTGGGTTATTCGGGCCCCGGGCACGTGGTGGATGGCAAAGAAGGGCTCGCACACTGCTTCGGACCGCAGTGGCACTTGAATCGCCTCACCGACGGGCTCGGCATGTCATTCAAGATCTCCGAGTGCGGGATGAAATTCTACCCGATCGAGGCTCTGTCGCACTCGCCCACCACCGCCACGCTCAACCTGGTCCACAAGCACGACATCAGGGCGCAGGATGTGCAGGAAATCAAGGTCGAAACGATCGCCCGGGCGGCGGACATCCTGTCCGACCCGGCCAAGTACCGGCCGACGTCGAAGGAAACCGCCGACCACAGCCTGCCCTACTGCCTCGCCGTCGCGGTGGCCGACCGCCAGGTCACGCCGCAGCAGTTCAAGCAGGAGCGCATTATCGATCCGGCCCTGCACCCGCTGATGGACGCGGTGAAGGCGGTCGGGAACGACGAATTCGAGACGCTGTTCCCCGCCCAGCAGCCCTCGCGGGTCACCATCACCCTCAAGGACGGTCGCTCGTTCGCCGAGCGGGTCGACGTCCCCAAAGGCGACTACCGCGACCCCGGCTCGATGGAGGACATCGAGGTCAAGTTCAATGCCCTCGCCGCCGACCGCTACACCCGACTGCGGTGCGACAAGATCCGCGATACGGTGATGGCGCTCGACGATCTGGACGACGTCGGCCAGCTCATGACCTTGCTGGTGGCGGACGCCTGAGGGGGAAGTACTGATTACCGGTCAGACAAAGCGTGCCGCACAATCGCGGCATAGGTGAGCGCAGGACACATCGTCCTTCGCTCGCGCCCACCCGCGCGGGATGCCCGTTGTATTGCCCCACTGCCCTCCCCGCGCGCGGTTGAAGGCCGCGTGCCCGGCAGGCCCGCGCTCGTGCCTGACTGTTCTACCGCGCCCCTGTCTCGCGGCCGAAGGC
>CAZBUJ010000077.1:0-27251 GCA_964495075.1 uncultured Phycisphaeraceae bacterium
CATAAGTGCCAACCACGTGTCACGACGGTGTCCTTGTCGGCGGGCGGCGTTCGTGCTCATGGAGATCCTGGTGGCCCTGGGCATCCTGATCCTCGGGCTGGCCGTCATCGGGTCGCAGATCCGGCAGAGTTGGCGGGCCTCCTATGAAATGGAGGACCGGTACACGGCGCTGCTGCTGGCCGAGTCGTTCGTCGCCTCGCTCGATGCGGGGCTGACCGTCGACGCCGAACTCGACGACGAAATCGAGGGCGACTGGACCGATTGGGACGAGCTGTTCGAGGACATCGACGAGGAATTCCGCCCGCCGCCGTGGGGTGAACTCTATCCGCAATACGGGTGGCGCCTGCGGCTCGAGCCGTGCGGGCTCGAGAACATGCTGTTCGTGACGCTGGAGATTCTGTTCGACCGGGCCCGGCACGACACCGAGCGGGACTTCGACTTTGACGAGGCGCAGGTCGTCCACACGATCTATCTCATGCGGGCGGTCCCTGCCCGGATCGACCTTACCCGTGACTTCGGGCTGCCGCCCGACGAGGCGGAAAGCCTCGCCGAGCAACTGGCCGACGTCGGCGAATCGGGGTTGGATCCCTACGACCTCGACCCCAGCGTCCTGCAAACGCTCGACCTCGAGGAACTCGTCCAGATCGCGCCGACCCTGCTCGCGACGATGGGCCTGAGCATGGACGAGATCCTCCCCTTGCTGCCGGCCGAGCTGCAGGCCGCCATCGAGGAAGTGCAGGGCGAGACGGAGCCGGAGGATTCGTCGGGCGAGGAACTGAAACAGGCGGCCGAGTTCACCGCGCCGGCCGACGGGGGCGGCGGTTCGTCGACGCCGGCCGGCGGCCGGTCGTCGGGATTGCAGCGACAAGGCGGGGCCGGCGTGGGAGTCGGCGGGAATCGCATGGGCGGCCGCGGCGGATCGCGCGGCGGCCGGGACGGAAACACGAACAACACGGAAAGGTCGAACCGATGACGGGAGCGACCCGCCGCCATCGTGCCCGTGCGTTCACCCTGGTCGAGATGATCATCTCGATCGGTCTGCTCGTGCTGATGCTCAGCACGCTGTACTGGTTCTACGCGTCGTCGCTCACCAGCCGCAACGAGGGCACGGATCGCTCCCGGCGCATGCAACTCGCCCGCGTCGTGCTCGACGGCATCGCCGAGGAGATCCGCTTCTGTGCCAGCAAGACGAGCGGCTACGGGGCGGGCCTGGTCGGTTCGGTGGACTCCGCGTCCATCTTCACGTTGACCCTCCCCACCAAGGAACTCATGCGCCGCCGGTCGATGACCGCCGACCCGCTGGCCGGCCAGTTCGATCTGAAGGAGGTTCGCTACTACATCGCCTGGGACGAAGAGAACCTCGACGAAGATAACAACCCCCGACCCCTCGGCCTCGTCCGCCGCGTCACCCAGACCTTCAACCAGGTGATGATCGTGGAGGGTGACGAGGGGACGGAGGAGACGGCGGCGGTCAAGGAAGAACTGTACGCGCCGGAAATCAAGTTCGTGGAGTTCCGCTACTTCGACGGCCTCAAATGGTGGGACTCGTGGGAGATCCTCGGTGGCAACTCGCTGCCCCAGGCCGTCATGATCACGGTCGGCTACACCGCGGTGCTGCCGGAGGCGTATCGCGACCTGGAGATCATCGACGAGGAGATGAACCTGGACGAAGACGAATGGCGCGAACTGTGGGCCGACCGCTACTCCGTGATCGTGCGGCTGTCGCAGGCCGACCGCTTCTTCGGGTCGCGGATCAGCCGGGAGGCGGCCGCCTTCGGGGAGGCGGCGCCCGGCGAGTAGGGGCCGGCGAGCAGGTGAGAGCATGATGGCAACGGTCAAGCGAAGGGCACAATACCACGCCACCGTCCGGCCCGGGGCCCGACGAACCCCGGGCGTGCGCCCGGCGTCCGGCTTCGTGCTGCCCCTCGTGCTGATGATCCTGCTCCTGCTGGGACTGCTGGGGGCGAGCTTCGCCCTCGAGATGCAGGCCGACGTGGCGGCCACCCGGGCGGTCGCCTACCGCCTGCAAACGCGCGCCGCGGCCGAGGCGGGCATCCAGGTGGTCACGCTGATGCTCCGGGACCGGCGGCTCGACGTCGACGCCTGGTACGATAATCGGGAGGAACTGCACCGGGTGCTCCTGTGGCAGGAGGGCGAGGAGACCACCGCCTTCGGTAAACCGCCCACCGCCGACGCGGAGGACGTGCCGGCCTATCGGTTCAGCATCGTGGCCGACGACCCGGCGGACGACGAAATCGGCGTCCGCTACGGCGTCACCAACGAGGCGGCGAAACTGAACATCAATCAGGCCAGCGTCCAGCAACTGCGCACGCTGATCGCCCAGGTGGTGCCGCCCGAGGTCGCGGTGGAGGAACTGGCGGACGCCCTCGTCGACTGGCGCGACGCCGACGACCAACCGGGAGAGTCCGGCGCCGAGCGCGAGTACTACATGTCGCTCGAACCGCCATACATGCCTAAGAACGGGCCGTTCGACACCGTCGAAGAACTGCTGATGGTCAAGGGCTTCACCGCCCAGATTCTCTACGGCGAAGACTACGACCGCAACGGACTGCTCACCTTCAACGAGGACGACGGCGACGAGACGTTCCCCATCGACGACGCCGACGGGACGCTGAACCGCGGGCTCTACCCCTACATCACCGTCTGGTCACGGGACTTCAACACGGCCAACGATGCCAAGCCCCGCGTCTACGTGGGGGCCGGCGCCACCAACCTCCAGGAAGAGCTCGCCGACTACTTCGAGCCGCAAGAGATCGCGTTCATCGAGCAGGTGGCGGCTACGTTGCAGTCCGACGACAAGAGCGGGAACGACGACGGCGACAAGACGCCCGCCAAAGGGGAGGAGACCGACCAGGACTCAACGGGCGGCGACAGTGCCGGCAAGGGGAGCGGCAACGAGACGGCCGGCGAGCCGAAGGCCAAAGGGGACGACGAGGCCGCCGAAACCGGCGACGGCGGCTCGCCGCAGGAACAAACCCAGGGCGGTGAGACCGAGGACACGGAGTTCGCCAGCCTGGTGGCCCTGTTGCATCCGGTCGTGATCGGCGGCTCGATCGTCCCGTCGCCCTTCGAGTTGGAAGACTTTCCGCGGATCCTCGATCGGTTGACGCTGGACCCGCGGCCGGAATTCGCGGGCGTGATCGATGTGAACACCGCCCCCGCCGAAGTGCTGCGGTGCGTGACGGGCATGACGGAGACCCTGATCGCCGACATCATCTCGCAGCGCGAAATGCTCGACTCCGAGGCCAAGCAGACGCCGGCCTGGATCCTCACCGAACAGCTCACCGACGACGAGACGATGGAACTGCTGCTGCACAACATCACGGCCCGCGGGTTCCAGTTCACCATCGAGTCCCTCGGTTACGCGGACCATATCGGCACGGTCAGCCGCCTCCAGGTGGTGGTGGAGATGCGGGGGCCGGTGGCCCAGACGATCTACTACCGGGATCTGACGCCGCTGGGCTTCGGATACCCCATTCGCCTCAAGGACGAAGAGGAAGGAGGTCGGTCGCGTGCTGCAAGGCCTGAGTGAGAAGCGCATGATCGCCCTGGATTGGGATGACCGCGAGGTCCGGGTCGTGCACGCCGCCTACAAGAAAGGGCGGTGCCGCGTGCTGAGCGTGCAGTCCTTTCTCGTCCCCGACGACGTCAGCCCCGGCGACACCGATGCGTTCGGCAAGCTGATCCGCGAGTTCCTCGCGCGGGAGAAAATCTCCACCCGCACGGCGCTGATGCACGTGCCGAGGTCCCAGGCGACCGTCAAGCGGTTGCGCAAGTTGCCGCCCGCCAATCCCGACGATCTGCCCGGCGTCATCGCCATGCAGTTCGCACGGGAGTTGGCCTTCCCCGCCACCGAGGCGGCCATCGACTTCGCCGAGCCGCGACAGGACGAGGGCGGCCTCGCCGCGCTGGTGGCGGCGGTGCAGAAGGACGTACTTGAAAATTACGCCGCGATCTGCAAGGTCGCCGGCCTCAAGCTGGAGCGGGTCTGCCTCCGCCCCAATGCAAATCGGATCGCCCTCAACGCGGTGCTGGAGTCCGGGGGGCACGAACGCGTGCTGTTCGTGGACGTGGGCTCCTCGTTCACGGAGATCGACGTGATGGCGGGCGGGGAGTTGGCCTTCACCCGGGCCGCCTCCGTTCACGTGCCGGCCGACCTGTCGACGGAACCGCCGCCTCCGCCCGCCGCGCCGTCCAGTTCGATCGCCCTGGACCTCGACCAGCCGGTGCGGTTGTCGGGAACTCTCGGCGGCGGCCGCGGGGCGTCCGACATGGCCCAGGCGGTCAACACGCTGGTGGTCGAAGTGG
Organism: uncultured Phycisphaeraceae bacterium; assembly: GCA_964495075.1. Taxonomy (GTDB): domain Bacteria; phylum Planctomycetota; class Phycisphaerae; order UBA1845; family UBA1845; genus JAFGJQ01. The sequence continues at coordinate 4,330 of CAZBUJ010000077.1, forward strand.
TGCGGTCCATCGAGGCGTTCCGAACCGAGGACCCCGGCGCCGTCATCAACCACGTGGTGGTGGGCGGCTGTACCGGGTTGGAGGACGCCCTGTCCGAAGCCCTTCGCGACCGATTCGAGATGACCTCCGAACTGTTCAACCCCAGCGTCTTCTTCGGCTGGGACGCCGAACGCGGCGTGGAGGCGAGCGGTTTCGCGGCGGCCCTCGGGTTGGCCATGGGCCACGCCGACGAATCGCAGATCCATCCGGACTTCCTCAACCCCCGAAAGGTCGTGACCGCCGCGGAGAAACAGCTCCGGAAGCTGCCGCTCGTCATCGGCGTGGCCGCCGCGTTGATCGCCGTAATGATCGGAGTGTGGTTGGTCTTCGTGCATCCGCAGCAACAGGTGCTGGCCGGCCTGGAGGACCAGATCGAGCAGGCCAAGGAGGACGCCTCGGCCCGCAAGCAACTCCGCAACCTGATCAAGTACGTCGAATCGGTCGAAGCGGACCAGGTCGTCTGGCTGGACGAGGTGTACGATGTTCTGGGCTGCCTGCCCGGCAACGAAGACCTGGTGCTCGAGAGCATCGACATGCGGCAGAAAGACCGACAGATTCAGCTTAAAGTGAAGGCCACCACCCGCGACATCCTGACGGACGCCGTCGCCGCGCTGCAGGCGCTGCCGGTGACCGGCGACAGGAACGGTCACTACGAGGCGGAACTGAGAGGCACCCGCACGATCAGTGGGCGGTACCCGGTTTCCGGCCGCATGGATATCAAGATCGTCGGGCGCCGTGAAGGCCCCGAGTTGGTGCTGCGGCCTCTGGAGCCGATCGAGGACGAGCCGGCCCCGGAAGAGAACGGCGAAGAGTTCGGTGACGCGAACGAGCCCGACCCGGACGACGCGTCGGATTAAGGTGGTGAACCGACCATGAAACCACGCGAACGGAAACTGCTGATCGGGCTCCTCGCCGCCGCCGGCGTGATCGTGATCGCCCGGTTCGGGGCCGGCATCTGGTCGGCGCTCGATCTCGGTGACAAGATCAAGGAGGCCCGGGAAGAGCTGGCCGAGTACGAGGAAGACCAGACCCAGTTCGACGAGGACCAGAGCAAGTACGAATCGTACATCGTGCGGACGGGGGACACCGATCACAAGGTCGTCAAAGGCCACCTGGACGCACGGCTCAACCAGTTGTTCCAGGAGAGCAACCTGCGGCGGCCGCGGATCACGCCCAAGACCGCGACCGACGATAAGAACAGAATCACCAGTATCATCTTCTCATTCAACGCGGAGGGAACGTGGGAGGAGGCCATGCGGTTCACTCAGCGGGTGTACGAGTTGCCGTACGTGGCCCAGTTCACCAGCCTGAAGATCAGCCCGGTGGGCAGTCGCCGGCAAGTCGTCGATCGCGTGAAGATCGACGGGGACATCGAAGTCCTCGTGGTGCCGAAGATGAAGGGCGTGCGCGTGGAAGTGCCGGCGGCGGCGCCCGAGGGCATGATGGTCAAGTATACGCAGGATGATCTGCTGGCCGTCGTCAATCCGTTCCTGGAACCCGTGCGGGAGGTCGTCGCCCAGGGGCCGGAAGAGGACGAGCCGGACGACGCCGACGGGAACGACGAAGACCACGATCTCTGGGTGCGCGACCCGGCCGGTAACAAGAAATACATCACCGCGGTCTGGACCAGCGGTGGTTCCGAGGACGTCGTTCGCGTCGCCCATCGCACCGTGGCCGGTGACCGCGACTGGGTCGCGATCGGTGGCGAGCTGGACGGCGGCCAAGTGGTTTTGGTGCATCCACTTGGCGCCGTCGTGCGTACACCCAACGGAGACGATTACGTCTACGCACTGGGGGAATCGTTGTCCGATGCCATTCCGTTGGAAGACGCCGTCGTGTACCCGGAGATTCAGATCGCCATGGATCGCCTCGAGGCGGTCGAATCGCTCGACGAGGATTTCGTGGGGCCGCCGGACCTGTCGGGTGCGACGGCCGACGCGAGCCGGTCGTTCCCGGCCGGCGAAGACGACGCGACGACGGAGGACGCGAATGACCCGTCCGCCGCCGACGGCCGCCAGGCGATGCCGGCCAAAGCCAAGGCCGATCGCCACCGACCCGGCAGGGCCGGACCTGTCGATGAAGTCGACGACGCAGAAGCCGAGGCGATGAGGGCCAAAGCAAAGAAGGACGGTGCCAAGCAGGCCGACCGCTCCGCGCAGCCCGGCCGCGAGGGGCCCGCGAACGGCAACACGGTCAAGCCGCACCATCGCACGACGCCGAACCGCAGGCCGCCCGTGAGGCGGCCGCCGACGCGAAAGCCGCACCATCGGCCGAATCAGAAACCGAACGAAAAGAAGTCCACTGACAACTCGAGTTCCTGAGACGGGAAAATGGCGGCAACGGTGAGTGGCACATGTGGGTACAAACCTCAGACCGCAAGGTAACGAGGACGAAGCGATGAAACGGTTGAGCAACTCCATGACGCGACGGGGGCGAAACAGGCACGGCCTTTTGCGGCTCGCCATGCTGGCGGCGTTCATGCTGGCCGGCCCGTTGGCGACCGGCGGCGCCTATGGTGACACCGAGGACAAGAGCCCGCGCAAAGTGAGCCGGCCCAAGCCACGGCGGTCCACGCCGACCCATAGACCGCCCCGACGAACACCCGGCCGCGGCCGGGCCGATGAACTCGTCGGTCCGCCGTCCGGGGTCCGGTCGGTGCCGCTCAGCGAGACGGTGGCCATCGACCCCGAGGACGTCGATCGTCCCGCCGAGGAGCGGATGTACTCGTTCAGCATCAAGGACGGCACCTACGCCGACCTGATCGACGGCTTCGAGCGGGCCACCGGCCGCAGCGTGCTCGGCGAACGGCCGCAAGGCTCGGGCGTCAACCTCACCTCCACCGAACGCATGACGTACAAGGAAGTGCTCAATCGCGTACGCATGCTGCTCTTCAAGCATCCGACCCCCTACTGGCTGATGGAAACCCCCGACGGCTTCGAGGTCATCCGGGTCACCGACTACAAACGGTTGATTCCCAAGAGTGACATCTATACGAGTCTCAGCGAGTTTCTGGCCGCCAAGCGGGACGACAACGATCTCGTGATGCTGCTCTACACCCCGCCGACCGGAACGGTGGACGACCTGAAGCCGTTCCGTGACTTCGTGCCGGACTACGCCCAGATCGCCCAGTACGAAGACACCAACTCGATGCTCCTGTTCGCCCTGGTCCGCGACATCAACAAGTACCTCGACCTGGTCAATCGGTTCTTGAGCGCCGAGACCCGAGACCCCCGCGTACTCGAGGTGGTTGAGGTGCAGCATATCACGGCGACCAAGGCGCTGGACGTGCTCAAGCAGATGATCGACGGATTCGGTGGGGACTCCGCCCCCCCGAGACGCGGGCGGCGGGGGAGCCAGGTCGTCAAGGCGGCGGATGCCTGGGGGGTCGACGCCTATCCCGACGACATGAATGACCGGATCCTCTTCCTGGCCGTGCCCGAAAAGCTCCAGGAAATCCGCGAGTTCCTGCCGCTGATCGACATCGCGCCGGCCGCCTCCGATTACCCCATCGTCGTCGTTCAGGTCGAGCACATGCCCGTCGGGAAACTGCTCCAGATCATCAACCCGATCCTGACCGGCAACCGCGCCCTGGCCCCGGGAGCCCGCTCCAAGAAGGGCAAGCGGAGCAAGGGGAGCGATGCGCCAGGCCTCGTCAAAGCCGGCGAACTCCAGTTGATCCCCATCGTCGAGACGAACCAGATCGTCGTGTTGGCCGACGAGGAGGACGTCGCGCGAGTCCAGTCCCTCGTCCAGCAGTTCGACAAGGAACAGGTCACCATGGAGATCGTGACCCTGGAGAACGTCGACAACATCGAGCAGGCCATCGCCAACGCGCAATTGCTGTACAAGGCCGCCTACGGAGAGGCGGGGGGGGTGCAGTTCCACCCCGCCCCCAACGGCACCGGTGTCGTGGTGAGCGGGGCCAACGCCCTGGACCTCCGTGAGGCGGTCAAGATCGTCAAGGATCTCGACGTCGAGCCGGTCGGCGGCACGCCCGGCCTCCACAAGGCCCGGCTCCGCCACGCCAAGCCGTCGCTGGTCGCCGCCACGCTGACCGCCATGGAGAAGTCGGGCGTGCCGAAGGTGCCCCCGACCAAGGGCAGAAAGAGGTCCCGGGCCCGGCGTCCCGCCGTGCCCGAGGGGGACAAGTTCCGTGGCGATGACGCGAACAAGATCCTCTACGTCTTCTGCACCGACCTGGAATGGGAAGAGGAGTACTGGCCGCTGATCCAGGACTTCGACGCCGACGCGCGACCCGTGCTGCCCCAATGGCAGTCGATCAAGATCCTGCACGCCGATCCGCAGGAGGTGGTCCGCGCGCTGCAGAAGTTCCTCGGGGACGCCGCCGAGCAAAACCAGATTCGCATCACTACCGAGGGCGACGAAATCCTCGTGTTCGACGCGTCGCCGGAGTTGTTCGCCCAGCTCGAGGAACTGGTGCGCCGGTACGACGTGCCCGACGACAGCGTTCAGCGCACGTTCACCCTCGAGCATATCTCGCCGGGCGAGGCCCGTGGCATTATCCAGACGCTCGTCCTGGACAGGGCGGGCCGTGCCGCGCCGGCCCGACGGGCGAGCAAACGCAAGGGCCGGGCGAAACCCGCCCCGGCGGCGACCGCCGGTGACGTCCGCATGGCGGAGTTCGGCGACAACCTGCTCGTCGTCGCCCCCCCCGACATCATGGAAGAGATCGCCACGCTCATCGAGGAACTCGACGCCCCGCCGGACGAGAGGGAGATCCGCGTGTATGAGTTCGCACGCGGCACCGACGTGGTCGGGCTGATCGAACAGTTGCGCCCGTTCTTCCGCGGCAGCTCGGGCGGGCGGGCCGGCCGCGCCAAGGGCGGCAAGCGTGAGGCGGCCGCGGCGGGCGACGTGATGTTCGTCCCGCAGCCATCGGCGAGCAAGATCGTCGTGTCGGCCCCCAAGTCGCAGCTGCCGGCGATCGAGAAGATGATCGCCGTCCTGCGGCCCGATCCGGAAACCGCCGAGTCGGTCGACGTGCGGTTCTTCGAACTGGCCCACGTCGAGCCCGAAGACGTCACCGGACTGATGCAGAACTTCCTCCAGCTCAAGTACGAAGAGGCCATCGCCAGCGGCGCGATCAAGGGCCTTGACGGCGGCAAAGGCAAGGGCGCCAAGCCCACCCTGCTCGTTGAGCCGGACCCCCGCAGCGGGCGGCTGATGGTGGTCGGCCCCGCCGTCCTCATGGCCGAGGTCGAGACGCTGCTCGGTGAGCTGGATCGCGCGGACGAGCAAGGCGATCGCGTCATGCGGACCGTCCAGCTCGCCAAGGCGGACGCGACGGAAATGACCAACACCATCCGCGCCATGCTGAGCGGCGGTGTCGGCACGTCGTCCCGGTCGAGGGACCGGGGCCGACGCCGGGGCCGGAGCGGCGAGGCGCAGGCCCAGCCGGTGACCAGCAGTTCCGGCGGCGTGACGGTCGTGCCCGCCCCGGGCGGCAACTCCCTCGTGCTGGCCGGCTATGTCCGCGAGGTGGAAGAGGTCGAAGGCTGGATCAAACAGCTCGACGCGGAGGCCGGCGCCCAGAAACTGACCAAGGTCTACACGTTCAGCCGCGCGAACGTCGAAGATTTCGCGGACGCGGTGATGACGCTCTACGACCCCGGCGGCGGTACAGGAAGACCCAAGCAGAGGGAAGACGATTTCAGCGTCTTCGAATCCGCGGGCGGTCCGCGGAGCGGCAAGGAAATCAGGTTGGTCACCGACACGTGGGGCGGCACGATGGTGGTGACGGCGTCGCCCGTCATCATGGGCCTGATCGACGACCTCTACGGTCGGTTTGAGGGTACGGAGGACCAGGGGCCGGACTTCCTCTATGGGAGTGAACGGGGCGGCAACCTCAAGATGGTCGAGCTGGAGTACGCCGACCCCTACGACGCGTCGTTCACCCTCGAGTCGATGGCCATCGAGCTGTACGGCGAGGAGCGGGCCCCCAAAATCAGCTACCTGCCGTTCACGAATATCCTCACCATCCGAGGCGATCCCAACCTGTTTGATGAAATCGATGATCTCATCGCCAAGTACATCGACAAGAAAGCGCCCGGATACGATGAGGAGCATATCGAGATCGTGACGCTGCCGGGTGGACTGAGCCCCGAAGACTACATCCACCTGATCAAGTCGCGCCTCCGCTCCGTCGACATCGAGGTCGGCCCGGTCACGCCGGATGCCGTGGACATCGAGACGATGATAGAGCGGGTGCGGCCGGGGTCGGTCAAGCCTCGCGAGGAGGCGAAAGAAACGGACTGGACGAATGCGCCGAACGAACGCGCGAACCAGCCGGTTGGCGGCGAGTATGCCCCCTGCGTATTGCCGGCTTGCCTCGGCGCTGCGATTGACGCCGCCGTGACCGCGGCCGTCGCCCAGGCGGACCCGGACCAGCCGGACCCCGACCAGGAAGAACCCAATCAGGAGGAGCCGAACCAGGACGCCCCGGCGCCGCCCGCGCCGCACGAGGAGGAGGACGACGTCCCGGACGCGGGCGACGAAGGCCCTATCGGGCCCTCCAAGGAGGCCATCCTCCGCTCGCTGATGACGGTGGGTGAGATCACCGACAACGTGGACGACGAGAGTGCCGCGCAGGAACGCGGCAAGGTCGAGCTGCGTTACGACAATAAGACCGGCGTGCTCTACATGAAGGGCAAGTCACGCGACCTCACCCGCGTGCGCGACATGATCGACGAGTTGAAGACCGAGATCGCCGAGCTCAAGAAGCCGGTGGACGTCCGCGTCTACAAAGTGAAGTACATCGACGTGCGGATCGCCGCCCAGATCCTGGAGGCGATGTTCAACGCCCAGCGCACCCCGTCCACCCGCGGCCGCACCCAGCAGCAGCGGAAGGCCCAGGGCAAGCAGCAGCAACAGCAGGGCAAGCAGGGCGAGGAAGGCAAGGACGGGCGCAGCCGACCGGAGGACCAGCTCCAGAAGCTCCTCCAGAGTATGCAGCAGTCGCAGGGGCAGGGCGGGCTGGCCGGCGGCAGCATCCGCGTCTATCCCGACACCCGCATGAAAACGCTCATCATCCGGGCGGCCACCGAGGACTACCCGGTGATCCTTGAGCTGCTGGCCACCATCGACCAGCCGTCCGGCGGCGTCGGAAAGGATTTCAAGATCATCGAACTGAAGAAGCTCAACGCGGCCGAGGTCGAGGAGATGCTCAAGACCCTGCTGGGCGTCGACGAGCGGGCGGCCCGGGCGGCGGCCCGCCGCACGCCTCGCGGTGCGAACCCTCAGCAGGCGGCCCAGGCCGCCCAGGCCATGCAGCAGCAGATCCTCCAGATGGCCGGGGCCGGCGACGAGGGGATCAACATCGCCGAGGAAGTGAAGATCGCCAGCAGCCCCGCCATGAACACCCTGATGGTCATGGGCCCGGAGCAGGCGATCCAGATCGTCGAGGAGTTCGTCGAGAAGCTGGAAGCCCAGGACGTGCCCACGTGGGAATTCCGCCGTTACGTGCTCCAGTTCGTGGATGCCAAAGTGATGGCGCCGCAGCTCCAGAAGCTCCTCCAGGGCCCCGACCGAAGGCGGCGGGGCGGCGGAGCCGAGGGCTTTGATCCGAACGGCATCAACCAGCCCACCATCATCGTCGAGGAGGACACCAACGCCTTGCTCGTCCGCGCCCTGTCCATCGACTTCCCCAAGATCGACCCCCTGATCAACGAGCTGGACAAGAAGCCGGAAAAGGAACAGGCTGTCATGGAGTTCCCCCTGCCCCGCGTGATGGACGCCGGCAAGGTTGCCAAGGCACTCGACACGATCTACACCAGCGGAAAGGGCAGTTCGCGTGCCCGCCAGATCGAGATCGTGGGTGAGACGGACACCAATACCCTGCTCGTCAAGGTCCCGCCGGAACTCGAGAAAGAGGTCACCGAGCGCATCAACAACATGACCAGGAAGGCGGTGGACGAGAAGATCCCGGTCCCCATCAAGCTCAAGGAGGCCATCCCCACCCAGATCGCCCAGCAGATCCTCGCCGCTTTCGGGGCCGATCCCCGCAAGAGCAGCATCACGATCACCGGCGACGATGCGACCAAGCAGTTGTTCGTCATCGCCCCCCCCGAGTTGATGCCGCAAATCGAGAAGCTGGTCGAGCTGCTGGACGTTCCGGGCGACCTCGCCTCGCTCAAGGTCTACAAGTGCACGAACGCTCGCGCGACCGACGTGTTGGAGAAGCTGAAACCACTCGTTCAACAGATGCTGACCGCCCTCGGGGGTGGGACTCGCGGCAGTCGCGAAGTGTTCAGCGCGACCGCGGACATCCGGTCCAACTCCATCATCGTCGCGGGGAGCACGAACACCCATCGCTTCGTCGCCGACCTGCTCGAAACGCTCGACGTGCCGGAAAACCGCCCATATGTCAGGGAGATCGCCGTCTACGCCCTGCAGCGGGCCAAGGCAGCCGACATCGCCAACAACATCAACCGGCTGTACAAGGATACGAAGGACGGCTCCGAGCCGCCGGAGGCCCAGGCGAACGTCGCGACCAACACCCTGATCGTTCGGGCCACCCAGGCCCAGCATGAGGAAATCAAGCGCGACATCATCGACAAGCTCGACGAGTTCGCCAAGAATCCGCCGATCACCCTCCAGCAGAGAACGTTCTCACTCCAATTCGCCAAGGCCGACGACGTGACCGCCACGCTCACCCAGCTCTTCACCAACCGGCGGCAGGCATATCAGGGGGCCAAGGTCGAAAACCTCGACCCGGCCGAGCTCACCGTCTCCATCACGCCCCTGGTCCAGCCGAACCAGATCGTGGTGATGGCCAGCGAGAACAACATGAAGATCGTCGAGCAGCAACTTCAGTCGCTCGACGTCGAAGGGGCGGACGAGGTGCTGGCCCGCGATACCAGAATCTACGAGATGCAGTTTCTCGACCCCAACAACGCGGCCCAGGTCATCAACAACGCCTTCCGCACGCAGGGCGGGAGAGTGCCGTTACAGGACCAGGTTACCGTGTCGGTTATCTGGTCCACCCAGTCGGTCGCGGTAACGGCCAACCCGGACAACCAGAAAACGGTGGCCGCCCTCCTTCAGGACATGGACGTCGACACCGGCCAGAATCAGGTCCGCCGCACCTACGCCATGAAGAACGCCCAGGCGTCCGACGTGGCCAACATCGTCAACCAGGCCATGCGGAGCATCCGGCGCCCGCAGCAGGGCCGCCTGCCCGTCAGCGTCACGCCTAACGACACGCTCAACATGCTGATCATGTCGGGCACGGTGGCCGAACTCGAAGAGGTCGAGGCGCTCGTCGCCGAACTTGACCAGGAACCGAGCGAGCTGGCCGGGCGGGTGGTCCAGGTCTACAAGCTCAAATACGCGGATCCGGGTTCGACGATCGGCACGATCAGCAACGCCTTCCCCCGCACCCGCGGCATGCGGCCGGAGGACCAGGTCACTTGCGGGTACGCCTGGGGCACCAGCGCCTTGGTCGTCAACGCGTCGCCCAAAAACCAGGAAAAGGTCGCGGAGTTGCTGGAACTGATCGACACCGCGGGCACCGAGCGCAAGACCTACCTGATCCCGCTCAAGGAGGCGAATTCGGACGACGCCGCCCGGGGCCTCGCCCAGCTCTTCCGCCAGACCGTCCGGCAGAAGCAGGGCGACACCCAGATGCAGATGTGGTCCGATCCGCGGACGAACACGCTCGTGGTCTACGCCACCGAGGAGGAGTACCAGAAAGTCCTGTCGCTGATCGAATCCCTCGACGTGCCGCCCTCCGTCGCGATGAACGAGATGAAGGTGTACCCCATCAGGTACGCCGACCCCAACGGCATCGTCAACGTCATCAACGCCCAGTTCCGCCAGGCCCGCGGCCACACCAACCCCCGCGACCAGGTCACCGCGGTCACCGAGTGGGCGACGCAGTCCATCATCGTGTCGGCCTCCCCGAAGAACCACGAAGCCATCGCCGACCTGATCGCTCAGATCGACGTGGAGGGCTCCGGCAGCCGCCAGACCCACGTGCTCAAGCTCAAGAACGCCAACGCGGACGAGCTGGCCCGAACGCTCTCCGGCTCCATCCAGCGCGACCGCACCCGCCGCGGTGACGAGATGCGCATCGCCGCCGACGCGGCCACAAACTCGCTCATCGTCTACGCCAGCCAGAAGGAGATGACCGACCTCCAGCCGCTGCTCGAATCCCTCGACGTCGAGCCGGACCTCGAGAAGGAGCGGCAGTTCAAGACCTTCAAGCTGACCTACGGCGACGCGTACAGCCTCTCGGAAATGATCAACCAGACCTTCCGCATGAGCCGCAACCCGCGGGACCAGGTGACCGCCGTGCCCGACTGGGCGTCGAACACCGTCCTCGTCACCGCGTCGCCCGACAACATGAAACGGGTCGAGAAGCTCGCCGAGGAAATGGACACCAAGCGCGACGCGGCCCAGCAGATCCGTGTGGTGCAAGTCAAGCACGGCGATCCGGCCGTGATCGCGGAGATGCTCAGCGAGGTGTTCAGCGCCACCGCCGCCGGCGGCCGACGGTTCTGGATGCCCCAACAAGGCGGCATCTCGATCTCCCACACGCCCGGCACCGACACCCTCCTGATCAAGGCCAAGGAAGCCGAGTTCGACGAGATCCTGGCGGTGCTCGACCAGCTCGACACGGCCGACGCCGGACCGGGCGAAATCCGCACCTTCGCACTCCAGTACACCGACGCCACCGAGATGCAGCAGATCCTGGAGACCTACCTCCGGAAGCCGTCGAGCACCGGCGGTCGGGGTCGCGGACGCCGCAGGGCGGGGCCGAGCGGCGACCTGGTCGGCAACGTACGGATCAGCGTCTCCACCCAGAGCAACTCGCTGATCGTCTCCGGCGACACCGAGGAACTCGATCGGTTGGCCGCCGTGATCGAGAAAGTCGACGTGCAGGTCGAAGGCGGTGATGCACCGCGGCTGGTAACACTGAAACACGCGATTCCGTCGGTCGTCGAGCCGACCCTGACCGAGCTGTTCTCCCAGCAGGGCGGTCGCGGCGGTCGTGGCCGGGGCGGGTCCGGCGCGTCGATCGTCCCCGTGATCGTCGCCGATGATGCGTCGCACTCGCTCATTGTCCGGGCGGCCCCCAAGGACTTCCACATGATCGAGGAGCTGGTGGCCACCCTGGACACCGAGGACGCCGGCCCGAGCGAGATCGAGATCTTCACGCTCCAGTACACCGACGCGACGGAGATGCAGGGGATCCTGGAGACCTACCTCCAGCGCCCGGGCGCCGAATCACGCAGCAGCCGCCGCGGCCGCCGCGGTAGCGGCGTAACCGGTGCCCAACTCGCCGGCGACGTCCGTATCAGTGTCTCCGAAGTGAACAACTCGTTGATCGTCTCCGGCGATCGGCAGCAGTTGGACCACATCGCGAAGGTGATCGCCCAGATCGACGTCGAGACGGAAGGCGGCACCACGCCGCAGATCATCGTGCTCCAGTACGCCGTGCCGTCGGTCGTCGAGCCGATCCTGACGCAGTTGTTCATCGAGGGCGGACCGCGCGGCGGCCGCGGCGGCCGGGGGAGTTCCCCCTCCCAGATGGTCCCCGTCATCGTGGCCGACGACGCCACCGATTCGTTGATCGTGCGGGCCAACACCGTCGACCTGGCCCACATCAAGAGCCTGGTCGCGACGCTGGACACGGAAGAAGCGTCCGACGAGGGTGGCATCAAGATCGTGCGACTTCAGGCGGGTGTTGATGTTGTGGAGCTGGCCGACATGCTCCAGCAACTGCTCGACCAGGACACGAAGATCAAAGAGGAAGCCCGGTCGGGCAAGGGGCGGGCCCGCGTCGAACGCGTCGCCCTCAGCGCCGACCGGCGGACGAACTCCATCCTGCTCGCCGGTTCAAGGTCGCGATTCGAAGAGGTTGAGCAGTTGATCCGCAGCCTGGAGGCCCAGGGTCCGGTCGGCGGGAAGACGGCGGTAATCATCCGGCCCAAGAACATGGATCCGGACGAGATTAAGCGTGTACTTGAAGGTGTAATCGAAGATAATCAGGGCAGCGGCTCGAGGCGCGGGGCGGGTCGCTCCTCCGGTTCGAGAAGCAGGGGTAGCAGAGGCAGACGATAGCGGTGAGCAGGAATTCGCGGTGCTGGGTCGTGATGGGATTGCGCAGGGCGCGCCGATGAATTCCGATAGCGTCAGACGCTGAACAATGCGTAGCCGGAACGCCGCAGGAAGCGGCAGGGATGATCGCCATGAAAGCGTTTGGGAGTTTTCTGACGTGTGTGATCCTCATCGCGACGGTTGGGGCCTTCGCCGACACCCCCGCCGCGACGAGACCCGTGGGCCAGCCCAACGATCAATCGGACGGTCTCAGCCGGCTGATGACGGCGGCGCTGGCCGGGAGGGCGTCCGACGACGGGCAAGGCGACCAGGCGGACACCGCCGACGCGTCCCGTCCCGAGCCGCGAACCGGCGCCGCAGTCGAGCAAGGCGGCCCTCCTGAGACATTCCGCAACATCGAATCGACTGAGCTGGTCGGCCCGAAGTACCCGCCTGACAATACTGATACGCCCGATTCCCCGGCGCAGCGGAAGATGCAGGCCGGCGAGATCTACGGCCCTGTGATCACCGCCGTACAACGGATCGCTGGCCGCCGGGCGCGAACCGCCCCGCAATCGCGGCAACAGCCGGAAACCGCCCGGGCCATGCTCGCCAGTGCTGAGGATGCCTCCGCAAGCGAGTGGGCGCTCGAAGGGCAGCAGGATCCGCCGCCGCGGAAAAAGCCACGGCAACGTCCCGGCAAGGCGGCCCAGGAGAGGCCCCGTCGCAAAGCCGCCGGGCAGGCGGACACCGAGACGTCCGACCGCGAGGCCCCGCCCGGGAATCAACGGCAGAAGCCCGACCGCACAACGGCGGCCGAGAAGGCCGAACCTGTTCCGCCGCCCGCCCGCGGCGCTCGCCCCGCCGAATCCGGTCGCCGCGGATTGCTCGACATCGGCCAGGTCCAGCTCTCCGGCAATGACATCGTGATCGAAACCGTTGGAAACGGCATCCTCATCTACGGCAACCCCGACGACGTGGCCATCCTTCAGCGCATGATCGAGGAGCTGGACGAGGACATCGTCCCGCCGAACATCAAGATCGTCACGCTCCAGAACAAGAACGCCGACGAGGTGGCCCAGGTTGTCGAGAAAGTGATGGAGGACATTTCGATCTCCGGCGTGGACCGGCCCGAGGAGCGGGTGACCGTCTCGCCGCTGTCCACCAATATCCTGCTCATCGCCGCCCCGGACTCCAAGATGGACCAGGTTCTGCGGATCATCGAGAGCGTCGACAAGGTCACCGAGACGCTGCCCGAGGTCGAATTGATGACCTTCCAGGTGCAGTATCGCAAGCCGAGCGAGGCGGCCGCCGAACTCGAAGAGATGATCAATATCCTGAAGGACAAGCAGAAGGCGGCCGACGCGCCCGACTTCACCATTAAAGCCCACGACGATCTGGGCACGATCACCGTGCTCGGGCCCATCAGCCAGGAGGAGAAGATCCGCAAGCTGTTGGAAACGATCGACGCGGCGCCCAAGGAAGGGTTCGGCGAGATTCAGCTCGTGCTCTACCCCCTGAAGTTCAACACCGCCTCGGACATGGTCGACACCCTGGAGCAACTGCTGGTCGCGGCGGAAGCACGGGAGGAGGCGAAGGAGGCGATTCGAAGGCTCCGAATGCTCAGGGCCAAGGACGGAGAGGTGGTCGAGGAACTGCCGCCCGTCGACCTGGAGAAGCCGCTGAAGCTGATCGCCGATGACAGCACGCAGTCCGTCATCGTGGCCACCGTCGAGGAAAACGTCGGCCCGATCGGGGAACTGATCAATCTGCTCGACACGGTGCCGGTCTCGGAGGAGGTGGCCCTCCAGATCTTCAACCTGCGGCACGCCGACGCCAAGACGGTCAAGGACCTGATCGAGGAGTTGTTCGACGCCGGCAAGAACCTGACCAAGCATCCGTCCGGCCAGAACCGCGACGCCGCCGGCGAAGGCGTGGTCGGCCAGGCCCTCGCCTACGAGGTGGCCATCAGCGCCGACCAGCGGACCAACACGCTCGTGGTCTCCGGCCGACCGGCCCAGGTCGCCCTGGTCACCAACATCGTCATGAAGCTCGACCAGGAGGCGAAGGACCTCCAGTACCCCTTGCAGCTCGTGGAGCTCGAGCACAGCAGCGCGGCCCGCCTCGGCAAGGTGATCAGCGACCTCTTTGAAAAGCGGGTCGAGTCGCTGGAAGCCCGGGACGCCGGCACCGTCGCCGTGGAGAAGGAACGCGTGTTCATCACGATCGACGAGCGCACCAATTCGCTGGTGCTGTCGGCTTCGCCGGAGAACTACGCCGAGATCCTGCGGATCGTCACCAAGCTCGACACGCCGGCCGAGAAGCTGTTCGAGCAGATCAAGATCATCACCTGCACGAACACGTCGGCGGCCGACCTGGCGAGCAAGATCGATGACCTCTGGCAGCGCAAGGCCGACCTCCGCCGCGAGGCGGAACTGCCCGAGGATCTGCCCATCATCGTGCCCGACCAGCGGAGCAACGCTCTGGTCGTCGCCGCGTCGCCGGAGGACTTCGAGGCGATCGAGGCCCTGGTCGCCCAGTTGGAAGCGCAGCCGCTCGCCCCGATCGCCGAGATCCGCCTGGTGACGCTTGAGCAAAACGACGCCACCGAAGTGGGCGATATGCTGAAACAACTGTTCGAGGAGCGGATGGAGCAGCGGCTGGCCCAGGGCCAGGAGGAGAATCCGTCGGACCGCGTGGCGGTGGCCACCGACGCCTCCACCAACACGATCCTGATCGCCTCGTCGAAGGAAAACTACGACGAGATGATCCGTATCATCGAGGCGATCGATATCCAGCCGGATCTGGAAGGCGTCGTTCGCCTCTTCTTCCTCCGCTATGCCGTGGCCAGCGACGTGGCCGAACGCATCCAGGACCTCTTCGACCAGGGCCTCTACAGCCCGCAGAAGGGGCTGGAGAGCCAGTTGGTCGAGGCGCGGCAGGAGATCGCGGTGATCGACGATCCGCGCTCGAACTCCATCGTGGTCAGTGCGTCCAAGCCGAACCTGTCCATCATCGAGAAGTTAATCGAGCAGATGGACTCCCCGGAGCCGTTCCACGCCGACAGCCGGACCGAAGTGTTCCCGCTGGAATATGCCGACTCGGTCGAAGTGGCGGACATGCTCCAGAAGATGTTCGAGGGGATCCGCAGCGCGGCCAGCGAGCCGGACCTCTTCCCCGAGCCGACGATCCTGCCCGACCCCCGCAGCAACACCCTGATCGTCACCGGCACCCAGGACGCCCTCCAGCGGTGCCGCAACCTGCTGGCCATCGTCGACGCGAAGGCCGGGGCCCCGTCCGCCACCTTCGAGATCTACCAGCTTCTGCACGCGTCGGCCACCCGGCTCGCCCCGATGATGCAGGAGATGTTCGACAAGCGCGATGAGGGCAGCGATCAGAAGCGGTCGCCCATCTTCATCCAGGCGGACGAGTCGACCAACTCGCTGATCTGCACCGCGGCCCGGGACGATCACGCGATGATCACCGGGCTGCTGCGGCTGCTCGACAAGCCGTCGGAACTCAGCAAGCAGATGGAGATCTTCCCGCTCAAGTCCGCCAAGGCCGACGAGGTCGCCGATCGGCTCCAGACGCTCTTCCAGTCGCAGGCGGGCACCAGCAGCGGCCCGGACCGGGCCGACGCGATGGCCGTCGAGGCGGACGTCCGCACCAACGCCCTGATTGTCTGGGCGGCGCCGTCCCAGATGGAGAACATCCGCTCGATCATCAATAAACTCGACACCACCAAGCCGGGCCAGGAGATGATGGTCTCCGTCTTCCGCCTCCAGCGGGCCCGGGCCGAGGAATTCGCGGATGTGCTCGACCAGACGCTCAACCCGGATGGCGCCGGCGACGAGCGCGCGGCGATCATCAACTTCGAGGACCTCCTCCCGGACGGCTCGAAAACCCTCCGCAGCCTGGTCCGGCAGGACATCACCATCACGCCCGACGCGCGAACCAACTCGCTGATGGTGATGGCACCGATGGGCAGCATGGACATGCTCGAGAGCCTGATCTATGCATTCGATCGCCTGCCCCCGACGATCTCCGAGATTCGCCTGTTCCAGCTCACCAACGCGGACGCGGAAGAAGTCGTCCAGAAACTCCAGGACATCTTCGAGGAGGACGGCGCGGGCGCCGGCGAAGTCGAAGAGCAGTTGACGATCGGTACCGGCCTGACGGACTTGGAGCCCGGCGGGTTGCAGATGCCGTTGCGGTTCACCGCCGACCGCCGCACCAACACGGTGATCGCGGCCGGCCACGAGATCGACCTGCGCATGGTCGACATGCTCGTCCGCATGCTCGACATGCCCGACCTCGACGAGCGGATCGTCGAGGTCTACAAGGCCCAGTACATCCCGGCCGCCGACATCGCCAGCGCCATCAAGAGCTTCGCCGACGAAGAGCGCGACCGGTTGAGCGACATCGAGGATGAAACCGCCGCCGCCCGCCGGGCCGAACGGCACGTGACCGCCGTCGAAGACGAGGACAGCAACAGCGTGCTCCTTGGCGTGAGCCCGCGCTACTACTCCCACTTCATGAACATGATCCACCAGATCGATCGTCCGCCGCCCCAGGCGAGCATCGAGGTCCTCATCGCGGAGGTCTCGCTCGACGACCGGGTCGGCGTCGGTGTCGAGTGGGCGGTGCAGGACCTGAGTTTCAGCAAGAACGCGGTGATCGGCCCGAACGGGATCGTGGTCGGCGACAATCACGACTTCGTGGTCGGCACCGACATCGGGGCGTCCGCGGCCGGCGGCAGCCTGGGCGGCTTCAGCTTCACCATCACCTCGGAGGACTTTAGCTTCCTGTTCAAGGCCCTTCAGGCGGACTCGCTGGTCGAACTCCTGTCGCGGCCCACCATCCTGGTGGAGAACAACGAAGAGGCCAACATCACCATCGGCGACCGCGTGCCCATTCCGAGGGCGACCGCAACGTCCGAGGCGGGGCAGATCTCCTCGACGGTTGAGTACGAAAACGTCGGGATCATCCTGTCGGTGGTGCCCCATATCAATCCGGATGGCTTCGTGAACCTGGAGATCCGGCCCGAGATTTCGCAGCTCACCGCCGCCAGCGTCCAGATCTCCGAAGGGTTCAGCGCCAATGTCATCTCGGAGCGGTCGGCCGAAACGGTGGTCACGGTCAAGGACGGCGAAACGGTGGTCATGGGCGGGCTGATTCAGACCCGCGAGCAGGAAACCGAGTCCAAGATCCCCATCCTGGGTGACATCCCGCTCATCGGCTTCCTCGGGCGGACCACCAACGTGGAATCGCGTCGCACCGAGTTGATGATCGTGCTGACCGTGAACGTGATTCGCAGCGAGGACGACGCGTACGCCATGTCCGTCAAGCTGCGTGACCAGTCAGGCATCATCCCCGAGCGGATCAAGGCCAGCCCGCTCATGCAGGGCCTGCGGATTCTGCCCGAAGAAACGCCGGGCCTCGAGCCGCTGCTGGAAGACGAAACGTTGCCGTTGCGGCCGGGTCAACTCGAGCCGATGCCCGACCGCCAGTTGTATGGCCCCAATCCGGAGGCGTATGGACCGGCCGTGCCGCAGCGCGTGCAGATCGGCAGCGCGACGAAGGCGGAAGTTTACGGACCACGACTGGTCGGCTACGAGACAGAATGAGTAGAGGACTTTGGCGGAGCGCGCGACGCGCTGGCGTCCCGCACCGATGCAGGTTGAACCCGATGTTGCGACGATCTCTGTTCGTCATCCTGGCGGGTGGCACGCTCGCCATCGCGGCCGGCTGCAACCAGCCGCGCACCGACTGGGGGCGCACCAAGAACCAGCATGACCCCGGCGCCAACGTGCGGGTGTCACCCGTGCAGAAGGTCGTCTGTCTTTTCGACCCGACGCCGCAGCAGTTCAAGAGCCTCGACCCGGAGGGCGACCCCAATCCGGAAGGATTCGCCTGCACGGTGTACCTCGTGTCGCGCGAGACCAGCAAGGGGATTCTGGCGGATGGCAAACTGCAGGCCCGCATGTATCGGGTGGACGTCTTGCCGGACGGCACCGTGCAGCGGCCGTTGGTGTACGAGTCCAAGGTGGTGCCGACCAACACGGTCACCCGTTCCACACGGCCGTCGCAGTTCGGCTGGGCGTACGTGCCGATTTTCTACTGGGGCGATGCCGACGTGCTGGGCTGCGAGGTGGAAATCGTCGTCGAGTACGTGACGCCGGACGGCATCAAGACGCGCAGCCAGACCCACAGCTTCAAGGTGCCGGCCCGGAAGCTCTAGCCCGCGCCGCTCACCAGGTCTTGTCGCGAGTCGTCGCCAGGGCTTGTGGAGGCGAGCCAGGCGACCGAGGCCCGCGGAGGCGACCCTAAACGGGTCGTCGAGCAGGGCGACCGAGCAGGGCGAAGGAGGCGCACGGCACTACGGCGAAGCAGCCGAGAATTGGTGAGAAATGCAGGCCAAGGCATCCGCCCTGCCGCTCGGGAGCCGAATCGTGAAACCGTCGCAGCGAGAGGCCTTCGTGGCCCTGTTGGGTATGGTCCTGCTTCTCGGCGCGTGTGAACGCGAGCCCGGCGCCGGAACGCCCGTACCCGCGCCCCAACCGGCCCCGGCACCCACCCGGGCCGACGCGACGACCCTGACCCCCCGGCAAACGGTGGAGGAGATTCGCCGCCTCCGGCATCGCGCGGCCTTTGTGGAGATGGCGGACCATCTCGTGCCCGAGCAGCGTGAGACAACCGTCGACTATCTGCTCGCGGTGGACCGGTTGGTCGCGTCCCACACGCGGCTGAGCCGGACACTCTCCAAACGCGTGGGGGCCGGCGCCGCGGCCTCCATCCGACCCGGCCCGCTCGCCAACATCGCCGGCGTGTTCTCGGCCGACGTCGAAATCGTCGACGTGGCCGAATCCGAGAACGGCGACGACGCCGTCGTCACCTACTGCGTCAACGGGCAGGTGCCCCTCGAAACCGTCACCCTGGTTCGAAGGGACGACCGCTGGCTGTTGCGCCCCGCGCCGATCGATCCGGAAGTGACCGTGCAACTCCGCAAGCTGGCCGAAGCCGCCGACAAGGTCAGGGTCCTCGTCCAGTCGCGCAACATGACCACCGAACAGGTCCACCAGGAACTCGGCCTGCGACAAACGCCGATCCTCACTCGCATCGCTGAACTGACGACCGAGCCCGACGACTGAGCCAGCACGCGTCGCACCACCCGGTTGGAAGCCCGCCTACAGGCCGGCGTGCGTTCCGTCGCACCAGGGTGAATGACCGGTCTGGTGGCACTGGCACACGGCCTTCTCGCCGGCCTCCTCCACTTCCACCACCACCGGGGAAACACCGGTTTCCTCGCGGGCGTGAGTGCCGTCGCAGTAGGGCAACTTCGCGGACAGGCCGCACTGACAATACGCTTTCTTGCCGGGCGTCTCATCCACCACGATCGGCCGGGTCCCGTGTTGGGGCTCCGCCATGGGCTGTACTCCGCGGCCCCCGCGCCCGGGGCCGGCTCGGTTATACCCCGAAGCTCTCTCCGCACCCGCAGCTCGACGTCGCGTTGGGGTTCTGGAACTTGAAGCCCCGCTCCATCAAGCCGTCGACGAAGTCGATCGTCGTGCCGTTCAAGTAAATGTAACTCTTCGGGTCGCAGACGACCTCGACGCCGTCCTGCGTGAACCGCTCGTCGTGCTCGTCAACGCGCTCGGTCAGACTCATGTCGTACGTGAAACCGCTGCAACCGCCGCCGACCACCCCGACCCGAACATGGTACTCCGGGGCGGGCGTGCCGTCAGGATCGTCGGACGATTCGTGCTTCTTCAACTGAGCGGCAATCGTCTTCTTCAACTCCGCGACTGCCGCGGCTGTCAACGCAATCGACATCGGTACAGCTCTCCTCTTGTGCCGGCCGGAATCCCGGCCGCGGCCCGATTAGCCAATCCCTGTGTGCGATCGACCGGATGCCGGCGGGTTCAACCGGTGGTCCGCTCGTACAACGGACTCATGTCGCGCAGGCGATTCACCGCCGCGCTCACCTGCTCGATGGTCGCGTCGATCTCCGCCTCCGTGTTGAACCGCCCGACCGAAAACCGGACCGAACTCGGTCCGAGATCGTCGGGAACGCCCAGCGCCTTCAACACGTAGCTCGGGTCCAGCGACGCACTCGCGCAGGCGCTGCCGCTGCTGAACGCGATGTCCTTGCACAACATCATCAGGCTCTCGCCGTCGACGTAGTGAATGCTCATATTCAGCGTGTTGGGCAGGCAGCTCGCCCGATCGCCGTTCCAGACGATCTGGTCCAGACGCTCCCGCAGCCCCGCCCACAGGCGATCGCGAAGGCCGCCGGTCCGTTCCGCCTCCGCCGCCATCTCCGCCCCGGCAATCTCCGCCGCCGCACCCAGCCCGACTACGCCCGGCACGTTGAGCGTGCCCGCCCGCATGCCCTCCTCGTGCCCGCCGCCGTGGAACAACGGCGTGCAGCGAACCCGCGGCGAATGGCGCCGGACGTACAACGCCCCCGCCCCCTTCGGCCCGTAGATTTTGTGGGCCGAGCAACTCAGCAGGCCGACGCCCATCGCCTCCACGTCGATCGGGATCTTGCCGAACGCCTGCGTGGCGTCGGTGTGGAACGGAACGCCCCGCTCGCTGCACAATGCCCCGATCTCCGCCATCGGCTGGATCGTGCCGATCTCGTTGTTGGCCGCCATCACCGTCACGAGTATCGTGTCCTCGCCGATCGCCGCCTCCAGGTCGCACAGCCGAATGCGGCCGCCCGAGTCGACCGGCAGGACCGTCACGCGGTAGCCTTGCCCCGCCAGGTACTGACACGGATCCAGCACGGCCTTGTGCTCGGTGGCCTGCGTGATGATGTGCCGGCCCTGCCCCGCGTAGGCGTCGGCCACGCCCTTGATGGCGAGGTTGTTGCTCTCGGTCGCGCCGCTCGTCCAGATGATCTCCTTGCCGCTCGAAGCCCCGATGAGCGAAGCAACCTGCTCTCGGGCGCGATTCGCGCCGCTCGCCGCCTCCCAGCCGAATGCGTGGCTCCGGCTCGCCGCGTTCCCGAACTGGTCCGTCAGGTACGGCATCATGGCCTCGAGGACCCGAGGGTCAAGCGGGGTGGTCGCATTGTGATCCAGGTACACGCGGGCCACCGGCGTGCTCCTACGGGCAGTGCCTCTCGGGCGCTGACGAGGTCTTGCGCTCCGCCACGATCTCGCCCAACGAGACTTCCTCCAGAAACTGGTGCAGCCGACGATGCACTTTCAATACCGGCGAACGCACCGGACACCACGCCATCAGGTCGCACGTACGGCCCGTCTCTTCCCCGGGCGCACTGCAGTTGACCAGTTGCATCGGACCCTCGATCGCACAGATCAGCATGGCCAACGTGATCTGGTGAGGGTCTTTCGCCAGCCGGTACCCACCCTTCGCCCCACGCTCGCTTTCGACCAGCTCGCTCCGGTTCAGCGTCTTGAGGATGTTGGTCAGCACTGGCAGGGGGATGTGATAGGTGTCGGCAATCTCCCGCGCGCTGGCCAGCCGATCCGGCGCCGACGCCAGATGCGACAGCGCGATCAGCGCGTACTCCGTCTTGCGGGTCAAGGTCAGCATGATCCGATCGTCGCCCCAGTTTGAGGACGCCTTCCCTCATATATAGTACTGATATAGTGCCAATTCAAGTGCACATAAGGATTTGGCGCGGAACGGAGCGTCTGTTCATCGATGGAAACTCCGACGCGCGACGGCGGGCCCAGAACCGCTGAGGTTGGAGTATCGCTGTATCAACAAAGTAGGCCCGGCGGGGTGGACCGGGCCTTGGGGGGAACCAACCCATGGGGGATGGATTGGTGAGTGGGCAATCCATACAGCCCTCAGGGCCCGTTAAGTGAACCCTGATTATCGGGCTGACTCATCTTAATAGGATTCTCGTATTCGTCGAGGATGGTGTCAAGTTATTTCCGGACATTCGGGCTAAGTGACTGGTCTAAACGGAGTTACGAGTGCCCGAACGCCGGCGGGGTCGGCAGGAGAGGGAAGGCGGGGCGGGCGCGGCGCGGTGTCCGGCACCGCGGCCCGCCGCGCGAATCTCCATGATTTCCCTTGGTCCTTCCGACCACCGGCGCCGGAATCGTCCCCGTGATTTCCCTTAGTCCTTCCGACCACCGGCGCCGGAATCGTCTCGCCCGTGAAAGGATGTACGATATATAATGGTTCGGCCGATCGCGATGCTGCTCAGTGCGGCTTGGTGCCGCGCAGGATCGGTCCCGCCGAACGGAGACACACCACCATGACACGCCACGCATTGCCTTCCGCTCTGATCGCTCTGCTTACCGTAGCGACCGTGGTTCCCGCCCAGTCCCGACCGCCGGGGGAATCCGGCTCGGGAGGGATGCCGCCACGCGACAGGGGCAAAATCGACAACGGGGGCCGTGCCAGGCCGAAACCCAAGGGACCCGCGGTTCTTCACGTGCTGCGCACGCGGATCGACGAAGTGGAATGGGAAGACCGCCCGCTCGACGACGTCTTTGAATGGCTGGAGGAGCAGGGGCCCATCAACGTCGTCGTCATGTGGCGAGCCCTGGAGGCGCTCGGCATCACCAGGGACACTCCGGTGACACTGAGGATGCGGAGTGCAACCGTCGCCCAGATTCTGAACGCCGTGCTCGAGCAGGTATCCGACGAAGGACTCCTTCGATACCGCGGGCAGGACGCGATACTGAAGATATCCACGCGCGAGGCGTTCAATCGCAAGTTGCACACGCGTATCTATGACGTGGCGGATCTGGTCCTCCCGATCCCGACCTATGACGGGCCTGACGTGACCATTCTAGGTGGTGGCGGCGGCGGCGGCTTCGGCGGTGGCGGTGGTGGCT
>CAZBUJ010000078.1:0-26208 GCA_964495075.1 uncultured Phycisphaeraceae bacterium
GTTGTTGCCAGGCTGATCGACGGTTGGCCATTCCCCCCACTCGCCGTTATCGCCGTCGCTGCAAACCCCCTCAAGCTCACAGTGCGGAGGATCGTTGTCTTCGCAGGGGTCATGGCCCTTGCCATGCCCACCGCCAGCTCCACCGCCGCCGCCGGTGACGCTATCTGTGATTACGCCGTTGTTGGTGAGTATCCCGCAGAGGCGCAGGATGTTCCCCTGCGTGTCCAACGTGGCCCCTGGGTGGACGGTGACGTTTCGGTAGTTCATGCCGGGCTCAAGAGGGGGAGCGCCAGGGTAAACGTCCAGGTCCCCATCGGAGCCGTCACCGAACTCCACATCGGGCAGCCCTTGATCACATTGATCCTGGGCTGACGCCACGGCAGCGGGGAGACAACCAACCAGAAAGATAACAACTCCCATGTAAGAAACGGTGATGCAGTGTCCGCGTGTCATGACCTCCTCCTTCTGCCGTGGGTTTTTGGATTGATCCTGCCGCCGGCAGGCCCGGACCGACGAAACACCAGGCCGATCTCGCCGCCGCGCGATGCATCCCGTTCCACTTGTCCGACGGAAAGTCGAATTGATCAGGGGGAAATACGGCACCTCCGCCGTAATCCCGCGAGACGCCGACAGCGACGCAACATGAAAGACAGGAACGGGGACTGACTTTTTCGCGGAATCCCGGCATTCTTGTCGGGCGCGGGGCAAGAATTGCGTACTCAGCGGCGCCGGACATGTTGCAGAACGGGCCACCGAAGTGCTAAGATGTTGATCGACTGAAGCTTATCACACGAAGGCACGCGGCGGGCGCTGGAGTCAGGCGGTGGGAAGCTCGAACGACGATTTGATCGAACAAGCGGTCACCGGCGATCGGCAGGCGTTGATCACGCTGCTGGAGGAGCACGCCCCGAGGATGTATCGGCGGCTGGCGGGCAAGATTCCGCGGCGGTGGCAGGCCGTGTTGTCCGTTGAGGACGTGCTGCAAGAGACGTACACCGATGCTTTCCTGAGCATCAATCGGTTTGCCGCTCGCCACGAGCGTGCTTTTGGCGCGTGGCTCGGTCAGATCGCGGTGAGGAACCTGGTTAATGCGTTGCGAATGCTGGAGGCCGAAAAGCGAGGCGGCAACCGCCGCGCCCCCGGCGGGCTGGATCCTGTTGCCTCCCGCGTGGCGCTCTATGGAACGCTGGGGGCTACCCAGCGCACGCCGAGTCGATACGCCGCCCGCAACGAAGCGTGTGTCGCGCTGGACGCTGCCATCCGGGAACTGCCCGAGAACCACCGGCGAGTCGTAGAGATGTACGACCTGGAGGGTCGAACGATGGAAGAGGTAGCCGGCGAGCTGAACCGCAGCCCCGGTGCAGCACATCTCCTGCGGTTCCGGGCGCACCGGCGGTTGGCGGCGATTCTGGGCGAAGTGTCGAAGTATTTGACTACAGTCTAGTACACCAGACCCACGTCTGGCGGAAGCACATTTCGAAGCAGGTCTCTCGGTACGATTCTTCCTGGGCGCGCAGCGATGGGCAAGGCGGCAGACAACGTACCGAACGCGCGGTGTATCCGCGCGCTAATCAACGCAGCGGAGCATGACGCACGGGCGTTGGGAATCGAACCAACACCACCGGCGCCACCCGCCGGGGCCCTCCCGGGTCTGGAGATCCTCGAGGAGGTCGGGCGCGGGGGCATGGGGGTGGTCTACCGAGCCGTGCAAAGCTCCACCAAGCGCATCGTGGCCGTGAAAGTCATGCTTGCGGGCTGCTTTGCGTCGGCCACCGCCCGCCAACGGTTCCAGCGCGAGATCGAGTTGACAGCGAGGCTTCAACACCCGGGCATCGTCCGCGTCCTAGAAGGTGGTCAGACGACAACGGGGCAGCCCTACTACGCCATGGATTACGTGGAGGGCGTGCCTCTCAATGGCTGGCGGGCAGCAGCAATACCCGACGCCGCTGCGCTGCTTCAGCTCTTCCGCGAACTTTGCGACGCAGTAGAGCACGCCCATCAGCACGGTGTAGTACACCGAGACTTGAAGCCGGAGAACGTCCTGATCGACGGGCAAGGCAAGCCGCACATCCTCGATTTCGGGCTGGCCAAGGCGCTGGATTCCGTTTCCGGCGATGGAACATCAAGCATGACCGTGTCCAGCCCAGGCCACGTCGTCGGGACATTGCGCTACCTGTCCCCGGAGCAAGCGGAGGGAAGATCGGCAGACGTGGACGCGCGTTCGGATGTCTACGCCGTAGGATTGATGCTCTTCGAGTCTTTGGTCGGGCGGTTGCCCTTCGACCCACTCGGTAGCCCGTATGACGTGATGCAGCGTATCTGCCAGGAACCGCCCCTGCGACCGTCGCAGTTGTCCGCTCAGGTGGATCGCGACCTGGAGGCTGTCTTGCTCAAGGCGTTGGCAAAGGACAAGGCGCGCCGATACCAGACCGTGGCCGGACTCGCGGATGACCTCAAACGATACTCGGCGGGTGAGCAAACCAAAGCCCGACCCGCCAGCGGTTTCTCCAGGCTCGGCGGAAGATTCCCCCGGCGCAGGTTCCGGTTGGCGATGGCGACGCTCGCCCTGCTCCTGCTCTTGGCCATGGTCTGGGCCGCTGTGGCCTGGCGTGCTCGCGCGCCCGACGAAGCTCGTCCTCAAGGGCCGGCTGCCCGGAAGGCAGAGCGACAGGACGACCTATGGTCGGCGCGACAGGCTCTCTGTCGAGCCCAGGCCTGTCTGGAGGCTGGGCGGATCGAGCAAGCCCGTGGTCAAATCGAGATGGCCGCCGCTCAGTATCCCGATCAGGCCGATGTGTTGCTGGCCCTGGCGCAACTGCGATTCCGCGATGGCTTGGCGCAGCGAGACCTCGAGTTGACAGCGGAAGGGCCAGCGGTATTCGATCGAGTTGCAAACGGGGATATGCACGGCGCGTATCACAATCTGCTGGCCGAAATGTGCGACATGATGGGAGTGCCCGCCAGGGCCGAGCAGCACGCCGCTGCCGCATCAACCCAACCTCCCGTAAGCGCCGAAGACTGCTACGTCTGGTCGTTTGCCACATTTGATACACAATTGGCCGTGCGTTGGGTAAGCGAGGCGACGCAGCGCGATCCCAACCACCAACTCGCCTGGCAACGGCTGACGTATTTGCACACGCAGAATCGCGCGTATGAAGAAGCTTGTCACGCGGTGGAACAGCTCATTCCGTTGTCAGACGAACCCGTGTACTGGTGGGTCTACTACGGCAATCTCTGCAGCCTGCAAGGGCAATACCCTGATGCCGTACGGCGGTACTCGGAGGCGATCGCGCTCGATGGCGACGACCATCGGGCCTTCCGCGGCAGGGGCATCGCGTGGCTTTGCCAGCGCGAGTACGAACTGGCTATCGGGGATCTTGTTCGCGCAGCAGAGCTATCCTCAAACGACGGCGCGTGGGAGTTGTACTTCTGCGCCACGTCGTGGTGGATTACGGGGGACTTACAGCAGGTCGCCCGCGCGTATCGAACGGTGCGCAATCTGCGAGGTGCTGCTTCGTACGCCGCGGCCCGCCTCTACATCGTGCTGCGAGAACAAGAGGGCCTGTATCTGAAACGAGGTCGGCCCCAGGCGGCGGTGTCCGTCAGGCGGGAAGCGGAACAGGTGTTGAGAGCGGGTTGCGAAGTGGCCGCGACGGACCCCACGATGAAACCGATCTTTGAGTGCCTGGCTGGCCGGATCGCGCCCAGCGCGCTGGTAGCGAGCGTCAAAGCGGCCGGCCATGAGAAAAAGTGCGCGGTCTATTATTACGCCGCGGAGAAGGCGCTGATTGACGAGGAGAGGTTCCAGGCCCGCGCGTGGTTCCAATCGTGCGTGAACACCGGCGTTGTGTTCGATCCCAGTTCCCAGACGCTGGACCCCATGAACGAATGGCATCTCGCCCGCTGGCGGCTGACTGAACTTCAGGATGACGGCGACGTTAAGCAGGAATGACGCGTGCCACCGAGAGAATAGACCCCGGCGCCATTACGGCACGCATCGGCGTCACCGGAGTGGCGTCGCGATACGTGGTGTGTCCAGGTCTCGTCATACGATCCGGTTCGTGTCACGCCCCTGATGAAACGCCCCGATGTTCTCCATCGTGATCCGGGCCCGGCGTTCGAGGGCTTCCCTTGTGGCGAATCCGATGTGCGGCGTTAGAACGACGTTTTGCAGCAGGCGCAGCGGCGAATCGGTCGTCAAAGGCTCATGGGCATAGACGTCCAGCCCGGCGCCGCCGATGCGTTTTTCCTGCAATGCCCGGGCCAATGCGTTCTGGTCCACCACCGCCCCCCGCGACGTATTGATCAGTAGTGCCGTTGGCTTCATGCGTGCCAACTCTGCGGCGCCGATCAGGCTTCGGGTGGCGTCCGTCAGCGGAACGTGGATGGACAGGATGTCAGCCTGCTCGAGCACGTCTTCCATGTTCGCTACGTAGACGCCGCCGACTTGCTCGAAGGACTCGCGCCGAGTCCGCGACCACCCGACCAGCCGGCATCGGAGGGCGCTGAACAACTCGGCGACTCGCAGTCCAATCGTTCCCGTCCCGATGATGCCCACGACCTTTCCCGCCAACTCAGTGCCTGGGCCGCACCGTTTCCAGCCGCCCGCACGAAGTTCCTGGTCAGCCCCGGGAATACCGCGGGCCAGTGCCACCGCCAGTCCCAGAACCAGTTCCGCCACGGAGTCCGTGGAGTAGGCGGGCACGTTATACACGGCGACGCCCCGCTGGCGGCAAGCGTCGAGATCCACGCTGTCGTAACCCGTGAACGCCACTGCGACCATGCGCAGGTTGGGCAGCCGCTCCAACATGTGTATGTCGACGCGAGCTCGAACGGTTACCACGTATTGTACGTCGGGCGCCTGCTCCGCAGGCACGGCGGTGTCCCAGACGGGGCTCAACGACAGAGGCACTTGCGACATCGCGCGAACGACGAAATCATCGCTCGGCCCCGGATGTTCACGGAACCATACGAGGGGCATCGTCGTCTCCTCGTGCGAACGGTAGGCCATCACCCACGAGCGGCCCTCGTCGCGTCGGGCACGGCGGCTGGTTCAAAATCCTCTCTCTCGTAGCTGGCCGGAGCCCCGCCGAGGCTGTACAGCAAGTGAAGCGCCTGGGCTTCGCTGGTCCCAAGTTCCGGAACGGATCCGAAGTAGCCGTGGCGCAGCACGTTATTGACGCCGGTATTGAAAAGAACAGCGTCATCCTCCTGCCATACCGTCGTCATCTTCGTCCACTCGCGGGCCAGCGGGATCATCTGGTTGCACTCGCATATGAAACCCAGGTTGCCCTTGAGGACATAGATGAACTCCAGGGCCTCGTCGCCCGGCACGTGTGGTTCAACGAAGGCGTCGGCGTCGCGCACCGGCATCCCCTGGGCGTCCCGCCCCGCGATCATGATATGCGGGAAAAGGCGGCCGCCGCGGGCCGCCAGATCCCGCTTGTGGAACAGAGGAACGTGCTTGATGTGCCCGTAATCCAGTGCTTTCGAATGGGAACGCCGGTGCACATGTCCATCCGGTGGAAGGTCGTTGACATTCCCTTTCGTGCGCAAATCGTCCAAACGGAGCGGTTCAAAAAAGTCACGTCGCTCCGTGCCCAGGATCCTGGCCAACTTTGCGACCTTATCCAAATCCGACTTGTCCTCCGCGGCGAAGGCACGCGGGTCAATGCCGCTTGTTCGCCTCACCCACTCCGGGTTAGGCGACGCCTCGATCGCGATCTGCACCCGCACCTTCACGCGCCACCGCCATTCATCACCATACTCACCCTTGCGTCGCCTGGGTTGAATGAAGGATTTCCGTCTCGTTTTCTTCTTCGGTCCCTGTCCTTCATTCGGTTCCGCGTGGGAGACGATGAGCTCTCTTGCCAGCATCTCGCAGGATACGCCGAACGGATTACTGCATACGATAAGCACTTTCGTATTCGGGATGTCCAAGCCGCGATAGCGGTGCGGATGCGAGCTGTCGAAAAAGAGGTAATCCCCCTCCGTAAGCACGGTTTCCTCGTGCTCAAAGCCCCAGAAATCGATCGCCAAGCGCCCCGACCGAACGAGCACGAACTCCTGACCGTGATGAAGTCGGTATGGCCGGAACATGTCTGTCGGTGGATTGACGCCGAGGTACGGCTGAATGAAGCGCGACTGGTCATGCTGCGCGATCGGATACAGGGCCCAGGTATCGCTTCCGAGCCGGACCGGTGCACGCCCGCCTTTTCCAGCCTGATTCTCATTCATGGATAGGCCTTCGAGTTCGCGCCACGCGGCGCAGTCCCAGTCGAGAACGAAGGGCCGACGGCTGCCGATGAGCGGGTTCTTATCGCCGATTTGCCCGTACAAGTGCGCGATTCCATCGATCATATTCCAGTTGAGGATGCCTGCCTTGATCGCGTGGATGAGCGTGCCACCCGCCCCCGTTCCCTCGTAGCCACATTCCCTGGCCATCTTATCCCAGCCGATGTTCGCTCGCCGCTTGAGCTGTTCGATCGCGTCGTGGTATCCGTCAGACAGCCGTTGATACTCCAAGTATGCATCGTAGTCGCGCACGAGATACGAAGGTGGCAGCGATCGGGCATCGTCCAGATTCATGTCGATCTCCTGTCGAATCCTCGTCCACGGGAACCGCAACACCGCACGACGCGTGGACGCACGCACGCGGCCTGTCTGCGTCTCCCTTCATTATAAGAGTGGGCCGACGGCCGCACAGTTGCCCAAATGCCTTGTCAATGATGCCCGATAAACGCCCCCTTCCGCCCCTGGAGTCTGCCAGATATGGGACCTACCGACGGTCTCGACCAGCAAGGTTGCGGAAATGCGCCCGTTTTTCCTCCCCGCCAGCAATCACGCAAGGACCGCCGATGTCTTCGGTTCATCCTGTGGTACGCTCGAAACGGCTACGACGCTTGGCGGGAGTGCAAAGGAGATGGCGATGAGCGAGGATCTTGGCGTTGCCGCGGCGGCCATAGCGGTCCGGCGGAGGGTGGAAGCGGCCAGCGCGAAGGAGACATCGAGGGAACTCGCAGGCGGTCGCTGCGTTCTGCCCGGCCGGGGCTTGCCCGCGCTGGGCTCGCGAGACATGCCGCTGCCCGTGCCTTTGCGAAAGATGCTCGGACCGAGCATTCTGCTGCTCGGCGTCAGTCTGGGCAGCGGCGAGTTTATCGTATTCCCCAGTTTGACACATCAGTTCGGTTTTGTGCTCATGTGGGCGGCCTGGGTCGGTTTGACCACCCAGTGGGTCATCAATATGGAGATCGAGCGCTATACCCTCCTTACGGGCGAGACCATTTGCAGCGGGTTTGCACGCCTGGCGCCGTTTTGGGCCTGGGCGATCCTGGTCATGAACATCGTGCCGTGGGCCTGGCCCGGGTGGGCCACCGGGGCGGGCAAATGCATCGAATTCGCGTTTGGCGGCAGTCACATCGTCTACTCCCTGTCAGGACTGGTGGGTATCGGCTTGGCCCTCTCGCTGGGCCCGGTCATCTTCCGCACGGTGCTGTTCATTCAGACGGTGTTGATCGCCGCCATCTTCACGTTCATGATCGTGATCGGAGCCTTGGTGATCAGACCGGACCTGCTGGCGCCGCTCGCGCAAGGTGTGGTCAGCATCGGTACGGTGCCCGACGGGATCGACTGGCCGCTGTTTCTGACCGCCCTGGCGTTCGCCGGGGCCGGCGGCACACTGAACATCTGCCAATCACACTACGTTCGTGACAAGCAGTACGGCATGGCGGGCGGGTTCGGCGTTCTCCGCAGCCCCATCACGGGCCAGCATGAGCCGACCGCAACGATCGGGTATTCGTTCGACTGCACACGCCAGAATCTGACCCGCTGGAAAACGTGGTGGCGCACGGCCAACTGGGAACACGTACTTACTTTTCTGGTGCCCGGCCTGATCAGCATCTTCCTGTTGTCGGTGATCGCGTACGCCACCATCGGGACCGGCGGGATCCACAAGGGAATGGGTTTCGTGCAGGCGATTGGCGACGTCCTGGGGAGCAGCTTCGGCGGCGGTGTGAAAACGATGTTCCTGATGATGGGTGCGGCCATCCTGTTCACAACCGAGCTCGGCATCCTGGACACCACGGCCCGGATCAGTTCTGACATCCTAAAGACGAACGTAGCGGCCTTTCGGCGCGCCGATCGTCTGACTACCGGACATCTCTACGTGTTCTTTGTCTGGCTGGAGATCGTGTTGTCCTGTGTAATCCTTGGTCTCGGACTCAAGGAGCCCATGCACCTGCTACGCATCGCAGGGTCACTCAACGCCATTGTCATGGTTGTATACTGCGGGCTGCTCCTGTACATGAACGGAAAGTTGCTGCATCCCCGCGTGGGCATGAGCGGATGGCGTTTCGCCGCAATGCTCTGGGCCTTCGGATTCTACGGCTACTTCTCCCTCGTCCTGATCAAGTCCCTCTTATCGTGAGAGCGGGCGCAGCCCGGGCCCGTCATCGTACCCACGCTGACCGTGGCGGCCGTTCGAAGACAGGACTGAAGACCTGCTTCGGTGTGCGGCCACGCGGCCACCGAGCCTTGACCGGGCTGGCAGGTCCTGCCCGATCTTCCCCACATCCGACTCGGCCTACCTTCCTGGCGCGTTCAGTCACCGGTAAGCGTCGGCAGTGCTCGCGCCGCCTTTGATTCCGGGTTTGCTCGGGCGCACCGAGTTAGAACATGTCAGCGACGACTGTCGTTGCCGAGCCGGAGCCACTTACCGGACCGTGCGCCAACCTTACGCCGAACCGGCATCCCCGCACGTAGCTTGGAGCATTTCCCGGCGTCCGAATAGCTGCCCGCTCCGGACCTTGTATTCTTGATAATAGTGATCAAGCGGACACCGGTGACATAAATGCGTCATCCGTTGCGGGCGGGCGACGACCTCACACGGACGAGCAGGCACGATACGGCTCGCGATCCCGACCTCGCCGGTTTGGCCCATCCGTCACTCTGGAGACGGCGTCAGTGGTAGCCCAGGCGTACATCGATGCGCTCCAACTGATCAAGCGGGCCGCCCGGGCCAACCGCCGGTGGCGCCGGGTGAAGCATATGCTCCCGAGTCCGCCTATTAAAACTTCCTCCGGCGACGATATTCGCGTGGCCTGTCAACGGAGGGACGACGGGACCGCCCCGCTTCTGGTGCTCACCTTGGAGGACCGACGGGCGTTTCGCGTTCCGTTCGCGCAACTGAGCCCCGGCGCTCGTGCCCGCGTCTACTACATCATCGAGTCGCCCGAGACCCCGAGAGAATCCGGCCGCGCCCGGCCGGTCAGACCGAACGGAGACGTCGCCGGCGTAGGGAAAGCCGTTTGCATTGGAGAACGTCATCGTGAGTCACGTGAATGACGACAACCGAGGACCGCATGGCGACGGTCTGGTCGGCGAGACCGACCGCCCGTCCAACGAGCGGACCGATACGATCGCTGAACCCGGCGGGGACGGCACCGCCGGCCGCAGTGCTTGTCCGGGTCCCGAATCGGGCGAACCCGAGGCCATGAGCATGCCGAAGCCACCACCTCCACAAACTGCGGACGAGGCGCTGGTTCGCTGGTTCTGCTGCGACTTGACGCCTTCGGAACGCTGCCAATGGCAATTGGCGAACGCGGCCAATGCGGTGCGTATCGCCGAGGCCTGGGCGGCGGTGTTTGGGACTCGTTGACCTCTGGAACGCAGCCAGTGCGCGTCCGCTACGCGAGGCGGGGCTTGCGAGGGGCGGTGGTCGATGTACACGGACGACCCTTGCCTGTTCACCAGACGCCGGGAATCAGTCGATACCGCGTCTTCTGCGTGTAGGCCTCATAGCCGGGCAGCTCGTTGCGCAGCATCCGGTCTTCGCAGGCCGCCCGCATCACCAACAACAACACCATGACCGCGACCGGGAGGAACGCCCAACCCGATCCCAGGAATAGCGGCACTCCTACAAGCAGTTGGATCACCCCAACGTACATGGGATGCCGCACCATGGCATACGGGCCGGAGGTTACGACGCGATGACCGCGCTCCGCCTGTATGCGCACGCTGCCTTCAAGAAACGGGTTGACGATCATCGCCCAAAGCATGAACCCGTCTCCCGACACGTGGACGATGATCCCCGGCCACAGGGTCCAGGCGGGCAGCGATGCCCACGCGTACCGCACGGCGTCCAGACCGGCGACGATCGGAATCGCCAGCATCGCCAGCACGAAGAAGGGCAGCATGACCTTCTCGAACGGCGCGCCGGCGTGCGGTCGCTTCATCCGGGCGACGAGCACGTCGGGATTCGCCCGCAGGAGGATGACGAAGTTTGCGACGAACATCACCGTGCAAAGACCGAGGTGCGTCCACGCCCGCGTCCACGCGAGCGTGCCGGCGGCGCCCAACAACAGCCCTCCCCATATGCCCAGCGAAAAAACGAGGCGCAGACCGGCCCGGACGACGAGAACCGTTGCCGAGATGCTTCCTATGCGCAAGTCGTGTCCTCCCTGCTCCCTGGCCGGCTCGCGAGGATGGGCCCCCGCGACCCAAGTCCCTTCCTCACGCTGTCTCCCAGGTCGTCCATTGGTGGGGCGATACGCATTTCCGCGTCATCGGTTGACACCCAATGCACCGCCTCTCAATCGCCGGCGGGTGCCACAAGATAGTCACCAGGCCGACGTCCCGGCTTGAGGGTCCAGCCTTTCGCCAACTCCAGTTTCCAGCCGCTTCCGTTCAGGGGACGCGCCCGGGCATCCTCCGGCGCCGCAACCACGAATCCTTGCGTCGCCCCCTCGGCGTCCGTCAGCATCTGGGCCCCGCCGTCGAGCTGCTCGACTTCGAGAACCCCCCACACGTCCGTGATCCGAGCAATCGGGTAGACCACGCCATGCTCGTCGAAGGAGACGACGTGGCGGGGGTCGAACGAGTAGTTGATTCTGCCGGCCACCGGAACGGTGAGCGTGGGACCATCGACGAAAAGTGCCTGGTACCTGGCACTCTGCCGGCGTCGGTCCTCCGCACGCTGCGATTCCTGGCGGATCACCTCGTCGCCCTGGTACTGCCCCGCCCGGCGCACCGGCAGGATACGGCCGTCACGACGTCGACTCGGCGTGCTTCCCCATTGAACGTACACCACAAGACCGGGCAAGACCGGCACTATTCACCCGACTTCGGACGCGACCAATGCGCGTGGATTATCCTCCACTTCCCGTCTTGGCGTGTATACACTTCCGTGCTGTTCCAAGCGTCTGTTGTGGCTGTGCCATCCGGCGCGAGTGCCTGATCAACAAGGTTATACGAAAGCACGGCCACATCACCGTGAACCTGGACTTTCGGGTTGACCATTTCGTAGTGGTCGATCTTCAGCTTGCCTTCCAACGGGGCGACGAGCTGCCGCAAAGCTTCCCGGCCGTCGAGACGCCCGTCAAGATTAGGGTCGAAGTATGTCACCTCGTCCGCACAAATCTCGGTGTAACCCCATGGGTCACCCGTACACCAGCGATCAAGCGCCGCACGTTCCATGGATATGACGGTCGTCTCGACATCCATATTGTGACATCCAGTACACATTATAACAAAACCGAACGAGAGTACTGCCACGATCAATGTGAACCTCTGAACCACCATACATGTGCTCCCTGTTTGATGCGGCGCTTCTGGCGGGTACGCGTCCGCGCGAACCGGTGTGGATATCACGCCCTGAGCGCCGTCACGACCACCACTGTTGTCCCACGCCCCGGCCCGGGCGCCCTGCCTGCTCGCACCCACGCGCCCGGCCTGTCTGAGAGCGGCGACCAGGATCACGGCCAGCCGGACGAGACCCACCGGCAGACACAGCAACAACCGGCCGGCGGTCACCGGGAGAAGACGGCAATCCAAATCGAACGGTAGCTGCATGCGCTGGATGGGCCGTCCGTGGCCGCTATCCGACGGGCGCCGCGGTGCACCGGCGCGCCTCGGTTCGGCAAAACGCGTCGGATCATGCGAGGATCTTCGCCGCTCGCACCACGTCGCTGACACTGAGGAACAGCGTGGACGTCGGTCCCTCGGCGTTGCCGCCGTAAACATAGTTGATGTTCACCTTGGCCTTGCTGAGGCGGCTCGCGATTTGCTCGAGCTCACCGGGCCGATTCGCGACCTTCACCTTCAGTACGGGATGGGTACAGAAGTTGAAGCGGCCCTTGGTCAGAGCGGCCTTCGCCATTGCGGTTGGCGTGGCCACCATGCGGACCCAGCAGCAATCAACGGTGTCTGCGACGGAGATGGCCTCGATGTTGACCTTCGCCCGTTTTAATGCGCCACACACTTTGGCAAGCATACCGGGCTTGTTGTCCAGTCCAATGCAAAACTGTGTCGCCTTTGCCATGATAGACCTCCTGCTCGGGGACTCGATTTGGACGCGCCCAACGTGCCTAATTGCAGACCGGCGTTTCGGCGGTGTCAACCCTGCGCCCGGACGCCTATCGCACGCAGGCCGGGGTTATGTAGCCGGCCACCGCCCAGCCGGACTTCGTGGGGCAGACCTTGACGATGCCCGCGTTGACGAAACCGACGACCGCTTTCTCTGCGTCGTCCGCCAGCAGCAGCCCGGTTAGCCGCGCCAGGTGTGGCAGATGCCCCACGATCAAGAGCGCGCCGGGCTGGTCGCGCAATGCGATCAGCGTCTCGTAGACCGCGGCCGGATCGTCCTGGGGGTTCATGCCGCCGCGGGGCGTCGGTGTCAGGGCGGGGGCCAGTGCCCGGGCGTAAGCGTCCGCCGTTTGCTCCGCCCGGAGCTTGCCGCTGTGCCAGATCTGTGAGAGCGGCGGATCCACGAAGCGGCTGCCCAGTGCGGCCACGTGGCCCGCCACCGTCGCTGCCGCCGCCCGACCTTCGTCGCTCAGCCGCCGCTGCGGATCCTGCTCTTCCGACAAGGCCTGCCCATGCTGCACGAGATATACGTTCATCGGCCGACTCCCTTCTCGTCCAGGCTCACGGGTCCTCAGCGCCCGAGGCGGACGGCCCGATCGACGCGAAAAACATCGTCCGGCGGCGGGTTTCGCCAGATCAGGTTCACCTTATTCACCACGAACGACAGCGGCGACCAGTGATCCTTGAGCTCCCTCTTCAATCGGGCAAGGGCCTCGTGCCCACGGACCTGCCCGACACTCAGGTGTGGGGTGAAGCCCTCAGCGTGCCGGGCCGTACCATCGCAGTCCGGGACGGCGGACTGGAGGGCTGCCTGAAGCCGAACGAGCGCCTCTCGCGGCTCCGGCGCCAGCCAAAGCGTGTAGCCGTGCCGCCCATGACGAAACTCCCGG
Organism: uncultured Phycisphaeraceae bacterium; assembly: GCA_964495075.1. Taxonomy (GTDB): domain Bacteria; phylum Planctomycetota; class Phycisphaerae; order UBA1845; family UBA1845; genus JAFGJQ01. The sequence continues at coordinate 13,251 of CAZBUJ010000078.1, forward strand.
AACTCCGCCAGGCGAACTTCGAACGGCGCCATCGCAGCACACGCAGCCAGTACCTCGCCCGCAACCACGTCGAACTGACTGCGCAACCGGAACGGGTACAGGAGCGTGATGTGCGGCATCCACCGCCGAATGTGGCGGTCGTGCTGTCGGCGGATAATCTGGATTGGCTCCCACCACGACTCCGGTGGGATGACGACGACGGCGGTCTCGTACGTCACTGCATTCACGCCTGCACCGCGGCGAAAAGCGCGTCACGCGCTCTCGGCCCGCACAACCTGCCCGTCAGATAGCTGCCCCCACGCGGTTGGATCTCCTCTGTGAGCAGTGTCACCTCGAGCCGGAACTGTTCGTTCTCGGCCTTGAGATGCACCCGGGCGCTCCAGGCGTTGACCGCCAAACGGCGGCTGTACGCCACCGCGTATTGGGCCGAGGCGATGACATGCAACATGGCCGATTTGACACGCTGCGGCCAATCGCAAGGATATTCGATTCCGGGCAGATTCGTTTGCCGGGCCCTATCGCCTCTCGTGCTGCTGAGACGCAGCATAACAGCTTACACGCTAGGGCACAACGGCGGTGCCTACCGAAAAGCTCGTCCTCGTTGCAGTACAACGACTTACGTGTTTCGCGCTTCGCGGGCCGATCGGAAACGATGCCGCCGGAAGACCTCGTCGGGCCCGCGTTGACGATCCGCGCCTCGTTTTCCGACGTTCGAGCTTGGGCGGCGGATCACCGTCGATACTCCTGCCAAACTCCGACGGAGTTCAGCAACGCGTTGCATTGGCCAGCATCTTGATCTACCGTGCTACCGTCGATCGCACCGGCGCTCGTGGCCGGGGAGGCGCCGCCGGGTCGCCAGCCGGCGGGCCCGTGCGTCTCTCGTGCGATCCGTGTCAACGGAGATGATCAAGATGAAACGACGCTTCGTCGCCCTGAGCGTACTCCTTTTTTCTGTTTCATGCAGTGCGATTCCCCGCCCCGGCGGAGATCTCCGCCAGCGCCCCGAATGGGCGGCTCCGCCGCTGGAACGCTCGGTTTCGGTTCGAGATGGGCGGACCGGCGAGTGTCTTTCATTCGACGCTTTCCTCGACAACCTCGCCACGGCGGATGCCGTCTTCCTCGGCGAGCAGCACACCGACGAAACGACGCACCGTGTCGAGCTTGCGGTGTACGAAGGTTTGCTCTCACGCCGTGGCGGCAATGTCGTGCTGGCCATGGAGATGTTCGAGCGAGACGTCCAGCCCGATCTTGACGCGTACCTCGCAGGCGAGATCGACGAGGCAACGTTTCTGTCGCGGGCTCGGCCCTGGAGCAACTACCGGACCGCGTACCGGCCGCTGATCGAAAAAGCCCGGTCCTCCGCCCGGCCGGTGGTGGCATCGAACTTCCCCACGCCCTTGCGCCGGCAGGTGGCAATGAAAGGCGCCGCGGCGCTCGAAACGCTGGAGGGCGATGCCAGGCGCGAGGCGCCGGCGGAATTCTTTCCCAATACGCCGGACTATTGGCGGCGCGTTGACAACGCGGTCCGGAGCCATCGGACCATGATGGGGGGCGGTGGGAGTGATGACCAGCGCCTCTACTCCACCCAGTCCCTTTGGGACAACTCCATGGGGGAAGCCTGTGCGATCGCCCTGGAGGAGCACCCGGGCCACACGGTGCTCCACGTGAACGGCGGTTTCCACAGTGCCTACTGGGACGGCACCGTTCACCAGCTTCTGATCCGCAGGCCGCGGACGAAGGTGATCACCGTCGCGATTGCGCCCGCCACGAATCCAACTCTCGCCGACGTCGAAGGGGCCCCGGCCGCCGACTACGTTGTCTTCGCAGAAGCTCGGGCCACCGACGTCAATCAGGGTGCCTGGTCGGTGTACGTTTCACGCACGCACGAGTACCGCTTTCGTCTGCCGAAAGGAGCGTCTAGCGAGAATCCCGTCCCACTGCTGATCTGGCTCTCGGACGACGGACTCACCGCCTCGGACGGCTTGGATCTTTGGAAGAACCGGCTCGGCGATGAAGCTGCAGTCGCCGTGCTCGAACCGCTCTACCCGGAAGTTCAGGACGACCTCGGAAAAGGGGGACGTTGGTTCTGGCCCGGCACGTTCGCATCCGACGTCCAATCCGTCGCGACCGTCGTGGAACGGGTGTGGGGGTACCTTTTGCGCCACTTCCCGATCGATCCCGACCGGGTCTGTCTGGCCGGGGAGGGGACGGGTGCGACCGTGGTCGCCGCCACGGCATTGTTGACCGACCGCATGGATATCGAAGCGGTGGCGCTCCATCCGCGCCGCTACGTGAAGATCAAGGACTTCCCGCTCCCGCTACCGGAGATCGAGGGAGACAAGACGCCGCCGGACAGAACGCTCCGCGTCGTCGCCGGAGAAAGCGACAGCGCGTGGTGGACGGACGAGCTTGGCGAGTACTCCGACATCGGACTCGACGCGTCGCTGGTCGCGACCACTGACGATCCCTGGGAGAAGGAGCTCTCCGCCGAGAATGCTCTGCGGGCGGGCTTGGGCCTCGAGAATCGCGTCGCCGCCACCGAAAGTATGCGTCGATATATCGTCGTGGATACGGACTCCCCGCGGGCGCAACATTGGGGCCGTTTGCAGGCGGTGCGCGTCGTTGCCGAGGAGAATGTACCTGTCGCTGTGCTTAATGCGCCGCCAGCGGAAGATGACGTCGCTCGCATTCCCACCGAGGTCAACGCCGAGTTATTTGCGGCGTCGGACGCGCTGCCCAAGTGCCCCGGTCCGTTCGGCGGGACCACCGTCGTCGTGCTTCCCAGCGACGCGACACCGCAGGAAGTCAGGGCGTGGCTTGCCCTCCAGGAGGACGACCCGCTCAACAAGGCGAGCCGATTCCACCGTCTGCGCATTGCCGTTGATGAAGATGCCAGGCGGTTGCCGGACGTTCTGGAGACCCTCCGTTCCGAGGGTCGGGAGAACGTCCTCATCGTCCCCGCTGAGTATTGTGCTGACGCCGTCACCATGCGATCGCTGGAGCGCAGCGTGCGGGGGCTGGAAGACAAGATGACGATTCAGTGGCTGCCAGGACTGGGAGGCCGGGACGTTCGCAGCGCCGCACGGGCCGCGTCTGCGGAGCGACTGACACCCGTTCGCCACAAATTAACCGTCGTCTTGGAGCCTGCAAGACATTATTTGAGTGCCGAAGACACGATCGAACTGCCACCGGCGCGGGGTCAGGCAGGAGCAGAATTCACACTGGACGCTGCGCTGGAAATCCACGATTGCGATCCGCCCGTCACATTAGTTGAATCCAACGATAAGGCCGTGAAACATTATGCGCTCCAGACAGCCCCCACGGACGGCATCGTACGCATCTCGTACGCGGGCATGACCGACTACGGCCTCTCCGAGCAGAAGGAGGAATACACGCGTGGATTCCGCGAAAGCCGGGGTGTGCTCGGCCCTGAGGGCGTCTATCTGCACGGCGAGAGCGCGTGGGTGCCCCGCTTCGACGAGGGATTGATCCGGTTCGAGATCGCGGTGCAGGCACCGGACGGCTGGCACGTCGTCAGCCAGGGGGCCGGCACGTCGCTGGGCGACGACGGGCAAGCGCACTGGGAGTCGGGCGGTCCAATGGAGCAGGTTTACCTTGTCGGCGGGCCGTTACACGTGGAGCGTGACGCAGCCGGCGCCGTGGAGGTTCTCGTATACCTGCATGACCCGGACGACGCGCTTTCCCGCAAATACCTCGACGCCACCGCCCGCTACATCGAGATGTACCGCAAGCTGATCGGGCCGTATCCCTACGGCAAGTTCGCGCTGGTCGAGAACTTCTGGGAGACGGGCTACGGCATGCCGTCCTTCACGCTGCTGGGCCCACAGGTGATCCGCTTTCCGTTCATCCTGCATTCTTCCTACCCGCACGAGATTCTGCACAACTGGTGGGGCAACTCGGTGTTTGTCGATTACGACAGCGGAAACTGGTGCGAAGGCCTGACGGCGTATCTCGCCGATCACTTGATCCAGGAGCAGCGCGGGAAGGGCGCGCAATACCGGCGCAACACGCTTCAGAAGTACCGCAACTACGTCAAAGAGGGCCGCGACTTCCCGCTCTCGGAATTCCATTCGCGCCATAGCGCAGCGACCGAGGCCGTTGGCTACGGCAAGGCCCTCATGCTGTTCCATATGCTGCGGCGTAAGCTCAGTGACGACGACTTCCGCGCGGGGCTGGCGGAACTCTACCGCAGGCAGCGCGGCAAGCGCGCGTCCTTCGCCGATGTGCAGGCGGCGTTCGAAAACACCGCGGACAAGGAATTGGGCGCATTCTTCAGGCAGTGGGTCGACCGTCCGGGGGCCCCGGCGCTGGCCCTCCACGAAGTAACCGTCGGACCGGCGGCGTCGGGGTTCAAGATCGCGGGCTCGCTCGAACAAACCCAGCAGGATGAGCCGTTCGCGATCGACGTCCCGCTGTACGTTCAGACGGAAGAGGGCGTGGAGACGTTTGTGATCGAGACCAGCGAGCGAAGCCACCCCTTCGAGTTCCACGCCAACTCCAGGCCGGAGTCGATCGCGGCGGACCCGATGTTCGACGTGTTTCGCTGCCTCGATCCTCGTGAGATCCCGCCTTCGATCGGGCAGATCTTCGGCGAGCCGCGGATCCTCGGCGTGCTGCCGGCATCGGCCGCCGATGCGTCCGCGTCCAATCCTTACCGAGAGCTGATGGACGCTTGGCAGAGCGGGGACCATCATATCGAGATGGTCGTTGAGACGGAGTTGGAAACGTTGCCCGACGATCGAGCCGTCTGGATTCTCGGCAAGGACAACAAATTCGCCGGCGCCGTGCTCGCCGGCGGCGATCATGTCTCAGTTGCGGATTCCAGGGAGACGCTGCAACTCGCTGCTGAAGAGGTCCCGTTCGCAGCGCATTCGGTGGTCGTTGTCCGGCGTCATCCCCGAAATGTCGAGAAGGCGATCGGCTGGCTGGTGGTCGATCCGCCGGCGGCCACCACGGGAATGGCACGCAAGCTGCCCCACTACGGCAAATACTCGTACCTGGCATTCGAAGGCGACCAGCCGACAAACATCGTCAAAGGCCAATGGAACACGGAAAGCTCACCGATGGAGATCTCTCTCGGCGAACGTCGGGCGGGGCAGCAGGAGACCGGATTCTCGGAGGAGCGAAAGGCGCTCGCGGAGCTGCCGCCGGTTTTCTCCCAGCGGGCGATCATGGAGCATGTCAACTGGCTGGCGTCCCCGGAGCGGGCGGGACGCGGCCTGGGCACGCCCGAGCTCGACGAGGCGGCTGAGTACATCCGCCAGCGGTTCGAGTCCGCCGGTCTGCAACCGGGCGGCGATGACGGCACATGGTTCCAGCACTTCATCGTCGCGGAGGGGCCCGACGGCAAGCCCGTCAAAGCGATGAACGTCGCCGGCGTTCTGCCGGGCAAGCGCGCCGATTGGGCCGACCAGTCGGTGGTCCTCAGCGCGCACTACGACCATCTGGGCCTCGGCTGGCCGGATGTCCACGACGGTGATCAGGGCAAGATTCACCCTGGCGCCGATGATAACGCCAGCGGCGTCGCCGTTCTGCTCGAACTCGCGCGGAATCTGGTGGAGGAGGGCGGCCACTCTCGGAACCTCGTTGTGATCGCCTTCTCTGCCGAAGAGAGCGCCCGGGCAGGCTCCAGACACTACGTCGAACATCCGCGTTTTCCGCTCGAAGGAACGCGCGGCGTGATAAACCTGGACACCGTTGGCCGGCTGTTCGATGGTAAGCTGGCCATCCATGGCACCGGCACGGCTGACGAGTGGCAGCATATCTTCCGCGGCTGCGGCTACGTTACCGGCATCAGGAGCCAGAACGTGCCGGGCGGCGCCGAAGCGTCCGACCAGGCGAGTTTCATCGAAAAAGGGGTTCCCGGAGTGCAGATCTTCACCGGGGCTCACGAGGATTACCACCGCCCCAGCGACACACCGGACACGATCGACGGTGCAGGCCTCGTCGGCGTAGCCACGTTCACAAAAGAAGCGCTGGCGTATCTGCTCGAGCGTGAAACCCCGCTGACGATACGCATCAAACCCGTGGCCGACACGCTGGAAAACTCTGCTCCGGGAGAGACGATGCCCGCGAACACCACCCCGGCGGGGCCGGGCGCCGGCGGGCGAAGAGTCATGTTCGGCGTGGTTCCTGACTTCGACTTTCAGGATACCGGCGTCGGGGTCGCGTCGCTGGTCCCCGATTCGCCCGCGGCCCGCGCGGGTCTTCAGCCGGGGGACATCCTGGTTCGCCTGGACGACCACGAGGTCACGGATCTTGCAACGTTCTCGCGGATCCTCAAACGGCTGGAGCCAGGCCAGGAGGTTGAAGCCACGCTGATCCACGACGGAACACGGGTTACGGTGAAGGTCGTCGTGCAGGAGCGATAGCGCGAGGGACTTCGGCGAGAATGACCAGGCGTCGCCGGGCAGCAAGCCTGTGCTTCCTGAAAACGTCAACCGCGGCTGTAGGCAACGGCGTACCGGCCCAACGCGATGACGTGCAACACGGCCGACTTGACCTGCCGGGGCCACCCGTGGGGTAGTGGTAGTTCCCGTGGATTCTCGCGTGCGGCCATCTCGCCTCCCGATATCGAAGGGGAGACGCGCGCGGAGATAGGGTCATGAACGCAATACGGTCGAGGTCATCCGCCTCGGCTCCCCGGCGGAACTCTCCTTCGCCAGGCAACGAGGCACCGCCACTAGCGCACACCCTCCCTATGCCCTCGCCCGGTGTGGTCAACACGGCTGAAGGCAGCCGCAAAGATCGCTCCGGGCCAGGATAACCCGCCGGCACGCCGACAACACCACGCCGACACCACCGCGGCGATGCCGCACGTCGGCTGGTCGACGGCGCGCGCACCATCCCTATCCCATTGGTTCTAGCGGAATCCCGGCCCGGCGCGCTCGCGAAAAACGCGTCGGCGGAGCATTCGGGATCTTCCGACCGTCCACGCCGGCCGGAGGACGCCGCCGCCCCACGCGAGAGGCACCAACTCGCTCGACCGGACGCGCGGTCGGCGTTGGACAACGGTCCCCCGTCTTGGCTATCTTACCAGTGCCGCGCGATGACACTAAATTCCCATCTTTGCGCCCGCTGCCAATGCGCGTACGTATTTCTACGACATCCGGCCGAGCAAAAGGACACAATTCGCGACCCCACCCGCACGGAAGCACGCGCCACGACGCCGCGCGGTGAGCAAAAGGACAAGTCGTCAGATTCACTCCGCTCCCTTGTGGTTTTCGCCTTTGCCTTTCGCCGAAAGCGCGCGCAGAATTACTTCCGTCAGTGGGGAGACGTCGAACAATGAGAAAGGAGGTCTTCCCCTGATCTCGCCGCAGCTCACTCCGGTAGCTGAGAGAGATCACAGCAAAAAAAGTAGTCATTTCAAACCACAGCGGGCGTTGGGATGGAACAAGGATGGGTCTGTCCATCGGGCGCTGAAGGTACGCGCTTCCAGTGGAACCACGCGTCGGCCCGGGGGCCAGGGTGCCGCGTTGGGCAGAAAGGCGGGGGAGCAGCCGGCGCAGTCGGGATCTGCCCGGCTCGGCGAGGGTCGTTCGAGCGGGCCCCTCGTCGTACGGGAGCCGATGGGGCGGCCGTACTTCCGAGCGCAGCCGGACATGCGTCGTGACAGGCCCCTTTTTGCGATCAACCGGGCCCGCCGGCGGCGGACCCGCATGAATCGGGCGCCCGAATGACGAGGCGTAAGGCCTGGAGGCCAGGGAACGAACGGCCACGAGAACCTCGACCCGGATGGGAGGCCAGGCATGACAGTTCGACCGTCGATCCAGCGGACGGCCGCCGTGCTGGCCATCCCCGTGTTGGGATCAGCCCCCGCCGGCTGTGGGACCGACGTGATCAGCCGGCTGCTGCCCCCGGAACCCCGGGCGGGCGGCGCCGGGTTGAGTGCTGACCCGCCGACGGGGTCGGATGGCGGACCGGATGTTGGGCCGGCCACGGGACCCGATGTGGGGCCGTATGGGGGACTCGACACGTGGCCGGCCCGTGCGGACGGGACCTCACAGGACACTCGACTGCGGGTCACCCGCTCCCCGTGCGGCCGCGGGCCGGGCGACTGGGTCAAACCGGATGTTCGTCGCAGCGTCGTGTCGGCCGGCATCTGGCGGCCGTCGCTGGCGCTTCCCCACCACGGCGGCACTCCTTCTACGACTCGGCCGGCCGGCGCCGGCGACATCCGGCCAGGGCCGCCCCGCCCCAAACCACGGCCGCCAAGGTCGCCGGCTCCGGAGCCCCCGCCGCGTCGCAGCGCCCATCCGGTGGCTGGGAGTCAAGGGAGCCGCTCTACGAAGGGAGGTGCAACGGAACATAAAACCAGTGAAGCCGGGATTGAGAATGCGGGAAGTTGGAGTCCCTCGACCTACAGCGCGGCCCTGCCGGCCGGCAACGCCTATGCGTTGGCTGTGAGTCAAGGGCGAGGAAAGAAGGAACCGGCACCGGGCCATCGCGATCGGGATGCCATGCACCCTGCGACCGCGAGGCCCGAGTAAGGACAATCGGAATCTTAACGGAAAGGTCAAGGAAATGAAACGAACTCAGACAGCACTCGCAGTTTGCCTGCTCATGCTCATGGGGGGCATTGCCCTCGCAGACACGCACACCTGGGACGACGGCAGCAAGGACGACAGCTATTGGTCCACCGGCGACAACTGGACCCCCCTTCAGGTCCCCGACACCACGGACGACGTGATCATCGACGAAACTTACTTGGACTCTCCGTTCACCGTGGAGTTGAGGTCCAGTGACACGATTGCCGACCTCTATATGCGCGACGGGGATGCTTCCAACGAGAGGGTGACGCTCCAGATTGGCAACTCGAGCGCCACGACCACTCCCGTGACCCTGACGTGCGACGACTTCACCGTCAATGCCCCGAACCAGGGTACCTTTGTCGAGCTCAGCCGGGCCGGCAGCGTGACGGCTACCTGCAAAGTCTCCGCGGCGACGTTCGTCGTCACGGGCAGCGCCAACTACGCCACGGACGTCATCATATCCGGCGGCGCGAAAATCGAGACCTACTGATGCCGCTGACGGCCCGACGGGCGGTGCTTTCGCCCGATTGGGCGTGCGGCCAGCGGATGACTGCTGAAACGTGAAGGGGTCGAAACATCGCAATGCAAAAGGCCTGACGCGGGATGGCGAGACGTCGAGATGGCAGAGAGCTCTGCGAAAGCAGCGCGTCCGACGCGACGGCGGTCAGTAAGACCGGGGCCGGAACGTTGGCGACCAGCAGCATCGTGGCGCAGGGCTCGGCGTCGTACGGGACCACCCTGACCGTCAGCGCCGGAAGCATTGTGACCCGGTAACGCCTCCGGGATCGGCCCGGAGGACGAGGAAAAGAAGATGAAACGAAGCGGCCGGACAAGGGCCAAACGCCGGAACCGACCCGGGCACGGCCCGGGCCGACGAATGGCCAACGGCCAACCCACCGCCGCTTCCTTCCATAACAACGAAAGGAAAACCAACCATGAGGCTCTTCAAACTAGCACTCACAATCGCCCTGGCGATGTTCATCATCAATGGAGCAACGGCACAGGCGGCGACCTACTACTCCAGAACTGACGGTGCCTGGAGGACCCCCGCAACCTGGTCTTATGACAGTTGCGATGGTGGCGCAGTCGGCGACAGCACCTATCCGGATTCCGGTGACGATGTCATCGTATGTGACGATACGGTCACTCTTTCCGGAACTGAAACTTGCGACAGCCTGACCATCCAGCAGAACGGCGAGGTCGATACCGGTGCGAATAGCTTGACCATCTCTGACAGCGCCGGCCTCGATATTGACTCCGGGGGACTCCTGGACGTCAGTGGGTCCGGCGGTGTGACGCTGACCGGTGGCGGAGTGCATCCCATCGATGGCACTATCGAATTGGATGTCGCCAATTCGGACCTGACCATCAGCACCGTTAATGCCACTCTCAGCGGGGACGGCGAGGTCGATGGTCAGAACAACGGAGCGCTGATCAGCATCACGGCCGGCGAAACGTTTACCAATGCTCTGGACACAATCGGGATCACCGGGGCGCTGCAGATCACCGGCGCCGCTTTCTTCCTGAACCAAGGCATCGTTGAGGCCAACGACAGCACCACCAATAGGGACACGCTGCTCGTTGCTGTCAGCGGAGCGAGCAGCACCGCGCCGCTGGACGACAACTCCAGCGGCCAATGGAAGGCGAGCAACGGTGGACACCTGGAGTTCAGCAACGCCCTGGACGACCAGGATGCACGCCTCCAGTTGCAGGGTGATTTCTTCATTTCCGGCTCGGGGTCGGAAATTCAGTTCGACGAGCAGCCCAACTACAGTGGAGCTGCATCGTACCCGTTCTTCCTGACCACCGGGCACTTGGAGATGTCGGACGGGACTCTGGACGTCGATGAGGACGTGTCCATGGGCAGCATCAACGAATACGCGCTCATCACTGGCGGCCAGATCGTCGTGGCCCAAGGGATGACGTTTGAGCACCAATGAGTTCTCGAAGTGCGTAGCGAAATCGCGTGACAAGCCCTCAAGAGGGCGCATCAAGTGACAGGCGGGAGGCCTCCGACTCGCCTTTGGCAGGTCGGGGGCCTCCCCCACTTAGCTCAAAGGTGATTTCTTCATTACCAACTCCGGGTCGGAGATCCAGTTCGACGCGCAGCCCAACTACAGCGGAGCTGCATCGTACCCGTTCTTCCTGACCAGCGGGCACTTGGAGATGTCTGATGGGACACCGCACGTCGATGAGGACGTGACCATGGGCAGCATCGACGAATCCGCGCTCATCGCCGGCGGCCGAATCGTCGTGGCCGCGGGGGTGGAGTTCAAGCACCACTAACGCACAAAAGTGGCGTGGCTGCCGTGACGTACCCACGGCAGCGCACCACCACCGACCGCAGGCCGGTCGCAAAGCAACCAACCCGCAGATCCTCTTCATAAAATCGTCAGCCGGAACGTGCCGGCCGTTAACGTATAGACGCTGCTCGATTTGCCATTCGAGAGGCAAGGAGAGCCGTTCAGCCCTCGTTAGATCTCGCCATTCCCCTGAATCCCGTCATGGACCTCCGCCCACCCTGGCTCGCGTCTCGCCGAGCCGTGGCGGGCCAAAAAGGTACGGTCACGCCGGGCCCGTCATCCCCGCCGCGAACGCCGCCGCGTCGCCGACGTCCACATCCCCATCGCCGTCGTTGTCGAACACCAGGCAATTCGCGTGACCGGGGCTCACGCCATCGCCGGCAAAGCAGCGCTGAAACGTCGCGAAGTCGCCCAGGTCCAGGTCCCAGTCCCCATCTGCGTCGGCCGGGACCAACCCGAACACCAGATCAAAGTTCGACGCGACGCCCGCGTGACTCTCCGCGCTGCCGAACGACCCGAGGAACGCTCCGCTCGACCCGTCATACTCCAGGATCTCGCCCGGCCCGAGGCTGGTCACGAAGTAGTTGCCGTTCGGGCCGAACGTCGCCGACCCCTCGCCGGCAAACTCCCATCCCCCCGACCCGGCATCGACCAGCGTTCGCATGAACGAACCGGTTTCGGCGTCATACTCGACGGCGCTCCAGGAGGCAGCCTTGACCACAACAAGGTTTCCGTTGAACGGTGAAAGGCTGGCGGCCTCGACCCAGTCGCCGGGCGGATCACCCGTCGCGCCCAGCACGCCGATGCACTCGCCGGTCGGCGCGTCAAACGCGATGACTCCGCTCTCCTCGCTGGTCACCAGCATCACGTCCCCATCCTCGGAGAAAACCAGTTCGCGCCCGTCGGTCAGCCCGCACGCGCCCCGCTCGACGACCACCCGGACAAACGCCCCGGAGAACCCATCGTACTCGAACACCGCCGATTCGATGGCCGGTGGGGGCGGGCGATCCACGACGAACAGGTTCCCATTCGGCCCGAATGCCAGTCCGAACGGCCGTATTATCCCGCCGCTGGCCACCGGGACGAACTCGCCGACCCGCCGGCCGGTGACCCCGTCGAGGCGGACCACCGCATAATTTTCGTTCTGGGCCTTCCCGCACGCGACGAACACGTCGCCGTCGGGGCCAACCGTCATGCCGGGCGCAGCCCAGAGCTCACCGAAGTGCCCAACGCCATCAGTGCGGTCTTCAATGAACCAGCCAAGCACGTCGCCCGTCTCCCCATCGTATTCCAGGATTCCCGCGATCGTGTGGTTGCGATGCCGGTACGCCGTGGCCAGCAGGTTCCTCGTCCGCGCCGAGCGGCAGCCGGTAACGTCGATCGCCGCCTCCAGCGTGTCCGATTGCCCGTCCGGATTGGCTACCATCACGTCCCACGCGCCACTGCTTATGATCCCACCGTCGAAGTCAAAGTCCACGGTCAAGGACGTCCCGTCCCCGCTGCTGCCGGTTACTATGCCTACGTAGTCCGGCTCACCGGCCCTCATCAGCTTCACCGCCGTCGCTCCGGGGTCGAGATTCGTGCCGGTGACAGTGACGCCGGCCAGCCCGGCACAAGCGTCCGCCTCACTCACCGACACCCCGGTCACCGCCGGTGCCTCCATCGGCTCAGGCGGCGCCGGCTTGAACGCCAGATCCACGGAACCGCGGAGCCCACCGCTGGCGAACGTACCGATCAGCGCCCCGGTCTCGCCGTCGTACTCGATGACGCTGGCCGTGTTGCGGCTCACCACGAACAGGTTACCGTTGGGCCCCCAGGTCATGCCATGGGGCCAGTCCAGGCCGCTGCCGTCGGGCACGAACGCACCGAGCAGCTCGCCCGTCTCGACGTCGAACTCCAGCACCTCGTTGCGGTCCGTCTCTCCGGTGAAAAGGTCTATGTCTGTCGACGTAAGCAGGAGGTTGCCGTTGGGCCGAAAGAGCAGCGACGATCCGGCGGGCATGTCCACATCCAGGCTGCCGGACAGGGCCCGCAGGAAGCGACCGGTGGCGTGGTGGTACTCGAAGATCCCCCGCCCCTCGCCCGTGGGATTGCTGGCGT
>CAZBUJ010000079.1:0-25848 GCA_964495075.1 uncultured Phycisphaeraceae bacterium
CCTCTGTGCCGCCACCTTTGATAGTCGCGTGAAAACGAGGGTGGGGGCGCAAAGTCCGACAGGCTCCTACCGGTGGCGTCCACCCGCGATTCACGGTGCGGCCACGGGGCGAGCCGACGCGGGCCGGGAAGGCGACCGGCGGCACGTGGCGGATGCATGACACGTAATGGCACTGACGCCATGCGTGCGCCACGATTCCCATCGCGGAATGCAAGCCCGCGCCCGCGCAGCCAGACAAACCGTCCACCGGCGATGCCTCATTAGTAATGCACAGACGCTTCCCGCTCCAACCGCTCGCCAAGCATTCCCCGGTGGCGTTCATACCACGCGCGAAGGGCCGCATCGTCGGCGACTGCGCCGCGGCTGACCGCCATCACGTCGGCCACCTGGTCGCGGGTGATCTTGGGGCGATCGTCGGGAGTGGTGTCGACGTGCGTCAGCACGCGGTCGAGCGTGAGCAACGCCATCATCAGCGGCTGGAGGCAGAAGAGGCGAATGCCGCGGGCCTCCGGCGGGAACGCCAGCGTGTACTCCAACGCGCAGTCCAGATGCTCCGCCGCCCGGGCCACGACGCGGGCCCGCACCGGCAGCGGCAGGGCGGGCTGCAACAACGACTCCACGGGCAGTCTGCACCGGCGGGCGAGTTCGGGCGGCATAAACACGCGACCGTCCGCCAGGTCGGCCGGATGGTCCTTGACGATGTTCGTCAGTTGCAGACCGCAGCCGAACCGACGGGCGAGATCCATCCGCTCCTCGGGGATGGCGCGCGGATCGCGGCCCAGTTGCAGATCGAACAGCCTCGTGAGCATCATGCCGACGACGCCCGCCGCGTAGTGACAGTACCGCTCGAGATCCTCGAACGTGGCGCAGAGGAACCGGGGGTCATCGCCGGCCACCGTGAGCGGCGTCCGCCGCAGTCCGTCAGTCATCTCCGCCGCGCACCGGCGGACGGCAGCGACCGCGTCCGGCGGGAAGGTCGCGACATGGGAAAGCACCTGCTCGCAGCGACGCATCAACTCGACGCAGGGGTCGCCGTCGTCGCCGTCGGCGAACTGGTCGGCCAGCCGCCGGCACGCCTCGGCCTGAACCGGGGGCCCCAGCCCGGTGAGCACATCATCAAACATGTGCTGCCGCTGCGCGGCAGGGCAATCCGGGCGGTCTTCGATGGTGTCGATGATTCGGCACACGAGGTAGGCCGACCCGACCCAGTCCCCCAGCGGCGCCGGCAACTCCGGGATCGACAGGGCGAAAGTGCGGGACACGCCCTGTAGCAAGGCGTCGAGCGGAAGATCGGCAACGGGGAGCGTCATCGTGCAGCGAGCATATCGTGGGCGGACGTCCGGGGCAAATCGGGCCGAGCCCGGAGGGCTTGCGAATTGCCGATTATTAATTACAAATCACTGATGAAGCGTCGCGGTTGGGCGGTTCGTCCGGCGGTGGCGGCCGCTTCTCGAGCGGCCCAAGGCATGGACGGAGCGATGACGCGGCACGTGCAAGCGAACGCCGTGCGAATGCACGCTACGGTCCTCGGCCCAGGGTGTGGAGCAGTTGAGCAGGAGAGCACCGATCACGGGAGCCGCCGCAACAAGCACCCGCTGACGCGTGCCGCCCCGCAGATCGTTCGGCCGCGATGCCTCATTAGTGGCTTGTCATGAATAATCAGTAATGCCCTCGCATGCCATACGTCGTCGCCATCGCAGTAGTCGGTCCGTTCGTGCTGTCGATTCTTCTGACCGCGTGCGTTCGATCGTGGGCCCGGCGGACCGGGTTCGTGGATCGCCCGGGCGGTCACAAACAGCATGACAACCCTACGCCGTTGGGCGGGGGGATCGCCATCACGTGGACGCTGTGCGGGTCGCTGGTGCTCGGCACGTTCGCGATCTGGCTGGCCGTCCACCAGGGTTGGGTTGATCGGCTGCCCGAGTTCGTGCGGATGCACGCGTCAGGCGTGGCCAGCCGGATGACTTCGGTGCTGGCGGTGGTGGGCGGGGCGGTTGTGCTGCACGTGACCGGACTGATCGACGACCGGCACGCGCTGGGCCCGTGGACCAAGTTCGCGATTCAGTTTCTGGTGGCCGGCATGCTTGTCGGTGTGTTCGAGATCCGGGCGGGCGAGATGTTCGGGGCCGGCGTGTCGATCGCCCTGACCGTGTTCTGGCTGGTGCTGATCATCAACGCCTTCAATTTCCTGGACAACATGGACGGGTTGAGCGCGGGGGTCGCGGCCATCGCGGCGGCGATCCTGGCCGCGGCGGCCATGCGGAACGGGCAGATCTTCGTGCCGGTGGTGGCGTGGATCCTGGTGGGCACGCTGCTGGGGTTTCTGGTCTTCAACTTCACGCCGGCCTCCATCTTTATGGGCGACGCCGGCAGTATGGTGGTCGGCTATTTCCTGGCCGTGCTGACCGTGTTGACTACGTACACCTATTACGATCCCGGCACGTCGCTGCCGCCGTACGCGGTGATGACGCCGGCCGTCGTGCTGGCCGTCCCGCTGTACGACGTGATCAGCGTGGTGGTGGTCCGTGTGCGGGCGGGCCACAGTCCATTCCGCGGGGATCGTCGCCATTTCTCGCACCGGTTGACCCAGCGTGGCATGAGTCCGCGGTCGGCCGTGCTGACGATCTACCTCGCGACGGCCGCCACGTCGCTGGCCGCCCTGCTGTTGCCCGACGCCAACTGGGCGACGGCCGCGTGCGTCGGCGTGCAGACGCTCTGCGTCGTGTTGATTATCGCCATCCTGGAACAGAACCCCAGAGCGATCAGCGAGTAGCAGGTACCGAAAGGGGCGGGGTGGCCGGGCGGTCTCACGGCTGGCACGCGGCGGAGGAGCTGATCGACGCTCGCGGATCATCCGTTCTTGAGTGCTGGAGAGTCGGGTGACCGACGCGGGGTGGCGAGGGCACCATGGGCGCGCCGGGGAGCCTGGACATGCACGATTTCGTATCGGGGAAACGGAACGTGCAACACGCGGCAGGCGCGTGCGTGATCATCGGACTGGCGCGTGCCTTGTCAGAGCTCGCGGGCGGCAAGAAGCACCCTCCTCCATCGGTGCCGCCGGCGGATTTCAAAGCTGTCTGGCTTCCTGACATCGGCCATGATTACGGCCCTGACGTTCGAGCGGAACGGGACGCGGCCACAGGCACTCAGAGCTTCCGCGCGACCTCGTCCGCGACGTCGAGCGTCGTGTTCTTCAGCCCGATGTCGTAGGTGCCCACCTTGTGCTCCCTGATCACGGTGGCGATCGCCGCCTCCAGGCGGTCGGCCAGCGACTGCTCGCCCAGCCACTCCAGCATCAGCTTGACCGTCAGCAGCATGGCCATCGGATTGACCTTGTACTGCCCGGCGTACTTCGGGGCCGACCCGTGCGTCGGCTCGAACACGGCGTACTCGTCGCCGATGTTCGCCGCACTCGCGAAACCCAGACCGCCCACCAGCCCGGCGCTCAAATCGGAGATGATGTCGCCGAACATGTTCTCCGCCACCAGCACATCGTAGTCCGCCGGGTTCTTGACCAGCCACATGCACTGGGCGTCGATGTTCGTCTCCCGCAGCGGGATGTCTGGGTACCGCTTTGCCACCTCGCGGGCCACCGACGTGATCAGGCCCCCGGTCTCGCGCAGCACGTTCGGTTTGTCCACCAGGGTCACCGACCGCCGCTTGTGCTTCCTGGCGTACTCGAACGCCCGCGTCACGATCGACTCGCACCCCTTCCGCGACATGATCCGCGTCGACAACGCCAGGTTCTCCAACCCGTGGGCCCGGAACCGCTCCATCTTGGGATGCTCGCACAGGGCGTCGAACACCTTCTGCGGGATGGGATGGAACTCAACGCCGCCGTACATCCCCTCCGTGTTCTCGCGGAACACGACGAGGTCGATGTTGTCCCGGTAGTTGAGCGGGTTGCCGGGATATGCCTTGCACGGCCGCAGGTTGGTGTGCAGATGCAGCAACTGCCGCAGTTTCACGATCGGGCTGAAGTAAACGTAGCCCTTGCCCCGGAGCGAGGGGTCCAACTCATTGGCCGCCTCGTCCTTCGGCTTGGAGGTGATCGCCCCGAACAATGCGCAGTGCGTGCTCCTCAGCATCTCCACCGTGCGATCGGGGAGAGCGTTCCCCTCCTTGCACCAGAACTCCCATCCGATATCGCCGTGAATGTACTCCGCGTCGAGTTTCAACGCGTCGAGGACGATTCGCGCCGCCTTCATCACGTCATTCCCGACCCCGTCACCCGGCAACCAGGCAATCTTGTACGTGGCCATCGCAGCCGCACTCCAAAATCGTCGGTGACACACGCCCCGCCGCACCGGATGAGGCGAGCCGACCGGGCCGTACGGCCATCGCCGCGCGGTCGCTTCGTCCCACCCACCCGGGCCGCAACCTGGGCAGCGGGCGGTCATCACCCATGCCAGAAGGAATCCGTTCGAAGGAGGGCAGCCTGATGCCTCCGCCGCCAAACCGCCGCCCGGCAGTGTAGAGGTTTTTACAAATCGCGTCGAGGGGCCCGAACGGCGTGCGGCCTACGACGGAGGGCGTTTCCGCCGCGCCGCGCGACGGGCCCGCCGGTCGCTCGGCCGGCGCCGCCGAACCCGCCCGTGGTATCGCCCGTATCCGTATGGTACTATGCCGCGTCGAGTCGGCCGGGGCGGGTCCGATAAGTCCGATTCGCGGCCTGCGGCCGAGAGAAGAGGGCAGACCCCCTCATCAGGGAGCAGCAGAGCACGGCCGTTGGCCGGGGCACGGCCGTGCGGCCGGGATCGGCCGCGTGAGCCGAACCAGAACCGGGAGGAACGTGAACCCATGAGCAAGGCATCGTGGTGCATCGCGATCGTGTTGGCCATGAGCGCGGCATCGGCCTCGGCCGCCGAGAAGTGGTATTGGGACCTGTCCCTCGACGAGGCGCTGAAGAAGGCCGCGGACGAGAAGAAGCTCGTCTTCATCGATTTCTACGCCGACTGGTGCCAGCCGTGCAAGATGATGGACGGGCATACCTTTCGGGATCCGAAGGTGGTCGCCTGGCTGCGACAGCACACCGTCGGCATCAAGATCGACGCCGAGAAGAACATGAGCCTCGCCCTCCAGTACAAGGTCAACTCCTTCCCGACGTTCGTGCTGGTCAAGCCGGACGGGACGGAGTTCGATCGCCTGCTGGGCTACCTCACTCCGGAGCAGATCCTGCCCGAGTTCGCGGGCATCGCCGAGGGCAAGGACGGTATCGCCCGGGCACGGGACGCCCTGGAGAAAGGGGACGCCTCGGACCCCATGCTCCGCATTAACCTCGCCAACGCGTACATGGCCAAGGGTAAGCACGACGAGGCCGTCAAGGAAATGCTCTGGTGTCTCGACGAGGGGTTCCGCAAGCACCCGGAGTACAACCCGTACCGCCGGGATATCGTCATGCAACTGCGGATGATGTCCCAGTGGACGCCGAGGGTGACGGACGAGCTGGCCCAACGCCGCACCGCCGCCCAGACGAAGGTCGACGTGGGCAAGGCGGACGAAAACGACGTCTACAACCTGGCCGTCTTGAACGAAGCCTTCGGCGAGCCGCAGAAGACGCTCGAAGTGTACGATGCGCTCCGGTCCCGGAAGGACATCCCCCCGGCCATGCGGGAGGCGCTGGTCAAGGCGGTCTTTCCCGCCCTGCTCAACGCCAAGCGGTACAAGGACCTCGCCGCGGACCTCGACATCATGGCGGAGGTCGACAAGCAGTTTGCAAACGCCGGCGAGATCAAGAAGGAAGACCTCCAGGCGCGATACATGCTGATCGCCAACGTCACCGCGTACTACCAGGTCCTGGTCGGGGCCGGGCGGACGGAGGAGGCTCGCCGCACGGCCCGGCGGCTGATCGCGGTGTCCGACGACGCGGAGACCTACAACGCCCTCGCGTGGAGCGGGTACCAGACGGGCAACCCGACGGAGGATGACCTCATGTTCGCCCGCAAGGCCGAGGCCATGAGCAACAACGCGAACCTGGCCGTCACCGATACGCTGGCCCGCGTCTTGTTCGCCCGCGGCATGAAGAAGGAGGCGATCGAGGTGGCCCAGCGCGGCCTGAAGATCGCTATAACGCCGCAGGAACGAGCGATGATGCAGGACACGGTGAACGCCGTGAAACAATGATTAGCGAATAGCGAATCGTGATCGCTTGCGGCGATCAACGAGGTGCGATCTGGCGATCGTGTGTTCGATTCCCCTCGACGATCGCCCCGACACGCGACACTCATTCGCTCTTCGTTCTTCGTCCGTGTGCGGAGCGGGCGGAGGCGACCGCTCACCCGCGTGACGGGTGGGAGGAAAGTCCGAACTGGGCAGGGCACGGTGGTTGGTAACGCCAACCCGGCGCGAGCCGAGGGAAAGTGCCACAGAAAAGACACCGCCTAAGCCGGAAACACCCCCCGGCGAGACGCCGAGAGGATTACGGGCTCGCCGCGGCGTGTTTCCGGCCGGTAAGGGTGAAATGGTGCGGTAAGAGCGCACCGCGCAGCCGGTGACGGCTGCGGCAGGGCAAACCCCACCGCCAGCAAGCCCAAGCAGCGGCAAGAGGCGGCCCGTCTCGCAGGACCGGGCGACCGGTCCGGGAGCCGCGGGTAGGGTGCACGAGCCGGCAGGCAACTGCCGGTCCAGATGAATGGTCGCCCGCCGCACGACGGCGAACAGAATTCGGCTTACGAGCCCGCTTTGCACACGGACGAAGAGCGAAGAACGCGGGTGGCTGTTTCAGTGCCGATCCGGTCCGCTTGTTCGGAACTTCCTTTGCCATTCCACCGGCATTACACGGACGTCGGAGTCGTCCTTATAGCGCTGGCGTAGTTGCGCGAGCGACTTTTTGAGGCGTTCGATCTGATCCTTGCAGGCCGGGTCATTGTAACGGTTGTGGAGTTCGTCGGGGTCCTTGTCGAGGTCGTAGAACTCCCATTCGTCGAACTGGTAGAAGCGGATCAGCTTGTAGTGGGCGGTGCGAATGCCATAGTGCCGCGCGACCATGTGCACGCTGGGGTACTCGTAGTAGTGGTAGTAGATCGCATCCCGCCAGTCGGCCGGCCGCTGGCCCTTCAATAGCGGGACCAGCGACTCGCCTTGCAGATCGTCCGGGGCCGGGACGCCGGCCGCGGCCAGCAGCGTGCTGGCGAAATCGAGGTTCTGCACCAGCTCCGCACAAACCGACCCGGGTTTGGTCACGCCCGGCCACCGGACGATGAGCGGCATCCGGAGCGACTCGTCGTACATCCATCGCTTGTCGTACCAACCGTGATCGCCTAAAAAGAAGCCCTGGTCGGACGAGTAGATAACGATCGTGTTGTCGGCCAGCCCGGCCGCCCGGAGATACTCCATCATCCGTCCGACGCTGTCATCGACGCCGCGGACGCATCGCAGGTAGTCCTTGATGTACCGCTGGTACTTCCATCGAACGAGGTCCTTGCCGGTCAGGTTGGCCTGTCGAAACGCGTCGTTCTTCGGTTCGTAAGCCGCGTCCCACGCGGCCCGCTGGGTGGGGTTCATGCGTTGGAGGTTCTTGTAGCCGGACTTGTCCAGCGAGCTGCCCGCGTTGGGGTCCCATTCGCCGAGGGGCGTCACGAACAGGTCGTAGACGAGGTGCAGGTGGCGGGCGATTTCCATCTCCTGGTGCCGGGCGGGGCTGGCGTTGTCGAGCCATTGATCGAACAGCGTGGCCGGCTCGGGGATGTCGCGATCGTCGTACAGCGTCAAGTGCTGTGTCGCGGGCATCCACGTCCGGTGCGGTGCCTTGTACTGGCACATGAGCAGGAACGGCTGGTCCGGGCGCCGTTGGTTCCGCAGCCAGTCGAGGGCGAGGTTGGTGGTGATGTCGGTGCAGTGCCCCTCGATGCGATGGCGGCCCCGGGGGGTGATGAAGTCGGGGTTGTAGTACGCGCCCTGGCCGGGGAGGATCTGCCAGTGGTCGAACCCTTGGGGATCCGACTCCAGATGCCATTTGCCGATAAGCGCGGTCTGGTACCCGGCTCGCTGCAACAGCTTGGGGAAGGTGACCTGGTCACCGTCGAACCGGTCGCCGTTCTGCCGCATCCCGTTCAGGTGGCTGTGCTTGCCGGTCAGGATCACCGCCCGGCTTGGGGCGCAGATCGAGTTCGTGCAGAAGCAATTGCGGAACAGCATGCCCCGCTCGGCGAGCCGATCGATGTTGGGGGTCGGATCGACGGATTTCAGCCAGCCGCCATAGGCGCCGATGGCGTGCGGCGCATGATCGTCGGTGAAGATGAAGACGATGTTGGGCCGCTCCGCCGCCGTGGCCGTGACGGCGACCAGATCAAGGGTCATCGCCACCAGGGCGATTACTACAGTCGTACTTCTCATGGTTCGATCCTCGTTTGCGATGCCTTGCAGCGCCGTCGTCGTGGGTGTTGTGCGCTTCCACTCGCTCGGTCACGCCGTGCTGCGCCTGTTCGGTCAGGGTATTCCTCGCGAAAACGCGTTCGATCGCCCTTGCCTGTGCCCTCCCGGTGAACGATCTTCTTCCGTCATTTGCCGTCCGCTGTTTGCGGCTCCTTCCGCCGCCGTGTCGACGACCACCAATACCATGAACAGCAAACCGAGCCGCGTCAACACCGCGACGATGAACCCGTGACGCAGCACGTCGAGCGCGTCGCCGTGGGTGGCCACGAAGGTCTGGCCCGCCGCATTGAGAAACAGCAGCAACGCCGCCCCGGCCAGCCAGCGCCGCCGCCCATCCCCGAAGATCAGCACGACGACGGCGCCGAGGGCGCCCACCGCGAACACGACGTACGGGTGCTGGTTCACCGGCCAGGCATGGAACAGCACGCGCGTGAGGGCCCGTGTCACATCGGTCTCGCCTGCCCCCTTGCCCCAGAACGAGCGCGGGTCGTTGACCATCTCCGGATACAGCCGGTACGCCACGGTCACGGAGTAGCCGGGATGCGTCAGCAGGTAGCGCTGGTACCGCGACGGGGCGACCGAGTACAGCCAGTCGCGGAAGGCCTGCAATTCGGGGGCTTTGAACGCGTACCGCTGGTCGGACGAGTGCTTTTTGCCCCGCCGGTCGAGCAGCGCCTGGTTGACCGGCATGCCGAGATCGTCTCGAAACGCTTCGAACATCGCCCGGCCGACCAGCGCGCGGTTGAACACGATGTTCATCAGCGGGCTGGCATACCGCCGGGCGGCCATCATGTTGGCGCGCGAGACCCAGCACAGCGCGACCGCGGCCCCGCAGCCGATCAGCAACTGGCGCCAACGGATCCGCCGCCGCACCGACGGGACCAACGCCGCGATCGGCGCGGTAACGGTCAGGCTCAACAGCGTGTAGACGTTCGTGTCACGGGTGAACAGCCACATCGCGGCCACGAGGAGCAGCGCGGCCAACAGCAGGATCGACCTGCGTCGACTCGAACCGTCACGCGGCAGGCCATGCTGCGCGTAGGCCAGGCAAAGCCCGAAGAACAGCGCGAACAACGACAGCGAGAGCGACTCACTGCGGATCACCCAGTCCCACTGGTTGATGGGCACGACCAGCCCGAACCCGAGGATGAGGGCGAACGCCGCCACCCGAACGCCGGCCGGCCGGAAGAGCCGCGCGGCGAACCAGGCCAGCACGCTCCACGATAGAATGGAAACGACCACCTGCGCCCGCACCACACCCGGCCGGTGGCAATCGAGCAGGTTGTACAGCAGGGGCACGGTAAACGGTCGCGGCCCGACCCAGAACCCGCGGGACAGCAGCCCGCGCTCGGCGATCATCGTCCAGACACCTTCGTCGCCCGAGGTCACGTAGGGCCTGCCCCAGAAGGAATGAACCTTGACGACGACAAAGACGAACAGCAGGGCGGCAAGAATGATGTAAACGTAGTTCGGGCGTTGGTGGCGGGGCTGAGGTTCGACGTTGTCGGGCGAGGGTGGGGACATGGGAGAGGAATCACCCATTACCCATTACCTATGAGCCTCGTGGATGTGCGGTGGACCGCGTGAGCGAGCGTGTCAATACTGTGGCACGATCCAGGCCTGTCGCGACGACGGCAACCGTCCGTCTCGGCGGCAACCCATCGGTAATCGGTGATTGGTAGTTGGTCGTTATTCTCCTGGCTCCGTCATCGATCGCGGGTCGAGGGCCTGGTTCAACTCCTCTCCGGGCAGGACTTTCTTTTCCACTGCCACTTCGCGGATGGTTTTGCCGGTGGCGTAGGCTTCCCTGGCGATCGCCGCCGCCTGGTCGTAGCCGATGAGGGGGGCGAGACTCGTGCACATGGCCAGCGACTGCTCCACCATGTCGTGGCAGCGTTTTTCGTCCGGCTCGATGCCGACTACGCAACGGCGGGCGAACGTGCCGGCCGCCGCGGTGAGCAAGTGAATCGACTCGAGCAGGTTGTGCGCGATCATCGGCATCATGACGTTCAATTCGAAATGCCCCCCCCGTGCCCCGATGACAATAGCCGCGTCGTGGCCCATCACCTGGGCAGCCACCTGCGCCACCATTTCGCTCATGACCGGGTTGACCTTGCCCGGCATGATGCTACTGCCCGGTTGCGTCGCCGGGATCCGGATCTCGCCGATCCCGCACCGCGGCCCGCTGCCCATCAGCAGGATGTCGCTGGCGATCTTCGTGAGGGCGACGGCCACGGTGCGCAGCAAGCCGCTGACCTCGCAGACCGCGTCCTTGGCGGCCTGGGCTTCGAAGTGGTTGGCCGCCTCGACGAACTCGATCCCGGTCGCCGCGGAGATCGCCGCGCACATGCGGCGACCGAACTCCGGGTGCGTGTTGATCCCTGTGCCCACCGCGGTCCCGCCGATCGGCAGTTCGTGGAGGGCGGCCACCGCCCGCCGGGCGCGCTCGATCGAACGTGCCACCTGGGCCGCGTAGCCGGAGAACTCCTGCCCGAGGCTGATCGGCGTGGCGTCCTGCAAGTGGGTGCGACCGATCTTGATGATCGGCGTGAACGCCTTGGCCTTCGCCGCCAGCGCCTGCTGAAGTTCGTCGAGGGCGGGGATCAGATCATCCCTGATCGCCTCGGCCGCCGCGATGTGGATGGCGGTCGGGATCACGTCGTTCGACGATTGGCCCATGTTTACGTGATCGTTGGGGTGGACCGGGTCGCGCGAGCCGATCGTGCCGCCGGCCAGCTCGATCGCCCGGTTCGCGATCACCTCGTTCACGTTCATGTTGCTGCTGGTGCCGGAGCCGGTCTGGAAAACGTCCACCACGAAGTGGTGGTCCAGGGCGCCGTCAATCACCTCACGGGCCGCGGCCTGGATCCACCCGGCCCGCTGGGGATCGAGCTTCCCCAGGGCCGCATTCGTGCCGGCCGCCGCATGCTTGACGAGGCCGAGGGCGCGGATCAACCGGCGCCCGAGCCGGTACCCGCTGATGGGGAAGTTCTCGACCGCCCGCTGGGTCTGGGCACCCCAGTACGCGTCGGCGGGCACCACCATCTCCCCCATGCTGTCACGTTCGATCCGTGTCGGTTCCGTGGGCATTGCACGCGTCTCCTTCGCCGAGTATGCCACCCGTCCCCCGCCATGGCGGGTGCGGCCAGCCAGGCCGTTGATTCTGTGGGCCGCTCCGACATAATGGAGTATCCTTACCCGCTGCGGGGTTGTAAACATGTCGCAAGCGAGGATTCATGATGCCCGACCTGACTGAGAATCTTGTGGAACTGATCAAGTCGACCTCCACCGATCTCGCCCCCGACGTGGAACAAACGCTTTCACGTGCGTGCGAGGAGGAGAAACCGGGGTCGGCCGCCCAAGGCGCCCTGCAGACGATCCTGGAGAACGTGCGGATGTCCCGCGCGACCGGACGGCCCATCTGTCAGGATACCGGCACACCGAACTTCTACGTGTGGTATCCGGCCGGCGTCTCGCAGCTCGAACTGAGGAAGCAGATCAAGGAGGCCCTCCGCATCGCGACCGAGAAGTCCTACCTGCGGCCGAATGCCGTGGACGCCCTGACGGGCAAGAACTCCGGTGACAACACCGGCGTGGACTTCCCCACCATCCACTTCGACGAGTGGGAGCACGACTACATCCGGGTCGGGCTCATGCTCAAGGGCGGCGGCTCGGAGAACTGCGGCTGTCAGTACAGCGTGCCGTCCCCGGAGTTCCCCGCGCCACGTGACATCAACGGGGTGCGCAAGGCCGTCCTCGACGCGGCGTGCAAGGCCCAGGGGCTGGGCTGCGCCCCCGGCATTCTCGGCGTGGGGATCGGCGGCGACCGGGCGACCAGCGTCATTAAGGCCAAGGAACAACTGTTCCGGCCGCTGGGCGACACGAACCCGGATCCCGAACTCGACGCGATGGAGAAGCGGCTCCACCGCGAGATCAACGAGCTGGGCATCGGCCCGATGGGCTTCGGAGGGAAGACCACCGTGCTGGGCGTGAAGATGGCCACGCTGCACCGGCTGCCGGCGTCCTTCTTCGTGTCGGTCGCGTACATGTGCTGGGCGGACCGGCGGAAGATCATGACGGTGAAGAACGGGAAGGTGACGATTGAAGCGCCGAGGTAGAGATCAATTGCTCATTGCCAATGACTACTAACGAGGCGTCGTTGGCGCGGTGTTTGTGGCGCTTTCGGGGCTTTATCGCTTGGACAGGATGAACATCATGGCTACCAGATTGACCGTGCCGATCGGCGAGGATGAGATTCGGGCCCTTCACGTGGGCGACCAGGTTCTGCTTGACGGGGTGATCTTTACGGGTCGCGATGCTGCCCATAAGTACATGATGGACAACTTCATCAAGGGCGAGTGCCCCGACGCCGAACGGGAGACCTACGAGGTCCTCAAGGAGGGGCTGGCCGGGTCGGTGATCTACCACTGCGGCCCGGTGGTCCGCCAGCGCGAAGACGGCAAGTACGAGTTCGTGGCGGCCGGCCCGACCACCAGCATCCGCGAGGAACCCTACCAGGCGGACGTGATGGGGCATTTCGGGGTGCGGGCGGTGATCGGCAAGGGCGGCATGCGCGACAAGACGCTGGCCGGCTGCCGCCAGCACGGTGCCGTCTACCTCCATGCCATCGGCGGGGCGGCCACCCTGATCGCCGAAAGCGTCAAAGAGGTGCTCGACGTCTACAAGCTCGATTTTGGCGTGCCGGAAGCGTTCTGGAAGATCCGGGTTGAGGACTTCCCGTGCGTGGTCACGATGGACGCCCACGGCGACAGTCTGCACGAGAAGGTCCGCCGCGAGTCGGAGGAAAAACTGCGGAGCTTGCTGGCGGGCTGAATGAGGAGTGACGAAAGACGAAGTGCGAATGGAATAGCGCGTGGCGAGTAGCGACAGGGGATGCCGCGGGGAAGAGGATCCGTGGCCTACCGCCGGCGATGGGGGGACGGTGGGAAGTTGGGCGGCGGCGATTTCGACATTTCGATTGATGTTCAACCCCACGGTTGGGCGAGGGTGTCGATCAGCGCCAAAGATCGACGTCTGGCAACGGGGTGCTCCAATATGGAGGATTCGCTGGGGGAGTTGGCCGCCGCCTTCGCCGATTTCACCCGCGAAAACAAGCGCCATGAGATCTGCTGCTACGAAGAGCCGGACGATACGGTGATGCGCGTTTGGCGACGGGGGCCACTATTCGGACTGGCCGCGCTGCGGTATCGATGGGAAGGGGACCGCGGGCCGGCCCGACTCGTGGGGCGAGCCGTCTTCGGGTCCGGCAAAGACTCGCAGAAGATGAGCAAAGCCCGCAACGTGAAGGCTTCGTTCCGATACGAAGGGCCTTTCGATCAGGCATTGCGCGCTTACCATGCCGCACTGCAACGACTACTGGAACAGGCGGATTACGAGCAATACCGGAAGCTCTGGGGCCACCCCTTTCCCGCCGCTGCTTTTGACACGATCTCCGAGTACGTTGAGGTGTTGTAGGCGTTGCCCGGCATGCCGCTCATCGGTGCCGTGCGTGTTTCTCCGCGGCTCTCTCGTCTCCCCCGGGGTGCGTCGGCCGTTCACGTGATTACTCGCCGGCTCTTCCGGCGCCCGACGAGGCGGTGCATCTCGATGATTCGCCTCTATTCGTTGTCGCGCAACCGGGCCAGCGAGGTGTACATGAACAACAGGCCCGCCAGGATCAATCCCCACCCGAATGCTCCTGCCGTCAACATCCCACTCACCTCCTCTCACTGGCTCAGGGACATCTTGTTCTTCACCAGACACAACGGGCAGGTTGCGTTCCAATTGCAAAAGTGCGTGTAAACCACTGTAAAGAGGGGTGGTTGGGCGGAATTGCCCGCCGTTATCGGAGCGGGTGGGGAGGAGTGCCCAACGACTGAAAACGTCGGGCAACGCTCTGCCTGCAATCTTCGGTCCCGCTGCGTCTGCGCGCTCGGCGGCGCGGTGGCAGTGGTCTTCTCCATCAACTGATGGCCGCCGGCCGTTCTGGCGGATCGAAGAGCATACAGAACTCGGAACCATAAAGCGGGTACTGCACGCGGCAGCGATAAGCCCGGAAGCTATCGGGCGACCAACCACAGGCGGTGCAGGCATACCGCAGAATCTCGGTGTAGGCCGGAACTTCGTCAGACCGACAGAACGACATGGAATCCCCCAGCATCTCGATCTCTTCCCGTAGCGAAAGCTGGTCGGCATCACGTGAGGAATCGTTCGGGTTGGCCAATCCGAGGATGGTCGTATCGTAGATGCGCAGGTCCGGAACAGCATCACGCCATACCTCGCGATGAATCAGCACGTCAAACAGCAGGACCCGCGACGGGACCTCAATCGCCGGACCTACCGCGACCTTGCGCCCCTCGCTGCTGCGCCACCGCCTCAGAATATTCGTGACTCGGTCGCCGAAAAACACATCGGTCGCCGATGCCAGGCCGACCCCCTCGCCCAGCAGCGAGTACTGCACGTGCCCCCCCATCAGGCGGACCTCCATGTCTGACTCTTCCAACGAGCAGAACTGTCCCAACAGGGTACGCGACGGGTGGGCCGCCACCGGCTGGCCGTCAAACGTCAAGAACTCAACCTCCTGTGCTCCCGGACCACTCATGAAGTTGGTCACATGAATGGGCGTCTGCGGGCGCAACCGCCGCAAGCCCACACATCCTTGAACGGTCGCCAATTCGCAGCGGTCATCCAACTCACCCGGTACGACGAAGTAGGCGTACACGCTCACGTCGGCGGCGAAGCCCTTGAGATTGGCGATCGCTTTGAACGCGGCCTGCTTGTTGCTCATCTCGAACCGCGATCGAGCGTTCGGCAGCCAACGGCTGAGGATGGCTTCCAGTCCGGTCCGATCGCCGGCCAGTTCGCGCATCAGCTCATCAAAGTCGTTGACCGCCCGTTCAGCCGCTACGTGCAGCGGCGAGGGCACACGCCGCCGCGTGGCTTTTAGCAGTATCCGGAGCGCTTCCGGCCCGGGGATCAGATGCAGCGTCGAAAGCGGATCCGAGCTGCGCGTCGCTTTCAGAAGTCTGGTGGACAGGTCCTTCTTGATGCCCAGATCGCGGCATAGATCGCTCGGACGAGCCTGCCCGCCGCGAAGCACCGCAAGCAAATCGTTCAACGACTCGTTCAGCCGTTGCCCAACGCGGCCGATGCGAGTCTCCAGTGATTCGAGGGCCTGGGATCTGTTCCGCAAGAATTCGTTCCTTTATTCAGCTACTGCTAGTCAGCCCACCCCAGGCACAACAGTCTATCAAAAAGCGAGTTACGACGCAATAGGCCAGATTTGATTATCGATACCATTTCGCTGAGCGATTGAATAACATCGTTGACAACGCATCCGTGAGCGATTATGATGGCTTTCGTCGGCGTTGGTTACGGCAAATGAGCAACCGCTGACCGAATCGAGAAGAACAGCGTCGCCTGGGGGGTGATCCGCGTGCGAGTTACGCCGATGGCGGCTCGGGCTCCCGATGGGCCGGCACGCCCCCATCCTCCTCAATCATCAGGCCATTATAGCGGAGCGCTGTTCGATCGAAGCCGGGCGTGCCCGGCGCCGCCGGCTGGCGACTTGCTCGCGTGTCAGGCGCTGACGACGGTAAACGCGGACGGCGTGGTCCCGTCATCGATCGACCGGCTATCTCGGAGGATGCTGCCGGCGTGAACGGCGGCAGTGCAACAACCAAAGGAGGATGAGGACCGTGAAACGAACAATCCTATCGTGCCTTGTCGTCGGATTGCTGGCGACAACACCCATCAACGCCGACGTCATCACATTCGATTTCACCGGAGACCTGGACTACCTGGAGGACCCGGCCGACCATACCGGTGGCGCAACAACCTTCTCGGGTTCGTTCGCGTACGACACGGACGCGCCCGATGGCGATCCCAACCCGGAGGTGGGCCTGTACGACGGCACAGAGTTCATCGTTCGCATCGGCGACGTGACGGTCGACGCCCCCGTCATCACGATCAACGTGGCCAACGACGAGTTCACCGGCTTTAACCGCTGGGATCGGCTGACCGTGGTGGGGCAGGGCCGCACCGCGTCGGACATCAGCATCTCCTCCATGGGGATCGCTCTGATCGATGGGACCATGGCTGCCCTGGCAAGCGATGATCTCCCGCGGACGTTGAGCCTGGACAGCTTCTGGGACGCCAGAGCGTTCAACATCGGCCTGACGTTTCCTGATGAAACTTCAGTGTATGCCAACGGGACGCTGACTACATTGACTCCCGAGCCGGCCGCATTCGCACTGTTGCTGATGGGGTCCCTGTTCGTGAGTCGCCGGCCGCGATAGATCGCGCCGCCGTTGCCTTGGTCAAAGACGAATTCTC
Organism: uncultured Phycisphaeraceae bacterium; assembly: GCA_964495075.1. Classification (GTDB taxonomy): domain Bacteria; phylum Planctomycetota; class Phycisphaerae; order UBA1845; family UBA1845; genus JAFGJQ01. The sequence goes on from CAZBUJ010000079.1 coordinate 16,708, forward strand.
TTCTAGGCCAGGGAGTGCCCGCTGCATGACTGCCTAGCGCGTGCGGCGGGCAATCTCCTGTGCCCCGAACAACAACGAAGGATCCCCCCAATGAGGAACACGAAGACCCTGTGCGTTCTGGTCGTTGCGCCGCTTCTTTGGTGCTCGCCGTCGCTGGCGGGCGTGATTTACGTGGATGATGACGCCCCGGGTGGTGATGGAACGACCTGGCAGACCGCCTATCAGGATCTGCAAAGTGCGCTCACCATGGCCGGGGTCGACGACGAGATTCGAATCGCACAGGGTGTCTATCGCCCGGCGGGGCCCAATGGAGATCGGCAGGTGGCCTTTCTGCTGCCCAGCGGCGTGGCGGTTCGCGGCGGCTACGCCGGGTTGACGGGCGAATACCCCGATGATCGGAACGTCAACGAGTACGAGACGATTCTCACCGGCGACCTCAACGGCGATGATCAAGACGATTTCGTCAACTACGGCGAGAACAGTCACCACGTGGTCGTGGCGTCCCATTTGAACGAGCCCGCCGAGCTTGACGGTGTAACCGTCACCGGCGGATACGCCGATGGGGCATGCTGCTTCTACAACCGCGGAGCCGGTGTCTACGTGGTGGACAGCAACGTCGTCGTGCGCAACTGCAAGATCATCGCCAACACCGCACCGGAGGTGGAAGGGGCGTACACCGTGCGTGGCGGGGGAATGTACATCGTCACGGGCCGCGAAGTGACGATCATTGACACGCGTTTCGAACGGAATGTCGCCTGGGAGCACGGGGGTGCGGTGTACGTCTATAACGTCAACCCGACCTTCACCGGCTGCACGTTCACGAACAACAGCGCGGGGTACGGCGGTGCCGTGGCGGCCAGGGGCACGACGATCAACATGAACGATTGCAGGTTTGAAGGCAATACGGCGATCGGCGGTGGCGGTGCTTTCATGGTCTGGTCGATTACGGCCGCGACGTTCACCGATTGCTGGTTTGTGGGCAACACGGCAACCGACACCGGACGCGGGCGCGGCGGGGCGATTATCAACTGGTACAACACGACGCCGGCCTCGCTGGTCGGCTGCGGCTTCCTGAACAACACGGCCGCCGTAGGAGGCGGCGCCGTCTGCAATTACGACGGTGGCAGCTCGACACTGACACGCTGCTCGTTCTGGGGGAACGAAGCGCCCTTTGGCGGCGCGATTCTCAACGACAACCAATACGGACCGATCGGCGTCTTCGAAGTCGTCACGTCGACGGACTGCTTGTTCAGCGGCAACTATGCCTCCATCGCCGGCGGGGCAATGTTCGATCTGTCAGACGTACTGAACACGATAACCAACTGCACTCTGGTGAACAATGAAGCGGGGCAGGGTGGCTGTCTCTGCGTGGTTACCTTGGAAGGCAGCGTAACGCGAATAGAGAACTCCATCGTGTACGGCAACTTGCCCGATCAGTTCTACGACGACGACGCCTCCGGGCTGGTGACCGCAGCTTACAGTTGCATCTCCGGCGGGTGGCCTGGCGACGGCAACATCGACGCCGATCCGATGCTCGTCAATCCTCTGGGCCCGGACGGAGTGGCCGGCACCGACGACGATAATCTCCGTCCGGCAGCCGGTTCGCCCTGTATTGATGCGGCGAATAGTACGCTCGTGCCGGCCGATATCGCTGACCTGGATCAGGACGGCGACACCGGCGAACGAACGCCGCTCGATTTCGATCTTCAGCCCCGCTTTGTCGATGATTCGCAAACCCAAGACACAGGCATAGCTGATCCACCCGATTGTCCCGAGGTCGTTGACATGGGTGCTTATGAGTTCCGCCCTGTCGGCGACTGCGACGGCGACGGAGACGTTGACGTCGGCGACCTGCAATGTTTCACGCGTTGCCTCGCCGGGCCCGACGTTGACTCGACCTCAGGGTGTGAGGGTGCGGATATCAACGACGACGGCGATGTGGACCTGGGCGACTTCGCCGTTTTCCAACAGAGCTTCGGCGACCGGTGAACGGCCCCGGTTGCCGCTCAACCGCGGCTCGTCATTGCCGCGCGGCGGCTTGTTCGGCATTCGATGATCGGTTTTCGCCGGCGTAACGGCCGGGGCTAGGCCCCGGTCGTTGTTCCACCGAAGAACAGCGAAAAGAGAATGCTCAGAATCAGCGGAATGATGTTGCTCAGCAACCCACCGAAGATGGCGGACATGGCAATGTTTCCTTTACGATAAGCCCACGCAGGGGTCTCACATTCTCGACAAACGCATTATCACCTGTCCCGACAGTCAAAGCCAGTAATGCGACGGCCGCCGCTCTTGGGGCGGCGCGGTGCCGCGATCGGCCTGGAACGGGTGAGCCGGAAGGCAATGGACTGCGGCCTCGGGCCGCGGCGGACGATTGGGGGAACCTCCGCGCGGGGGCGTGCTCGCGGTTCGGTGTTTGGACACGCCCGGCCCGTGCTGCCCGTGCGGTTGACTCCCCGCGCACCAAAAACCGCCCAGCGTACGGCCGTTCGGCGGCGCCGGGGCGGTTGCTCCTGTTGAAATCGCTGAACGGACGTTGTGTCAGCGGTCGGTCATACCGCGGTCGTGCCGGTACCGCTGAACAACAGCGATATGAGCAAATTCAAGATCAGCGGGAGGATGTTGGTCAGCAGACCACCAAAGATAGCGCTCATAACGAACTCCTTAATAAACGCTTCCGCGAGCGCCGCCTCGCCTCGAGGTCGTCGCAGCGCCGGCGATGTCACGTGTCTATACCCGCCAGCCTACCTTGAGGATGCGGGCATTGTAGGGTTTCGGCAAAGAGCAGTCCAGCCGGGATGAGGCGTCGGGCGGGCGGGCGGGCCGGTCAACTGCCGAACGTGTCGGCCGCCGTCACCCGCAACGCTTCTTCGAGCGTGGTCCATCCGTGCAGGACTTTCGCAATCGCGTTGGCCCGAAGCGTCACCGCCCCGTGTTCAACCGCGTACTGCTGCATCGACTCCGTCGAGGCCTTCCCCATTACCATATCGGTCAATCCGGCGTCGAAGGGCACGAATTCGTAGATCCCGATTCGGTCGAAGTAGCCGCTGCGCCCGCACCGGGCACAGCCCGCGCCTCGGAATATCTCCACCTGCGTGCGTTCCGGCGGAATACCCAGCATTTTTCGCTCGGCCGCCGTCGGCTGGTAGGCTCGCCGGCAATTCGGGCAGATGCGCCGAACCAGCCGCTGGGCCATCACGCAGAGAATGGCACTGGAGACCAGGTACGGCTCGCACCCCATGTCCAGTAGCCGCGTGAGGGCACCCACCGCCGAGTTCGTATGCAGGGTCGCGAAGACCAGGTGACCGGTCAACGACGATTCCAACGCCAAATGAGCCGTCTCGTCGTCGCGGATTTCGCCCACCATGATCACGTCCGGGTCGTGTCGGACGATGCTCCGCAGGGCAGCGGCGAAAGAGACCCCGAAATCCCGGTTCACCTGCACCTGGTTGATACCTGCGATGTGGTATTCAACTGGATCTTCAATCGTGATGATGTGCTTGTCCACGTCGTTGATGATCTGGAGGGCGGCGTACATGGTCGTGCTTTTGCCGCTTCCAGTGGGGCCGGTGATCAGGATGATCCCGTGCGGGCGCCGGATCATTCGTTCAAAGGCCTGCTTTACTTCGAGGTCCATTCCCAGTGCGGCGAGGTCGGTTTGCGACCGGTTGATGGCCAGCAGACGCATGGTCGCCCGCTCGCCGTGGATGGTCGGGATGACGGCCACCCGCACGTCCACTTGCTGGTCGAAGCTGGTTTTGTTGAACCGCCCGTCCTGGGGCTTCCGCCGTTCGTTGATGTCCAGGGTGGCCATCACTTTGATCCGCGAAATCAGCGGTGCCGCGACCTCTTTGGGGTAGGACCGGGCCTCGATCATGCGGCCGTCGATCCGGAACCGTGCGCGGACGCGATCCTCCTCGACCTCGACGTGGATGTCACTCGCCCGGCGATCGACGGCTTCGTCGATGATGCTGTCCAGCTCCTCCAGCACGTTCAGCCCGGTGGCTGACGTGGTTTCCACCGCCGTGGCCAGCGGCCCCCCTTCCACCATGCGCTGTCCGCGACGGCGTGCGTCGCCGTAGATGCGGTTCAGCGTTTCGACGATCTGGTATCGCGGACTGACCACGAACTGGGCGGGCCGATCGAACCGCGAGGCGACGGCCGCCTTGGCGGTGGGGTCGGCCGGATCGGCCACCACGACCACCAGCTCGCCGCTGACCTCGCCGAAGATCAGGCAACAGGCCCGGCGGGCGGCGTTTTCCGGCAGGGACAGGACCCACCCGACGCTGGGTGACCGGCGAGAGAGATCGAGGAACCGCAGCCCGTAAAAGTCGGCGTACGCGCGGGCGATATCGTCCTCGCTGATGTGGTCCAAATGGATCAGGACCTCGATGAGCGGTTCGCCGGCGGCGTGCGACGCGTACTGGGCCCGCTCCAACGCGGCCCGCGTTATCCGGCGGGCGTCGATCAGGGCGTTGACGATTCGCGATTCGGCGGAGACGGCGGCGATCATGGGGGCCCCGAATAATCAATTACTAATGACTAATGACTAATTACTAATACGACAGCGCTAGTTTGGTCTCGGATCGCCGCTGGCTCCAGGGAGAACGCATTTGCCCAACAGGGCCAACCGGCGTTCGCGAGCTGTAAACGCGAATTGTAGCACTGTCAAACTAATGACTGCCTACTAATTAGTAATTAGTAATTAGTCATTAGTAATTCACTCCTTATCCCTTGCTCAGCACCAGGGCCGTTCCGTCATCGTCGGGCGGTTGGTCACCCGTGTGGGTGGCGATCGATTTGAAGATGCGGTCGATGATCAACTGGGGTTCGGCGAACGCGGCGCGATCGAGCAGGAGCTCGTGCAGCCGTTGATCGCCGTACGCTTCGCCCGATGCGTTGGTGGCGTACGTGAGCCCGTCGGTGTGGCAGACGAGTCGGAAATCGGTCGGCAAGTCCACGCTGCTCGTCTCGTAGCTGTAGTCCCCGTCGACGCCGGGCACCAGGGCCGGCTGGTCCAACGTGATCAGTCGCCCGGCCCCCGCCATGAGCAGCGGCGGCATGCCGCCGGCATTGATATAGGTGATCCGTCCGGCGGACAGATCCAGGCCCACTACGAGGCATGTGACGGTCTGGCGGCTCGACTGGCCGGCCAGCCCGCGGTTCAGCCCGTCCATAATCGGGGCCAGATCCATCGTGTCGTCGGCGACCGAGACCGCGGCGCGAATCCCCGTGCGGATCGCGGCCGCTTGTGCCAGGCTGATGACACCGCCCCCGCCGGCGTCGGTAACGACGATGACGCAGCGGCGTTCGTCCACCCCGATCAGATCGCACAGGTCGCCGCAGCGGACGCGGCCGGGCTGCAGCTTCCACGCCGATTCGAAGGGCGGCTGGGCCTGGGGCACGATGCCCAGAACCCGCTGCATGCGCCGGGCGGTTGCCATCCACGCCGCTTCCGCCTGCTCCGCGTGCTCCCCCAGTCGTCGGGTGGACTCCGCCATCGCCCCGCCGATCGCCGCGCCCGCCGCCGCGATGTGCTGCAACGCCATGGCGCTGAACGGCTGCTTGGCGGTCACCCGGTCGACGTAGACGATGCCGAGGATGTCCTTGCGATGGATCAGCGGTGCCACCAGTCCGGTGGCGGCGTAGCCGGCTTTGGGGTCGATCTGACCGGCGTCGCGCGGGTAGCGACCGGCCACCTGCTGGAGCAGGGCGGCCGACGCGAACGCCTGGCTGACCGGCATCCGCGACCCGCCGGGTTGCAGCGACAGACCCCGGTGGGCGATCGGGATCATCTCGCCTTTGTGCTCGCCGCGGCGGGCGATGAATCCGCGTTCCGCCTGCAAATCGTGGATCAGGCGGGACAGGGCGGCTTCCGCGATGTCTTCCGCCCGGCTCGTCGTACCGACGAACGACATGGCCCCCGTCAGCGAGGCGACCTGGTCGAGTGAAAGGGTGATCGGGGCTTTGGTCTTGATCCATTCGCTGCCCGCTGGCTCCTTGCGGTCGGGGGTCAGGAAGTCGAGCGACACGCGTTCGCGCCCGACCGCCTCGTCGAGGAACTCCAGCACGTGGTCGCCGATTCGCACGACGTCGCCGTTTACGAGCACCGCCTCGGCCACCTGCTGGCCGTTGACGATCGTCTTGTTCCGGCTGCCGAGGTCCCGGATGCGGTGGTGATTCTCGTCACAGTCGATCCGCGAGTGCTCGCGCGACACCATGTCGTCCACGAATACGATCTGGCACGTGTTCGCCCGGCCGATGAGGAACCGCTCCGCTCCCAGCCGGATGGTGGTCACGTGTCCCGCGTCGTCGACGTATCGGAGTTCCGCCATGATGGTCGAGTTATACCGGTGTTCGCCCCGCGCCGCAAAGAAATCCGCGCCCGGAAGCGAGTCCTTGCGGCAAGGAAGACGTCGATACAGGGCGACCCGGCCGTCAGCCGCTCGCCCGGGGTGGGTAAGGGGTGCACGGCGCTTGATATGCCATCTACGAATCCGCCGCCACCGTTCTTGCGGATTCGGGAATAGCGCGTCACCATTCGCACGGTGTGGGACCGCCGGCTCTGAGACCGCACACCGTGCCGGATCAGAAGTCGACACGCGAACCGGATTGTCATCGCGGGTCAGCACCGGGCTGCTACGCGCGGGATCGGTGTGGTGCTTGAATGGGGCGGCGCCGTCGCAGGATCGGTGCTGGAACGTGCTTGGCGCGCGGCGGCCCGGCTGGTGCACAGGACACGGGAGGACGTCGTCCGTGAACGGCGAGGTCTACGCCATCATCAACCCGGTGTCGGGACGGCGGAACTGGGCGGGTACGATCGCCCGGCTCCGGCGGCGGCTCAGCCGCGCCGGCATCCGGCTCGTTTGCGCGGTCACGCAAGCCCCGGGCGATGCCCTGCGTATCGCCGCCGACGTGCCCGACGACGCCCGGGCTATTCTGGTTGTCGGCGGCGACGGCACCATTCGCGACGTCGTCGACGCCCGCACCCGACGCCCGCCGCCCCTCGTCGTCCTGCAGTCCGGCACCGAGAACATCGTGGCCAAGACCCTCCGCATGCCGCGCGATCCCGACGGTCTGGTGCAGCGCGTCCTGCACGGTCGGCCCCAACCGGTCGACGTCGGCGTTCGCAACGGCCGGAAATTCCTCATCATCAGCGGCATGGGGTTCGACGCGGAAGTCGTTCATCGCCTGCACGCGACCCGCGACGGACACATCACCCATTTCGACTACTTCTGGCCGATCTGGCGGACCTACTGGGGCCACCAGTTCCCCCGGATCCAGGTCCAGACCGACGGCGAGCCGTTTTTCGACGGCCGGGGGCTCGTGTTCGTCGGGGTCCTGAACCGCTATTCGCTCGGGCTGCAACTCCTGTGGAAAGCGCGGCACAACGACGGCCTGCTCGACGTCTGCATCTACCCGTGCTCCACGCGGACCCGCCTGGTTCGTCATTCTCTCGAGACCCTCGTCCGCCGACACGCCCGGCCCGGCGGCGCGCTATACACTCAGTGCAGGACCGCCTCCGTCCGCAGTCCCGTGTTCGTTCCAGTACAGGCCGACGGCGATGTGGCCGGCATCCTGCCCGCCGACTTCAGCCTGATTGCATCCGGAATCACATTCCTCGGTTCTCAATGTGATTAGTGCATCGCATTCGAGACAGTAGAGACCCAGCAGGTTGTCGTATCTTGTCGATATCGAGACAGGGTTCGTGATATGGGACTGTTTACGTGCTAGTTTCTTGAAAGACGTTTGCCTTTGAGACAGTCGCGCTCTATATCTATGACATAGGGGCGTATGGGTGGCAAATGGATAGGGAGCCGTTGCCACCGGGTCGTGGTAATCAGCCGGATGATCGGGATCGTGTTTTTTCGGCCGTATCCGGTTCGAGGAGCCGGCAAACGGCGCGCGATTTCACCACAAATGCAGAGAGGCGTACTATGACTTCAGTTCGCGAGTCAAAGAGTATTCAGCTCGACGATCTGCTCGAGAACACGATGGACGGGATCTTCGTCTTCGATGGGAATCGCCGGTTCCTGATCTTCAACTCCGCCTGCGAGCGCATCACCGGGTACATGCGCGACGAGGTCCTGGGGCAGGAGTGTTCGTGTCACTCGGTGATGGAGTGTGCGGACGAGCAGGGCCGGACCCTGACCACCAGCCTGTGCCCCGGGCTTCAGGTTTACGGTGGCGAGTTGTCGTCGGCCAAGCAGCGGATCCGCATTCGCCGCATGGATGGGAGCTTCGCCTGGGTCGAGACGCAGTACACCGCGCTCAAGAACCGGGAAGGCGTGGTGCACGGCGTGTTGGCCGTCATGCGGGACGTGACGGAGTCGAAGCACCGGGACGAGGAGCTTCGCTCGATCACCGAGAACCTTCGTGAGGAGATCTCGCGGTTGCGGGCGGACATCCAGGACCGCTACGGGTTCTCGAACATCATCAGTCACAGCGACACGATGCGAAGTGTCTTTGAGAAGATTCGGGCCGCCTGCAACAACTCCAGCGCGGTGATGATCTGCGGCCAGGCCGGGACCGGCAAGGAGCTGGTCGCCCGCACCATCCATCACAACGGGCTGCAGAAGGAAGGGCGGTTCGTGCCGCTGAACTGTTCGGCGTTGTCGCGGGACCAATTGGAAGCGGAGCTGTTCGGCTACATCAAAGGGGCCGGTCCGCAGCCGAACACCGAGTTTGAGGGGTTGATCCGAGCGGCCGAGGGGGGAACGTTGTTCCTGGACGAAGTGACGGAGATGCCGGTCGACACGCAGGCGAAGTTGACCCGGGCGTTGCAGGACGGTCGGGTCCGCCCGGCCGGCAGCAGCGAGGAGTACCCGGTTAACGTGCGGGTGATCGCCACGACGTCACGCAATGTATCGGAGGCCGTCGCGAGCGGGTGGCTGCGGCGCGACCTCTACTACCTGCTGAGTGTGATCTCGGTCGAGACGCCGACGCTGGCCGAACGGAAGGAGGACATTCCGTTCCTGGTCGAGCATTTCGTCACCGAGTTCAACCGGCAGAGTCTGCGGCAGGTGAAGTCGATTCACCCGCTGCTTTGGCCGACGCTGCTGCAGTACGACTGGCCGGGCAACGGCCGCTAGCTTCGCAACGCGATCGAGTCGGCCATCGCGGTCGGCACGGGCTCGGAGTTGA
>CAZBUJ010000080.1:0-25809 GCA_964495075.1 uncultured Phycisphaeraceae bacterium
GGGCCGGGGCCGGCGCGGCTGGCGGCGGCGGCGCCGGAGCCGGCGTGTTCGTCACGCCCGCCGGCGGGTTGTGGACTACCGTCTGCTCGCCAATCCGCTTCACCTCGAGCTGCGCATCGCCGTTCTTGATCGATACCTGGGCGATATCATGCTCGGCCATCAACTGGATCAATTCACGTATTTGCTCGATTTCGAACAATGTGAGATCTCCCACCGGCATGCCTGGTTCCCGCCGTGCCCGGTCGGGGGTGCTCGTCGACCCTACCCGACCACAGCGGATTCGATGTCCTTGGCGAAGTGGGTGAGAATCTTGTGTCCTTTCGGCGTGACGAGCACGTCGTCTTCGATTCGCACACCACCCACCCCCGGGAGGTAGATGCCAGGCTCCACCGTTACGACCATCCCCGCCTCGAGCCTTTGATCCGAGCGCCAACTCAACGACGGGGCCTCGTGCACGTCGATGCCCAAGCCATGGCCCAACCCGTGGCCAAACTGCTTTCCGTACCCCGCATCCGCGATGTAGTCCCGCGCCACCGCATCCACATCGCACATGCGCTCGCCGGGGCGAATCGCCGCGATCGCCAACTTCTGCGCCTGCAAGACGATGTCGTAGATCGTGCGGATTTTCGGCGGAATCCTACCGACGAACACCATACGGGTCAAGTCACTGCGGTAGAACCCCACCGTGGCGCCCCAGTCGAACAGGATCGCACTGCCCTGACGGACCTTGCGCTTGCCCGGCACCGCGTGGGGCAACGCCGCGCTGGGGCCATCCGCCACAATGGACGGAAACGCCGGGCCGGCCGACCCCCGTTTGGCCATCTCGTACTCCAGACGGGCGGCCATCTCCTGTTCCGTCTGACCCACGCGAATCGACCGCCTTGTCGCGGCGAACGCCTCCTCGGCCACCTTGATGGCACGCCCCAGGACCCGCAGCTCGTCCCCGTCCTTTCGGATCCGCATATCATTCACGATGGGCGGCCCGGAAACCAGCCGAACCGGACGGACCGCCTTGCGAATCGCCGCGTGATCGTCGAGCGTCAGGTGGTCCGTCTGGACGGCCACCGTCTTGAGGCGGGCCCGCCTGCAGACGGCGCCGATCTCCGCGGGCAGCAGCCCGTTCCGCAATGAGACCCTGGCCCACGGGCACTCCTTGCGGATCGACTCCTCGAATCGCCCGTCACTGATGACCCAGACATCCTTCCGCGTCACCAGCAACGCCGAATCCTCACCCGAGAAACCGGCGAGGTAGTAATGATCCGCACGGTTGGTCAACAGATAAGCCGCGATCTTCTTTTTCGCCATCGCGGCGCGGCACCGCTTGATGCGATTCGCGATGATCGGTGACGCTTTCTTCACAGCCCTTCTGGCCATTCCAACCTCCCGTCGATGCATTGTTCGCCGAAGTGCACGCCACCGTTCGCGGGCCTTATTCGCGCCAGCGCCGCTCGAACAGGCGTGCGTGAATTGCATACCATGATCGCCGAATGTCGCTGACAAGTCAAAAGGGGCTCGACGCCCGCCGGACCGCTGGCCGGCGGACCGGTCGCATCGATCCGCCCCTTGTCCGCCCGCGACTCATGGGCCGACCGCAACCGGGTCGTTGATTTACAGGTATTGATCGCCGAACCGCCCGCGGAGGCACGCCACCAAGTCCTTCAGTTGCTGCGCCTGATCCTTGTGCGCAACGAGTGTGGCGTCTGCGGTGTGCACGATCACCAGATCCCGCACCCCGAGCGTGGCGATCAAGTGATCCTCCTCACTGACCGTAACCGTGCCACCGGACGTCATGTGCACGGACCGCCCGCCCGCCGTCACGTTGCCGTTCTCGTCCGGCCGAAGCACGTGCTCGAGCGATGTCCAGGAACCGACGTCGACCCAGTGGCAGTCGAGTTCCACCACGAGTACCCGCGGGGCCCGCTCCATCACCGCGTAGTCGATCGAAATCTTCTCCAGCGCCGGGTAGACGCGTGACAGTGCGTCGTCCCGTTCGGGAGAATCCCACGCACCAGCGAGCTCCATCAAGCTGTCGTAGGACGCGGGCAGATGCTGACGAAGCTGCTCCAGGATCGTGTCCACGCGCCACACGAACATCCCGCTGTTCCAATAGTACCCGCCGTCCGCGACGTAGCGATTCGCCGTTTCCTGATCCGGCTTCTCCGCGAACCGCCGGACCGCGAACACACCCTCCTCCACCGCGTCACCGCGTTGAACATAGCCGAACCCGGTATGCGGATGAGTGGGCTTGATCCCGAACGTCACCAGCGCGTCCGGGTGCCCTTCGGCCGCCTCGTACCCACGCCGCAAGGCCTGCCGAAACCGTTCGACCGGGGTGATGATATGATCCGCGGTGAACACCCCCATCGTGGCGTCCGGATCGCGCTGTCTCAACACCGCCGCCGACAGCCCGACCGCGTTGGCCGTGTCACGCCCGCACGGCTCCCCGAGGAGATTGCCGGTCGGGATCTCCGGCACGTCCCGGGCGACCAGCGGCAAATGGCCGGCCCCGGTGATCACGTAGACCGAACCGGCCCCGACCGCGTCCGCCACCCGCTCATACGATTCCCGGAGCAGACTCTTCCCGCCGAACAGCCGCAACAGCTGCTTCGGCCGATTCATCCGGCTGGCGGGCCACATTCGCGTGCCGGCTCCACCGGCCATGATGACTGCATGTCGCATTGGCCATCCTCCCGTGGTGCGAGTCGCATGGTGTACGGTACCGGCCGGGGCGTCAAGCCGGGCGGGCCGTGCGAAATGGCGCTGCGCGACATGCGCCGCGCCCGGCGGTGCGATCGCCGCCACCGCCGGTCTGCGCCCCGACGGGCTGGCCGATCCGGACGAGGTTGCCGCCATTGTCGGCCGCGCGGTTTGATCCGGGGGCAATGATCAGGATGACCGGTCGAACGTCACTGAGTGGAGCGAAATCGTCTCCCCCTTGAGCACATTCTCCGGAAAGCTGAATTCGAGCCAGTACACCGTGCCCGTCCAATCGGCGGGGGCCGCCTGGGACATATCGAAGGTGTACTCGTGGATCTTTCCGTCCGGCGTCAGGTCGAACGTCACGCCCGGACGGCTCGACCGCCGCGGGTTCTGTTCGGTGGCGAACTTGATGTGCACTTTGCTCGCCTGCTCAACGGTCATCTTCACCTTCAGGATCGGCAGGGCGTCGGCCGATAGTCGCAACCGAGGCAGCACGAACGACGGGTTGTCGGCGTGGCGGACGTGAAACCGGACGGTGCCGTTGTCGTACTGCGGCGGGCGAAAGTGGCGATGCACTTCGATAGGGTCTTCCTTCGGATCGAACGTCATGTTCAACCGTTTGCCCCATGGGTACCGGGTCACGTCGTACTCGATCTGTACGCGTTGTGGCTTGCCCTCGTCGGGATACATGCGGACCAGCCACGGGCGGGCTTCGTCCCGTCCGGTCTGGCGAAACTGGGCCGGCTTGTCGAGTGGACCTTTCTCCAGCGGTAGGGTCCGCGTGATCTTTCGGCTGCCCGCGCCGCCCGGATCGATCGGCGTCGTCCGCAGGTCGCCTTCGGGCAGGTTGTCGCCCACCGCACACGTCACATGCTGGACGGGCCCGCTCAGTCCATGGATGCACAGGAGCGGGCTCCGCTCAGGCGGAACATAGTCGCCTTGGGGGGCGTGCATCGTGAACACCACGCGTCCGTCCGTGGCGCTGCACGTGAACCGCGTGCGTCGCCACGCCCCCGCCTGATAGTCCAAGCTCTCCCCGTCGTCCTCGTAAAGAGAGGCCTCGGACTCGCCGAAGGGCCAGATGTCCAGAATCAACGGCTCTGCCGGCGGCTCCATCGTGCTCAACACGGGCGACTGCATCGGGATGATCGCCCCGGCCCGCACGAACATCGGCAGCACGGTCAGATCGATCGGCATTCTGACGGCCTGCCAATCGCCGTGGATCAGTTCGGTGCGGTGGTCGAACCACGCGTCTGGCGGAAGGTCGACCTGCATCTCCTCGATACCCGGCTCCAGCACCGGCATCACGAGCAGGTCGGGGCCGAGCATGAAGCGGCGGTTCTCGGCCCACGTTCGAAGGCCGGGGAACTCCAACCACAACGGCCGAACGATCGGCAACCCGGTGCGCGACGACTCTTCAAACAGCGAGTACAGGTACGGCATCAATGAGTAACGCAGCATCAAGGCATGCCGTGCGATCGTCTCGACCTCGACTCCATACGACCAGGGTTCCTGGCGCGGGTTGTAGCACGAGGTGTGGGTGCGGCAGAATGGCATCAGGCTTCCCACCTGGATCCACCGGGCAAACAGCTCGGGCGTGGCACCGCCGACGAATCCGCCGATGTCCGGCCCGACGAACGGCATTCCGGACACGCCAAGGTTCAGCACCATGGGAACGCTCAATGCCAGATGCGCCCACGAGCTCGTGTTGTCGCCCGTCCAGCCGGCCCCGAAACGCTGCCCCCCCGCGTACGTGGCCCGGGTCAGCGTGAACGGCCGCCTGCCCGGCCACGCGCGTTTGAGCCCCTCCCGCGTCGCACGGACCATTTGCATGCCGTACACGTTGTGACACGCCCGGTGCGACACCGGCTCGCCCTGGTTGTCGAATCGCACGTCGAGCGGGACCGTTTTGTTCGGCCCGGCGAAGTCGGCCGGCTCGTTCATGTCGTTCCAGACTCCGTCGATCCCGGCGCCGCGAACGAACTCCGGGAACAGGTCCGCCCACCACCGGCGCACGTCCGCGTTCGTGAAGTCGGGGAACACGCACGGCCCCGGCCACACCCGCCCCACGTAGGGTTCGCCGTCCGGCTTCGTCAGCCACGCGTGGATCCGGTCGCCGCTGTCGAACACCGCGTAGCCCGCCTCGTTCTTGATGCCGGGGTCCACGATCACGATCGTCCGGATGCCCAGCCGTTTCAAATCGTCCGTCAACTTCTTCGGATCGGGGAACCAGCGGTCGTCCCAGGTGAAACAGCGGTGGCCGTCCATGTAGTCGATGTCGAGGTGGATGACATCACACGGGATGTTCTTCACGCGGAAGTCCGAGGCGATTCGACGCACCAGGGAATCGGGATAGTATCCGTACCGGGATTGATGATAGCCGATCGCCCACTTCGGCGGCAGTTCGATGCGACCCGCCAGCCGGGTGTACCGCTTGATGACGTCCTTGGGGTCCGGACCGGCGATGACGTAGTAGTTCAACTCGCCGCCTTCCGCGCCGAAGCTCGTCACGCCGCGATCGGTCTGGCCGAAGTCGAACGTGGTTCGCCACGGGTTGTCCAGGAACACGCCGTGATAGCGGCCGTCCACCTCGGAGATGAAGAACGGGATCGACTTGTACAACGGGTCCGTTTGCGTGCCGTACGCCGCGGCGTCCGTGTTCCACATCGTCCATGCCCGGTCCCGCTTGTTCAGTCCTCCGACTTTCTCACCGAGTCCGTAAATGGCGGCGCCGTCCGGCAGGTGATGCCAGACGCGGACGGGCCGCCCGCCACCACTGGCCGACTCGCCCCACGCCATGCCCCATTCGACCTCGTCGGCCACCAGCAGGTGCCCGTCCCCGTCGCGCACCTCCAATCGGCACGGATCGCGGTGGATCGACACGCGTAACGATCCGGTACTGAGTCGTATCGCGTCGCCGCCGACGTCCTCCAGGCTGAATCGTCCCTTCGGTGCGAGATCCTGGATCGCCCAGGAGAAGTCGCGGCCGAACTCGCCCTCCGGTGCCAGCCGGACGCGTACGACGTGGTCGTCCATGGCCGTCAACTGGACGGCGGCATCTCCGCAACGGACCGTCACCCGGGCGGCGTCGGCTTGGACGTCGGTCACGCGGCCGAGGTGCGTCCACGTGGCGTGTGCGGCCGGGCGACCGATCGTCAGGCCCAGCAGCGCCACCTGCATCACCAGTCGCTGGGGGAATCGCATCGGGGCTCCAATCCTGCAATCGAACGGGTTTTCATCGGTCGGTCGGTCGGTCGGGGGGGGCAGTGTAGGCCGCTCGCCGGGCGGGGTCAACGAACGGGGCCGCCGCGCGCGAAAGGCCCGAGATGCCGGCCCCGGGCCCTCGGCGGATTCACGATGCCGCCCGCGCGATTGCGCCGACGGTGACTATTACTTCTGGTACAGCTACTGCTGGCACAGCGTGGTGCCGCGGCTCTTCAGATCGTCGCACGCCTGCACGATCCGATCCTTCATCGACGCTTCCGCCAGCTTCAGGTAGCTGCGCGGGTCGTATTTCTTCTTGTTTCCCACCTCGCCCTCGACCTTCAGCACCTCGTCGTAGGCCCGGAACATGTGGTCCGCGATCGGCCGGGTGAACGCGTACTGCGTATCCGTGTCGATGTTCATCTTGATCACACCGTACGAGATCGCTTCGTGGATGTCCTTGAGGTCGGAGCCGGAGCCGCCGTGGAACACCAGGTAGAAGCTGGCCTGCGGACCGAACTCCTTGACCACCGCGTCCTGCCCGTCACGCAGGATACCGGGCTTGAGCACGACGTTGCCCGGTTTGTACACGCCGTGTACGTTGCCGAACGTGGCGGCGAACATGAAGCGGCCGCCTTGCACTTCGCGCATGCGCCGGGCCACCGCCAGCATGTCTCCGGGAGTGGTATACAGCTTTTCGGCGGGCCCGCCCTCGTGGCTCACGCCGTCCTCCTCGCCGCCCACCACGCCGGCCTCGATCTCAAGAACGATCTCGTTGTCGCGGCAGAGGGCGAACAGTTCCGTCGCGATGTCGATGTTCTTGTCGAGCGGAAGCTCGCCGCCGTCGAACATGTGCGAGTTGAACAGGTTGGGGAGTCCCTGCTCGCGACGGTGTGTCGTCTCCGCGATCAGCGGCCGGACGAACGAGTCCAGCTTGTCCGCGGAGCAGTGATCGGTATGCAGTGCCACGTAGACGTCGTAGTGCCGGGCAACGTAATGAACGTGGTTCGCGAGGGTCACCGCGCCCACCACGGAATCCTTGACGGCCAACCCGGACGCGAACTGTCCACCGCCCGTGGAGACCTGGATGATGCCGTCGGATTCTGCTTCGGCGAAGGCCGCCAGGGCGGCGTTGGCCGTCGCTTCGGACGTCACGTTGATCGCCGGGTACGCGAATCCGTTCTGCTTGGCATTGTCGAGCATCTGACAATACGTCCGGTAATCCGCAACGGGCATCGCAAGTCTCCTGTGCTGGTCATCGGCCCACGGGGGCCCCGCAGTCCGTTCCCACGGTGACCGGCCATTCTAGGCCCGCCGCCCGGCCCTCGCCAGGCCCGATCGCCCGCGTGGCGGGGGCTAGTCGATCTCGTCGAAGTCGACGCGCTCGAGCCGGGCATACTCGAGGATGAAAGTCTTCTCTTCGCCGGTGGTGAAGCGCAGGCCGATCCGCGTCTGGTTCGCCGACGGCGCGAGCCACTGCACGCGTGCGAACCCATAGGTCGGGTGCCGTACCAGCGTCCCGATGTCCCAGCACGCAAGGTCGTCCGGCAACGCGGGCTTCGGGGCGGCCGGCTCCGCCGCGCGGTCCTCACTGACCCGATCGATCCACTCGATCTCCTCCTGCGGCAATTCGCTCAGGAAGATCGACGGAATCTGGCGTTCGGTGCGGCCGTGCAGGGTGCGGTAGGCGGCGGAGGTCAGGGTCAACTCGTCCATGGCGCGGGTCATGCCGACGAAGCACAACCGGCGCTCCTCCTCCTCGTCCCCGCCGTCGAAATCACGAATCAGTGGCAACAGCCCCGACTCCAGGCCGATCATGTAGACGACGGGAAACTCGAGTCCCTTCGCCGCGTGCAGTGTCATCAATGTGACACATCCAGACTCCGAGTCCACCGCGTCGATGTCGCTGATCAGGCTGACATGCTGAAGGTAGTCGATCAGCGTGGAGTCCGGCGTCTCCTGCTGGAACGTGGCCGCACCGCTGATGAGCTCCTCCGCGTTCTCCAACCGTTCCGGGTTGGTGGTCGCTTCCTGGCGCAGGGCGGCCCGGAGCCCGGATTGGCTGACCGCGGCGTCGACGGCGACCCGGGGCGGCTCCTCCGCCAGCGAGGCGAGGTTGCCCAGGATCTCGGCAAAGAAGTGGACCTTGCCCGTCGCGCGCCCCACGCCGGGTACGTTTTCGACGTCCTGGATCACGTCGAACAGCCGCCGGCCGGAGGCGTGGGCCGCGGCCCGCAGCCGCTTCACCGTGGTGGGCCCGATCCCGCGGGCCGGGGTGTTGATGATGCGAAGCAACGACGTCTCGTCGGCCGGGTTGACCATGACCCGCAGGTAGGCGAGCACGTCCTTGATCTCCGCCCGGTTGTAGAACGCCACCCCGCGAGCGACCTGGTACGGCACGCCGCCGTTCAGCAGCGCTTCCTCCACCGTGCGGGTCATGGCGTTGATGCGGTAGAACACGGCGATGTCGCGCAGCGGGCGGCCGTTCATGCGGTGCTCGCGGATCCCGTCCGCGATGAGTTGGGCCTCGGCCATCCCGTCGGCGACGTGCACGACCCGAACCGGCCCGCCCTCCTCGTTCTCCGTCCAGAGATGCTTCTCCTTCCGCTCGACGTTATGGGCGATCAGGGCATCGGCCGCCGACAAAATGCGCTTGGTCGACCGGTAGTTCTGCTCGAGCCGGACCGTTACGGCGTCGGGGTAGTCGTGCTCGAAGTTCAGGATGTTCCGAATGTCCGCGCCTCGCCAGCCATAGATCGACTGGTCCGGATCGCCCGTCACACAGATGTTCCGGTGCCCCTCGGTCAGGTGCCGGGCGATCTCATATTGGGCGTGGTTGGTGTCCTGGTACTCGTCCACGAGCAGGTGGGTGAATCGCCGCTGGAGCCGCGCACAAAGCTCGTCATCCGACCGCAGCAGCAACGCCATCTTCAGCAGAAGGTCGTCGAAGTCCAGCCCCTGCTGTTGGGCCAGCACGACCTCGTACTGCTGGTAGATGCGCGCGATCGACCGACTGGTCCAGTCCAACGCCTCCTCCTCGAACGCCTGGGCCGTCTTCAATTCGTTCTTGGCGTTGCTGATCGTGCCGGCCACCCGGCCGGGCGACCAGTTCGTCGTGGACAGATCGCTCCGCTCGATGGCCTCCTTCAACGCCTTCTTCTGGTCTTCCACGTCGAAGATCGTGAAGTTGGGGGCCAGTCCCGCCCGGTCGTGGTAGGCCCGCAGCAGCCGGGCACACAGCGAGTGAAACGTACACACGGTCATCTGGCCCACGATGCCGAGGGCCTCGATCCGTTCCCGCATCTCGTTCGCCGCCTTGTTGGTGAACGTGATGGCCAGCACGCGCCGCGCGGCGGTGACCGTGCAGGCCAGGTACGCCGCCCGCCGGGTGATCACCCGCGTTTTGCCGCTGCCCGCTGCGGCCAGCACGCACAACGGCCCGTCGGTATGGGTGACCGCCTGCCGTTGCGGCTCGGTGAGGCCGTCCAGCAGGCGCCGGGGATCAACTTGGCCGGCAAACGGGTTCATGGAGTCGAGGTATACGCGCAGCGCGCGGTTACGTCCAGTGACGCCCCGTCGGTCGCCACCGGACGGCCCGGTGATTGCAGACCGCGGCGGATCGGGCTACAGTTCGGCCATGAGCCGATTCGTGGGGCATGGCATCGATCTGATCGAATGCAAACGGGTGGCCACCATGTGTGCCCGCCACGGGGAACGATTCACCGGCCGCATCTTGACCGCCCGGGAACGCGAGTACGTACACCAGTACCGCGACCCGGTCGAGCGAATCGCCGGGCGGTTCGCCGCGAAAGAGGCGATCCTGAAGGTGCTGGGCACGGGCTGGGTCGGGCAGATTGCGTGGACGGACATCGAGATCCTCAACGACGAGGCCGGTGTGCCCTCCGTCTCGCTCGCGGGGGAGTGCGCCCGCCTTGCCGAGTCCCGCGGCATCGCCCGTGTCCTCGTGTCGATCACGCACACGAAAACGTACGCCGCCGCATCCGCCATCGGGCTGGGCAACAGAGACTAATGCCCCAACCGGGTACCGCCACGCCGCGAATTCATCGCACGCCTTGCATCGGCGGCCCGGATGGCGAAAATGCCTGCTTTCCCGCACCATGGGACCGTGTGGACCCGTTGACCCCGCCCCAGACTGGCGTCCCGTTATCGAGGCACGACAGACCCGTATTCGCCCGGGCTTGGAAGTCGCGCAGGAGAGGCACAGCGATGCGCAAGGCAGTAATCGGAGTCGCGATCCTCGCGGTCATCATCGTGATCGCGCTGGCGGCGACGACATCCAGCGAGCCGTCAAACGAACGACTCGGGCCAATGGTCCAACTCCTCGGCCCGAACGGGTTCACGCTAGTGTGGATGTCGAGGTCGGGGCAGACGGAAGCGGTGCGCGTGCGCGACCAGGGCGGCACCGTGGTCACCGAGCAACAAGTCCAGCCGAAAGGCGGGCGGTACGAAGCCCGCATCGGCGGACTGAAGCCGGGGCAACGATACGCGTACGAACTCATCATGCCAATCGAGACCGCGGAACGGACCGCCGTCGCCAGCGCCGCCACGCCAGTCGCGTTCACCGCCGAGGTGCGCACCGCTCCGGCACCCGGTGAGCCGTTCCGGTTCCTGGTCTTCGGCGACAGCGGCAACGGCGGTCCCGTCCAGTACGAACTCGCCCGGCTCATGCGCACGCATGACGCGAACCTGATCATCCACACCGGCGACCTCGTCTGGCCCGACGGGGCGGCCCATCGATACCCGGAGCAGGTGTACCGACCGTACGCCGACCTGCTGGCTCGGATACCCCTCTACCCGTGCCTAGGCAATCACGACTTCGACGACAACCAGGGCGAACCCATGGTGACCGAGTTCATGCTGCCGCAAAACGGACCGGAGGGCATCGTGCCCGGGCGTCTGTACTGGTTCGACTTCAGCGATGCGCGATTCGTCTGCATCAACAGCAACGAGACGTTCACTGTTATGCGCGATAAGGTCGCCCCGTGGCTGGACGCTGTCCTGAACGACGCCGGCGACCGCTGGAAGATCGTGTACTACCACCACCCCGTCTACACGAACGGCAAGTACACCCCGTCAGGCAAGCTGCGCGAACTGCTCCTGCCCATCTTCGATCGCCACAACGTCGCCCTCGCGTTCAACGGGCACAACCAGATGTACGAAGCCACCTACCCGCTCGTCGACGGTAACGTCGTCGAGCCCGGCCGGGGCACCGTGTACGTCACCACGGGCACCGGCGGGGCCGAGCTCTACTCGATCCACGGCCCCAAACCGAAGGAACTGCGGATCCAGAACGACCAGGAACACGGCTTCACCGTGGTGGACGTCACCCCGCAGGCGATCACCGTGCGGCAGATGGGGCAGCGGAACCAGGTGCTCGACGAGTTCATCGTCCCGCGCCCGCACGCGGTGGAGGCACCGGGCGACCCGGCTTCGTAGCCGATGGTCGCCGACCGACCGATCCGAACACCCGGCCAGCGAATCGCCCCGCCGCTCTCGGGTGGAACGACGGGGCGCTATGGCTGCGGACGCGATTGTCGTGCCGCGGCGGACGAATCACTGAAGCCCGTCAGTCACCGGGTGGGGCCTCCGGGCCCGGGATATGGAACGCGTTCTGGAACTCGCCGTAGTCGAACGCGTCGACATCACCGTCTCCACCATCTCGACCGAAATCGAACACGTCGAGGCAGAACTCGACGCAGTTCGGATCCCGCGGCCTCGGCAGGGCGTCGGGACCGGACAGGCACTCCGTGAAGTACCCATGGTCCGCCAGGTCGACGACCCCGTCCGCGTTGGCGTCACCCAACTCCAGCTCCTCGCAGTGATCCGGAATCCCGTTGTCGTTGCAGTCGATGATCGGAAGCGGCCCTTCGAGCTGGACCAGGTCAACCTGCCACCCCAGCGTGTCGTTGGTGAGGCGATCGCGGGAGTCGAAGTGGAACCCGATGGTCACCTGTTGCCCGAGGTACGGCCGCATGTCGACGGTCCGGGTCTCCCAGACTCCGAGCGTGCCGTTAAGACTCACGTCATCGACTTCCGCTCCGTTGACCGTGACCCACGCCCAGTCAAACCCGGATTCGCCCGAGTCGCCGCCCTCCCCTTCGTAGAACGAACAGTAGGTGAGTTGGGCATCCGTGCCGGTGTCGGCGATGGTCACGGTGCGGGCGATCATGTCGCCGACCTCCCGGGAGCCGGTATCGTAATCGCACTTGGGCGCGCCCTCGGCATCCTCGTCTTCCCCGAAGTATGCCCATTGCACCGGGTCGCATGGCCAGGCCTGACCGCAGTCTGCGGTGGTGTGCCAGAGGCCGGTCATGTCCCACCCGGTCGGCGTGCCCGACTCGAAGTCAGCCTGCATGATGATGCCGTAATTCTCACACTCGTCGGGGATCCCGCTCCCGTCGCAGTCATAGCTGGAGCCCCAAAGGAGATCGCAGGTGTCCGGATTGCCGTTGTGGTTGCAGTCCGGCAGCTCCTCGCACTCGTCGATCTGGCCGTTGCCGTTGCAGTCGAGATCCGTCTGGCACTCGTCTGGAATGTCGTCGGCGTTGCAGTCTTCCGACGCGCCGCTGTACGTATCGCAGATGTCCTGGATGCCGTTGGTGTTGCAGTCCGCGTCCGGCTCGCACTCGTCGGGTACGTCGTTCTCGTTGCAGTCGTCGGACTCGCCGCAGCCCTCCACGTCGCAGGGTCCGCCCGCCGGGCCGCAATCGATATCGCACGGGTCCGCGATGCCGTTCTCGTTGCAGTCCGCGAACCCGTAGGTGAGCACCGCCACGTAGCAGCCCCAGATGTCCTCCTCGTCGCCGTATTCCTGGATGGTCCAGAACGTGAGGTCATCGACCGGGTCGAGGGTGGTGTAGCTGTAGTCGCCCCACCGGTTGCGCCCCCAACTATCGATGTTGTTCTGCGGGCCGATCCCCTCCTTGTACATGACGGGCGGGGCCATCTCACCCGGCGGATCATCGGCACGTCGACCCGTGTAGTAGCAAGCGGCGTACTGGCTCGAATCCGAGCCGGTGAAACCCATGGCGACGTCACCCGCGGAGTTGACCATGATCGACGGGAAGAAGTAGTGCAGCGAGTCGTCCGCCACGGTTCCCCACTGGACCACTTCCATCGCCTCCACGTCGATCTCGTACCACCGGGCGGCCGCCCGCCCGTTGTGCCTGATCGTGTGGGCCGTCCACAGCGAACCATCCCGATAGACCGACATCATGAGCCGGTCGTCGACAGTGTTCAGCGGAGTCGTGCTGCCGAGGGCCGGGGCGTTCGGCGGATTGTCGAACGGCTCCACGTCCACCGTGCCGAGTTCCACCAGGCTCCACTCCAACCCCAGCGTGTTCACTTGTCGCAGCCGCAACTGGTCCGCCGAGTACAGCGAAACGTGGTACGCAGGCTCGCTGTCGTCGTAGGTGTAACTGGGCTGAATCGCCCCTTCCCACGGCAGGCCGCGAAACGCGTACACCGCCCCCAGTTCCGGCTCCGCAGCGATGAGCGGGTCCTTGTCGATCGCGAAAAGCGTCATCCCGCCGCCGACCATGTAGGCCCCCGTGTAGATCGCGTGGGCGTCCACCCCGAGCGTCTCGTAGTCCGGCCAGCGGCCCTCGTCCGATCCCTGGGCCGTGAGGAAACTGCCCTTGAACCAAGTGCCCGTCGGGTCGCTCGTGGTCGACACGGCGATGTAGATGTCCGCGGTGAAGTCCGAGACAAGCACGATCCACCGCCCGCTCAGATGGTCGAACAGAATCCGCGGGTCCCCGTTCGATCCGGGCAGGAACCCCGATCCACCGCCCGGAATCTCGTTGAGCGGGATGTCATCGATCAGTTCGCCGGTCGCCCTGTCGTAAATCGCGAGCACCCGGTTCACCACCGTCACGTAGTGATCCGGCCCGATCGCGCCATCGCTATCCGGCGGATAGCTCCTTGACTCCGCATCACCACGGCGGACCGACTGGAAGCCGCGAACCAGCGTCGGCAGTTCCGCGTCCGTTCCCGAGGCCGGCGACCGAAGTCCGCCGCCCCCGGTAACATCGCGCTCGTGCCCCGGCGGCACCATCGGCCCGTGCACTTCCTCGCTGTCCGTAAACTCGCCGCGCCCCACCTCCCAGGTAAGCCCGGCGTAGTTCGAGCCGGTAAGCTTGTACTTGTACTGAAGGTCGTCGAAATCGACGGTCACGGTGCGGGCCACGCCCGCCTCCGAGTCGAAGACCGGCGTGAAGGTCAGATCGTCCATGGCGTACCACCCGCCCCCGTTCACCACGGGGATCGAGACAATCTCGATCCGATCCACGCCGCGCAGATCCATGGCGAACCAGTGCGGTGACGCCCCCATGTCATGCATCCAGTCGGTCTCCTGCACCACTTTGCCGTCGCGGTACCCCCTGACGCGGATCCCGGTCGTCCACGCGCCGGAGCCACCCTGGCCGGCGAAGAACGCGCCGTGTACGTCCACAATCTGGGGAAACCCGATCCCCATCCGCGTGTCGCCCCACTTGTTGGCGGCGTAAAACTCACCGGAGGCCGCCGCCGTGCACGCGCCGCGACTGGGTACCTGCCACACGCCGTTCGCGCCGTTACGCAGTTTCGGGTCCTTCCGCACCTCGCCGGTGGCACGCTCGGCCGGCGCCCGGGCCGGTTCCACGAAGGACGGTCCGTAACTGGCGGGGTCGAGCAACTCACCGCGGATCGTCTCGCCCGCCCGCGCGACACCGACCGCCCACACCATCGACAGCGTCAGCATCCACACGATGGCGTTTTTCGACAGCAGCATGTTTGTCTCGCTTATTCTTGAAACAAGTTATCGACCCGGGGCCGGATGATCCCGAATCCCAGCAAACTGCATCCCACAGCATATCAGGATACGACGCGCCGTTCAACGAACAAAGTCATAACACCCTTCGCGTGGGCAGGTTAGACGCAACATTCCCGGACGACGACACGCCGGTGACTCACGCGCACCGCATCCCGTCGCGTCGCGGTCACGGCCCGAACTCGAACGCCCCCATATCCACGACGACCTCCCCGTCGTCGTCTCCGTCGCGGATCCGCGGGGCGCCGGCAAGGTCGATGTCGACGCCTGCTGGCACCGACCCGTTATCGCCCGCGTCGATGGACGACGAACTGTGGGACAGGCGCAGATCATCGTCCGCCGTCCCGACCTGCCCGTCCTCGCCGGCCGGATTCACAAACAACGGATTCGTCCCGATATTGCCCTCGCCGCCGAACGCCCCGGTCCAGCCCTGCACGCAACAAAAGGAGACATCGAGCGTGCCCGACGGATCTTCTCCGATCTGGGCACTTTCGTCGGTGCCCCCGCTGGCGGCGTTTCCCCACAGCACCGTGTTGCGAAGCCGCAGCGTGCCGCCGTTGTAGTTTCGAAGCCCTCCGCCCATGGTCAAGGCGGCCTGATTCCCGTAGCAGGAACTGTTCAGGAGCAGAGACGTGCCGCCGTGGTTGTGGAACGCCCCACCGGACCACGGGTCTGCCACGTTGCCGGTGAAGCTCGTGTTCACAACGGTGACGTCACCATCGATGTTCATCACGCCGCCACCTGCGGCGGCCACATTGTTCACGATCCGGCAGCGAGCCATGTGCAGCGTTCCCATCCGCGCGAGCACGCCGGCGCCTCGGTCGTTCGGTTCGCGCCCGTCCGCCCGACCGCCGGTGATGACGAAGCCGTCCAGGCGCGTGCCCGGCCCCGTGCCGTCCGCCATCACCACGTGGTAGGCGTTGTCGGCCGGGTCGTCGACCGCGCCAATGTCGCCGCTGAGAACGGTCTCGTTGGCGATCACGTCGCGCTGGTCGAGGCGGAACTCGTCGCCGGCAAAGCCGCCGTACACGGCCACACCGTCGACGAGGTGGAAGGCCGCCATCCGCGCATCGAGGACGCCCACCGCCGGCCGGTACACACCGCGGGCCACCCAGATCTGATCGCCGCTCCGCGCGTTGCCCAGCGCGCTCTCGAGATCCGCGTACGCGTTCGCCCAGCTCGTGCCATCCGCCAGCCCACCGACGACCTGGGCATCGACGTGCACCACGCGGTTGCCGGTGTAAAGCTGCTGAAACGCGGCCAGGTCAGCCAGGTCCACGTCGCCGTCCGGCCCGTCCGCTCCGATGTCGAATATGGCGAGACAATCGCGCTCGATGACGTTCGCCCGCAGTGGATCCGGACTTTGGTCGGGTCCGCCGAGGCAGTCGGCCATCACCGAGTAGTCGTGACGATCCACGTCGCCGTCCATGTCAAAGTCGGCCGGTCGCAACGGCGGCCCGACGCGGACATGGTAGACGTCCTGCTCACCATTGAGCGTGGCCGCGAAGGCGACGCTCGCACCCCGGTTGTCGGACGCGATGTCGAAGTAGTCGCCCATCTTGTTCTGGCGCGGCCAGCCGACAAGCGGGTTGAAGGGCGGCGTGACGGCCACGTTCTCCGACCACGTCTGCCCGGCGTCCAGGGAATACGCGTAGTAGAGTTCCGACACCACGCTGCCCGGATGGTTGCGCGTATCGTTCCAGACGGCGTCGATGCGGCCGTTGGGCGCCACGCCCATCGTGCCGAACCATTGGTAGGCGCCGTTGAACTCGGCATCATCGTTGACCCGGACGGGTCCGCTCCACGTGACACCGCGATCCGTACTGCGCGCGAACATCACGTCCAGCGGGTCGTACCCCGGCTTGTCGACGGAGCACAGGAGGTACACGTTGCCGCGGGTCGAGCCCGTCGAGTGATCGGTGGCCACCCAGACCTGCCCCAGCAGACCGGCCGGGTTCGGGGCGCCCGCGAACAGCACGCTTCCGCCCAGGTCCACCGTCCGCGGCAGGTCCCAGTCCGGGTCTTCCGTGACAAACATCACGTTCCGGGACCGGACCACGGAGATGCCATCGCCCGAGCAGTACAGCTCGCCGTCGACACCGACGGAGAGCGTGCCCCAATGCGGATTGCCCCGGATCCGCGTGCACTCCTGAAACGAGGTGCCGCCGGTGTACGATCGGGTGAACTGCCCGCTGCAACTGCTGTACGCGAGGGTCCAGTACATGTAGATGTTGCCGCGCCCGGGCCCGAACGTGCGATCGATCTCCTGCCACTGCTTGTCACCACCGAACGCGTAGGTGCCCTCGTTCCAACTTCGTCCGCCGTCGACCGATTTGAAAACGTGGCACCAGAAGTCCAGGCCGTCCGCCGTCAGGCTGTTGTAGTAGACATTGCCGTCGGCATCCGCGTCCAGCACGGGGTCGGACCGGAAGACCCCTCGCTCGATCACATCCTGGAAGGTCCACGTCTGCCCGCCGTCCTCGGTGTACGCCCAACCCGCCTGGCGGAAGTTGCTCGTCACCGTGTCGAACTGGCGCCAGCCGATGACCATGCGATTCGGGTGGGCGGGGTCCACGGCAATCGAAGGTTCGTTGGCGGCGTCGCCCACGATGTTGTTGCCGTCCGCGTCGACATTGACCTGCACGCTGACAAACCCGTTTCGCTCCCAGCGCCCGGCCTCCGACGTTCGCTGCCCCGCCCGGAACACCGGCTCGTATCGGTCGTCCGGGGTCTCCTTGTGGTCAGCGACCGGCGGAGTACTCGACGCCAGACAGACCACGGCGGAAGCCATCACCGCAACGCTCACGCCCGCGCGTATCCTCATGAGTTGGTCCCCTATCATCGGCTCAGTCCAGCCGCGGACACCCGCACTCCGACACCGGCGGGGTGGGCTGATTCCAGTTGGCGGGGCTCTGCACGCGGGCCAGATCCAGGCCGGTCATCCGCCCGTCCCGGTTCACGTCGGCCCGCGCCGACGGAGCCGCCAACAGGTCCAGGTTCCAGTACGCCGGAGACTGAATCGCGGCCAGATCCAGGCCCGTGACGTCGCCCGAGCAGTTGACATCACCCGCGACATAGCAGAGGGGGAACTCGGTCAACGCCCCGCCCGCCGTCGCGACCGTCACCCAGTCGCCGCCCCGCGCCACGTCGCCCGCGAACTGCAACTCGAACTCGGTCTCCGACGCGCCTGCACCGCCGCCGTCGCGCCACCAAGCAAAACCGTCAACGCCGCCGTGCCTGCCGAGACCCAGCGCAGAATTCGCATCGTCATACTGGTTTTCCCCTGTGAATCGGGCCAGTGAGCTTGCAACAGCCGTCGTCGACGAGTTCGTATACCGGGGTTGGCGGACGTCGCCGTTCCGATGTGTCAATAACTCCCAACGCGGCAACGCCATTCTACCAAAACCCGACAGCGATGTCATTGAACGTTGGCGCGGGGAGCCGTACCGTGGCGAGGCGGGAGCGCTCGTGGGGCCGACTGCCGTGGCGGGCGAGTCCGGCGGCGCGGGCTGCGTCGGTGCGGCTGAAGGAATCACGTGGGGCCGGTTATCGGTAGCCACCCTCGGCCAGGGGGCTGGGCTCGGCCGCTCGCGAACTGGGCCAGGCTGGCCGGAGAGGCCACCCAGAAGCGAATGACGGCTACGAGGTGTTCCCGGTCGATCGGTTTGGTGACGTAGTCGTCGCACCCCGCAGCCAGGCATTTTTCCCGGTCGGTCGACATCGCATGGGCGGTCAGGGCAATGACCGGATTGCAGTAGCCCAGCCGTCGCAGGGCGCGGGTGGCTTCGTAGCCGTCCATCACCGGCATCTGCATATCCATCAGGACGGCATCGAACGGCGATCCGGCGTCGTTGGCACGGCGCCCCCGCATGGCCCCCACCGCCGCCTCCACGGCCTGCCGTCCGTTCTCCACCACGGTGACGTGGGCTCCGGCTCGCTCCAGGACCAGACGAATCAAACGCTGATTGTCCAGGCCGTCCTCGGCGAACAGGAGGCGACGACCGCCCAGGGCCTGCTCTTCGGTTTTGTCATCCGGGGACGGCGGCCCCGGCGCGAACTCCGGCAGCGCGTCGAGCAGTCGGACCGCGTCGAGCGGTCCGGTGGCCACGGTGATGTGAAACGTGCTGCCGTGACCCGGCTCGCTCTGCACCGTGATGTCGCCCCCGAGCATGACGGCCAGCCGTTTGCTGATGGTCAGACCCAGCCCCGTCCCGCCGTGCCGGCGGGTGCTTGACGAGTCGGCCTGGCTGAATGGCTCGAAGATGCGGGCCAGCGAGTCTCGCGTCATGCCGATGCCGGTGTCCGCCACATCGAATCGCAGGAGCGACCCGCAGCCGTCCCCGGAACGCTCGTCTCCCGGCTCCACGCCGCGCACCACGAGCCGCACACTGCCCGATTCGGTGAACTTGATCGCGTTACCGATCACGTTGACGAGGATCTGCTTGAGCCGGGTCGGGTCGCTCCAGATCGTTTCGGGGACCCGGCCATCCGCCTCGACGTGCAGGGCCAGGCCCTTCGCCTCTGCGCGGACGAGCATCAGCGATTGCACGTCCCGCACCAGTTGGGTCGGCGAGAACCGGTCCCGCTCGATGTCGAGCTTGCCCACCTCGATCTTGGACAGGTCGAGAATGTCGTTGATGATGCTGATCAGGTAACTGCCGTTGCGGCAGATCGTGTCGAGGTAGTCGTCGTGCCGGGGCCGGCCCCCGAAGGGGGCATGCGACTGGCAGGCGGCACACTTCCGCAACTCGTCGCGGAGCGCCTCGGCGAAACCCGTGATCGCCGTCATCGGCGTCCGGATCTCGTGGCTCATGTTGGCCAGGAACTCGCTCTTGGCCCGCGTGGCCGCCTGCGCTTCGCGGGTGGCCGCCTCGAGTTGCTGCATCGCCGCTTCGAGTTCCATCGCGACCCGGCGCTCACGCCGCAAGGCCTCGACCATGCGGGCATTGCTGTGGCGAAGCTCTTTCTCGGCTCGCTTGCGGTCTGTGATGTCGCGCAATACCCCCTCCACGCCGCTGGTCGAC
Organism: uncultured Phycisphaeraceae bacterium; assembly: GCA_964495075.1. GTDB lineage: Bacteria > Planctomycetota > Phycisphaerae > UBA1845 > UBA1845 > JAFGJQ01. The sequence continues at coordinate 19,759 of CAZBUJ010000080.1, forward strand.
ACGTCCCCTCCCCGCAGGAGGCGCGCATTGAGCGAGACGTCGAGCACGCGACCGTCCTTGGCCAGCAATTGCAGTTCGTAGTCCGTAACCATGCCATGCTTGGTCAACTCGCGCATCAGCGCGGCCCGATCCGATGGATCACGGTACACGTCGACGGCCGACCGCCCGATCACTTCCTCGGGCGTGTAGCCGGCCGCCGCCTGAATCGACGGGCTGATCTCCGTGATACGCCCCTCCGCGTTCGTCCTGTAATACACGTCCTGGAACGACTCGAAGATCGCCCGGTACCGCTCTTCGCTCTCGCGGAGTTTGCTCTCCGCGTACCGGATCTCCGTGATGTCGCGCACGGACTCGATCGCCCCGACCACCTTCCCGTCGGGATCGTGCAGCGGCTTGGCCGCGCCCCAGAGTACGCGCGGACCGCCGTCGGGGGACACGACCTGCACTTCCGCGATGAATACGTCGCCATCCCGCTTGATCGCCGGGTAACGGGACGCCAGGTCGTCGTCCGGGTGGAGGGCATAGTCGATGAGGATCGGACGGCGCTCGCCGTAGAACGGCATCGCGTACGCGTGGTCACCCTCGCCGACGATGTCTTCGGCCCGGATTCCGCTCATCTCTTCCATCGCCCGGTTCCAGGCGGAGACGTGCCCCGTCGCGTCGATCGCAAACGTGGCGTCGGGCAGGAAGTTGAAGATGTCGGCCAACCGACGCTCCGATTCCCGCAACATCTCCTCCACCCGCCGGCGCTCGATCACCTCCGTCCGCAGTCCCTCATTCGCCCGCTCGAGCTCGGCCGTCCGCTCGGCCACGCGGGTCTCCAGGTACTCGTTCATCGACCGGAGGGCCCTCTCGGCCCGCCGCCGCCGCATCACGTTCGCGCCGAGCAGGATGCTCGTGATCAACAGCAGAACAACCGCGAGCATCGCCAATCCGAAAACGCGCTGCTGCGAGCCGGTCAGCGGAACCACGGTGTCCGACCGGGCAAGCGTGAGGATCTGCCACCCGGTTCCGGCGACGTCACACCGGTCCGTCGTGTACGACTCGCCGCCCAACGTAACCGTGGGCCGGTCGAGGCAGGGAGTCAGCGGATCGAGGGGCCGGTCCGCGAATTGGCGGCTCTTGAGCAGCGCCGCGCGACGGTCGTCGCCGATCGGAAGGGCCGCCCGGAACATCCAGTCCGGTCGATTGGTGGCGAGGATGATGCCGTCCGGTGACATCAGGGCGGCCGGCTCTTCGCAGGCCTCGAACAGCGCGTCGATGCTGTCGAACCGCGCCTTGATGACCACCGCGCCCACCGGATCGCCCGACAATGACACCCGCACCGGTGAGCTGACGTACAGCCCGCGGATCCCCGTCGTGACGCCCAGCCCCGGGTAGACGGTGTCCCCGCCGTCCATGGCCGACGTGAAATAGGGCCGAAATGCATAGTTGTTGCCGGTGAGCGTCTGCCCGTCGTCGTACGGCGTGCAGGCCACGACGGTGCCCCGGGCGTCCATTACGTACACCAGCGACGCCCCGAACACGCTACGGGCGGAGTTCAACACGAGCAGCACGCTCGGGCTGTCCGGCTCGGCTCGCCCGGTCGCCGCCGCAACGATCGGGTCGGCCAGGGCCAACTCGTGCGTCACGCCGTGGAGGCGTTCGAACACCGCGTGCTGGATCTTGTCCGCCAGGTGCACGCTCTGCGTCCGTTGCGCGGTGCGCCGGTTCCCGTCCCGCAGCATATCCAGCCCCGTGTGCACGCCCCACACCAACAGCACACAGAGCAGCACGCCCGGCACCACGAGCGACAACACGCTGCGTCGCTTCGGCAGACACGCGACATGAAGGCTCGCGGTTCTCAACGACCCAACACTCCGGACATGTCAAACACTCGTCACTCTCGGTGCGACGGGGCACCCGCCCGCGAGCGCCATGACGGTGCTGAACCCGTCGCCGGCAAACACCGCCGCCACGCGCAGACGCACCCCGCGCCTCGTCATCGTTCACCGTGGCGGCTCTGCAAACAATATCGACCGGCAAACAGCCTGAATGTGCCGAATCAGGCGTGTGCGGCCGGCCTCATCGAGAGACGGGGCGACCCCGGACGAACCGGCGGTCTGTCCGATAAGGCGAGCCCACCGTGCCGCAACACCTTCGCACGCCGCCCCAGACACGTCCCGATCGATCGCGCCGCGGCGCATGCGCTGCACAACCGCCACACGGTTAAAGCTGTGCGAAGATTGTCACAGAGGTGGTAAAACAACCACGCCGTGCTAAGATGCGGCGAACTTCAGGTTTCGCAACAAGGAGCGACCGATCGTGCATACCGCATACGTGAAAATACGGATGCCCGGCCTCATGCTTTTTGCGTGTATGGTGCCACTGGGGGCCCTGCCGGCGGCCACATCGGGCGCTGACGTCGCCCGCGGCACCGTGTTCGAGGACCGCAACCGCAACGGCGTTCGCGATGCCGGCGAGCCACCGCTGGCTGGCGTCCGCGTGTCGAACGGCCGCGACATCGTCCTGACCGCCCCCGACGGCCGGTACGAACTCCCCGTCCACGACGATACCATCGTCTTCGTGATCAAGCCGCGCCACTACATGACCGCGATCAACGAACGCAACATCCCGCAGTTCCACTACGTCCACAAGCCCAAGGGCTCCCCGGCCCATCTCAAGTACGCCGGCGTGGCCCCCACCGGCCCGCTGCCGGACTCGATCGACTTCCCGCTGCACCGCCAGGACGAACCCGACCGATTCGAGGTGATCGTGTTGGGCGACCCCCAACCGTACACGATCGAGCAGGTCGACTACCTCGCCCATGACATCGTGGCGGAACTCATCGGCTCGCATGCCGCGTTCGGCGTCTCGCTCGGCGACGTCGTCGGTGATGTGCTGAGCCTGTACGACCCTTACATCGACGTGGTCAGCATGATCGGCATTCCGTGGCATAACGTCCACGGCAACCACGACGAAAACTACGACGTGAAATCCGACGCGCTGGCCGACGAGACTTGGGAACGCGTGTTCGGACCGCCCACCTACAGTTTCGACTGGGGGCCGGTCCACTTCATCGTGGTCGACGACGTGATGTACGACGGCGTAATTGAGGAGGGGAAGTATCACCCCGAATTCGCGCACCATCTGACCTTCATCGAGAACGATCTCAAGCACGTGCCCAAAGAGCAGCTAGTCGTGCTCATGATGCACATCCCGGTCATCGAGGCCAAGGACAAGGGGAAGCTGTTTGCTTTGCTGACGGATCACCCGCACACGTTCTCACTGTCCGCACACTGGCACATGCAGCAGCACTGCTTCCTCGGTCCGGACGACGAGTGGCACGGCCGCCAGCCGCACCACCACCTCATCCACGCGACCTCCTGCGGCTCGTGGTGGCAAGGCGCGCCGGACGAGTTCGGCATCCCCCACACCATGATGCGGGACGGAGCCCCCAACGGGTACTCCATCGTCACTTTCGACGGGCACCGGTATTCCGTCCGGTTCAAGGCCGCCCGCCGTCCGGCCGACGACCAGATGTCCATCCACGCCCCCAGCAGGATCTCCGCCCCCGATGCGGCCAGGACGGAAGTGGTGGTCAACGTCTACGCCGGATCCGAACGATCGGTTGTCGAGATGCGAGTGGACCACGGCCCGTGGACCCGCATGGAACGCGTGGCTCGCCCGGACCCGTACTACATGGCGATCAAGGACTCGGAAGAGAGCGAGACGCCGCCCAACGGGCGCAAGCTCCCGCGCGTCGCCATCTCGTCCCACTTGTGGGCGGCCCGCCTGCCGGCGAACCTGCCTCCCGGTCCACATGTGATCCATGTGCGAACCAAGGACATGTTCGAGCAGGCCTGGCACGGCCGCCGCATCATCCGGGTCGAGCCGGCCGCCACCGAACCGGCAGCGAAGTAACCGGCGGCCGCGCCGCCGGTCGTCGCCGTCGCCGGAAGGACCCGGCCGCCGAGGTCTTACAGTTCAACCGCCCCGCTGCTGGGTCAGCATCCACGCGATCAACGCGGCATCGCCGTAGGCGGGATCCCACGAGTTGTGCCCCACCCCCTTCAACTCCGTGTACTGGACGTTCCCGCCAGCCGCCCGCACGGCGTCCACCATCTCGCGGGACCGCTCCACCGGCACCACTGAATCGCTGTCGCCGTGCCAGCACCAGATCGGCAGGTGTGACAGCACGTCGGCATCCGCCGCGTCACCGCCGCCACAAACGGGCACGAGCGAACTGAAGCGATGGGCGTGGGCCGCCCCGATCCGCCACGTGCCGAACCCCCCCATCGACAAGCCGGTCAGGCTTACGCGGTCCTGGTCGACGCAGTACTCCACCGTGGCGGCATCGACCATCCGCAGCGCGACATCGGCCATTTCGCCCGGCCACAGCTTTTGGGGCCGGCATTGGGGCATCACCACGATGCAGGGAAACCGCTCGGGATGCTCGCGGATCGCCGGGCCGATACCGACCTCCGTCGGCCGCACGCCGTCCGTGCCGCGCTCGCCGATGCCGTGCAGGAACAGCACGAGCGGCCACGATCGGGTCGGCGTATAGTCCGCCGGAACGTAAACCGCGTACCGGAATTCCTCGTCACCCTGCACGAGTGTCTTCGACACGAACCCTCTCTGTACCGGCTGCGTCATCGTCGTCGGCCCCCCGTCAGACGGTGTCAAACCGTGGCACCCGCCGAGCCACAGCCCCGCTGCGGCCGCTACCGTCCATGCGTTTCGCCCCATCGCCCGTCTCTCCTGTCATGTCCCCGCGATACTCGCACAGATTTTGCCAACCACCAGCAACGCGACCGGCGTGCCGATCACGTTGCCCAGAATCGCCATCGCCAGCCCGACCGCGGCCAGGCTCGGATGAAACGCCGCCGCCACCACCGGCGCCGAAGCCACCCCGCCGATGTTCGCCATCGAACCCGTCGCCCCCAGGAACAGCGGTGCCCGCAGTAAGCGCATCCCGATGAACAGCACCGTCACGTGGATCACGATCCACAACCCGCCGAGCACGAACAGCCAGAGATCCTCGTGGGAAACCTGGCGCAGATCGGCCCGGGCACCGATCGTCGTCAGCAACAGGTACAGCCCCACGTAGCCGACCGGTGTGGCACCGCAATCCTCCAGCCGCTGCAACGGCGTCAGCGACAGCAGCACGCTTACTCCACTGACCAGCAGAATGCCCCAGCCGAACGCGTTGAGCACCTTGCTCAAACGGATCGCCGCCCAGAGACCGCCCGCCTCCTCCCGCCCCAACACCCACTCGCTGGTCCGGCCGCCGAGCCACAAGCAGACCTGGCTCACCCCGACCGCCAACGCAATCATCAGCGCGAAGTCGAACAATTGAATGGGGCGTGCCCGTGACGCCTGCCGATCGGCCAGCCGTTTGGCCAATGCCTGGATCACTGAGTTGTCCGCGCGATTCAACCGATCGATGCGGTGCTCCACCCCCGTCAAGCCGACCAGGATCCCCAACCACGTGTACCCCATCACCGTGTCCACCACCACCAGCTTGCCCAGCAGGGTGGCGTCGGTCCCCACGCTTTCCACCACCGAAAACATGTTCGCGCCGCCGCCGATCCACGAGCCGGCCAGTGCCGCCACGCCTTTCCATAAGTCGTCCGGCAGCGTCCCCTCCGGGAGCACCCAGGTCAGCAGACCGAAACTGAACACCGCCCCCAGCACGATGCCCAACGTGCCACCCAGCATGACCAGAATCGCCTTGGGCCCCAGCCGGGCAACCGAGCGCATGTCCGACGGCACCAGCAACAACACCAGCACCACCGGTAGGATCACGTTGGCCATGAACGGCCTGTACAACGGCGACGCGCTGGGAATGATCCCCAGCGAAGAGCAGAACATCGGAATAAAGTACGTCCAGATCAGGGGCGGGAAGTAACGGAAGAAACCTTGAAGAGCCCGGAGCCGGGCCAGCCCGAAGATGCAGGCCACCAGTGAGGCCAGAAACGCCAGCAGCGCCGCCGGTTCGGTGAAAAGCGGCTCCGCGAGCGGAAGGCCGATCCAGCCGGCCAGGGAAGCAAGACAGGGAGTGGTCAAGGT
>CAZBUJ010000081.1:0-25785 GCA_964495075.1 uncultured Phycisphaeraceae bacterium
CTTTGATAGTCGCGTGAAAACGAGGGTGGGGGCGCAAAGTCCGACAGGCTCCTAGCCCGCCTTTCGCTCGAACCGTGCCTGGCACCGAATGCACCGTCGGGCCGTGGGAACCGCGGCCAGCCGACCGCGGGCAATTCGACGGCCGCATTCCGCGCAGCGTCCGTAGGAGCCCTCCGCCATGCGGGCAAGGGCCTCGTCGACGGCCCGGATCTCCTGGCGCAAGTGGCTCACCATGATCGCGGCATCCGCGCGGCCTTCCCGATCGCTCGCTTCACCGTTGTCGAAGTCGGGGTCGGCTGGCGCCCGGAGCACTTCCAGGCAGCGTTCGTAATCGGCCTGCAACTCCGCCCGGCGCGCCCGCATCATCGATTCCGCCACTCCCTGGGCCTGGCTGGGTTCTTGTTCGTTGTTGCTCGTCACGCCACTCTCCTGGTTCGAGCCGATCCGCCGGCGCCCCTGCTCCAGCGCACGCACGCGGTCGAGACCCGCCGTCGGTTCGGCGTTCCGGCGGACGCCACCCAACCCCAGTGTCACCCATCAGCCTGAAGCGGCCGTGAAACCGACATTAATGCGGCTTAATCCGGAGGCGGCGAGGGGCGGGGCGACGGGGATCCGGGCCGCCCGCGGGCTGGGGCGGGAGGGGGGCACGGCGGGCCGTCCGGCACGTTTCCAGGGGAGAGGCACCGGCCCGGCTGCCCGCCGGCGGGACGCCCCGCGATGCGGGCTGGCGGACCCGACTCGACCGGCCGGGCTTCGGTCAGAGGGTGCACAGATCTTCGTTGTCGAAGTTTCGCCCGTAGAACTCCATGTACTGCACCTTACGGGCGATGGCGTCGATCACGTAGCGGGTGAAGTTGATGCTGGTGAATTTCTGGGCGCTGCCCAGCCCGCCCGGGCTGAAGACGTTGATCTCCATGAGCTTGTCCCCGACGATGTCGAGCCCGACGAAGAACATGCCGTCCTGGACGAGTTTGGGCCGCACGATCTCGGCGACCCGCAGCGCGGTTTCACCGATCTGTGCTTCGGCGAGTTTGCCTCCGGCGTGGATGTTCGAGCGCATGTCGCCGCCCGTGCGAACGCGGCGGAACGCGGCGTACTTTCCTTTGACCTGCAAAGGCCGACCGTTCATCACGAACAGCCGCGTGTCGCCTTCCGCCGCCGCCGGCAAATAGGCCTGGGCGATCACGTACCCGTCGCGGCTGACCGCGTCGATCATCTGGTTGAGGTTGGGCAGGTCGTCCGGGCGAACGAGGAACACGCCCGCCCCGCCGGAGCCCTGGAGGGGCTTCAGCACGCATGTTCCATGCTCCTTCACAAACAGCTTGATGTCGTCCCGGTCTCGCGTGATGAGCGTGGTCGGGCGCACCTCGGCCGGAAACAACTGGAAGTACATCTTGCTGTTGGCCCGGGCGAGCCCGTTGGGGTCGTTCAGCACCACCACGCCGCGGCGAGCCGCCAATCGGCCGAACTCCGCCGCGATCGTCGCCGCCCACGGCCGCCGGATGAAGTCATCGGAGGGCACGTTCCGCAGCATCAGGGCGTCCAGGTCATCCACCGTGATGCGGCTGGTGACGGCCCGCTTGCTCTGGAGATCCGCAAAGAACGAATCGTGGCTGCCGTACTTGTTCCGCGGCACCGTGCGGGCCCGAGCCCGGATGCACTCGTCGCCGTCGTAAGCGAGGTCGCCGACGCCGATCAACCACACCTCGTGGCCCTGATTGACGGCCATCTGCGCGAGTCGCGTCGTGGAGTAGCCCGCCTGCTCGGTCGCGATGTCGTTTACTACAAACCCGATCTTCATCGGTGCCTCCTGACCAGATCCAGCACGGTGGTTCCGTTTTTCAGCGCGGCCAGCCGCTCGCGGGCGACCGGCAGGTCCATGTATCGCGGTCGCAGCGGTGGATCGGAGAGGATCCCGCGACGCCGTAGTTCGAGGATAATCGGCGCTTGCTTGAGCGCGATCTTCCCAATGAACAGCGGCTCCAACTCGCCGCCGCCTTTAAGGTAATCGAGCAATTGGCAGAGGCCGCGGAGATAGACCACGTCTTTGGTGAGCCCGCCGCCCCGATAGACGCGGAGCGCGATCGAAAACGCCTTCCGCTTGTCGAAACCGTGTTGTTCGTGCAACTCCGTGAACGTCTCGACGAACGACGCGCCGTCAAGAAGCCGGTGGACGGCCACCACGCGGGCCGCCAGGAGCCGCAGCCGGGCCGGGCTGAGACCGCCCACCAGGTGTTCCGACAGGATGGCGATCCCTTCCTGGAGCGCCTCGTAACCGGGCAGGCCGGTATAGAGCTGGTGGAGCGGCTGGGCCCGACCATTGAAGTACGTCAAAACGTGGGTCCCGACCTCGTGCTGAATCAACGCGTCGACCCGGCTCGCCGCGACCCAGGCATTGCACCCGATGAGGAGCGTGCCGCGGGAAACCAGGAACTGGACGGCAAGGTCATCCCGGATCTCGACGCACGCCTCCAGGGGCGGCCACTGCTCGCGATAGCGCTGCATCTCCTGCCGGGCACAGTCGGCAAAGGTGGCGGCGTCCACGCGTCTTTGGCCATCCCCGCGCGATCGCTTCGGCAGCCGCTGCAGCAGTTCCTGGACCAGCTTGAGCAGGGGCTCATCCACGCCGCCATAGAGCTGCACGCTCCCGTGGACAAAACGCGGCGTGTTCATGTCGCGCAGCATCGTGATCTGTCGGTCCAGCTCATCCTGCTTCTCGTGCAGCAGATGGGAGATCGCCGGATCCTCGAGGCGTTCCATGGGGATGTCGAACAGCGCCCGCTTGAGGCGGAACGGGTCGATGGCCAGCGGACGGTAACGAAAAAGCGGCGCGTGGCGGTATTTGCTCGCCCGGAAGGTCCGCCACGCCGATTCGGCATTCACCGGCGTAACCTGCAAGAGAAGATCAAAGCGGTTGGCCACGTCGGCGAGCTTCTGATCGATCTCGAGCACCACCTTCTGAATCGCCCGGCGCCCCAGCGCCTGGTAGTGCGCGGGCCGGTGCGTGGTGTGCGTTCGCGTGAACTGGAAGAAGCTGCGCTGCAGGGCCCGGGAGAGCTGCCGGCGCAGATTGCGCAGGACGAGCGGGAACAACTCCGTGGCATCCGGCGAGCGGTACACCGGGCCGACCTCGAGGCCGAGCACGTGCCAGCCGGGTTCATCCGGCAGCAGGTTCCCCATCCGGGCCGGGGCACGGCGATTCGTTCGCACGATGTCGACTGCGGCGCGGCGCCGCTCAATCGTGATACGCGACAGCGTTTCTTCCAACGTGTCCAAAAACCGGCCCAGCGTCTCCTGCCGCGGGGCGAGCACGTGGAACGAGGGACCCTCGTGCCGCTCGCCTTCCGGCCCCGGCGGCGGCGCCGCGCCGGCCCACAGTTCCAGGAACAGCACGGCCCCGAACTGCTCGCGCAGCACCCCTCCCAGCTCGCTCAACAAGAGTCGCAGACCGGGGTGCAGCGAACGACGGCTCGAGGCCACCACGTACGAGGCCTCCGTCGTGACAAGGTCGGCAGTGCCGGGATCCTCGGCCTGAACGGGGTGCCGGTAGACGCACACCACCGGCAGCGGACGGTCCACCTGGACCCGTCCTCCGGCCGGTAGGACGCGCCGGACACGCCGACTATCCCGGATGCGCTGGCAGACGTCCGCGACGAAGCGTTCCGTGATGATCGCGGGTTTCGTCGGCATCGATTGGTCCCAGTTTTGCAAGTTCCTCGAGCACGCCGGGGATCGTCGACCGCAGCGCCTCGCGGACGGCGACGAGCTGCCGCGGATCCTCGCCGCCCGTCCATTCGTCCATGAAGAACTTTTTGACTTCGATCGCCAGGCAGCACCCGGTCGCCGGGAACGTGTCATGGATCCATCGCGAGAAATGGCCGCCCTGGAACCGGACGTTCTCGCGCACGTCCAGCGGACCGCCCGGATAGTCGAAGCGTCGCAGGTCGGCCATGAATCGGTCCACGATGGGCCCCCAGCGCCGACGGTCCATCGTGCCCGTCCCGATATTCACTTGTGGGTTGTCCCGCTGGTCCGCCGGCGGTTTGTCCGGACCGCCGCGGCGGTGGTTGTAGCCGTGCAGGTCGAACACGACGAAACGCCCATGGGTCCGCGACAGCTCGCTGAACAGGTCCCGCATTGTGGTGTAAAACGCATCGTACCCGTCGACGGACCGGCGGATCATACCCCTGGACGGTGGCTTCTTCCAGACGTTGAGCCCCCACGCGTCAGCCGGGGTACGGTAGACGGCCTTGTTACGCGGCCGGTTGAGGTCCACCTCGAACCGGGACCGCGTGCCGATGACCCGCGTCGGGGCGATCGTCGTCCAGCGTGCGGTGAAGGGATCCTCCTCCCGGGTTCGCGACGCCTCATCCAGCGCCATGTTATCGGCCACCTCGGGGCGAAGTTCGTGCCCATCGTGGATGGCGGTGGCGACGAGGCAGCCGTCGCCGACCTCCAATCGCCAGATCGGCATCTTCATTTCTGCATCTCCGCCGGCTTCATCGCGGGGATCCAGGGGCGCTCCGCGCGAGGCGGGGCAGGAGAACGGACGATCCAATCAGTCCGTCTGCTCCACGCGAACCCGACGATCGGCCGAGTAGTCTTCGGAGGAGCTGAAACGCCACGCGTCGCGAACGGAGACCGGACGAATGCGACGGCGCTCATGCCGAAGGGGGCGTCGGGCCGCGGCGGCTCGACCACCGCAGACCGGTCCTCGCCCGGTTTGCCGCGAGTCCCGCCGATACGTGCCCGCCAGCGCGTTGCCTTCGAGCCGGTCGGGCGGCCACGCGTCGATGTCCCGGGCATCGGGCTCCATGGTTTGCTCTCAATCCAGGCGACTGAGACCGGCGAGGCTGGTCGTCCGCGGACACCGTCCGTCGGAAGAGACCCGGGTCGCCTCGCCAACCGATGCCGGGGCACCGATGCGTGGGCCGCCCATCCGCAAGGGGGCGACGCACCACTCAGCGACCCAGACCCAATAAACGATCCTTCCGTCGCCCACCCGCGGCCCGGCGTCGTGCGGTTCCGAGCCAACAGGGTTCACCAGTTGGGTCTACTGAAACAGTCTGGCAATTGACGTGAATCCGTCGTGAAATCGGCCTTAAAGCGACTTAATTTCACCGCCCCGGAGGCCATCTATCCGTACAACGGCCGACCGGCCGCGCCGTGCGGTTTCGATTCGCGTCGGAGGCGTGGGCCGGGTGGCGAGACGGGCCCGCGGTTGCGGGGTCACTTCCGGAACTTCTGGCGGGCTTGATGTCGATCGAGCCCAGGCCGACCAGGAATCCCCAGCCGCCACGCGCATCGCTACGGGGCGAACAGGTGTAGCGCGAAAAGGGGCCCGTTCGCCAGGTGCCGTAGACCGGTGATGGCGAGCGTGGCCGTCACAAAGCACGACAATACGCCGATCGCGCGGACGGGCGAGGGCGGCGTCTGGCAGCCGGTCGTGATCCGCCCCAGTTCAGTGAGCGCCGTCGGTGTCCACCACAGCAACGGCAGAACGCAGAGGCGGACGTCGAGGGGTACGCCAAGCAAGAGGAGGAGCAAGGCACAAGCGGCGATGGGCGTCCATGCGCGAAGGAACGATTGTTCGGATGGATAGTCTGCGGTGTCCGCGTGGGCCTTGGCGTAGCCGACCAGGCCCAGCAGCACGGCCGGGATCACGATCATCAGATCGCGATGCATGGCGTAAACCACGCTGTAGATCGCTTGCCCGGCGGTTTGCGGCCAGCCGGCGAACCGGGCGGTGATGACGCCGAGCACGCCGCACGCCAGAACGAGGCAAGCCCCCGCGCGGCGCTCTTTTCGACGGATCGCCGCCGTCACGCAGGCGACGACCCAGATCGTGGCGGTGGCTTCACACGCGCAGGCCACGCCTGTGGCCAGTGCCATGGCGACGACGCTCCACGCACGGCGCCGGCCCAGCGAGAGCGACACGGCGATCGCCATCGCGGCCAGCGACAGGTCGGCCAGTCGGTGATGCGGCACCGACTCGACGGCGTAGGGCGTCACGCCGGCCACCCAGACCGCGGTGACGACCCGCGACCATCCGCCCATCCGGCGGCCCGTCCCGCTTCCCATCCCGTCCCCCGTACCGTGGCCCGTTTCGCGCGCTGTTCCAGCCGGCGGCCCGTCGTTCGTAACTTCGTCGGCCGCCTGGCCGGCCGCATTCCCAACGACCGTTCCGTCGCGGCCCGCACCGTGGCCGACCGTTGAAGGCACCGCGGTCAGCAGCACGCAACAGGCCACGAGCGTCGCCGCGCACGCCGCCATCGCCCACGTGATCGGATCTATGCGGTTGTCCACGACGAGGCTCGCCGGCAGGGAACCCGCGACCGCGAGGACGGCCGCCAGGGCAAGGACCGGAACGAAGGCGGTGCCGATTAGTTTAGTTCCCCGCGTCACGTCGGGCGTCCTCCTCGTTCGTCGTGTGGACGGGCGGCGTCAGGAATTCCATCCGCCGCGCGAATTCTGCAACCTCCCAGCGAAGGTCCAGATACGGCGCGCGGCTCGCGGACGCGGCGAGCAGGGGCATCGATGCCACCAGCGTGATCACCGCCGTGGTTCCGACGGACCAGCGTTGCATCACCGCCCGCCCGGTCGCGCCGAGTTGACCGATGGTTCGGCCGATCGTCGTCCAGCCCCAGCCGGCCAACAGGGTGGCCGGGGCCGCGATCTGCTGCCAGTAATGCGACGACGGCTTGGTCATCGCGGCGAGGATGGTCAACTCGATGGCGAGCCAGAGGGCGAAGAGCACGAGGGCCGAGCGGTCGGGTCCCGGCGAGTCGTCGTGTTCGGCGGTGGCGGCCGCGGGCACGTTTTCGGTCTCGTGCTGCTTCCCCCGCGCGGCGGCCCGGCACGCCAGCCCGAGCGTCAGCACCCAGATCATGGGCAGCATTGGTGCAAGAACGTCCCAGGCGTTGCGCCACCGGGGCAGCTTCCAGGCCGGTGGAGCGGCATGCGGAGCAGTCTGTCGCGCCAGCGATTCGAGATGCACGTTCAGCCAGCCGCGGGATGCCAGGTACAGCGCGACGGCCCCGCAGACGAGCCCCACGCCAGTGAGCATCGTCCCGCCCGCCAGTGCGGCGGCGGCCGGTCGTCGTCGGCGCCAGGCGGTCAGCCACTCGCTGATCAACAGCGCGAGCAGCAGGCCAGCCGCGCTTTGCTTGATCGTCAACGCCACGCCGACGGCCAGCCCGCACGCGAGCCCGCGCGGCGCGGGGCGCCGGATGGCCAGATGCGCGAGCACGCCGAGCAGCATCGGCAGTGCCAGGTAGCATTCGTTCAGGTTGAAGCCGTCGGTCGTGTAGTCGAGTGCGTTGTAGGTGTTGTTCGCGAGCACGAAGAACAGCGTGAGCGCGCCGGCGGCACGCCGCCCGTATTGCCGTCGCGCTACGTGATAAAACACGAGGTAGGCGCCGAGCAGGAAGGCGGACTCGATCGGGACGAGCGTGAGCCGCGACGGCTCGCCGGGGGCCAGGCGGTAGCACCAGCCGGTCAGGATGGCCTGGCCGGGCGGTTTGTCGGGCACCAGGTCCGCGGTCGTCGCGTCCGGCTGCCAGAGCCGGCAGGCGGCGATGGCGTAGATGAAACTGTCGACGATGACCGGATGGCTGATCGCCGCGACCCGCCCCGACGCATGGACGAGCAGCACGAGCAGCAGAGCAACGATCGACCACCGCTTCGTCACGGGCATGATCTCCGTCCGCCGTCAATAGCTGGAGCGCGGCGTTGCCGCTCAGTGAAGAAACGAACGTGCATGGCACGCTTGGCGCGTCGCGTTTTGGCCCGATGGTCGCCTGAACCCCAACGCGGCTGGCCCCGTCATCGTATACTGGAACCGATCTGCCCCGACCTGGCAACCGGGCGGGTGGGACGCATCGGTGACGCGATGGCTGACCGACGGCGGCGTGGGTCCCGGGCATCGCCCTGCACTGGATCATGACGGGGACTGATCCCTGTCGTTGCCACGCCGCTTGGTGGGGAACACGAAAACGACGGTTTCAGCAACGGTGCCTCCGACGACCGCACGCGTCAAGGACCGGTAACCAGCCGCTGAAACTCCGCGAAATCATGAATGTCCACGTCGCCGTCCGATTCGAAATCAAACGCCGCCTTGCAGCCGTAGGCCGTGATGGGTTCCGGCGGCGCCGGGCTCGCTTCCGGGCCGGCCATGCAAAGAGCGAAAACCGCGAAGTCGCCGAGATCGACCTGGCCGTCGTTGTCGACGTCGCCGTCGGCCGAGATCATGACGGCCACCAACTCGATCCCGTCGCCGGTGCCGAGATTCCGGCTGTATTGTTTGTCCTGCGGGTTGTTCCAATGCTCGTGAACACCCAGGCTGGGCAGGCCTTGTCCCGCCCCGTCCGGATCGTATGCCGTTCCCGAAGGGGGGTCGTCCGCCAACGCCGCTTCATGCAGGTAGTCCTCGGCTCCGCCCTCCATTTCCGCCGCGGCAACAACGTGAGGCCACTCCTCCAGCAGAAAATCATACGCCACGGAGTCGATGGCCACCGGATCCTGAGAAACAAACAGGCTGGAAGGCCAGTCGTCGTTAAAGGGCGACATCTCCCACTGGTACGGGTGCCCCTCCCACCAGTATCCCCCGTAGAGACCATCGATGAAGTGGAGCAACGTGGCCCCGCCCAGGCTCGAATGCCCCATGATGTCGACCAGTGCCCGGTAGTGCCCCATGCCAGGACTGTAACGAGCAGGGGGCAGGCTCAGATGCAAGTTGTAGTAGCCTGCTTCATTCGGGATTCGGATAAACGAGCCATAGTGGTTCTTGGCACAAAGCGTGACTCCCGCCCCGTGGCCTTTCAAGCACGCAAAGTTGATCAGGTATTCCGCCTCAGCGTAACTGACGGGCAAGTAATCCTGCAATGCGTCGCCGGCTCCGGGACCGCTCCAGAATACCGGCGTCTCACAGGGCTGTCCCTCGGACGATACCGCACCGCGGCGGTCCAACGTACCACTCCAATCCAGATAATGTACTCCGGGAAACCGGCCGTGGCAGTAATCCCAATAGTGATTCGGAAAGTAGGCCGTCGTGTCCCCGACCGTGATGTCCTCCTCGGCCGCGCCGACCACATTCACCAACTGATCCAACAGCGCTACAATCATCTGCGGCGAAGTATTCACCCAGCCCAGCCAGCGCGTCTGATTCCCTTCCGCATCGACGTTGTCGTGCAGGCGGTTGGCGGTTACCAGATTGACCTTGACGGTGATTCGCTCGCCCTCCACGTACCCTACATCACCTTTACCCTTCGTCGTGTTGAAGTGGCGAAAGACAGCGTCCCAGGCGGCGGCGGCGGTGGCCTCGCCGGCCAGTTCCCGAACGGCTCGAGACACCATGGCATCCACGGCCTCCTGGTCGGTATTCTCTTCTTCCCACCAATAGCCATCGCCGATGTCTGCGCCGTCCTCGTCGGTTCCCTCCCAATCCGTGGCATGCGCATCGTGCACCCAGACCACGCGCCCCGGATGAATTCCGCGGGCGTCGCCGATCGGATCATTGGACCGGAGATCGGCCGCCACAACGGGTCCGGCCGGCGTTCGGAACAAGGCAATCAGCCCCGCCGCCCCGGCCAGGGCCAGGCACGCGGCCGCGAGAGCCGGCTTCGACCGACGATAAAGCAGTTTCGCCTGACGGTAGGCCAGGGCCGACCCAACCACGCTCCCCAACCACAACAGGAATCCCCCGGCCAGCGGGAGCGTTACTCGCTGGCATGGATAGGCCACCCGTGAAGGTTTGGGCGCGACGCGGATGAAAACCCATATCAGCGACACGAGCCCCGCGAATGGAAACAGCCAGTTCACCCACCGGAGATCACCCGGACGCGCAATCTCTGTTTCCTGCTCGGGATGGTCGTGTCGGACTCGCACGTGCTTGGAACAGGCCATTTTGACAACCTCCTCGGGGCCCGCCGCTTGGCTCGGAGTCGCGCTTGTGTCCGGCCTCAGCCGCCGTCGTGCCCGGGCGCCAAACGCCACTTAAGCACACACGGCCTGGGCCGCAACGCACTGTGCCGGGGCCCACCGTATCCCGCCGAGCGGCCCTGTTCATACGCAGACTGACGCCGCCTCGTGCACTATGCAGGCCGGGGAACCGTCTCACCGGCCAACCGGTCATATCGTCGCTCGTCCGTGAGCGGCGTGATGGCGTCGGGCACGCGAACCGCTCGCCGCGTCCTTCGACTGACAAGACGGCCGCATTCACGACTCGCACTCATCCGGTACGCCGTTGCCGTTCACGTCCTCGCTCGGGCCCGTGTCGATGTCCCACTGATCGATGATGCCGTTGCAGTTGCAGTCGGGGTCCAGCACCGTCGTCGTCGCGATGTGATTTGGCCGGGCCAGAACGCCGCCAATGCTGAAGGGGCCGATATAGCCGCACGTGTCGCGGTCGTACGCCAGGATGCGGTTGGTGCCGCCGCTGGCGACCAGCAGATCACCGTTCGACGCCCAGGCGAGGTCGGTGGGCATATCCAGCCCACCGCTGCCGGCCGTCACGCACGGGCCCAGATACGTGCCATCCGGCTCGTAGCGCAGAATCTCGTCGGTGGAGTAGCTCGCGACCAGCAGATCCCCGGAACCGTCCTCCAGCAGGCCGTACGGATAGTCGAGCCTGTCGCCCCCCGCTCGAACGCCAACGAAGCCGCCCGTTGAGCCATCGTACTCTAGGACCTGGTCTGAGTGACCGCTGGAGACCAGCAGGTTGCCTGCCCCGGACCAGATCAGATCCGAAGGCGCATCGAGGCCGCCACTGCCGGGCGGGACAAACGAATCCAGCCACACCCCACTGGCCAGGTCGTACCGCTCCACGCTATCCGTCGCGTAACTGCTGACGAGCAGCATGTCCGGTCCGAGCAGCACGCCGTCCGGCCCGTCCAACAAACCGCCCGTGCACTCCAGGACCGGCTCGCCTGTCAGCAATGAACGTTTGAATACGGAGTCTGTCCCGACGTTGGCCACGTAGAAGTACCCGTCGTCGTCAAATGCCATCCCGTTGGGATAGTCTATACCGTCCGTAGCGTCGACGAGGTCGCGGATGTAGGTCCCCGTGTAACCGTTATAAGCCAAGACCTTGTCGTTGTCCCGGCTCGACACGAGTACCACGGCGAGCACACAGGCATCGTTGGCCTCGTTACACGGGTTCCCGCAGCAGGGGATCTCACCGGCCTCGCATTCACCTCGTTCGTTACAGAACTCCAGCCCGTTGCAGTAAAGCCCGTCGTCGCACACTTTCGGTGTAAAAACGCACTCGCCGTCCGTACCGCATGCGTCCTCGGTGCACGGATCCCCGTCGTCGCATGCGCACGGCGTGCATGAATCGCTTACTTCGTCACATTCCTCGCCCGTCGGGCACGGTTCGGGCCCCGCTCGGCACTCGCCGTCCTGGCACGTCTCTTGGCCGTTGCAGAACACGCCGTCGTCACATTGGACCGTTGTCGCGGCAGCGCTCGCGTCAAACGCCATTGAATCCTCGACAAGCAACCGAAACTCGTAGGTGCCCACCTCCGTCAGCGTGACCAGCGCAGTCTGGTTCGTGCGATCCCGGATTGTGACGGTCGGACCGCTACGCTGCGACCAGCGAAACGCGTACGGTGGCGAGCCACCAGCCACTTCGCCCACAAGCTGAATGGTCTCGCCCCGGGCTGCGTCCGCCGGAGCACTGGCCTGAGCGGTAAGTCCATCCACCGCGAGATGGATGACGCGGTCGAACGCGGCTCCCTGTGCCTCATCGATGGCGGTGAGCTGAAACTCGTATTCTCCCGCCTCCGGCGGTACAAAAGTCGCGATGCGACTGGCTGGGTTCTCGATCGAGATACCGTGATGGGAGATCTCCGTCCAGGCGAAGGTCGCTTGCCCCGAACCACCGCCCGCGGACCCGCGCAGCTCCACTGTTTCCCCCACTACGATGACTCTCGATTCGCCCGCTTCGACGGTGAACATCTCAACCGCGAGAATCGTGACAAGATCGACGTCGAGAATCCCGGTCGGATCGACGGCCCCGAGCCGCATGACATAGGTGGCGGCTTCCTTTGGAACAAACGTCGTGCTCGCGGAAAGCGAGTCATCGAGCGCCACCCCTGGACCGGCGACCTGGGTCCACTCCACCCGAGGCGTCCCGGTCCCTCCGGTGAAAACCGCGTGGAGCTCTACGTCCCGTCCGATCGATACGATGGCATCCTCACCCGCGCTGGCCGAGAAGAAGGCGGTGGACGCCTCGACGATCTCGCCCTCGAGTCCCTGAGCGTCGACGGCGACAAGCTGGAGCACGAACTCATGATCCAGCGCGCGTTCGCGGACGACGGTCACCAGCATACTCCCGGAATCCGTCCGGTGCTCGGCGCTGACGTCAAGTACATAATGACCGAGGAATTCGTCCACCGCGATGCGGAGTTGCGTAATCTCTCCCAACGTATATGGCGCCTCGACCTCGGTGATCTCGATGTCAAAACTGTCGGGCGAGTTGGCAACGACCCGGGGCGGGCCAACCGTCGGCCCCCCGGGGTCTCTTGCGGAGACTCGGTTGCGGGCGACGCGGTCGATGGGTGAATCGACCCACATCCCGCCGACAATCCGGAGAACGTCATCCAGCGGCACGGGTACTGGATTCCCGATACTCTCTCCTCCGGTGGCGCCGGCCCGCGCTCCGAGCCCGCCGCCGTCGCACCCCGATAGGCACCCGTTGGCGAAAACAACCGCAGCACAAAGGAGGAAACCGTGCATGCACTTCCTGTCCATCGCCTCGCTCCTGTCACGCCGCGCACTTGCCAGGGCATCGGTCATATGGCCTTGTCGGCTGAGCCGGTCGACCACGAGCCCGCGCGGCTTCACCGATTGCTCACCGCGCCTTCCCGGCGGCCCGATGGGTTCAAACGCCATCGTGCCCACCGATACTCGTAATATCGCCGGCGCCCGGCGTCCTCGCACGTTGAGACACACTTCTCGAACGAGTCTCTTGCACGCTCGCGTTCCCCATCGCGGGCAAATGCTTCCGCCGCGTAGTAGTAGGCCTCGCACGCCTCACCGGGTTCCTCGGCCGCTGTGGCAACGAGGTCGTCGGCGGACAGATCGCCTCGCAGACAACGGGCGACCCTGCCGTACCACTCCTCCGAGCCTTGCTTCCGCTCGGCGGCTTCGAACGCGGCGTCAGCGTCCTCGGTTCGGCCCACATCGAGATACACAAGTCCCAAGGCGATGTCCAAGTACCCGTCCTGCGGCTGTGCCTGCACCGCCCATTCCAGCGGCACAACGGCGGCTCTTGTCTCGTTCAGCAAACGAAGTGCCGCGCCGTAGTTGAGGCAAGTACGCCAGGCATCGCTCACGTGTTTGCCGAGTGCGGCAGGCCCCGCGGAGACGGCCGCCTTGTAATCCGATGCCGCACTCGCGTAGTCGCCAGTATTGAAATACGCGTGCCCCCGGTTCGAGTACGCCCTCGGAAAGTTGGGTTGAAGCTCCAGCGCCTCGGTGTATTCGTCGATGGCCTCTTGGTAGCCCTCGGCGGCCCTTCGGTAGTCGTCCGCAGCCTTTTCGTGGTCCCCCACGGCCGTGTTGCGGTCTCCCGCGTCGTTGCGCGCTCGCGCACGAAGGAAGTATGCGGTGCCGATTCCCTCGTGCGACACGGGGCGAAACCGCGGGTCGCGATCGGCTACCTCTTGGTAGTCGGCGATCGCGCGGTTGAGGTCATCATCACTTCTCGTTGACTCGTAGAGCCTGAGGCTTGCGAAACCGCGAGATGCGAGCAGTAACGCGTTCGCTGGCTCTCGATCGAGACTGCGGCTGGCGGCCGTGAGCGCGCCGGCCGCGTCGCCCGCCTCGATCAGTTTGACCAGCGACGCCACTTCCGCCACCCGTATCGGGTCGGCAGGCCGATCCAGCTCATCGGGCTGCGATGGAAGCTCCGCGCCGAGGAGTCGCTGTTGCGCGCGGATTGTCGTCTCCAACCGCCGGTTCTTTTCCCACGCGTCATTCAGGCCCACGTAGAGCCATGATATCACGCAGACGCCGATGGCGAGAAGGGCGATGAATGCCGCGGTCACGGCCACCGGCAGTCGGTAGCGCCGCAGACTCGTCTTCAGCATGTACAGCGCGCTGTCGCGCTTGGCGTCGATCGGCTCGCCGGCCAGGTAATGGCCGAGGTCGCGAGCAAGCTCGCCCGCGCCCTGGTATCGTCGCTCGCGGTCTTTGGCCAGCGACCGCAGAACGATGGTCTCGACCTCGTCGTCGACCGGGCACTGCCCGGCGCGCATTCTTCTCGAGGTTCGCTCCGTCACGCCCGAGTCGCGCCTCCAGCGGCGACTGGGCGGCGCCGGCGGCGTCTCGGCAATGTGGTGGAGGACGTCGCCCATCTGCCCGACGACCGGGTACGGGTACTGACCGGTCAGGATCTCGTACAGGATCACGCCCAGCGAGTACACGTCCGTGCGGGTGTCAATCTCGTCCGGATTGCCACGAACTTGCTCCGGTGACATGTACGGCAACGTACCTACAATGTGACCGGTCAGCGAAACGAGTGTTTGCTCCGGCCCTCCCACCATCTTGGCCAGCCCGAAATCCAACACCTTCGGGTTGCCGTTGCTTTCCACGAGTACGTTGGCGGGTTTGAGGTCCCGATGCATGACCCCTCTCTGGTGGGCGTAGTTCACGGCTTCGCACACCGTCGCGAACAGTTGGAGGGTCTTCTCGAGCGTGAGCTTCCTCGCACGCACGAACTCGTGCAAGGGACGGCCCCGCACGTAGTCCATCACGCAGTATTGCTGGCCGTCCGCCGTTGTTCCGGAGTGAAAGACCGACACGATGTTCGGGTGCTTGAGGCTGGCAACGAGTTCGATCTCCCGCTCGAACCGTCGCCGGGCTGGTTTTCCCGCACACGTGCCCTCCACCAGCACCTTGATGGCGACCCTGCGTTTCGTCGCTCGCTCGAAGGCCTCGTAGACCACGCCTTGGCCACCCCGGTGGAGTTCGCGGATGATCTCGTAGCCCTCGATGGACGGCGCATGCGTGGCCCCGGGCTCCGCCGCGACACATTCCGTGGTCCCTGCGGATCGCTCGCCGCGGATCGGGTCTCCACCTTCCGGGTCTCCGAGGAAGCGGCCAGACGCTTGCTCATCGTGCCGCAAGAGGGACTCGACCTCTGCCCGAACTGTCGAATCGTCCCTACACGCGTCGGCCAGAAAGGAGTGGCGTTCGCCCGGTGGCAGGTCCAAGGCCTGTGCGAAGAGCTCCTGAACTCGTTGCAGCGCGTCGTTGGTCATTGCTGTTGCGGACGGTGTACGTCACTGTCGCCTTTCGAAAGCTCGCGATGGAGCCAAGCCCGCGCGAACCGCCACTCCAGCTGAACGGTCCGGCGCGACAATCCGAGCACCGACGCCGTCTCCTCCTCGGTGAGGCCGGCGAAGTATCGAAGGGCGATCAACTCGGCCTTGCGAGGATCCAGGCCTTCGAGCCGCTCCAACACCTCCGCAATGGCGAGCAATTCGGTGGCGTCCTGTGCCGGGGCGGCGGGCTCCACGACGATCGGGACCAGCTTCCGGTCCCCGCCTCGCTTCCGTCGTCCTCGCTTCCGCGCGTGATCGATGCAGATCTGGCGCATGGCCCGCGCCGCCGCACCGTAGAAATGGCGTCGGTCGGCAAAGTCGAGGTTCTCCCCGGCCGACAGTCGGATGAAGGCCTCGTGCACGATGGAGGTCGTCTGCGGTCCGTCCCCCCGCCGTTCGCGAGCCGCCCGGCCGTGAGCCAGCTTGTGAAGCTCGTCGTAGACCGTGTTCCACAGTCGATCCCGTGCCCCCGTATCGCCCCGATTCGCGGACCATAGGAGCTGGGTCAGCGAAGACGGTGCCTCGCCGGCCATCGCGATTCCTCCCGAGCGGGTCACAGAAGTGTCACCCCTATCATAACGTATAACCGGTCGATGCCATAATCTCGCTGTGCTGATTGATCGGGAATGAACAGAGCAAAGTCCGGCTTTAATCGCTGCGGGTGTTGCTCGCCGGGACCACGATGATCTTGGTTCGCCGGACCCTGGACCTGCGTTCTGTGTCCCGGATGAGGCGCAGCAATTCGATTCCCGGCGTGTCGGGCATGTCGACGTCGATGGTCGTCAGGTCGCAGGGTCTCTCCCTGGCCACGGCGGCCTGGAACAGCTCGCAAGCCTGGTTGACATGGAGGGCGGCGTCGCACTCGCCGTATGGCCTGAGCAGTGCCATCAACCGATTCAAGGCAAGACGCTCGTCGTCGACCATCAGGAATCTCATGGCATCGCCTTCACGACACCGATTGATCGCGACGGGTGACGTGGTCTGTCAGGCGATCATGTTCTGCAGCCAACTCATCGAGCAGACTGGAAACACCGTGCCGGTCTCCATTCCGTACGGCTCGGAACCGTCCTTGTCGGGCGTTCCGCCGGGGAGGTCGATCTCCGGGAATCCCGTGAGCGCACCGGCGGCAAGTCTCGCTATTCATCTTGGAGGCCCACCGCCCACATCCATCGCGACGGAGCCCATGGCGGCCCCCATGCTGAAGGTGCCAAGCATGGTAAGCGGATGCCAATCCTCTCGCAGCCTGACCCACCTCACGTAATGGAAGCAAACGACATGAAGCTGGCCGACGCGTACAACCCGCGATACCACAAGATCGAGAACAACCAGATTTACATTCGTTACGAAGAACAGCTCGACAAGGCGATCATGTCGCCCGGCGATTTCGACGCCACGCGGGAGACGATCACTCAGGACGCCTACGTCTACCAGTTCACGCCCGAGGA
Source organism: uncultured Phycisphaeraceae bacterium (assembly GCA_964495075.1). GTDB lineage: Bacteria > Planctomycetota > Phycisphaerae > UBA1845 > UBA1845 > JAFGJQ01. The sequence continues at coordinate 16,772 of CAZBUJ010000081.1, forward strand.
GTCCGAGTTCTATCGGGATCTGTACGTAACGAACGGAACGTACCCGAATGCCGACAAGGACGACTGGCTTCGCGGCCTGTTTGGGGACGCCCTCGGAACCCGTGTCCGCGTCGGCATAAACGAACGAGATCTGCTCGCCTTCCCGTTCGCCTCCACCCGTGTTCTGTTGCTCACCGCCCCCATCGGCTGGGGGAAAACATCCCTCCTGAAGTACGTGTGGCTGTATCTCGTGCAGCAGAGCCCGGCGCTCCAGCAACGCATGTTGCCGGTGTACATCAACGTGGACTGGTACAAACACGAATTACACGACGACAAGGCCGAGGGAGAACTCAGCGCGAAGATCGGGGAGATTACACGCGAGGCTCTGCTCAAGAACGTCATACCATTCTCCGACGTGACGAACGAAGCCCTCTGGGCGTATCTCAAGCAGACCCGCGAATTCTCATTCTTGACCAAGGAGGAGCGCGATTTGTGCACCACCTTCGCGGACTGCGATGAGCGTGTGTTGTCGGTACGAGTCCGCGAGGCGCGTTCGCGCGCCGCTTCTCACCGTGAATTCCCCTTCATGGTCGCGCGCTACGTCGCCAGTTGCCTCGGCAAGAGCATCGTGTTGATCTACGACAATGTCGACCCCCTTTCGTTGAAGGTGCACCGCGTCGGCCTGTATGAGGCCAACACCTTTGCGGAGAAATACGGGCTCTGCACGATTGTATCGATGCGCAGGCGGACGTTCGATGAACTCGCGGAAGACCACGGGGGCCTCCTGGACACCCTCCCGCACATCCATGTTTCCATGGAAGGACGCGACGTCGCGGAATACCTCGATCGGCGTCTTGCCGCCGCTCTCGAGAAGACGAAATCAGCTCGGTTCGAGTACACCGATCGAAAGGGACGTCTCATCACACATGAGAACGCACGTGAAGTTCTTACGTTGATGTGCAAGGCGTTGCTCAATCAGGCATGCACGCAGGCGTTGTCGGAAATCTCGTACCGCAATCTGCGGAAGCTCGGCATCCTGGTGCGCAAGTACTTCGCCTCGGGCTACGTGGACATGCACGACCTGGTCTGGGCCATCGTGGGTCAGCGGGTCGGGGCCAACGTTCGCTACGACAGCGCCCTGTGGGTCTTGCTGTCATCGGTCATCACGTGCAACCATAAGACGTACTTCTCGAAGCGGCACCCGGACCCCCGCGTACGGGACTGCATGATGAACGTCTACTGCAATAACTCGCTTGGCGTGAATGATCGCACGATCAGGATCCACCTCCTCCGGCATCTCCGGCGCCAGACGGTATGCTCGTTCGCCAGTGTTCGCGACACCTACGCCAAGCTGTATACCGAGGCACCGGCCAATCTGGAACGTGCCCTTTGCAGAGCGTTGCGGCGTTTCTTGCAGTGCAACCTGCTCATCTCGCCGCAGTATTACAAGGTCACCAACGACCAGGATGCGACCAGGTTGGAGGCGATCGAGCTGACGAGCACAGGCGAGTATTACTTGGATGAGCTGAGCCAGTACTTCGAGTACCTCATGTACATGAAGGATGATGTCATGCTGGACGGCACCGAGGGCCTTCGAAGTTGTATTGATCTCGACCACCGGCAGGAGCGTTACGAGGAAGTCTGCAAGTTCTTGACGTTGGTCTTCGCGGAGGAGGACGTGTTCCTGAGGAGCTTGAATGCCGCCCAAAGATCGCAAATGCGCGAGGCGTTTTCCGCTGACTCGGATGCCAATCCGTACGTCTCGCATGCTCCCGTCACCGCTATGATCACCTTTGGCGAAAAGCGCGAGATGTCCCCGGGGTCCATCGAAGGGTACAGGCGGCTGTTAGCGACGATCGAAGACTCGCACAAGGCATTTCGAATGCAGTGCACCGCGGATGGCACAGCTTGATCTGAAGCCCCGTGGAGCTCTCGGCCGAAACGAACGAGCCGTGAGTGGGTGTCCGTGCCGTGGATCGGTGTGAGCGCTGGAAGTGACTACACTAGTCAAGGCCGCAATTGTCGTGGGTGTTCTGTGGATCGTGGCCATGTTTGCGCCGCTCCTCTGGATCGAGGAGCTTGAATGGGACAAGGCGAAGTTCACGACCGAATGGTACAGGGAGTGCGTTGCGGTCGGCAAGTTGTTCGTTGCTTTCTTGCTTGGATCTGTGATTGCCCAGCGCTACAAGCTGTGGGCAGACGCCCGCGAAAGGCAAGAGAGGGAAGAGGAAATGTTGCAGCGGTGGCGCGGCGTGTGCAAGTCCCTGGCGGCGTCCGGCGACGCCTGTATAGAGGCGGTCGGGCAGGAGGATCAACTGCTGTTCCGAGAACGCAGGCAGGTATTCGAGGCCTGCATCTGGCAGGTTATGGCGCTTGCGGCCTGCGGCGGCCCAGGCCGCGGCGACGGGGAGGGCGGGCGGGTCTTGAGCGTGCTGCTTCAACGATACGACAAGGAGGCGAGTGCCGCGGTCGGACGGCTTCTCGCCGGGTTGAACGACGGCGAGCTTAGCGCGTTCTCCGGTTTCCCGGAGGGTTGCCAAAAGGACTGGCACCTGGTGAAGGCCTATCTGGCTGCGGTCGAAGGCACGTCTGGGTGGTAGCGTGTTCGCTCTCCGACGCGGGTCTTCGGAGTAGGATCCGGTACGTCGGGTATCACCCTGGAGAATCCACGCGGGTAAGGGCAGCCAAGGAATGCAACCGCGTACGGTGACGTCGCCCGGCCCAACCCTCAGAATGAACCCCCCACCTGAACACGGCGTCACGATCATACGCACGATTCCCCACCACGTTCCACCGGGCCGATCATTGTCTTAGGATCCCGCGAGCGCACCGGCGGCAAGTCTCGCTATTCATCTTGGAGGTCCACCTCGACGTATCCATCGCGACGGAACCCAGGGCGGTCCCCTCCCTGAAGGTGGCGAGCATCGTAGCCCCGCTCACCTTGGTTACGTGATCATTGAGGCGATTCGCGAGATGACCGGTGTGTATGGGCGCAGGATCCGCCCCTGGCGCGGGGGAGTCTGCCCGCATGCAGCGATGTCGCCTCGTTTCCGAAAGAGAGGCAATCATGCGCACACAATCAGTAGCGATCCTAGCCATTGCGGTAATCCTGGTTGGAATCACCGACGTCACGGCCAAGGCCGACTTGCCCGCCGCCATGGCCCCCACTTTCTACATCCGCGACGTCCCGACCGATCCCGAGAGCGACATTGTGTTCACCATTACCGTTAAGATACAGGCGGTCGACATCGACCAAGACTGGGTCGCCTGGGACGTTACGGACATCGCTGTCCGGGAAATCGACTCGAATGGAGCTACGATCAACGAGTGGGCAGATGCCGCGCCCAATGTCGAGACGACGAGTGGGCTCTGGTGGGTCGAGCATGTTGATCCGCAAGCTCCCCAAATCTGGGAATTCGACACACCGCCGTTGATCTATGGCACGGCGAGTGCCCAAGGTGGGACGCAAACGGATCTGGACTATGTCCTTGAGGGCAATACGTGCGATGCCGCATGCCAACAAATGTACAACGGCAGCGTCGGCGCCCTTGATTTTGAGCTTGACCTGGTCGGCGAGCCGGACCCCTACCACCAAGGCGTCGCCGAAACAACGCAAATCGATGACGACGACTATCCGCCCGCCGGCTAGGCTCGCGGACGGAACGAACCGATTTCTGCCCAAAAACTGCAAGAGCGCCGGCTCAGCGAGCGAGTGGGGTGACGAAGGTCGCGAACATCGCGGCATTCGCCACCCCACCCTGCCGCGCCCTGATCTCGGCGATATGCTGGCGAACTTCGGTTAGCCATGGGTCGTGCTTTCCCTCCTGCCCCGCCAGTCGGCCCGAGTTGCGCAAGGCGAGGAGGGACGCCTCCGCTTGCGTGTAGATTCGCAAGGCGATCTTGTCGCTTTCCGCTGTTCGCTTGTCGCGAAGCCAGTCTGCGATCTTGCTGCGTGACACAATGAAGTTCAACTGCCGTTCGGTGACGTCTGGTTGCTCTCGCAGCAGATTTTCGCGGATCACCAACGCGGCCACGTATTGCCGCAGCGCTGCCTCCGATCGCCCCAGCTTGCCGTAACACTTGCCCAGCCAATCGTGCGCGTAGGCCAGGTTGGCCCGGATCGCGGGTTTGCCGGCGTCCGCGGATGCCAGACGGCCAAACTCGGCCACCGCCTTCTCCAGATCCCGGCACGCCGACTGCGGTTTGTTCTGAGCCAGAAGAACCCTGCCGCGGAGCTTCCAGGAGAACGCCAGGATTTGACGCCACACGGGGTTTTCGGGCTCTGCTTGCACGAGGCTCGTTGCGAGCTCGACGGCCGATTCGCAATGCGGCTGGGCGTTCCCAGCGTCGTCCGATTGCAGGTACAGACAAGCCAGGCGGTGGTGTGCGGCGTAGAGGTCCCGCTTCCACGTCGCCACGGTGGGGTCAACCGTTGTGAGGTACGTGCCGGTGCTCACCGCCTGCTCAAACAGGTTGAGCGCCTTGTCCTTTTGACCGTTGTCACTGCGCAGCGTGGCAAGCTTGAGACAGGACAGAAGACGCTCATGCCGAAGTTCCACGTCCGCTGGCCGCATCGCCGTGAGCCCGTCGCGAAGACGCAATGACTTCTCGAACGATTCGGCTGCGTCGTCCCCTCGACCGAGCCTGATTTGGACCTCGCCACTCCATTCATGGGCTGACGCCAATAGAGCGATCCATCGCTCGCCGGCCCGGCCTCCATCAACCTCGCGTTCCGGAATGGAGCGGGCCTCGTTCAGTGGTGTCATTGCTTCGTCATATCTTCCGGCGAGGTAAAGATAACGGCCGAACTCGATCAGCGTCTCGCACAGTTCCTGTCCCAACTCCTTGTCGTCCGGCTGCCGGCGGAATAGTTCTTCACCGATCTCGACCGCCTTCCGAAAGTGAACATCCGCTTCGTCCGAGACAGGCGCCAGTTTCCGGTGTGCCCGGACAACCGCTTCCAGGAGACGGTCGTCCGCCGGCTTTGTTTGCGCCAACCGGAGGCTGCCTTCAAGAAACGCCTGGAAGTGTCCGGCCGCGTCCTCGCGTCTGCCCTGCGCGTAGGCGATGTCTCCTTGTTTCTCGTTCAGGGCCGCCAGCACGTCGTCCAGCGCCCCGTCCGACGCGACGAGCGGCCGCAAACGTGCGAGATTACCGTCCACGTGATCGAGAAGTCTGTCCCGGACGTCGGTCCCGCCCGCGAGCGGACGGATCGACGTCTCGATCTCACTCACCACGGAATCCAGCGTCGAGTGGGCAATCTTGGCGACCTGCCGAGCCGTATCACGCTCGGTCCGTGCCCGAAGCCACATTCCCGTCACGCTGATGGAAGAGGCGCCCAACAGCAAGACGAAGCTGGCGCCGATCGCGACGTGGGTCCGGTACCTTCGCAGGGCCTTGCGAACCAGGTAGAAGCTGCGGTCCGCCTTGGCCTGGACGGCGTCGCCGGCGAGGTAACGCTCCAGGTCCTCCGCAAACGCGGCCGCCGACTGGTACCGCGCGGCCTTGTCCTTCTCGAGGGCCTTGCGGACGATCGCCTCCAGGTCGTTGTCTATCTCGTCGAGACGCAAACCGCTGGGGAAGTCCCCTTGCGACAGCGCCTTTCGCAGGCGTCGCGGTTCGTGAATCAGAATGTTCGTGCGGACTACGTCCGGACTGCCTTCGACCGCGTAGGGGAAGGCGCCGGCCAGGGCCTCGTACAGCACAACACCCAGCGAGTAGACATCCGACCGAACATCAACGTCGTCGACCAGGCCGCTCGCTTGCTCCGGACTGAGATAGGGGAGCGTGCCGAACACCTGCCCCGGGATCGAAAGGGACGCCGCGCTGCCCGTGCCCTGGGGCTCGGTGAGTTCCTTGGCCAGACCGAAATCGAGAATGTGCGGTACCCCGTCGGAATCAACCAGGATGTTGGCGGGCTTCAGGTCTCGGTGAATAATGCCGCGCTGATGGGCGTAGCTGACCCCGCGGCAGATGATCGCGAACAACCGGACGCGCTCGCGGGCCGTTGGCCGGTGGAGGAGGAAGTAATCGTCGAGAGGCAACCCATCGACGAACTCCATCGCGAAGAAATGCCGACCGCGCACCGCGCCGCTTTCGTACAGCGTGACGATATTGGGGTGCCGCAGCCGCGCGATCAAGTCCACCTCCCGCGCGAAGCGCTGGCGCTGGCGTTCGGACGCCAGCGGCCCATGGAGCAGGACTTTGACCGCGACCGTTCGGCGGGTGGAGCGCTGGACCGCCCTGTAGACAACGCCCTGCCCGCCGTAGTGGAGGCGCTCCAGCAGTTCGTAGTCGTCGAGGGCCTCTCCGAGGAACCGATAGTCCTCTTCAAACGCGGCCTCGCGGTCGCCGCTTGACTTCGCTTCCTCGGGCCCGTGGGCGGCGGCGTCGGCGGCCGCCTCGACCGCACGAAGCGTCTGCAACCGGTTGGCCAGTTCAGGCATGAGGTGAGGATGTTCCTTCAGCACCGTCGAATCGTCGATGCACCCACCCTCCTTGCGTCGACGGATGACCTCAGCCACCACCCGGTTGATCTCGGCGGCCCGGTCGCCGCGACTGGCATCTGCGGCGCGACTCGAAGCACTCCGATCGCCGCTCGAGTGAGACATGGCTCAAGGATACCCTAGGAAGTCCGGTCCCCGGCTGACGATACGTCGCTGAAGAACTTGCTGGCGCGGCCGAGGCGAGTGCCCAGTTGTTTCCGTGCCCGGAAGAGCAGGCTGCCGACGGCAGCCTCGGTTCTATGCAACACCTCGGCGATCTCGGCAATCGAATGCCCCTCGATGTGCCGCATCCAAATCACACGCCGATGGTCGTCCGGCAGGCTGGCCAGGGCAATGCGAATCGCCCGGGCCGCCTCCTTCGCCGAGACCTCGCTGCTGGGCGTCTGGAGACACGGGGCCACCCGATCAAAGAGCGTCACCATGGAGGACTCACGATCGTACTCGAGCCGGACCGCCCGACGGGCGCCGCGCCGTTTCAACGCGCGGGCCGCCTTGAACGTGTCGATCAGCCTCCGATTCGCGAGCGTCGTCGACCAGCGCGCCAGTGCGTCTGGCCCGTCCGCCCGGAACTCCGAAAGACCACGAAAGGCGCTGATCCATACTTCCTGCAACAGATCGTCCGGCGACGCCACCGCTCGCAGATCGGGCGGGATCCTCGACGTGATGTAGCGGCGCAGCCGCTCGGAATCCGCCGTGAGAAATGCCTGTAGCGCAACTTCATCCACTGCTCCGCGTCTCTCAGACATGACAGTCCCTCCTCCGCCACAGGCGAACATCCCAGGCGTCCAGCCCTCCAATTCCGTGCGCGCCGCGCCATCGAAGATCGTTGGCAATCGAGCCGCACGGCAATTGACCCTCGCGCGACTGACACCTGCGCGACGACGAAGAAGCTGGCACGGCACACCACCACAGTGGGTCTCGAACACCCACCGCGCGCTCAACTCACAGATGGTTGGCCTGGATGCACCGCCATAACACGGCACGCTCGGATCACGTCGTCGCAGGCTCTGCCCTCCCTAACAAATAGCATAGCTTCAATGGTAAAGATGTGCAAGGGGTCTTGGGGCTCGCGGCGGAGCGCAACTGACAGCACCCCGCGGCGGCCGAAGCCTGCAGGGCCGCCTCTGTCGCCCAGACGGCCAGCCTGCCGACCTCGTCCCGCTCGGGACGGCGGGTGTATGAGTTGTCGAACGACTCGGGAGGCTTGGGCCGGTGCTCGCGCAGCCCCGGGCCGCTTACCTCGACGCCTGGGCCGTGTGCCGAAGCTCCCCCGAGATCCTCATCAGGCTCGCGGTCATCTTCGCCGCCGCGCTCCGTTCGGGCCAGAAGCCCATCGGCGACGACCGCCTCGTTTCGTCACCCGGATCGAACAGCGCCAGCAGGGCGGCCACGTGGCCCGGTCCGCCCGAGCACCGGAGCTCCCGATTCAGGAAGCCATGCATACAGTCAAACCGGTAGCAGCGATCGTCCCGACGGTAGGCCAGCCTCAGGCCGGCACGCTCCATGACCCCCAGGTCCCGCGCTACGGTGCGCGTGCTGACGTTCATCGCCTCGGCGATCGCTTCGCGGTTGGCCATCTGCTCGGCCATCGTCAGGTCCACGATGCGCAGCCGCCGCATGACCGCTCGCACGCTGCCCGTCAGCTTGGCCGCCCGTCCGGCGGACGACGGGCGGCTGGCCGCTTCGTCGAGCGTTTCGCCGCCTTCCGTCAGACGACGGGCCAACTCCTCGCTTTCCGGGTGGTATCGGCGCAACGCCCGCTCGAGCAGCAGGCACGCGCGTTCCATCACCGCGGGCGACACGACGTGGCCCGTCCGCAACGGACACGTCCGCCAGGCCCATAAATTTCCCCACGCCACCGCCGCCTCGGCGTCCGTCAACCGCAGCGCGAAGCCCGGTACGGCCGCTCGGATGCGGTAGTTCTCATTCTCATCCGGCTCGATACGCAGCCCTCCCCGCTGCAGCGCGTGGATACTTCCCCTCACCGCTGACTCCGTCGCCCGGCTCAGCGCACACAACACCGGCACCGATACCGCACCTCGACGGCATGTGCAATCAACGATTTGCAGCTCGCGCGCAGCGTCACCCTGCCCACTCGTCTCGACTCGTTCCCTGGGCCGGCTCATCCGCCTCCTCTCTACGGTGGAGCCTTCCTGCGCCAAGCAGTGATGCACCGACCCTTTCAACTCGCGGGCGCGTCCGCCCCTGGGTCATCCTTGCCCGGGTACGCGCTTTTGCGGCCGCCGCCAGCCCCACGAAACACACCGGATACCGGCCCGACTGCTCGACGGCACGGCCGCGGCGACGCTGCACGTCGGCTCCTCGACGGCGCTCGCCGCTTCCCCCTATTCGTTTTAGCGAAATCCCGGCCCGGCGCGCTCGCGAGAAATTCAGCCGCGGCGCGTTCGAGTTCTTCCGACCGTCCACGCCGGCCGGAGGACGCCGCCGCTCCACGCGAGATCCACCGCCTCGCTCGACGGCGCGCCTTCGGCGCCGGACAACGCCTCGCGTCTTGGCTATCTTACCAGT